>JAFGLZ010000265.1 GCA_016927755.1 Phycisphaerae bacterium
GAGGGGGCGTCGGTCAGGGGACAGACGGCGCGCTGGGTCTTTGGGAACGCGATGACGTCACGGATGCTGTCGTAGCCGAGCAGGAGCATGACGAATCGATCGAGGCCCCAAGCGATGCCGCCGTGGGGGGGAGCGCCGAACTTGAGTGCGGTGAGCAGGTGCTCGAACTTGGCGTGCGCCTCGGCTTCGTTGATGCCGAGGGCGCGGAAGACCTTCTGCTGGACCTCCCGCCGATGGATACGAATGCTTCCGCCGGCGACCTCGATGCCGTTGAGGACGATGTCGTAGGCCTTGGCGCGGATGCCGCCGAGATCGCCGCTTTCGAACTTGTCGAGGTCCTCGTCGCGCGGGGAGGTGAAGGGGTGGTGGGTGCTGTACCAGCGTCCGTCGTCATGGTTGTACTCGAAGAGCGGGAAGTCGACGACCCAGCAGAAGTCGAATCGGCCCTGTGGAATCAGGCCGCGTCGCTCGCCGAGCTCGCTTCGGAGCCAGGCCAGGTACTTGCAGACGTTGGCCTCGGTGTCGGCGGAGAAGAAGATGGCGTCGCCGATCTGGGCTCCGGTCGCGGCGATGAGCTCTGTGGCCAAGTCGCCGGCGAAGAATTTGGCGATGCCCGTCTGGAGGGCGGGCTTGCCGTCCTCGGCGATGACCTTAGTCAGCGGCAGGCCGCCGGAGCCGATGCCCTTGATCTGCTCGGTCAGCCCGTCGGTTTCCTTGCGGGTCATCTCTCCGCCGCCGGGGCAGACGACACACCGGACCACACCCGCGGCGTCGAGGGCGCCCTTGAAGACGTTGAAGTCCATCTTGGCGGCGAGGGTGCTGATGTCGATGAGCTTCATCCCGAACCGCGTGTCGGGGCGGTCGATGCCATAGTCCCGCATGGCTTGCTCGTAGGTCATTCGCGGCATGGGTAGCGGTACGTCGATGTCGAGGACCTGCTTCATGATGTAGGCCATGGCGCCTTCGGTGACGGAGATGACGTTCTCTTGCTGGACGAAGGCCATCTCGACGTCGACCTGGGTGAACTCGGGCTGGCGGTCGGCCCGGAGGTCCTCGTCGCGGAAGCAGCGGACGATCTGCATGTAGCGGTCCATTCCGCCCATCATGAAGAGCTGCTTGAAGAGCTGCGGCGACTGGGGCAGGGCGTAGAAGCTGCCCTGCTGGACGCGGGAGGGGACGAGGTAGTCGCGTGCGCCTTCGGGCGTGCTCTTGGTCAGGAAAGGGGTCTCGATTTCGAGGAATCCCTGTCGGTCGAAGTAGTCGCGGATGGCCTTGGTGATCTTGTGGCGCATGCGCAGGGCGCGTTGTACGGGGCCGCGTCGCATGTCGAGGAAACGGTATCGGAGACGGGTTTCCTCGCCGACCTCGATGTCTTCCTGGATCTCGAAGACGGGGGTCTCGCTCTTGTTGAGGAGATCGACCTGGCGGCCGTTGACCTCGATCTCGCCGGTGGGCAGCTTGGGGTTGACGTTCTCGCCGCGGAGGGCGACGTCGCCTCTGACGGCGATGCAGTCCTCGCTTCGGAGGGCGCGCGCGACCTTGTGGGCGTTTGGGTCGGTCTGGGGGTTGAACTTGATTTGGGTGAGGCCGTCATGATCTCGGAGGTCGATGAAGACCATTCCGCCGTGGTCGCGATAGCTGTTGACCCAGCCGACGAGGACGACCTGCTGTCCTTGGTCAGCGGCTCGGAGTTGTCCGCAGAGATGCGTACGTTGGTGATAGGGGACGGCCACGATTCTCTCCTTGCTCTAGTTGCCCTGTGTCTATCCAGACGGCACACGGGGCAAACGCCGATTTTGGCGTCGCGTCCTGCAGCCGTCAACGGTTGCGGTTTCTAGCGGTTAGCGTCGAGACGATTGGCGGACAGCGTTGGCGGCGGCAAGAGAACGGTCAGGATGGGATCGGCGATCCTCATGGGTTCACCCAATGGCCTGCTGCCCAAACGTGCGACCCGGGGACCGGCTGAATCATCGGCGAGCGCACGAACACAGACTATACCTGAGGCGCCGGGCAGGGGCAAGCCCAGGTTTGAGGGATAGGCGTACACGAGCAGTCGTCGAGCCTACGTGTTGTCGATATGGCCGGTGAGCGGGTGGCGTCCAGCTCAGGATGGTCGGCTAGAGAGAGCCGCCCACAATCAGCTTTCCCCTCTGGGCGAAGGTGTGCCGGCTGAGCCAGTCGAGCATGTCAGCTAGCGCCGTATAGAGTAGGAGCGGGTTACTGCCGCTCATGTTTGCCCAGAAGGTTCTCGTCAACTCGACGTGTCCGTCGTAGCATCCGACGTAGCCGCACTTGACATGTAGAGGGTCCACTTCGGGTGGGAGTCGATCGTTGCGAATGGGGCGACCGTGGTAGGAGCCGATCTCGTCAGCGAGGAGGAAGTGCATGCAATCCACGGCGGCCCATCCGCCGGAGGCAATTGCGTCCCTTGGGGGAATGTGCTCTTCGTAGGCGGAGCCGACGTGGCGCAGGGCGGATTCGTCGTAGATCATCGGCAGCCAAGACGGCCTGTGTATCTCGCTGGTCCTCATGATGGGGCCGGGCGCGCCGAAGTCGCTTCCGCCCCAGTAGTCGGACTCTTTTCCACTTTGCGCCCAGTCACCCATGATCCACTTTCGACCGAGGTCGGTCCTGGTGTAGTTGAAGGCGTTCTGGGACTTGTCGGGGATGCGCTCGAATTCGGGGCATCGGTAGAGGGTCTCGAATCGGGTGTAGGTGAAGAGCAGACCGGTGCTCAGGCCGACGCCGTTTTGCTGCCATTCGTTCTCGGGCAGCGTTCCGTTCCAGAGGAGTTGGTGGTTCTGAGTCAGCCATGTCTCGGCGTACGCCCAGGCGCGTCGGTCAGGCAGGGCCAGCAGGGGCGGCGGGGGAGAGGGGCTCTGGGAGGCCAAGGGGGCGGTGCTCGGCTTGTCCGGGTAGTGGATGCTTTCCCAGCCGATTCCCATGAAGGGGGGCGTTTCGTCGTAGTCCTGGGCATAGACGAGCATCGCTTTTGTGAGCTGGGCGATGCGCGTGGCGCAAATGGCCTGGCGGTTGCGGTCGCGCAGTCCGATGAGGGCGGGGATGAAGATCGTGGTGATGAGTCCGACGATGGTCGCCACGGAGGTGGCGGTCTGGATGAGGGTTATTCCCCTGAGTCTGGATTGCAGTTTCGTTGTCATGACGATCCTCCGATCTAGGGCATCGGCGGCTGGTTTTGCCGCAGGAAGGCGTGCATCTCGCCGGTGGGCGTGACGGCGGATCCGACCTTGTTGAGGAGTGCGCCGCCGATGTCGTAGACGAACACCGGGCCGTTGCCGCCTAGAGGCTGGCCGATGGACCAAACCTGTACGGTCCCGCCTGACCAGATGCCGTCCAACTGCCCGTTGGGGTCCAGACCGTAGCCGACGAAGGATCCTGGTCCGAGGCCCCAGGCCTCGGCGACCGGCCCGCCAGGGGTGCCCAGGTCCTGCATCGCGCCGTTGGGGTCCCACACGCAGACGTGTCGCTCGCCTTCGGGGGTGTCGGACCATCCGGTGACGTAGCCGGCTTCGTTGACGGCGTACGCGGCGCTATTCCGCCCGCCGAGGGTTCCGAGATCGGTCATGCCGCCGGCCTCGGTCCAGAGGAAGGCGCGCTTGACCGGGGCAGGCTCGGGATTGTTCGGGTCCTGGTCCGGCGGGCTCGGGGCCGTGGACCAGCCGACGACGAGCCCGGCGCTGTTTACGCCGTAAGCGAAGCTGTTGTCGCCGCCGAGCGTGCCGAGATCCGTCATCGAGAGCGACTGCCACAGGAAGGCGTGCCAGTCGCCCTCGATGGTTTCGGAGGCGCCGACGATCTTGCCCGTATCCGAGATCGCCCAGGCCTCGCTGCTGTCTCCACCGAGCGTGCCGAGCTCGGTCATGATTCCGGCGAACCAGACGAAGGCTCGCTCGACAGACTGGTTTGCATCGAGTGGATGCGGCATGTCGGATGTGCCAACGATGGTTAGGCCGTCAGCGGTCGTGACGTCGTGGCCCTCGCTGTCGGGACCTCCCAAGGTGCCGAGGTCCGTCATGCCTCCGGACTCGGACCATAGGAAGGCATGCCACTGGCCACTGGCGGTCTCGGCCCCGCCCACGACGTGTCCGGCGTCATCGAGCGCGGCGGCGATGCTCTCGGTTCCGCCGAGGGTGCCTAGATCGATGTCCTCCGACATGCAGACGAGGCCTGCGGGGGTGATGAGCAACCCCGTGGCCACCACGACCAACGCCCGTTTCAGGACGCGTTTGCGAATCATGGCGAATGCCTCCTCGTTTCTCAGTTGTCACGCGCGACCCGCGCGAAGGCAGCGGTCCCGCGCGCGGCACGGGCGGAATCGGGGAGAATAGACCGATAACCGAAGTAGTTCGGTGTGTTATCCACCACAGTCTGACTGAAGGTTAACAGCATGGTCTCTTCCCCTCTGGTCGGGAGACCCGACCCATCTGAATTGCATTGTACGCGTGGGGCATGGACACGACAACCTATAAAACCAGTATATGGGATAGCCTTGGAGCCAATGTGATTGAGGCGTTTGGGCTATTGAGACTGGGCAGGCATGGTCGTCGTCGGCGTTGTTGGGATGGCGTCGCGCAGGATGAGCCAGAGGCGGCGGAGTGGCAACTCCATCGTTACGGCCACCTGTCGTTTGTCTTTGTCCACGGCGGGTGGCACCGCGAGTCTGGCGGCGCTGAGGAACGTCAGGATGTCCTCGGCGAGCATTTCGTGCCGGTCCAGAAACGTCGCGACGGTGACACCGCCCGGCAGCTCGAGGGCGTCGATCTTCTTGGCGATATCGAGTTGAGCGGCGATCCGGGCGTCCTGAACGGCCAATTCCACGAGCCGATCGGTGACCGGTTGCTGTTTGGACATTGACGTTTCGCCTTTGGCCCGGATCGACTCTCTGGCCCAGGCGGGCTGGTCGACATCAAGGACGGCCCAGCGGTTCTTGCGGAGCATCGACGCGGGCGGCAGGCCGTAGCCCACAGCGCGAAGGCGCCGTACGCTCGCCAGTCGCGTTATGCTTCGGACGTCTCCCTCGGGCACGTCGATCTTGGTCTGGAGGCTTGCGAGTAGTCGTTCGAGCCGGGTCACGACGTCGTTGACGTTCACTTCGGCGTAGGTCCGGCAGACCTGTTCGGGGACGTACTCTGGCTTGCTGAAGCCCAGGCCGGCGAACGGTTGACGGAGCCCGTCGCCGATCGCGGGGGCGGTGGCGATGAGGTTGCCGACGGTGCCCGATCGGTCCATCTTGAGCTCGGCGATCTTCCTGGCGAGGTGGTCGGCGGCGTCAAGTTGAGCGGCCCTCTCGGCGGCCTTGAATCCAGCGGGGGCGACGTCGGCCCAGCCCGCGGGGGGCAGGTCACCGGCGTCTTTTCCTCCGGGCCAGCCGGGCGGGCCGGTCAGCTCTTCCGGCGTCGGCTCCTGGCCGTAGCCGGTTACGAGGAGTGCCTGCTGACCGGATTGGCTCGCCGTCGCTTCCAGGTCGGCAACCTTGACAGGCCCCGTCGGCTCGGCGGCGGCGTAGAGCTTGGCGAGTCTCTCGATGAGGGGTTGGAGCGGCAATCGAAGATCGATTTCGACGTCACCGTTGCGGTATCGCCGCAGCTTGCCGAGGCGGTCCGCCTGAGCGGTCAGCCGGCGCAGCCCCATCGCCATCGAGTCCGAGGTGGCCGCGACGTCGTTGAGGGTGTGCCCGTTTTTTACGGGCACGGCCAGGACCTGTTCGCGGAGTTGCCGATAGCCGTCGGCGAGGGCGGCTTGCTCGGCATATGCGCGGCGTTGCTCCGGGCCCCACCTCGTGGCGGCAGCGGCGCTCACCCCGAACGCGGAGCAGAGCAGGAGCGGCACGACCGTCGGCCAACGTCCTGGCTCTCGGGGCGCCGATGAGCGTATTCCGCCGGGACGTCCGGGATCGGCCAGTCTTCTGAACTCGCGAATCGTCGATTGCATGAGCATATCCACCACCGGTGACCGTGGCTCCGGATCGGCAGTGTGAGGATACGCCGAGGCGGGCGGATGCTCAAGAGGGGCGTGAGGAGTTCCGCGAGGTGTTTGAGCCGCCGAGGTCCCGTGGGCCCAGGGGGGTTCGAAAGGCGCAAGTTGTTTGTAATCGCGGGGTAGCCGATCAGGGAGTATGATAGTAGACAGGATGGGAGTTTGGTTTTCGTGTAATAGGTTGTCCCTGAGAGCGTCTCCCATTCCTGAGGGGTCGGGGTCGGTCCCCGTCCGATAACGCCGTTCGGGGTATGTTGCGGCGGCGAGCAGGCGTTTCGGGTCACGGGCAAGATGCCCGTGCTACGAGATGCCCGTGCTACGCGATGTCCGTGCTACGCGATGCCCGTGCTGCGATGGCGCGGGATTCCGCGCGGAGATTTGGATCGAGGCTTGGCGATGTATCAGCCGAAGTCAGGTGATCGAATCAGCGAATACCTCCTGCTGGAGCAGGTGGGGGCCGGGAGCTTCGGTGAGGTCTGGAAGGCCCGGCACCACGTGTGGCAGGATCAGATCGTGGCGGTCAAGCTCGCCACGGACGCGCAGTACGTCCGCAATCTTCAGCGCGAGGGGGTGACGATTCACGGGCTGCGTCATCCGAACATCGTGCGGGCGCTGGGCCTGGATCCGTACGCCGCGCCGCCTTACCTGGTGATGGAGTTCATCGACGGCCCGTCGCTGCGGCAGGTGGTGGACACCCACCCGGAGGGGATCCCTCTGGCATCGGCCATGGCGGTTCTGCGCGGCATGCTGGAGGCGTTGGCGGTCGCGCATGAAAACGGCATCATCCACCGTGACGTCAAGCCGGCGAACGTGCTGATCGCCTCGAGAGAGGGCGTCGAGGCGTGGACGCCTGAAGTGGTTCGGATCACGGATTTCGGGCTCGGGCAGGCGGCGGGGCTGACGACGACGTCGATCATGGCCTCCGGGAGCCTGCTGACCGACGAGGGCAAGAGCATCTCGGGTACGATCGCCTACATGGCCCCGGAACAGCGGGACGGGCTGGACCTGGACGCCCGGGCGGACCTGTACTCTTGCGGCGTCGTGCTGTTCGAGCTGGTCACGGGCAAGCGGCCGCAGGGCGGCGATCTGCCGAGCCATCTCCGCAGCGAACTGCCCAAGTGGCTGGACGAGTTCTTTGCCCGGTGCTACACGCGTCGCGAGCATCGGTTCTCGTCGGCACGGGAGATGCTGGACGAGTTGGCGAGACACGCGCGCGTGACCGAGCTTCCTCGCGCGACGCCGGTGGCCCGTTTGCCCAAGGCGATTCCGCCCGCGGCGAAGGGCAGGACCCGACGGGAGTTCTGCGAGAAATGCGGCACGCGTCTAGCCCCGGAGGACAACTTCTGCATCAAGTGCGGCCAACAGGTGAATCCGAATCCGCCGCGGTGCACGAAATGCGGCGCCTACATCGACGCGGGGGACAAGTACTGCATCCTGTGCGGGGCGTCTTTGGTGAGCAGGGGGTGCTGAGTTGCGGCGGGGAAGGCTCGAGATGTCGCGGCGGCTGAAGACTGGCAGATGGACTCTCGATCGCCCGTGGCCGCCGGTGCGATGCCAGGAGTTGAACTGGCCATGTTGAGGTTTACGCTCATCCCGTGTGTGTTCGTCGTCATGCTGCCTGTGATCGTGATGATCTTCCTGCGGCTGGTGGCGGCGGTGTTTCGACTCGCCGACCGCGGCGCGCGTTACGGGCAGGGCGGCCTACCGCGCGGTCGAGGGCGCGGGGGGCGTCGAGGGGGACGCAACGGGTGGGGGCCTTACGCCATGAACCAAGAGGAGCCGCCGCCGCCGATTGATGCCGAGCCGGTCTGCCCCAACCCGCAGTGCCGGCACCCCAACCGATCCGGCGCGCGATACTGCGGGCGATGCGGGACTCGCCTGACCTTCTAGCGCGCGCCCCGCACCGTCGAATGTAGAGGCCATGAGCACGACACTTGATGACGCACGAAAGGTCGAGTCGCAGTTCCTGTCCGCGATCGAGCGACGGTTCGACGCGGCGAAGGAGTGGATGGCGGGTTCGTCTTACCGCCGGCGGGGCGGCGATCAGCGCGATCGGCTTCGCGAGCAGATGCGGGCTCGGCGCATGACCGACCTCGACCTGCTCGATCGGCTGCCGAACAATCGGCGGATCGAGCAGATCGGCTACGTGCGGCCGTGGTACTGGTTTCGGCGGAGGAAGGTCAGTGCCCTGACCGCGGGGGTGGTGACTCCCCTGGACGACGCGCTGAGACTCGGCGAAATGGGGGCCTCTGGCGGTGAGGGTCTTCGACCCGTTGCCCGGCACGAGCTGGCGGAGTACGTGGACGGGCTGCTTGCGGGCAAGATCCGTCAGCGGGTCATCGGGATCTGCAGCCCGAGCGGCTTTACGGACGAGGCGAGACGATCGGGGCTGACTCGTTCGGGGTTGACACTAGTGCTGATCGAGCCGGGGCCAGGGGGGGGGTGGCGGATCACGGGCGTCTCGGGGGAGAAGCTGGAGCAGGCCTGTAAGCTGTTCGACCCGGAGGGGCAGCGTGAGAAACAGGAGCGGGTCCGGCAGGCGTTGGAAGCGCGGCGCGGGTCGTTGATGACGGACGGGATCAGCGCGGCCGAGCTGGCCGAGACTCTAGGAGTGGAAACTCGGGTCGTCGAGGAGGCGTTCAAGACGATGGCCTCGGAGAACGCGCATCTGAACGTGACGAGAGGATCGCGGGCCAGTATCCTGTATTACACATCCACCGTGGTGAAGGAGGCCCGGCCCATGTCCGTGATGGATTTCCTGAAGCGCATCCTGGGACGAGACGCTTTGCCGGCGGAGAAGATCCGCGAGCTGAGCGGCAAGCAGGCGGAGATCGACGAGCAGCGACGCGATATCGAGAAGGCTCTGACCGAACTGGTCGATCAGGAGAAGGCCATGCTCGACGAGGGGGCCCAGGCGACTTCGCCGACGGTCAAGCGTCGGTTGGCCTCGCAGCTCGCTCAGCTTCGTCAGAAGATCGGCCTACAGAACGAGAAGGTCTCGATCCTGAACAAGCAGAGCCAGGTTTTGGGGCGGCACATCCATAACCTCGAGCTCGCTCAGACCGCCAAGCCGGAGGGGCTGCCTGGGTCGGAGGACATCACGGAGGCGGCGGCAGCGGCCGAGGCCGCCATCGAGGAGTTGGACGAGGCTTACGAGACCGTTCGGACGGTCGGCAGCGCGACGGGCGAGTCGGCGATCACGGAGGAGGAGCAGGCGATCCTGGCGGAGTTCGAGGCGCAGGCGTCTCGGAAGACGGACGAGACGGCGACGCAGGCCAGCAAGCGCTCCGAGGCAGACGCCTCGGACGAGGCGACGCCGCACCGCGCCCCAGAGGAGCGGCGTCGCGAGGCGGACGCGTAGCAAACGTACCGGGAGACGGCATCGATGGCCCTGTTCGACTGGCTGACCAAGCGGCGGAAACCCCTGTCGAAGATGACGCGTCAGGAGCTCCGCCAGCAGGAGCTGACGCTCCAGAAGGACCGCAACCTGCTCGTCAAGCGGATCGAGAAGCTGGGCCAGGAGAAGCAGAAGCTGTTCGAGCGAGGGGCGAAGGAGAAGTCGCCCGAGGTTCGGCGCATGATGGCGCAGGAATTCGACCTGAAGACGACCGAGCAGCTCATGGTCAGCCGGCAGCTCAACATCCGCACCAAGGAGATGCTGACCGTTTCTCGAATTCGAATGATCCGCGAGAACGCCGACCGGGCGAAGGTCTCGGGCGATCGCATCGGGATGATCAGCGCTCGCGACCTGGTCGGCTTGAGCAAGCTGATCGAGAACGACGCCGTGACGGCGGAGATGTACCAGGAGCGGCTTGACGACCTGATGCAGCTCGGGGCTGAGATCGACGAGGGGGCCACGGGGGTCAGCGAGGCGGGCCAAGCGGTTATGGACATCTGGGAGAAGATGGACGCGGGGGATCTGGCCGACGCGAGCGAGGCGTTCGACGAGGCGGATCGGCGGGTTCGGGAGCGGAAGAGCGCGGCGGAGGGATAGGGGGGCGAGAGCCACCAACGAGCGTAGGGCGCGTCTTGACGTGGCGTGCTCTGTTTCGTGGAGCGAAGCGATGACCAACCTGTCCAAGCCGCTTCGTCGAAGCCGCAGGCACCGGATGATCGCGGGGGTGTGCGGGGGCGTCGCCGAGTACTTCGAGGTGGACCCGACATTAGTTCGGGCCATCTATCTGACCGTGAGCGTCTTCTCCGTGGCGGTTCCCGGGACCCTGCTCTACCTCCTCCTGTGGATTGTGATCCCGAGCCCTGAGGACTAGTTCTGGCTCGACGCCAGCGATCGAACGAGGTGTGAGATATGGCGCTGTTCAAGTCATCCGAGGAACGACGCATCGAGCGGGACATGAAGATTCGCCAGGGCATCCGGCGGATCGAGCGGGCGATCCGCGAACAAGGCAAGTTCACGGACGAGTTCATCGGCAACGCGCGTCGGGCCAAGCAGATCGGCGACACGAGCCAGTACGAGTTCATCCGCAACTCGCTGAAGAAGACGGCGACGATCAAGCGGATCCTCGAACGGCAACTGCTGGCGGTCAAGAACGCGCTGCTGATCAAGCGTCAGGCGGAGGCCTCGGCGGACTTCGCGACCGCGATGGGCACGATGGCGCAGGAGATCGGCCGGCTGTTCGGCGAGACGGACCTGACCAAGACGCAGGTCGACTGGGAGCGGGCGATGGCTCAGTCGGCCAGCATGGAGGAGCGGATGTCGATGTTCCTGGACTCGGTGGAGGACATGGCGGCGCAGGACGTGGAGACGACCGGCAGCCAGGCCGTCGGGGACGACGAGATCGATCGCATGATCGAGGCGGAAGAGGCGGCCGAGCACGAGAAGGAGATGGGTCGGCTCGCTGGGCTGCGAGATGAGCTTGCCGAGCTGAAGGGTCAGAAGGAGCGGCAGGGGAAGTAGGGGGAAGGGTCCAGGGTCTAGGGTCTAGGGTCTGGAGAGAGAGGGCGGTGCGAGTTTGCGGAGGGGGTGCGTGGGGAAGGGCGGTGACTGCACGATTCTCTGATGATGGGTGGGCCGATTCTTCAGAGGCGGGGGCGTCGATTCCAGGGGCGAATTCGGGTTCCCCACCGCTGAAGCGATGGGGCACCCCTTGCGGGGCGGAGAGTCTTTTGGGAGCGGTGGTGGGGGTAGTCTGAGGGGAGATTTAGAACGAGGGTTATGGGCGCGACGTTTGCCACATTCGAGCGACTGAAGAACAAGGGCGTTTCCGCGTTCAAGACGGGCGAGTACGCGGTGGCCAAGACGTATCTCGTGGAGGCGGCGGAGGTGCTGGTCGAGCTGGCCGAGTCGGCCAAGACGGAGGAACTGCGGAGCCAGCACGAGGAATACGCGGCCGAGCTGATCGACCTGGCCAAGGAGTGCGACCGTCGGAAGGGCCAGAAAGGACACGCGCGAACGGTCGCCCGAGAACGGGCGGACGACGAAGGGCCTGACGCCTCCGAGTGGATCGTGAGCGAGAGGCCGGACATCGGCTACGACGACGTCGCCGGGATGGAGGACGTCAAGCAGGAGATCCGGCTGAAGATGATCTACCCGTTCACCCACCCGGAGCTGGCGAGGCGTTACGGGGTCGGCACGGGTGGGGGAGTGCTTCTCTACGGTCCTCCTGGGACGGGCAAGACGATGATGGCCAAGGCGACGGCGCACGAGCTGGACGCGACGTTCTTCGTGATCAGCCCCGCTCAGATCATGAGCAAATGGGTGGGAGAGGCCGAGCAGAACGTACGGAAGCTGTTCGAGGCGGCCAAGTCGCAGGACAAGAGCGTGATCTTTATCGACGAGGTCGAGGCGCTGGTGCCTCGGCGCCGGAGCGAGGGCTCGACGGTGATGCAGCGGGTCGTGCCGCAGATCCTGCAGGAGCTGGAGGGCTTCGACCGTGCGGCGGACCGGGCGCTGCTCTTCATCGGGGCGACGAACAAGCCGTGGATGCTGGACGAGGCTATGCTCCGCCCGGGGCGGTTGGATACGAAGGTATACATTCCGCTGCCTGACGCGCCGGGGCGGCTGAAGCTGCTAGAGATGTACCTGGCGAGCCGGCCGGTGGCGGACGACGTCGATTTCGGCAGGCTGTGCGACTTGCTCGACGGCTACAGCGGGGCGGACATCAAGGGCATCGCCTCGCAGGCGGCGACGCGCCCGTTCCTGGAGTCGGTGACGGGCGGCGAGCCCCGGGCGATCACGATGTCCGACGTGCTGGAGGTGTTGGAGGCGACGCCGCCATCGGTGCGAGCGAGCGACCTGGTTCGGTATGAGAAGTTTGCCGGGAGCGGCGAGTAGCGGAGGGGGTCGAGGGGGAATTCGAGTCCCCCACCGCTGAAGCGATGGGCCACCCCCGCCCTGAGATGTGCTGGATCACGCGTTGACTGGGCGTGGCTGTCCGAGTGCCGAAGGATGAGCGACGTGGCGTTTGACATCGGATCGATCCGAAAGGACGCGGAGCTGATCGCGGCGGTCGTGCCTCGCGACGGCCTGTTCACGCTGCTCCGGCGGGCGGTTCAGGTTCCGTCGGGGTGGGTGGCGCTGGTGGTCGGCGAGGAGGGGGAGCGCTCCGCGGTGGCGGGTCGGGGAGAGATCGCCGCGACGCACACGTCAGAGGTCCTCTTCGTTCGAACTGGGCTGCTAGGACTTGGCTTCGATGTCGGATCGGTGACTTCGTCGGACGAGTATCGTTGCGACGCATCCGTGCAGCTTGCGGTGGCGGTGTCCGGAGAGGCGGCGGATCTAGCCGGCTTCCGGTCGGCGGTGCTGGGACATGCGGATCGAGCCACACTGTCTTCGTTGAAGGACCACCTTGCCGACGAGGTCCGGCGCGGCGTCGTGACGTGGGCGCGGCAGCACACGGCCGGCGAGCTTGTCGACAGCGCCGATCCTGGAGGGTTCCTGGGAGCGCTGCGCGAGGCGACGGGGCAGGCCTGCTTCTCGGCCGGGCTGCGGCTCGACGAGGACGTTACGGCGACGTTCGTCTCTTCGGCGTTGGATACGGTGCGTGTCGAGGCTGAACGGACCGCCGCGCGGCGAGATCGCATGGCCATGGATCGGCAGCTTCGGCAGGCGGCCGAGGCGGCGCGTGGCGAGCATCTCGAGCACGTCGAGCAGATGCTCGGCCGGCTGCGGCAGATGGCGGAGGCGTCGCCGGAGGTCTCCGTGGCGGAGTTGATTCGCCAGTTCGGCGAGGACCAACGGGGGCAGCTCTATCGGAGCCTTCTGCAGTGCGCGGCAGTGGCGAAACGATGCACGTCCGTGGTGGTCGCGGCGGGTGACGAGTTGGTCTGGTTGGATCCTGGATCGCCGGCGAGCCCGACTCGCCGACAGCGGGTGGAGCTACCCGGCGGGGGGATCCGGTCGCTGGCATTGGTCCGTGATCCGAACGGGCGCGACCTGCTGGCGGTCGGGGGCGCGAGGACGGTCGTTCTGGTCGACCCGGCGCGCGGGCAGGTCAGGGCGACGTTCGAATGGGACGTTCCCGAGGGCAAGGCCGTTCGCAGCGGCATCAACAGCCTGGCCGTCAGGGGGGCGCATCTGCTGGCCTCGCATTCAGGCCTGGGCGTGCGTGGCTGGGAGCTGGACACGGGGCGAGGGTTCGACCTGCTGGCCGAGAGGACGCAGGGCGCCCGAACAGTGCGATGCGTTCAGACGGATCCGCGCGGCGACGTCTGGGTGTCGATCGACGAGGCCGTGATTCGCCTGGAAGGCTCCGACCTGACGACGGCGATGCCGCGGGTGTACGCCGGCGGGAAGTCTCGGATCGCCGCGCTTCACGTCCACCTTGACGAGGTTTACGCCGGCACCGAGGCGGGCGACGTCGTTCACTGGTCGGCGGACAGGCCCGAGGTTTGCGCGTCCGTTCACGGCGGTAGGGGAGGTCCCTGTCAGTCGGTTCATCTCTCGGAGATCATGGGGATTCGACGGTTGGGATTCGCCGACGGTTCCGACGCGGTCCGGGAGCTTGTCCTGGGCGACACCGTTGTCGACGGATACGTGGCCGAGGGCGACCGATTCGAGCAGGCCTGGTGGTCGTCGGATCGTCTGGCGGGCGTCAACGCTTATCGGAACCGCGTGTACGTCTGGGCGGTCGGGCAGACGGGCAGTCCGGTCGGGGCGGCGGATATCGGCTGGCTGTGCAGCAGTCAAGTTCGAGATGTGTGCCTGATCGTCAGCGATGAGGCTGGTGAGGGGGTCGTGTAGCGGACCATCGCGGACAAGCGGGATGTTGGGGTCTTCGGTGGACGAGTTCTCCGCGACGGTAGGGACGGTCTCGAGCGGGGGCAGGTAAGGATACCCTCGGTACGCGTGGGGGCCTTCTGCAGTCGTGGGATGGGCTGCGGCACCCGAAGGAGCCTGGTCTGGGGGGTGCACTGTTCGCGCGGGGCCCGCCAACCTAAGCCGTAGCCACCGCAACGCCTAGGCGATGTCCGTGTAGAAGGGGAGGAGCGGTCAGCCTGTTGGTTGTCCGCGCGGGGGTGCTGTGTTATATTACCGGTCCGCCGCTGGGTGCCTGCTCGGCGCTCGACGCTGGAGGGAGGGACCTGCGTGCGGCGGAGCATTGCGGCGCAACTCAATGGGTTGAAGCGCTGGAGGATGCGGGCCTTGAACTATGTAATCTGCCTGACCTTGATGACGCAGGGCGGTGCGTTCGGTGCGGCAGGGGTTACGAGCACTCAGCCCGTGACGGGAGCGGCCGCCCTGAAGCACGTCAAGGCGATCCTCTCGACCGATCGGACGCATCTGCACACGAGCGAGCCGGTTTGGGTTGATTTCCTGCTCCGCAACGACTCCGACCAGAGCGTCGTACTCACCGTGCCCGAGGCAGATGTGGCCTCGATGCAAAACGCCGCGATGGGGCTGCCGTTCGACCACGTTTTCAGCGGGGAGAAGTTCCGGGCGCTGAGCATCGTTGACGGCCAGGGAGCCGAGACCGGACGAGAGGTGATGTATCGCCCGGTGGGCCCGGTGCCCGCCGTGACGCTTGCGCCGAACGGGTTGGTCGGCATTCGGATAGACGTTGGCCAGTACTATCCGGCGCTCCGGCGTTCGGGGCTGTTTCTCTTCACGTGGCGACCTTACGGCGGCGCCCTGGAGTCGAACGAGCTGCGGATCGAGCTTGCGCCTCACAAAGAGGTGGTGCTCATTACGAACCTGGGGAAGATCCGGCTCAAGCTGTTGTACGAGAAGGCCCCGAACCATGTGGCGAACTTCATCGAGCTGATCGAGAAGGGGTACTACAACAGGACTCGCTTCTTTCGCATCTATTCGGGAGTGGCCGCGCTGGGCGGCGATCGGCTGAACGACGGCACGGGCATGCGCGAAGACGGCAAGACCCTCAAGGCGGAGCTTAACGACACTCCGTTTGACGAGGGTACCGTGGGCATGTCGCTCTCTGGGGACGATCCGGATTCGGGGAGCAGCCAGTTCTTCATCTGTATGCGCCGGATCAAGCCGTGGGACGGGAAGTACACGGCGTTTGCGCAGGCGATCGGACAGGAATCCCTGGAGACGCTTGGCAAGATGAGTGAAGTTGAGGTCGATGATCAAGATCGTCCGCTCCGGAACGTCGTGATCGAGCGGGTGGACATCGAGACCGTGAGAAAGTCCAGTTCGCAGGAGGAGATCACGATTCGCAGACCTTGAAAGCGCCGCGGGGCGTCGTGGCCGGGGGGCGTTTTCCCCCAGTCGAGGTGGATCGTGCGTGGCTCCTTGCGGACCAGCGGAAAAGAGCCGTGCTAGGTGGGGCGCTACCGGTGCCCTGATCCCGTTTCGGCGGGTGACCCGAAATCCGGTTATGCGGGGCTGAACGCGCCCATGAGGCTCGGGACGTTACAACCGCTTTGACGCGCAGAGGCGTTGAGGGCCGGGTCCCATGCAATGGGGCATGTGGACAACGGGTCAGACCTTGACCGGAGCAGCCCACCCGCAACGCTTCAGGTGCCGTGGGGCAACCTGGCCTGAGTCGATGCGCGTCGAATGTTGCGATGTTCCGGGTCGACGGGTGTTGCACGGCCTATTTTTTTGGCGCGAGGAAGTTGAGCGATGAGCTATACGGTCCTGGCACGGAAGTACCGAAGCCAGACGTTCGACGAGATCGTCGGGCAGGAGGCCATCGCCACCACGCTCAAGAACGCCGTGGCCAGCGGTCGGATTCACCACGGCTATCTTTTCACGGGCACGCGGGGCGTGGGCAAGACGTCCATGGCGCGGATCATGGCCAAGGCACTGAATTGCCTGGCCGCGGACGAGCCGACGACGCAGCCCTGCTGCAAGTGCGAGCTTTGCGTGGCGGTGGCGGAGGGTCATGACGTCGACGTGATCGAGATCGACGCGGCCAGCAACACGGGCGTGGACAACATCCGGGAGCTTCGCGGGAGCACCATCTATCGGCCGGCCAGGGCGCGCTTCAAGGTCTACATCATCGACGAGGTTCACATGCTGAGCCAGGGCGCGTTCAACGCCCTGCTCAAGACGCTGGAGGAGCCGCCGGGACACGTCAAGTTCATCTTCGCCACGACCGAGGCTCAGCGGGTGCCGGCGACGATCCAGAGCCGCTGTCAGCGGTTCGACTTTCGCAGCATCAGCGTGGACAAGATCGGCGCGCAGCTCGCCGAGATCCTCAAGGCGGAGAAGGTCGACGCCGACGAGGACGTCATCCGGCGCGTGGCGCGGCTGGCCAACGGCTCGATGCGCGACGGGCTCTCGCTTCTCGATCAGTTGCTGAGCTTGGGCGCCAAGAAGCTGGCGGTGGAATTGATCGACGAGATCCTGCCGGCGCCTCACAACGAACTCCTGGCGGGGCTGGTGGACAGCGTCGCCTTGGGCGACGCCGCGGGGGGGCTGGTGGCGCTGGACCGCTGCCTCAACGAGGGGCACAGTCTCGAACAGCTCTGCGCGTCCCTGATCGACTACTACCGGCAGTTGCTGGTTGTTCGGGTCTGTGGGGCGGAGACGGATCTGATCGACGTCCCGGCGCCGGTTCGGGAGAAGTTGGCGGGCCAGGCGTCGCGGTTCGACGCGGCGGGGCTGACGTACCTCGTCACGATCAGTGAGGAGTTGAGGCGGAGCGTCCGGTTCAGCGGATCGGGGCGCGCCCTGACGGAGGCGGCGATCGTTCGCATGGCGTCGATGGAGCGCTTCGCCGCGGTGGAAACGCTTCTAGCGGGTCTGGGGGAATCGGGCGGCGCGGCGCAGGCGGCGACCAGGCCCCAGGCGACGAGACCTCAGCCGGCAGGCCAGGGCGGGGCGGGGCGAGCAGCATCGGGCGGCGCGGCGCCGTCACGTTCTTCCGGTGGCGGCGCTGGCGAGGCGGGGTCTACGTCGTCGACGCCCGCAGCTCGCCGACGAGCGCGAAGCGCCGAGTCAAGCCAGCCGGTGGCCCAGCAATCGGCCTCCAAGGCGCCGGCGCGTCGAACGTTGCCGGTCAGCGGAGAGGAGCGGCGCGAGGCGCTGGCGGATCCGATGGTGCAGAAGACGCTTGATCTGTTTGACGGCGATCTGACCAATATCGAGAAGACCCCCTCACCGGGACCGACGGCATCGTCGGAGGAGTCGGATTCCTGAGGGGCTTTCGAGCCGTGGGAGGCGGCATCACGATGTTTGAGAACCTCGGCAATCTCGGCGGCCTGGTGAAACAGGCCATGCAGATGAAACAGCGGATGACCGAAGTCCAAGCGGAGTTGGAGAAGCAGATCCACCAGGCCAGCAGCGGAGGCGGCATGGTGACGGCAAGGGTCAACGGTCGGGGGGAACTCCAGGAGATCAAGATCAATCCGGAGGTCGTCAAGTCCGAGGACGTGGAGATGCTGGAGGAGTTGGTCAAGGCGGCGGTGTGCGCGGCGTTTCAGGAGTCGCAAGAGGCGGCGAAGAAGGCGCTGGGCGAGGTTACGGGGGGACTGAGCATTCCCGGGTTGGACGGGCTGCTGGGTGGGGGACAGTAAGCGACTCGCTGGCGACAGAATGTGCGTTCGATGGGTGGGGATTGCGGCCGGCCGGCGAGCCGGTCGCTGGTCATTTGGCGGAGACGTGAGTCGTTTTCGCTTTGACTTGACGGTGGCTCGCGCGGGCGCTCGAATCGAGGCAGGACGGTCTTCGAGACGCGCGGGGCGTCATGCCCAGCCGGCTTGCGGTCAGGCCAGTATGCGGTGGGCTTGTTGGGTGGTCGGAGCCGCGATTGGACAGGAGTAGGGTCATGGCCTCAAACACGACCGAGTCGCTTTCCCGGTTGCAGGCCGAGTTTCAGAAGCTCCCTGGTATCGGACCTCGTAGCGCCGAGCGGATCGCGTTTCACCTGCTGAAGGTGTCCGCGGAGGAGGCGTTGGCCCTGTCCACGGCGATCCGGGACGTCAAAATGAACGTTCGGCCCTGCAGCGTATGCTATAATCTAACGGAAGCGGATCCCTGTGCGATCTGTACGGATGCGAATCGGGATCGCGGCCAGGTCATCGTCGTCGAGCAGCCCAAGGACGTCGTGGCGCTAGAGTCCACGGGCATCGTGCGAGGCGTCTACCACGTGCTCATGGGCCATCTTGCCCCCTTGGACGGGATCGAACCGGGGGATCTGACGATCGACGCGCTCGTTCAGCGGGTGCGGACAGGGGGGGTCGCGGAGGTGATCCTGGCGACCAACCCGACGATGGAGGGCGACGGGACGGCGATGTATATCCGCAGCTTGCTGGCGGAATGCGGGGTGAAGGTGTCCCGGTTGGCCCGAGGGCTTCCGACCGGGGCACAGATGGAATACGCGACGAAGGCGATGTTGGCCGACGCGATCGAGGAACGAAAGCCATTGTGAGGCGTGATTCGTGATCGATGCGGCAGGGGCACAGCCTTGCCGCAGCAACATAGTAGTCGCTGATGTCTCAGTATCTGTCCCAGGTTGCAGCGCAGGTCCTTCGGCAAGAGCAACGACTCACGCCGCAGCTCATCCAGTCGATGGAGTTTCTGCAACTCCCGCTGCTGGCCTTTGAGCAGCGACTGCAGCAGGAGATGGAATCGAACCCCGCTCTCGAGGTCGAGCAACTCACGCCCGAGGTCTCTTTGGATGATCAAGGCGAGGCGCCCGCCGAGACCGACGCCGCCGCAGGGGACGACGGGTTCGATCGTCTGGACGAGTTGACGCGCGAGTACGATTTCGACGACGGCGACCGGGCGTTCATGGGCGCCAGCCGCAGCGACGGCGAGCGCGACGCCAAGATGGACGCCATGGCCAGCACGGCCAGCCGCCCGATCTGCCTGCAGGAATACCTTCTTCAACAGTGGGCGCTCGTCGATGAGTCTCCGGACGTCAAGAGGGCCGGCGAGCTGATCATCAACCAGATCGACGAGGACGGCTACCTGCGGACATCGCTCGAGGAGATAACGCGCTCGGTGTCTCCGCCGCTGACGCTCGACCTGGTGGAGTACGCGCTGGTGGCGGCTCAGGACCTCGAGCCGACGGGGGTTGCGGCGAGGAATCTGAAGGAGTGCCTCCTGTTGCAGCTCGACGTGCTGCCGGGGCACTACGACCTGGAAGAGCGGATCATCCGGCACCACCTGGAGGACATCGAGAAGAACCGGTATCCGGCGGTGGCCAAGGCGCTGGGGTGCGAGATCGCGGAGGTCAAGGAGGCCGTCGAGACGATCGCGCACCTGAACCCGAGACCGGGCATGCTGATCACGGAGCACGAGGTGCCTCGGATCACGCCCGACGTGATCGTGGATTACGACGACGAGGGACGAGACGGCTACACGGTGCGACTGGCCAGGGGCAATACGCCGCGCTTGCGGATCTCGCCGTCGATGCGCCGGCTGCTGGAGGCCAGCAAGCAGGACAAGGAGGTCCGCGAGTTCTTGCGGAAGAACATCGAGGCGGCCAGCGCGATCATCGACGCGGTGCAGTATCGCCAGCAGCGACTGCTCGAGGTGGCCAAGATCGTCGTGGACCGGCAGAGGGAGTTCCTGGACAACGGTCCGTCGGGGCTCAAGATCCTACGGATGAACGATCTGGCCCGGGAGCTGAATTGCGATCCGTCCACGATCAGCCGGACGGTGGCCGACAAGTACATGCAGACGCCTCGGGGGATCTATCCCGTCCGCATGTTCTTCACCGGGGGCACGGAGACGGCCAGCGGGGAGTCGACGAGTTGGGACAGCGTCAAGGCGCACGTGAAGGAAGTGATCGCCAACGAGGACAAGTCGGACCCGCTGAGCGACGAGGCGATCGCGGCGGTCATCCAGAAAGAGGGCGTGGACATCTCGCGGCGGACCATCGCCAAGTATCGCAGCCAGCTTAACATTCCGGCCGCACGTCAGCGGCGAGCGTATTGAAGTCAGGACGAACTTGCTGATGTGAGGCGGATATTCTCCGCCGCGGTCGGGAAGGCGGCGTCGAGCCCCAACGGGGCAGGCCGCGAGCACTCCGAAACGGTGTGATCCTTGTCCCGCCGAGGGGATTGGACCAAGCCGACCTGACTACTTCTTGCCCTGCTGCTTTTCGAGTTCGACGCAGTGGTCGTGGCCGTTTTTGCCGCAGCAGTGTTTGAACTTGAGGACCTTTCCGCCGGGCCCGGTCTTGCCGAGGGGGCAGGGGTCGTTGCGTTTGGGCTTGTCGTGGTCGGTCTTGATGGGCTCGACGGGCTCGGGCAGCGGGGGGTCGTCATCCGTGGGGAGCATCTTGGCGTGCTGCTCCTCCTTACGCTTCTTGCCTAGAAACCGATCGCGAAACCAACCGCTGTCTTTGGACATCATCGCTCCAACTCGCTATACGACGCCCTTGCCGCAGCACTTCTTGAATTTCTTTCCGCTGCCGCAGGGGCAGGGGTCGTTTCGGCCGACCTTGGGCTGTTCGCGGCGGATCGTTTGCGGTCTGGACGCCTCGCCCTGGGGACCGAGGCCTTCGACGTCGGCCTGGCTGAAGCCCACGTTGACGGCGTCGTCGTGGTGGGTTTCGATGCCACGGTAGACGCTGGAGACCCCGCCGCCGAGACGGGCGCGGAAGATCGTCTGCGTGACGCGTTCGCGGAGGCGATCCATCATCTCGCCGTACATCCGCATGCCTTCCCGCTTGTACTCGACCTTCGGGTCCTTCTCGGCGTAGCCGCGTAGCCCGATGGCGGATTTGAGCAGGTCCATCTCGTACATGTGGTCCTTCCACTCGTCGTCGAGGGCGGTGACGAGGACCACCTGCTCCAGCCGCGTCAGCTCGTATCTCAGCAGCCTGCGCCCGACTCCCACCAAGAGCTCGCGGGCGTTGCCGTCAGTGCGAATCGTCTCCTCGTCGGCCTCCTCGAGGACCCGCCCGAACCTTCGACGCGCCCAGACGATCAGGTCATCGCCGTGGTGCTCGGCGAGGGCCGAGTCGATCTCCTCAGAGAATCGACCGTTGTTGAGGTATTCCTCGTTCAACTCGAGGATCGTCTCGAAGATCTCGCGGGGGCTCTTGCCCTGAACGTTCTCGAGCGTCCAGCCTTGGTTGAACTTGCCGTTGACCCATTGGACGATGCGATCGGCGGCATACGCACTGTCGCCGACCGCCTGGGGGCCGAACGTGGCGTCCATGAGCTCCTCGACCGGGTAGGTTACCTCTCGGCGGCGGTAGGCCTGACGGACCAGGGCCGTGAGGTTCTCTCCGGTGGCGCGGCCGTCGGGGCCGACGAGCTGCTCCTGGCTGATCGCGACGCCGAACTGGAGCCGCGCCCACTCTGCCAGGCGGGCGAGCGGATAGGCCTCTTCGAGCAAGGGCTCCACGGCCGACAGATCGGTGTTCTCGATCTGCTCGGCGGCGCCGGTCATGAACCGCTCCTCGATGTCGTCGGGGGTCATCCGGCGGAGCTGGTTCTGCGTGAGGTTGATGCCGTAACGGTTAGCCCAGGTGCTGAGTCCTCGGAGGTCCCACTCGCTGGGGTCGACGTCAGGGTCGATGTACTCCCCGATGGTGCGGGAGATATTGGTGCGGGCCTCGTCGCGGGCCTGATCGCGGATGCTCTCGACGGCCGAGCGAACGTCATCGGTCTCGATGCGGCCGGCCTCGACGGGGATGCCCAGTTTCTGTTGGGCCCACTGGGCAATCGACTGCCGCTGGAAGTCGGGGCCGAGGAACGTCGAGACCGCCTGATCGATCGTGTGGCCGATCATGCTCCATATGAGTTCCTCGAGCCGATCGCCCTCGAGAACCCGTTGGCGACTCTTGTAGAAGTCGCGTCGCTGGTAGTCCCAGACCTCGTCGTACTCGAGCAGTTGCTTGCGGATGCCGAAGTTTCGCTCCTCGACCTTCTTCTGTGCTCGCTCGATGGCCTTGCTGACGTGGCGGTCGTCCAGGGCGGTTCCGCCGGTCATTCCGAGGCGCTCGAGTAGGGCGATCATCTTTTCGCCCATGAACATCCGCATCAGGTCGTCCTGTAGCGAGAGGAAGAACCGGCTGCTGCCGGGGTCTCCCTGACGACCGGACCGCCCGCGGAGCTGGTTGTCGATTCGGCGGGCCTCGTGTCGCTCGGTGCCGACGATGTGGAGCCCGCAGGGCGAGTTGACGGCGCAGACGCGCCGGCCGAGCATGGGGAACCGCGCATCGAGCTTCGGCTTGAAGCAGTGGGCGCAATTCGTTCGGGCGTCGTACTCGTCGCAGTGGATGCAGCACTTGGTCGCACGACGCTCGCCCTCTTCCCGCCGATCGATGATCTGCTCGTAGCCTCGCTCGTCGTAGATCAGCCGCCCGATACATCCCCCGTAGACGACGCCGGGCTCGAGCTTGATGTCGGTTCCTCGACCGGCCATGTTCGTGGCGATGGTGACGTTGCCGACGGGGGGTCGATTCTTGCCGCGGGGGTGGGGGTGTCGATGCCCGGCGACGGCGACGATCTCAGCCTCGCGGGCGTGGTTCTTGGCGTTGAGGACCTCGTGGGCGATTCCGTAAGTCTTGGTGAGCAGGTTTGACAGCTTCTCGCTGTTCTCGACGCTGGTGGTGCCGACGAGCACGGGTCGACCGCCGGCCATGGCGCCCATCGCCTCGTCATAGGCGGGGGCGAGCTTCTCGTCGGTGCCCTCGCCCTGGTCCCACGCCTTGAGCGCTTCGTTGATGGTTCCGACGGACTCGTCCCGGCTCGCGCGAAGGTCCCGGAGCGCCTCCAGCACGTCGGCGAGCAGCCAGGGATCGTTCGGCCGGCCGCATTCGTGCATCTGGTGGATTTCCTCGACGATGGCCTCGTACTTGGCGTCGACGCTGCGGTAGATTCGGTCGTTGTGGTCGATCCGGTTGACCGGGCGGTTGGTCGGGATGGCGACGACCTCGAGCTGGTAGATCTTCATGAACTCCTCGGACTCGGTCATGGCCGTTCCGGTCATGCCGGCGAGCTCGAGGTAGAGCTTGAAGAAGTTCTGGATGGTGACGGTGGCGACGGTCTGGGTTTGCTTCTTGACGGGGACGGCCTCCTTGGCCTCGATGGCCTGGTGCAGGCCCTCGGACCACTGTCGGCCGTGCTGGAGTCGGCCCGTGAAGGGATCGACGATGATGATCTCGCGTTGGGGGCTGACGACGTAGTCGACGTCGCGCTCGTAGACGACGTGCGCGCGGATCGCGTTTTCCATGAGGTGTCGGACGTGGGTGTTGGATACGTCGGAGAGGCTTCCGAGGGCGAGCTCGTTCTGGACGATGAGCTCTCCCTCGTCCAGCAGGCTGGCGCCCTTGCGATCCTTCTCGACCTTGTAGTAGTGGCGGTGGAGGATCGCCTCGCCCTCGTCTCCGTCGATCCAGTCCGGGTCGGTCTCGAACTTCTTGATCGCCTGGGGGAACTTCTGGTTCTTGGACAGCTCCTCGGGCGGCTTGTCGGCCCAGTCCTTGATTCGCTTGGCCGTGTCCTTCTGGGCTTGTTTTTGGAGCTGGATGAGCTTACGGGCGACCTGGTCCATCTGCTTGTACTGGAGCGGGTCGTCGCGTGCCTCGCCGGAGATGATCAGCGGCGTGCGGGCTTCGTCGATCAGGATGCTGTCGACCTCGTCGATGATGGCGTAGTCGAGACGGCCCTGGACCTGGTCCTCCCTCGACATCTTCATGTTGTCGCGGAGGTAGTCGAACCCGAATTCACTGTTCTGTCCGTAGGTGATGTCGCTCTCGTAGGCGCCGCGTCGCTCCTCGGCCTCGGCGCCCCAGGTGCCCATCTCGGACTGGATGTAGCCCACGCGCGCCCCCAGCATCGCGAGAATCGGCTGGGCGAACTCGGCGTCGCGCTTGACCAGATAGTCGTTGACGGTGACGATGTGGACCTTCCGCGCGATGAGGTAATGCAGGTACGCCGCCAGGTGGCAGACGATCGTCTTGCCCTCACCGGTCTTCATTTCCGCGATCTTGCCGTCGTTGAGGATCTTTCCGCCGATGATCTGGCACTCGAACTGGCGGTGGTCCCTGGCGCGGCGGGAGGCCTCACGGAGCAGGGCGAAGGCCTCGGCCAGCATGCCGTTGGTCTCGATTTCGGCCAGAAAGACATTCGTTCGCCGGCGATACTCCTTGCAGTAGTATTCCTCGGCCTTCTCCTCGAGCGACAGGCGCGTCCACCAACGATCCAGGGGGGAGATGAGCTCGCGCATCCGGTCGCGGAGGTCGTCGCTTCGGCCGAGCAGGTCCTCGTCGCTCACCGCTCGCAGGTCGTCCTCGGCCGGATCGACCTGGCCTCGCACCCACCGCCTGAGCGATAGGACGAGTCGATCGTTTCGTCCCGGCATGCAGCGATACAGTGCGTAGGCGTCGATGAAGAAGCAGACGATCGCCCAGACGCTGAGGGCCATGCCCAGCGTTGCGGTGTACTCTCCGAGGGCGGACTCACCCGAGAGCGCCGCCAGGCCGGTGGCCAGGAGGAGCAGGATTAGCAGGCCGGTAGCCAATACGGCGGACAGGCCCGAGATCCACCGGATCCTACCCCGGTCGATCAACTCACCCCATGCGCTGGTCTGATATCGAGAAAGTTGTCCGATTGAATCAGGCACCGATCACGCTCGTGTAGAGTTACTCGCGGTCATAGGCCAGCGCCTGGGGGCCCGAGGAAACCGCCAACGACCGCTTGGTTTTGATGAAGGGTCTAGGGTCTAGGGTTTGGGGTCTAGGAAGCCGAACGCCTTGCCGGCGTGCTAGACCCTCCCGCCTAGGCCCTGGGCCCGAGACCCGGTCATGTCACTTGGCTCGTTCGACGTATTCGCCGCTGCGCGTATCGACGCGGACCCGCTCGCCGATCTCGATAAACGGCGGCACCTTGACCCTCGCGCCGGTCTCCAACAGTGCGTCCTTGTTTTGGTTGGTGGCCGTAGCGCCCTTGATCGCCGGCGGCGTGTCGGTCACTTCGAGGTCGACGACGTTGGGCAACTCGGCCGAGATCACCTTTTCCTCATAGATCTGGCAAGCCAGTCGCTCGTTGGGCTTGAGGAACTTGATGCCGTCACCGATGACGTCCTTCTCCAGCGGGATCTGATCGTACGTCTCCGTGTCCATGAGGATGAGTTTGTCGCCCTCTTCGTAGAGGTACTCCATCTCCTTGGATTCGAGGAAGGGCGTCTCCACCGGGTCGTCCACGCGGTATCTGACATCCAGGATCTGCCCAGACTTAATGCTCTTCATCCTGATCTGCATGTAACTCCGCCAGTTGCCTTTAGCCACGTGCTGGGAATCATGGACGACGTAGAGTTCGCCCTCGTGGAGGATGGTTCGGCCCTTGCGAATTTCAGTGGCTCTAATCATGCTCTGCTCCGGCCCGGCAAACAGTCCCATCTCGACCAAACCCCGATTCTCGCAGCCCAAGCGGGTTAAGTCAACGCGTGGGGCGGGCTCTCCTTACGCCGCGCGCGTGGCTTGACCGAGTGCCCCCGCGCCCCGTATGGTTCGGTCGAGACGGACGGTGGCCGAGGTCCGGAACCGGTGAGCGCCAAAGGCGATGGAATCCCGAGACGAACCGACACCTGGTCAGACGCGGATACCTTGGAGGGATCGCCTCGATGCGCGATGGCGGCTCGTGCTGGTCGCCGTCTTCGCGCTGGCGGTGGCGTTCCGGCTCGTCTACGCGATCGAGATCGGGCGCAGCCCGATTCCCGATCTCTGGCGCGACACCGAGACCGACATCTACTTCTTCGCCGCCTGGGCGGGCGTGATCGCCGACGGCGACTGGCTGACCGATCAGGCGCTGCACCCTTATTTCTCGTGGCAGCGGATGATCGCCCCGCTGGAGCAATGGAACGCTTGGTACGGGGGGAAGGCGTTCCATCAGGCCCCCCTGTACGCCTATCTGCTCGCTGTGGTGTTCAAGGTATTCGGCCAGGGCATGTGGTTGCTGTACGCGCTGCAGGCATTGGGCAGCAGCCTGACGGCCTTGCTCCTGGCTTCGATCGGGCGGCGGCTCTTCAATCCCATCGTCGGGCTTCTGGCGGGGATCCTGACGGCAGTGTACGGGCCGCTGCTGTTCTACGACTTCGTCGGGCTTCGGGCTTCGCTAACGACGCTGGCCCTGGCGGGTGCCATCTGGTGCCTGGTCTGGGCGTGGCCGGCGTTGCGAGAGCCAGCGGCGTTACGTCCTGGACGGTTCTTGCTCGTCGGTGCGGTTGCGGGCCTGGGGTGTCTGCTCCGATCCAACGCAACGGTCCTACCGGTGCTGGTCATCGCGGCGCTGGTGCTGTTCGGATGGCGTGAGCGAAGGAGGATGGTCGCCGCGTGCTTGGCGCTCGTGGCGGGATTCGCTGTCTGCCTCGTTCCGCTGGTCGCCCGGAATGTCGTGGTGGGCGCACCAGCGCTATCGATCGAGGCGGTGGGGCCCTCGACGTTCTACCTGGCCAACGCCTCGGGGGCGCCGGGGACGGGTTGGGGCATGCTGGGCGGGTTCGCGGAGGCGATGCGTCGAACGGACGGGCGTTTCGGCCCGCTCATCGGGGAAGCCCTGGCTTCGTACGATTCGTTCACGGGTCCGGTGGGGCTCTTGCTGGCGAAGCTGTCGGCCACCGCGCACTACTTCGAGCGGACCAACAACGCGAACCCCTACTACGCCGAGCGTTTCAGCCGGCTCTTGCGCTGGGGGACCGTGCCGTACTGGGTCGTGTTGGCGCTGGCCGTTGCGGGGTTGGTCGCGACATGGAGCGATCGCCGGTCGCTCATCTGGCTTTACGTGGCGGTGCTTGCGCCGCTGCTTACGATCGTGTTGGTTTATCAGACGGCACGGTTTCGACTTCCGATGCTGGTCGGGCTGATTCCCCTGGCGGCGGCGGCGATCGAGTGCCTGATCGCACGGCGAGGGCAGGTTGTTCCGATCGTCGTCATGATCGTGGTTGCGGGCGTCTTTGTCCGCTGGCCTCGCGACAACGACCCGCCGAAGGTCAGGCCCAGGGACTATCAGTCCGGGGCGAACGTGCTCGTCGCCGCGGGTCGGATGGCGGCGGGTCTGGCGGAGGCGAGGGAGGCCGTGAATCGGTCGCCCGATGACCCGCTCTCGCGTTTGACGCTGATCAGGGCGCTCGCTCGCTCCGGACTGCGCGACGAGGCCATCAAGACGTGCGAACAGGCGGTCCGGGACTTCCCCGACCATGGCCCCCTGCGCGTGCAGAAAGGCGATCTGTACCTCGATCAGGGCAGGGCGGCTCGGGCGATTGAAGTGTATCGTTCGATGCTGGGGACGAATGCGGCCCACGTGCCGGCGATTCTCGGCTTGTCGCGGGCGATGGCCGCGCCCGGTCCGAGCCGGAATCTGAATCGAGCGGCCGCGCTGGCCCGGCGCGCCGTGGAGTTGGCCCCGAACGACGGCGAGGCCTATGAGGTTTACGCCCGGAGTCTCGTTGCCGCGGGACTGTCGGCCGAGGGCGTCGACGTGCTGGACCGGGGGCTGACCCACGTGGCGCGAACGGATCCTCGCTACGGGGAGTTGGCTCGCCTTCGGTCCGAGACGAAGTAGCGCCAGCGACACCAGAAGGGACTACGTGCCGGGCGGACGGGGCTTTGTCTGAACGAAGATCACGGTCTCCCATCTATCCCAAGAACTCGGCCAGGCGGTCGAGGCCCTTGTCGATCTGCTTCATACTGGTGGCGAAGCTGAGGCGTACGTTCTGGTCGCAGCCGAAGGCGGCGCCCGGGACGAGGGCGACGTGGGCCTCTTCGAGCGCCTTGGTCGCGAACTCGACTGAGCCCTTGACGCCGAGTTTTTCGTACGTGGCCGAGACGTTCGGGAACGTGTAGAACGCTCCGGTCGGTCGCACGCAGGTCACGCCCGGCATGGCGTTCAGCCGCTCGTACATGTGGTTGGCGCGGCGCTCGAATTCCTTGCGCATCTCCTGGACGCATGACTGATCGCCGGTGAGGGCCGCGGCAAGGGCGTGCTGGCAGAACGTGGGCACGCCGCTGGTGTCCTGCGATTGGATCTTTGCCATGCCCTTGATGATCGGCGCGGGACCGGCGGCGAAGCCCGTCCGCCAGCCCGTCATGGCGTAGGTCTTGCTTCCCGCGTTGAAGGTGATGGTCTGCTCGTAGGCCTTTGGGCTCACGGCGCCGTAGCTGATGAACTTTTGGTCGCCGTAGATGAGGTGCTCGTACATCTCGTCGCTGAAGACGAGCAGGTCGCGCTGAGTCAGGACCTCTGCCAGGGCCCGGACCTCATCGGGGGTGTAGCAGAAGCCGCCGGGGTTGCTCGGGTAATTCAGGACCACGACCTTCGTCCGATCCGTGAGCACGGCCTCGATTTCGCCGGGGGTGAGTTTGAAGCTGTTGGCCTCGTCGCCGGTGACGAAGACGCTCTTGCCCTCGGCCAGGCGGACCTGCTCGGGGTAGCTGACCCAGTATGGGGCGGGGATGACGACCTCGTCGCCGGGATCGAGCACGGCCTGGAACGCCAGATACAACGCGTCCTTGCCGCCGATCGTGGCGATGACCTGCGACGGTTCGTAGAGGAGGTCGTTATCGCGTTTGAGCTTCTCGCAGATCGCCTGTTTGAGCTTGGGGATGCCGTGGGCGGGCTTGGCGTAGCGTGTCTCGCCGGCGTCCAGGGCGTCCTTGGCCGCCTGGATGATGTGCGCGGGGGTGTCGAAATCGGGCTCTCCGGCGCCGAAGCTGACGACGTCGACGCCCTCTGCCTTGAGGGCCGCGGCCTTGGCGCTGACGGCCAGCGTGGCTGATTCGGCGAGGCTCTTTACGCGTTGAGAGACGTGATCGCTCATGCTACCCGTGCTCCTGGCTGGTTGGGGCGTACGGGGACCTGATCCATTCCGGGTCCGCCTCAGATTCGCCGAGAGTGTATGCAAGCCGGATGCGACGGGCAAGCGTTGCGCGGTCCGGGGAGTGGCGAAGCCTCCGGAGGGAGCGTGGGGTCTCGTGTCGGGGACACTGTCCGGGGAGAGGGGGATGCCGTATGATCGTCTGCTTCGCGCCGGGGGACTTGGTGCCGTCGGGCGTATCCGAGTGAGGGTCTGCGTTGAAGCTGGAACCCATTCGCACGTCAATCCTGCTTGGCTGGCGTCAGCGTCTCGTTTCGCTGTACGTTCCGGTCTTCATGCAGGCCGTCTGCGCGGGGATCTACACACTGGTCGTTCCGTTCGAGGTGCACCGTCTCGGCGGCGGGGCGGAGGCCATCGGGGCGGCGGGGGCGCTTTGGACCGGGTCTTACGTGGCATCGCTGTTGATCGTCGGCGGTCGGATCGACCGGTTCGATCCTCGGTTGCTCGTTCGGATCGGGTTGGTGTGGATCACCGCGGCGATCGCCCTGACGAGCGTGGCCCCGAACCTGACGGTGTTGTTCACGGCCAGCGCGGCCTATGGTCTCGTGACGGGGCTGTTCTGGCCGCCGATCATGGGCTGGATCTCGACGGGGCACGAGGGTCTGAGCCTCAACCGGCGTCTGAGCCTTTTCAACGTGAGCTGGTCGAGTGGGATGGTCATCGGGCCGCTCGTGGGCGGGGTGCTGTACAAGGTGGCTCCATGGGTGCCGTTCGGCTTCGCCATCGGGTGTCTGGTCATCGCCATGATCGTGGTGAACGTGATTCGCTCGCCGGAGGGCTCGCAGCCGCTTGGCCCTGATGCGGAAGCGGCCGACTACGCCGAGGACGTCGACGCGGTCCGCAACGCCGTCTTCAAGCCAATGGCGCGGATCTCGCATTTCCTCAGCTACGCGGCGATGGGGATGTTCCGATATCAGCTTCCGTCGCTGGCGATCGCGCTGGGAATAACGACGGATCTCTTCGGGCGCGTCGGGATGGCGTTGAGTGGGGCTCTGGCGCTGTCGTTCTGCCTGCTTGGACGAACGCATCGCTGGCACTATCGGTTGGGCGTGTTCCTGGGCGCGCAGATCGCTCTGGCCGGGTCGTGTCTGGCGCTGTTGATCGTGTCTACGTGGTGGCACATGGCGCTGGTCATGATCGTCGGGGGGGCGTGCGTGGGGGTGACGTACAGCTCGAACCTGTTCTACGGCGTTAGCGGGGGGACGCAGCGGGGTCGGTCGATGGCCATCCACGAGTTCATCCTGTCCGTGGGCATCGTCATCGGATCGTTCGGCTCCGGCTGGATTACCGAGCACGTTTCGCTTCGGATCGTCTATCCGCTCTGCGCGGGGCTCGTCGCGCTGGGGGCGTTGGCACAGGTAGGCATCTTGCTGGCCAAGCGCGCCAGACGACCTCTGGCGGGGTCCGCGTGACATGCCGTGACGGTTCTGGTACTGATGCCGGCATTCGAAGCGAGGACAACAGCCCGGCGCGGGCAACGGAGGATACGACGATGAAGAAGGTGCGCTATGAGGACATGCTTCCGTATGAGATCGTGCCCGCGCGGCTCGAGAAGGCGGTGGCGTATCTGCCGCTGGGCGGTCTCGAGTGGCACGGGGAGCACATGGCGGTCGGGAACGACGCGTTGAAGGCGCATCGTCTCTGCGAGCTGGCAGCGGCGCGGGGCGGGGGTCTGGCCATGCCGGTTCTGTGGTACGGCGAGCCGCGCGTGAGTCATCTGATGGAGTCGAATGCCGAGGACCGGGCCGACATCATCGGGGCGATGAAGCTCGACCCGGCGCACTTCGTCACGGCGAAGGAGGAGAATCCGTTCGGCACGTCGGCCGAGGAGCAGGAGGAGTTTTACCGGAAGCTCATCCGGCACACCCTCGTTCAGATCCACACGCTGGGGTTCAAGGCGATCGTTATCTTGACGGGGCACTATCCGCTCTATGACTGGGTCCAGCCGGTGGTGGAGACCTTCAACGCCGAGCGCAATGATTGCCAGGCGTTCGTCGGGATCGAGTTTCACTACGACGTTGCCGCCCTGGGCGAGGACAAGATCGGCGGCGACCACGCGGCCAAGTGGGAGACGTCGTACCTCATGGCCCTGCGCCCGGAGTGCGTGGACATGAGCGTGTTTCAGGGACGCCCCGCCGACGAGCGATTGATCGGGGTGGGTGGGGAGGATCCACGCGTCCATGCGAGCAAGCGGCTCGGCCAGGCCGCGTGCGACCTGATCGTCAGGGGCATGATCGAGAAGGGGGAGGAGCTACTCGAGAAGGCGAAGGCATGACGCGGCCACCTGGCATGGCGTAAAAGCGACCGTCGCCGCCTAGGAGGCGGCGACGGTTCGGGCGCGGTACTTAGGGATGGCAAGAGAAGGCTTAAGGAAAGAAGGTTTCGTTGGGTGTTCTGCTAACTCCTATGTATTTCAAGCTCCCACTCCCTCCAGAGTCTCCCGCCGAGGCGACCTGCTTTTCAGCGGTCTGTCCCAGGCTCGGCAGGCTACTGGGTGGTTCCCTCATTGCGTGAATAGATGGGCAAGGCTTGTGCCAGAAGCGGCGGATTGCTGGACGATTGGGGGCGAAGAAACAGTTCAGGGCACGGTCCTAGTACGCAAGTAGTTCCTTGATTGATGTTTAAGATCAGAGAAAAAAAGTCCGGTCTTGCCACCCGCCGGACGCTAATCCGTCACTTGCGGGTATCGTGCTGAATATTCCCCAGCCCAGTTCCCCAGTTTTGGGCAATGGGGCTGCTTTCCTCGGTCTTCTCTGCTCCGATAGGGCTCCCGTGAGGGTCGTGGCGAGCGGTCAAGTCCGATGAATCCGGACGAACACGTTGCCGGGTAACCGCCTGACCCGCCGCTTGAGCTGGAGCGTCGTCAGGGAGGCCGCGACCTCAGCGGCCGATAACCCCGATGCATCGACGATCATCTCGATGGGCAGGGGTTCGTCGCTCAACGCATCGAAGGCTTTGCGTTCGCGGTCGGTCAATGCTGGTAATGGGGCATCCTGGTCGGGCGTATCGGGGACGCCCTTCCGTGGTTCCTCGCCGGAGAGGATCCGCCCGACCTCGCCTAGATCGTCGAGGATGTCGGCCGTGCACATGACCAGTCGGCCCATGCCCTCGCGTATCAGGATGTTCGGCCCGCGGCTCATCGGGGCGTCGCACTGGCCGGGGAGGGCGAAGACCTCGCGGTTGTAGTCGTTGGCGTGGCGGGCGGTGATCATTGCTCCGCTCCGCTCGGAGCCTTCGACGACGAGGGTTCCCAGGGACATTCCGGCGATGATGCGATTGCGGCGGGGGAAGTTGCCGGCCTCCGGGGCAGTGGCCATGGGCAGCTCGCTGACGACGGCGCCCGAGGCGGCAATCGCCTCGGCAAGCTCGCGGTGCCGAGGGGGATAGATGTCGCTCAATCCGTTGCCGAGGACGGCGACGGTTCGTCCGCCGGAGGCGAGGGCCCCCTGATGCGCGGATGCGTCGACGCCGTAGGCCAGGCCGGAGATGATCGTCATGCCCAGGGACGCGAGGCTGCCGGCGTAGTGGCCTGCGTGCTCCTGGCCGTGGTACGTCGGGCGGCGGCTTCCGACGATGGCCAGGGAGACGCCATCCTGCTTCTGGAGCCGGCCTTTGACGTACAGGCAGACGGGGGCGTCGGGGATGTGTTTAAGCAGCGGCGGGTACTCCTCGTCTTGGGGGCAGACGATGCGGACGCCGTGCTTGGCGGCGAGGTCGATCTCCCGCTCGGGCTCATCCGACCGGGCGGCGTGGCGAATGGCCTCGGCGATCTTCGGCCCGACGCCGTCGACCCTCCGAAGCGCGTCGGCCGAGGTTGACAGGACCTCCTCGACGCTGCCGATTCGCTCGATGAGCTTCGACAGCGTGATGGGCCCGACTCCATCGGCCAGATGGAGGCGGAGGTAGACTCGCGCGGTCTGCGAGATTGTCGGTGGGTCGGACACGGGCTGTTCCCTCAAGGCTGCCAGGCGATTATGGCGGTCCGTGGCGTCGGGGGGAAGAAAAAACTTGCGTTGACCCACCGGGTGTGACAAGAATCTTGGGCATTGTGGCACATGCATTTCCGTGGCGCGAGGGAGTCTTGCGATGAATCGCGATGAGGCCTGGCAGTTGCTGAATGAATTCACGAAGAACGAGTCGCTCCTGAAGCACGGCTTGGCTGTCGAGGCGGCCATGGCCCACTACGCTCGGCACTTCGGCGAGGACGAGGAGCTTTGGCGGGTCGTGGGTCTGATCCACGATTTCGACTATGAGCGGTGGCCCGATCCGGCGGATCACTCCCAGCGCGGAGCGGAGATCCTTCGCGAGCGGGGCGTCGACGAGACCATCGTCGGGGCCGTCCTGAGTCACGCCGAGTGGAACCGCCAGGAGTATCCGCTCGACAGTCCGCTCCGCAAGGCGCTCTCTGCCGTGGACGAGCTTTGCGGGTTCATCACGGCCTGCGCGCTTGTTCGTCCGGGGCGGCTGGAGGGTCTGGCGCCCAAGAGCGTCCGGAAGAAGATGAAGACGCCTGCGTTCGCCGCGGCCGTTTCTCGGGACGACATCGCGCAAGGCGCGGAACTGCTGGGGATCGAGCTGAACGACCACATCGCGCACGTCGTCGAGGCGATGCAGTCGGCGTCCGAGCCGTTGGGGCTGGCGCCGGAGCCGGGGCAATAGCGTCCAGGCGCGTCGCGGCTGGTGTGGACTGAGTGCTCCAAGCGGAGGCTGCGCGATGAACGGTTTCTTGCGGATCGGGATGATGGCGTTGCTGGTGCTGACGAGTGGTTCGCTCTCCATGGGAGCCGAGGGGGACTCGGAGAAGAACCGGATCAAGCCGTACGCCGAGAATCCGCACTACTGGCAGTACAAGGGCAAGCCCGTGCTCCTGCTCGGCGGGTCTGTGGAGGACAACCTGTTTCAGATTCCTGACTTGGTCCCGCATTTGGAGCTGCTGGCCTCTGTCGGCGGGAACTATGTCCGCAACACGATGTCATCGCGCGACCCGGGCAACGTTCAGCCGTTCGCCAAGGTGGAGGGCAAGTACGATCTGGAGCGGCTGAATCCGGAGTACTGGCGGCGGTTCGAGACGTTCCTGGCCGAGACCGCCAAGCGGGACATCATCGTCCAGATCGAGGTTTGGGCGACGTTTGACTACTATCGGGAGCTCTGGGCCGGCGGTCCGTTCAATCCGAGGAACAACGTCAATTACACCGTCGAGGCGTCACGCCTGCCCGTGGAGGTCAACAGCCATCCCGTTAGGGCTCAAAACGACTTCTTCCGCTCGGTTCCCGGGGCGAAGGATCTCAAGGTGGTTCGCAAGCACCAAGAGCGGTTCGTGTCCGAGATCCTGGCCCACAGCCTCCGGTACGACCACGTCTTGTACTGCATGGACAACGAGACGGCGGTTGGGCCCGAGTGGGGTGCGTATTGGGCGACGTTCATCCGTCAGAGCGCGGCCAAGCAAGGCAAGCAGGTGGAGGTGACGGAGATGTGGGATCCCTGGGACATCCGGCACCCGAAGCACCAGGCGACGATCGATCACCCGGAGACGTACACGTTCATCGACGTCTCACAGAACAACCACCAGAAGGGTCAGGCCCACTACGACAACCCGCAGTGGTTACGGGCGAGGATCAAGGACCACCCGCGACCCATCAACAGCATCAAGATCTACGGCGCCGACGGCGGACGGTTCGGCAACAGCCGGGACGGCATCGAGCGGTTCTGGCGAAACATCTTCGGCGGGTTGGCGGCGGTGAGGTTCCATCGTCCCGATTCCGGCATTGGGCTGAGCGAGAAGGCGCAGCGGATGATTCGATCCGCCAGAACGGTGACCGACGCGTTTGACCTGTTCGCGTGCGAGCCGCGCAACGACCTGCTCTCGGACCGCCAGCCCAACGAGGCGTACTGCCTGGCGAATGCGTCCGGCGAGTGCGTCGTCTACTTTCCGGCGGAGGGCCAAGTCGCGGTCAAGCCGATCAAGCAGGCCGGCGGATGGCAGGCGCGATGGTTCAACATCGACGCGGGGGCATGGTCGGCGGCGCGGACGGTTGCCGGGCAGACCGTCGCCCTGCAAACACCGGGGAAGGGTCAGTGGGCGGCGGTGGTGAAGCCTCAGTGACGGCTTACTTGGGCGGCTGGTATCTGGCCTTGAACCATCGCAGGACGATATCTTCCGCCGGGGAGTCGTTTCCGAGGGTCCGTTCGATGAAGCCGATGTCCTGACCGAAAATGACCCGCCTCATCAGGTTCTCCTGAGGTTGGTGCTTTGGACCCAGCCCCGATCGGGTGACCGAGGGGAGCACGGCGACGCAGTCCCACTCCGGCTTGCCGAAGGAGAGGCTCCAGTTGAGCACCCAAGAGTAGGAGCGGATCAGCTTCTCGACGTCGTCAGGCAGGGCGTCTGGGGGGACGGCCACGATGACCAGGTCGGGCTTCTGGTCTCGAATGCCCTTGGACCAGGGCTCGATCTCCGCCAGGGACTTGCCCGCGACGGGGCAGGAGACCACGGTGACCTTCGACTTGGGATTCAACTTGGCCAGGACGCGAGGGAGGATCTGATCGTACGGCGGCATGGCGATCAGCTTGATCGGCTTGCCACCGGCGAGCAGGGCGGCCGTGTGGGGGATACACGGCTCAACCGCTCGGACGTCGGCCAGCGAGACCCGCTTGCCGCTGATCACCTGGGCGATGTCCTCGGCGAAGAGCTTGTGACCGTTCATGTTCGGATGGATAGTCTCGCTCATGAGCAGCTTCCACTCGGTCGGGTCCTTGGCTCGAACCGCCTCGTAGGAGGCGTAGCAGTCGCAGAGCGGGACCTTCATTTCCTTGGCCACGTCGCGGACTGTCTCGGCGAAGGCCGCCAGGCGATCCACGGGACGGTTCCCGTCCTCCGGATAGATCGAGTTGGGCGTGCAGAGGATCACCTCGGCGCCCACACGTTGGCACTGCGTGACGATGTTCTTGAGGTTCTCGGCGTAGTCGCCACGCTTGACGCGGGTCACGTCGTTCATGCCGAACATGATCACGACAAGATGGGGCTTCTTGTCCAGCACGTCCTTCTGGATTCGCGCGAGGGCGTTCACGGTGGTGTGGCCGCTAATGCCGGCGTTGATCATCTGGAGCTTCGCGTTGGGATAGATTCGCTGCAGGGCGATGCCGAGCATGTCGCACCAGGCCCGGTTTCCGCCGGTGTGGTAGTAGGCGCCGGTGATGCTGTCGCCGAAGCAGACGATGCGAACCGTTTCCTTACCGGCGTTGAGGAGGTCGGCGGTCTTGGGCACGGGCGACTGCTGCTCGGCCGCCGCCATCGGGCCGGTGATCGTGATGAGAACCAGTGCCGTCAGTTTGGTCTTCATGATACGTCCCTATTCGGAAAGGCTTTCCTCTTATAACGTGCGTTAGACGATGGCATTGCCCCCGAGTCGCGTTGGCGTGGCATCGCCCATCGCGGCGCGGAGGTGCGTCAGGTCATGCTCCAGGCTGAGGGTCGCGGCCCGGAGGTCAGTACTATGGACGATCAGGTTCATCCCGGCCTCGATCCATTCGACCTCCTGGTCGAGATTCTGCCAGAAGAAGTGTACGCCCGCGCCGATACCCGCGGCTCGGGCCGTATTCAGGATTGTCCTGATGGCCGTGCCGTATTCGTCGGTCTGGTACTGCTCTGGATTACCTAGGTTGACCGAAAGATCGTGCGGGCCGACGAGGACCGCGTCCAGGCCCTCGACGCCGACCAAGTCGGATAGGGCCTCGATGGCGGGGACGCTTTCGACGTTGATGATGGCCACGCCGCCTGCGTTTCTGCTGTCGAGGTACTCGAAGCACTTCTCGGACGGCGCCTGCCCTCGCTCGAGCAGGTCCGCGAGTCGCTTGCCTTTGAGCGGGCGACGCCTGATCGCCCCGACGAGGTCTCGCACCTGCTCGGGCCGCTCGACGTAGGGGAAGATCACCCCGTGCGCCCCGGCGTCCATCATCATCGTCGCCAGATATGGATTCGGTTCCGGCACGCGGACGATCGGGGCCAGTCCGACGCCGGCGTAGGCCAGGCACATCCAGGCGACCCGTTCGCGGTCGATGGCGATGTGCTCGGTGTCGATGAAGACGAAATCGAGCGGCAGGCCGGTGATCACCGGGGGCCACTTGGTGGACGTCGAGGTGATCAGGGTGCCATACACGCGCTGGCCCACGTGGAGGGCCTCGCGCATCTGCTGTCCGTTCATGGTGCTCTCCGCGTTTTTCCGAGACGGTATCGTCGTCGCCGGAGACGGATCGGTCAAGGCGGGCGGCGCGTGCGGGGCATTCGTCAGTCTTCCTCCGTCGTGGGTGCGTTCGGGGGAGGGCAAGCGTCGTGGCGGTCACACGAGGAGTCCCGGTGAGATCTGGAGAACCGGAGTATCCGTCTTCTGAGTGAGATGATGACCGCCATGACGGCGCCCAGCAGGCCCGCGCCGGCGGCGCCGCCGCCACAGCCGGGTTGGCCGCAGAAGGGGCACACCGACATCGGGCCCAAGACCGCGAACATGCCGCCCCACCAGCCGAGGAACCGGAGGAACGGCGCCAAGTATCGCGAACGCCTCAAGCGTCGACCGATCGAGGCGAGGCGTGTTGTTTTCTGATTCGGCTCCAATCGGCTAACTCCTCGGGCCTCGTCTTGATCGACGGTTCACGGCGGCGCAGACCAGTGAGGCGACTGTGAGCAGGGGCAACGCCTGGTCCAGGCCGCTGCCACACTTGAACAGTGCCTTGACTTCCCGATCCTGGTCCATGAGCAGGGTGATGGACAGATTGGCATCCGCGGCGGCGTGGTTGGCATCTCCGGGGAAGTTCGGGTCGAAGATCTGCCAGGTGTTGAATCCGCGTCCCTCGGCCGGGACCGCCGAGAGGGTCACGGGGACCCCCTGGGGATATGCCGGCGGGTCGTTGGGTTCGGCGTTCGGGTCGTAGTGGGCGCCCGGGGTGACGGGCATCGGGGGCTCGGGGTCCATCGTGACCGTGCCGTACTGGGGGTTGCCGAGGGTGAGATTCAGGGCGTAGTAGTTGGGTTCGGCGCCGAAGTGGACGACCCACGGTCGGGAGGGGCGATAGCCGCCGGCGTTGGGATCGTTCGAGTCGAAGAAGTCGTCGTAATAGCGGAACATGACGAAGGTTGGCTCGCCCGGCGCGTTGGGGACGACGTAGCGCATGTGGAAGTGGAACTCGGAATAGGTGCTGGTGCAGACCGCGTCGCCGTCGGCGCTCAGGATCGGCGAGACGCCTTCGTAGAACGACATTGCCGGCGAGGCGTAGAGGCGCTGCAGCATGATGCGGTAGTCGACATTGGGCGTGCCGGGGAAGTGGTAGTTGGGGTCCTCGACGTAGCCGGGGCCGGGCTCGGTCCGGTTGTAGGAGCCCATGATGGTTTGGATCCATTCGTAGTAGTCGGCTCCGTAAGGGTCAGGGTTCGTGCCGTAGTCGTTGTTCCAGTGGCGGTAGAGCTGCCAGGCGTTGCAGATCATCGTTCCATTGTCCTGGCCGACGCGGTAGTGATCCAGGGGGCACTCGGCATGGGTCATCGACGCCATGCCCGCGCAGGCGAGGAGGGCGGTACTTAGGAAGAGAGTGAGTCGCATGGTCTATTCCTCCAGATTGACGTGAGTCCTCGGCCCATGTGGGCCTTCGAGTGTTCTACCACGGCTACCAGGGCATGTCCATGCCGAGGTGCCACCATTCGGGAGCGTGCTTCGGGTGCCAGAGATTGACCTGATTGGGCTCCCAGGTTTCCTCGATCTTCACGACGGCGACGTGACTATCCACGAACAGGTAGTTGGACTTGTCGGCGTGCCGCTTGTGCGCGACGTTGTTGTTCGGGTCCTCGCCCCAACCGTAGTTCTCGGGGTGGACGTGGATGGACCCGGCGGTGTTGTCCGGGGTTTCTAGGACCCAGATTACGTATGGTGGATGCTTCACCTTGCTGACGGCGTTGGCGTTTGGATCGTCGAGCAGGCCGTTTGTGGAGAAGCTCGCCCATCGGAGCTCATCGCTCCGAGCCACGTCGCGCGGATCGTCCCAGTTCAGGAAGTTGTCGCTGCGATCGGCGGGGCAGCGATAGAGGAGTCTGGTCTTCGAGTAGGGCTGTAGGGAGTGGAGCCACCATGACCCCTCGGGGCTGTCGGCGAAGGGACAGTCGCTCGGCGGGATGGCCTCCTTGTAGTCCATCCCGTACATGGTCAGGGCCAGGCCCATTTGGTGGAGGTTGCTCATGCAGACAGTGGCCTTGGCCCTGTCGCGAGCGGCCTTGAGGGAGGGGACCAGGATGGAGATGAGCAGCGCGATGACGGCGACCACCACCAGCAACTCGATCAGCGTGAAGCTGCGACGCGTCATGACAGTCTCCTTTGGTCGGGTGACGGCTGCCGGTCCGGCCGGCAGGTCGGGACGGGTTCTCGCGTGGATCGACGATGGCCCGACCCGACCTGCTTCGTTGCGGCCTGCCGGCAGCGCCGGAGCGTCAGCGTTTCCGGCGACGGAGGACGATCATCCCGACAACGAGGCTTGCCGCCGTAAGCGGCTCCGGGACGGTGACGAACGTCATCGTGTAGGCGTCGGAGGGCAGGTAGCCTGCCGCTCCAACGTCCAGCGCACGGAACGTGGCGGCGAAGGTCTCGCCCTCGACTGCCGTCGGGGCGACGGCGAAGAGCGTGTGCACGTGGAATCCCCAGGCTCCCAGGGTTCCGTTCTCGTTGTATTTGTCGTCCATCCAGAGGTGGTCGAACGTGACGGTGGCGGCGTCGGACGTGAGGAGCGGCGCCAACGTGTCCTCGTCGAGGACGTAGAAGCCAGCGTCGAACGACACCCTCTCGATGGCGATCAGCCAGTCCGGGGCGGCGTTGGGGTCGTCGCCTCCCAACTGCCAGTTGCCGTGATCGGGATGGGCCGAATGCCAGCAGTCGAGGTGTTCGCAGACGTACCAGCCGTCGAGCAGGCCGCCGTCCTGCTTGACGAGCTCGAGGGGCTCGCCCCAGTCGGGCCACCCGGGGACGCCGGGCATTGCGAAGAACCAGAGCTTGTCGTCGTCGGCGTTGCCCCAGGTTTGGTCCTGGTTCCGGCCGACGTGAGTGTGAGCGTGAGCAAGGACGGCCTGCGTCCCGACCGTTGAGGCCAGGATCATGGCTAGGGTTTTGATGGTCATTTCTTCTTTCTCCTTTGATCTCGTCGTGGCGGCGCCGATTGCGGCAACGCCTGTGACCCCCGCGCGATGGACGCGCGCGGGGGGGGGGCGGACGGACGACGTCAACTCGATGCGATTCGGCTCAAGCCGTGGATCGAACGGCCGTCGAACGTGCCGCCACCAGATGGGAACCGGCGCATGACTCGGCGAGCAGGCGCACGGTCATGGCACGATATCTGTTATTGTGTCGTTAGTTGACGGAGATAGGGCTTGGGGGGGCGCGGGGGCCGAACGGGTCGTGGTCCTTTCGAGGCACGGGCGCCTCGGAAGGCGCCGGGCCCGGATACGCGCGGAGCGCGAGCACCACGATCGGGCAGGGCGGTGGTGTCAGCACCGCGCGGGAACCGATCGTGAGCAGCAGGCAGATAGGGCAGTCATCGGAATGGTGTCTTGGCGCGGGGTCCTTCGATCCGACTCCCGTGCAGGAGGCGGCCGGCGCGTGGCTAGCGTGACAGGCGAGGAGGTGCAGGGCGCGGTCAGCGCCCGTGCAGGCGGCGACGAAGCCGAAGACGGCCGCAAGACGTGCTGCGCGATGTACGGCCCGGATCATAGGGGGACCTCATCCCAGCCAATAATACAATGTATTACCACGGTTGGCCCCGCGATGTCAAGGGCCGGTGTCGCACATCATCGAGGGCGTCCGCGGTTCGCAGACGTGCCTGGACAGTTCTCGGCAGCGACTGTTCGTGCTCATTCCCCCGGTCGTTCTCCGGTTTCGGTGGTGGGTGGGTTGAACTCCGGCAGATAGTGGCGATCCTCCTCGTCCTTGCCGGTGCCGATGGTGTCTTCCCACTCGAGATTCTCGACGTGGAAGTCGACGAAGAGGTAGTTGCTTCGGTCCAGGTGTCGCTCTTTCTTGATCAGGTCGGTCCAGACTTCTTGTGCCTTCCATGCGGGGTAGCCCTGGTGGTGCAGGGCTTCGCCCTCGTCTCCCCTTTCGGAGAGGCAGATCTTGTCGGCGGGGCGGATGACGGCGTCCATCTTCTTTCCGAAAACGAACATACCGTTGATGATGTAGCTCTGGATGCGCTCCGGCACGTCATGAGCGTGAGGATCCTCGTTGGGGTCGTGCTCGATGACGTCGTCCCGGTGTGGGTCGGCCGGGCAGAGCATGTACTCTCGCCGGAACTTGTACGGCGCGAGAAACTGCCACCACTCCTGGACGGCGGGTTGAGGGTCCGCGTAGTCGGTCCCGTGGACGACGGGGAAGAAGCCGTTTTGGTCCTCGGCGTAGAAGTTCAGGGCCTTGCCGATCTCTCGCATGTTACCCATGCAATAGGTCCTTCGGGCCATCGCGCGGGCTCGACTGAGGCTCGGCAAGAGGATCGAGATCAGCAGGGCGATGATGGCCACGACGACAAGCAGCTCGATCAGCGTGAACGCCCGTCGAGTGGGGGTAGCAGACACGTTCATGGTCCATCCCTTCAGGCGGGAGACTCGAACCGACGCGGGGTCGATTCCGAATCATCTCATTCCGCGTCTTCATTGGTTGAGTGACGCGATAGCGGCCGCGCTGCGCGGATCGATGCTCTCAGATGAGCGGTACTAGCAGGGGATTGGATCGGTGGCCGGCGGCCCACGCGGAACGAAGGGGTCGTGGTGCCTGAGCAGGTCCGGCGCCCGCGCGGGGCAGACCGTCGAGAAGGCGACGAGGCCGAGATAGTCGAGCGGCGGGGGCGACCAGTCGAGGACGGCGAGGGTCCCCACCGCAAGCTCGTGGCAGACGGGGCACTGCCGCGGCGCATGGGGGGTCGCCGGGCGTTCGCTATTGGATTCGCAGTTGGTCTGTCCGCAGGCATGCCCCGCCGAGGCGACCCGCACGTGGATGGCGCGATCCATGCCCGAGCAGGCCGCCAGGAAGCCAGCGACCATGACGAGATGGACGAGCTTACGCGATTCGCGAGACACCCAGTACGCTCCATGGCCGGATGTGCGGGACCTTACCTATCTATATTTCGGTGGAAGTGGCTGGGCGGTCAAGGGGCAAGGCCGGGAATCTTCTCATATCTTGAACGCGTGACCGCCGTGCGTCGGTCCCACGCGGTCGGACGACGGGCGAGAGCGGCCCGGGGGCAAGGGCTGGACCCATCGGGCGAGCCGGGGATGCGGCTAGGGCTTGAGCTCCTTCTCCATGATCTTGATGGCGTCTCGAATCTTCTGCTTCCGTAGCTCGTTGATGTGTTCCGGGAGGTCGGACTCTCGGATGAAGAACTCGAACTGATAGACGCCGCTCTTTCCTGGGACCGTGACCTTGCCCACGATCGGGTCCTGCGATCGGATCGAGATTGCGGGCGCCTGTTGCGTGGCGGCCGCAGCGCTGGCCTTCGTGTGCTTGATGAGGATTTCTTCGGTGTCGGGCTTGATTTCGTAGGCCAGCCCGGTCGAAGCGCCGATCATTTCGAGCGCCGTTCGGATCGTGGCCTCGCGCATCATCAGCCCGAAGCTCTCTCGGGCCTCGACGGGCAGCCCCATGAGGACGCCCGGCTCCAGTCGGATCTTGAGGTCGGCCTGGCGGGCCAGATCGGCGAAGACGTCGGCCAGGGCCACGTGGTTGTAGCGGACGGTGATGGGTTTCTCGAGGAATCGTTCGGCCTGGTCCTTCTTGGACAGCACGACGATCCAGTTGTCCCAGGGATACCAGGTCCAGCCGAGCCGGTTGCATGCGGTCTCGAGGACCTCGGCGATGGTGCCCTCGCCGGCTTTTGCGGCCTGGTCCATCAACTGCTTCTTGGGGTCGGCTTCGGCGCGGACCTGGAAGTTGAGAGGGATCTTGGCCGCCGCCTCTGCCGACCAGGGGGTCGTCAGCGCATGGTGCAGCAGCTTGAGCTCTCCCCACGTGGCTCGGCGGCAGACCCGCCGGAGCGCATCGACGGGCTCGATCGCCACGTCGCTGTCGCGCACCTGGAGCGTCATGCCGATGTACCAGAGCATGCCTTCCTTGCCGACGAGGCCCTCGCGGAGGGACATGCCCTCGATCTTGGCGCTGACGAGGGTCTGCTTGCCGTAGGGCAGCAACTCGACGACTTGGGGACGGATGGTGAGCCTCACGCCGGTCTGTTTGCTGATGAGCTCGAAGGCCGAGGCCAGCGGCTGCTTGTCGATCGTGAAGTTCACCTGTTGGTCGAGTGCCTGTTCGATCAGCGCCCGCATGGACTGCGACTGTTCCTCCGCCGCCAGAGCGAACGGCGATGCTTGGAAGAGGGCCCAGCACGCGGCGACGGTCCAGGCCGGCGGCTTCGTCCTGAGATGGTTTCTGCTCATCGATGACCTCTTGATTCGGTTAGAATATCATTTCATCCGACCCGATTTCGGGCCTCGTCCGTGGGCCCTTGAATCCCCCGATGGAGATAACGACGGCGCTGCCGCCTTCCTCGCTTGCCCGCGCGACGGTTTGGATGGGGGCATCCTGGGCGATCCCGAAGGAGACCTGTACGACGGCCTTGGTTCCGGGCTTGGGCGAGGGCGGTCCGACCAGGGCCACCTGAATCTGCGGTTGGCCCGGAGCCGGCTCCACGGTCGCCTGGCGGGCGATCCACCACGCGCCGAGCGCGATGAGGATGGAGGCCGCGGCGGCAAGCGGCGTGTACAGCCTGATGACCTTTCGCGGCCAGGGGATCACCTTGGGCCGCGCGTCGGTCCGAATCGTCTGACAGAGGCGCTCGTAGAAGAGATCGTGGTCGACCGGCGGCTCGTAGTCGCCCCAGGAGCGAACCAGCATCTCCGCCCGCCGATATTGGTGCTCGAGCAGTCCGACGCCGGGCTCGCGCTGGGCGTAGCTGGCCAGCGCCTCTTCCGCCTGCTCGTCACCATCGAGTGCCTGGCTGATGATGAACTCCGGGTCCTCCTGGACTCTCTCACCTAGGGCTGCCTTGAAGCGACCCTCGTCCATGGGGACCGGTTGCCGACCCCAATGCCCGATGAGGCTGTCCAGCCGCCTCATCCGCTCGAGATCGGCGCGGGCGTCGGGGTTCTCGGCCAGGCAGCGGTCCAGCAACTCGGCATCCTCATCCGAGAGCTGGCCGTCGATGGCTTGGCTCATCAAGAACTCGAGTTGTTCGGGATCGATGTTCACGGCAAGATCCTATCCAGTCATGGCGCTGCGTCGTTTCTTCTTCGGCAAGCGCCGCCGTCCTGTATCTTCTCGCGGCCGCCTCCGTCATCGCCGCGTCTAGTTCCGTCAAGCACGCCGGGGCTACAGATAGTCTCCCAGCTTCTCCTTGAGCGTCTTGCGGGCTTTGAACACGTGCCATTTGACGGCCTCGACGCTGCAATCGAGGACCTCGGCGACCTCCTTCTGAGGCATGCCCTCGATCGAAAAGAGCACGAGGGCCAGCCGCTGCTTCTCGGGGAGCTCGCCGAGGGCCTTCTGAATCGCCTCACCGAGCTCTGAAGCCAGCGCGTCGTCCGGAGGCATTCCCGCACTCACCATCCAGTCGCTACCTCGCCCTTCCTCGCTGCCGGGCAGCAGGCAATCGTCCACGGGGATCGGATTGCTCTGCCGTCTCGACCGACGGAAGTTGAGCGACAGGTTGCTGACGGTCCGCATCAACCATGGGCCGAAACGCTCCGGATCCTGCAGCGTGTCTAACGCACGAAAGGCCCGCAAGAAGGCCTCTTGGCAAACCTCCATGGCGTCGTGCGAGTTGCCGAGCAGCCGATAGGCCACCGACACGGCACGGCGCTGAAACCGGTGAATCAGCTCATCGAAGCCAGTCGTATCGCCGGCGAGAGTCCGCCGGACCAACTCGGCGTCGTAGAGCCGCTCGTCGGTTTGCTCACGATTTGCCTGCATGTGTTTAGACACGGACCTCGGGGCAAGGTTAGTAGTGATCGAGCCCTAGCTCAATGCCACACGTTAGGGGATAACTCTCTGCTTTGCAATAGGTTATTACGACTCCTTCGCTGGCCGGCGGCGCGGTTTCCGTCGTCGGGGCGATTTCGTCCGACGCTCGGGGAGCCCTTGGACCCGACCGCCGACGGGTTCGAGACAGGCGGGGCGTTCGGCTTGGGTAGGTTGCCCCCGACTTGACATCGTCAAGAGCCAGTTCGGACAATGATATCGAGTTCTCCGTCAAACAGCCTTTTTCGTGGTGGCTTATGAGCAAAGGCAAGGGCAAAGGCGGATCATCGAAGAAGGGCCCGCGAAAGGTCCGCGTGCACTTCCGCGCCAACCGCCTGACGCCCAAGCGCGACAAGGGCTGGACGCAATGGTTCAAGGAGGGGCGTTTCGAGCGTGAGGATGAGACCGGCCAGGAACGGCTCAACCGCAAAGGCGACCTCAGCCGCAAGCGGACGGTCATCCAGGACGAGGATGGTCAGGCGACGGTCGCGCCCGGTAACGAGCAACGAGAAGGCATCGTCTTGGCGATGCGCGGTCAGATCGCCGACATCGACGACGGCCAACGGACGTGGCCTTGCACCCTTCGCCGGATCCTGCGAACCCGGACGATCGAGGAGCGTCATCCGCTGGCCGTGGGCGATCGGGTGAGCTTCACCGTGGTGGCCGACGAGGAGGGCGTGGAGCGTGAGGGGGTGATCGAGTCGGTGGCCGAGCGCAAAGGACAATTGTCCCGGCGATACGGCGACCGCGAGCACACGATCGCGGCCAACGTCGACCAGGTCGTCATCGTCGGCTCGATCATTCTGCCGTTCATCAAGCCCCATCTGATCGATCGCTACCTGGTGGCCGCGTCGATCGGCGAGCTTCATCCCGTCGTCTGTATCAACAAGGTTGATCTCGACCGCGAGGGCTTGACCGAGGAGTTCCTCGATCGGTTCCGCCAGCTTGGGGTGGATACGCTGGCCACGAGCGCGGTGAGCGGACAAGGCATGGCGGCGCTTTCCGAGCGGCTCAAGGACAGGGTCTCGGTGCTCGCCGGTCAGAGCGGCACGGGCAAGAGCTCGCTCCTGAACGCCATCCAGCCCGACTTGCGGCTTCGCGTGGCCGAGGTGAGTTCCGATAACTTCAAGGGCCGACACACCACGACCACCGCCCAGTTGCTCAAGCTGGACATGGGCGGGTACGTCGTCGATACGCCGGGCATTCGCCAATTCGAGATGACGGGCATCGAGCCCGGCGAGCTCGAGGCGCATTTTCCCGACTTCGAGCCCCACCTATCGCGCTGCAAGTATCCCGACTGCGCGCACACCAACGAGGGCGAGTCCGACTGCGGGGTCAAGCAGGCCGTCACTGACGGCCGGATTCACTTCGAACGTTACGAGAGCTACCTCCGCATGCTGGACGAGCTGATCCAGCTCGACGGCGCCCGCCAGACCGGGCAATCGCGGACGATGGAGACGTAGGTCCTACCTCCTCTTTCTCACCGCCAGGCGATAGATGTGGCGTCCCTGGCGCAGGTACTTCACCTCGAAATTCGTCTCTGTTCGTTCGTCGGTCGTGCCGAACTCGGGGTCGTCGAATTCCATGGGTTCCAGTTGGGGATGGTTGAGAAGGAGGCCCTGGATGATCTCGGCGTACTCGGCGTGGTCCGTCTGGACGGCCCACCGCGCGCCCGGGATCAGGGCGCCGACCGCGGCGTCGACAAACTCGGCATTGAAGAGTCGTCGTTTGTGGTGCCGCTTCTTGGGCCAGGGATCGGGGTGGTAGACGTGCAGGACCGATAAGACGGCGTTGGGGAACTGATGGGTCATCAGATGGCGGGCGTCCGTCCGCATGAGCCGCACGTTATCGAGGCCCCAGCGACGGAAGCGGTCGGCGGCGTAAGTGTAGTACTTGCTGGCCCACTCGATGGCGAAGTAGTTGCGCTGGGGATGCTCTCGGGCCCGGCGGAGCAAGAACCCGCCCTTGCCGCAGCCGATCTCCATCTCGATCGGCGCGGCGCGAGTGAAGAGCCCGGCGACGTCGAGCACCTCGCCGATGCCGGGCGGCTCCGCGATGATCTCTTGCAGGTCGGCCATAACGTTCGATCATGACGAATCGGTTCGGTCGGTGTCAACCGACGCGTCGGGCGGACGGCGTTTGCGTTGACACTCTCGTCGATGGCTACGTATAATTCGCGCGTTATGGATTCTTATAGGACGTTGCCGCAAATCCGTTTCGCGACAAGGCTCTGGCGATCTCGCGCCCTTGCCGTTTTCGTGCTTGCCACGGTGGGTATGGGGACGTTGGGTTGCAGCGGGGGTATGAAGTGGGGGGCAAGTAAGGGCCCGGTGGACCCCGAGGCCATGGCCTTGCTGCTGCCGGTCAAGGTAAAGATCCACAGCTTCACGAAGGTCAAGGCCCTGTTCGGCAGCAGTTTGCCGAACGGGGTGGAGGTCTGGCTGGAGCCGCTCGATCGATTTGGCGACGCGGTCAAGGTCGTGGGTGATTTCCGCTTCGAGTTGTACAGCTACAAGCCGGCTTCGGCCGACCACAAAGGCGAGCAGGTGGAGTTCTGGGAAGCCCAGATCGGCAAGGCCAAGGAGCAGCAGCGCTACTGGGATCGCGTGGCGCGGATGTACCGGTTTCCGCTGGGATGGGACTACGCTCCGCCGCCCGGCAAGAAGTATATCCTTCTGGTCACGTACGAGACCCCGACCGGCGAGCGGCTCACCGACGAGTTCGAGCTGGAGTTCAGTCTGACTCGCGATGGGTTGCTGGAGTCCCTTCAGCAGAAGCCGGAGCCGTGAGATTCGCGCCGTCGATCTGAAATGATTGCGCCAACCTCGGCATCCCCGGCGTGTCCAAGGGGTGTAAGAGATTCGGTCGTCGCCTTCCACGTCCGATCGAGGACGTTGGTGTGGGCGGCGCCGGACGGAACGGTGGTCGTTCGGTTCAGCCGGTTACGGCAAGGAGTTCGCTCATGAGACGCAGTGTGACGTTGGCATCGATAGGATTGGTCGGGGTCGTGATCATGATGGGCCTCGGGTGCGAGCAAAAGCTGACCTATCAGCGATACGAGCTCATTCACATGGGGCAGGAGCAGCTCGGAGTCGAGAAGACGCTCGGCGAGCCCGTGGTCAAGATGACCGACCAGTGGACGTGGAACGACAGCGACCGAAGCATCACTGCCCACGTTTGGTTCAACCAGGAAGGCAAGGTGCTCGCCAAGCAGTGGTTCGACCCGAAGCGGGGGATGGTCGGCGGGCCTCCGGGCGGCGACGCCACTCAGGGCGGAGAGGTCATCCAGCAGAAGACCAAGATCATGGTCGTGCAATAGTCGCGCAAGCAGCGGGTTGTTTGCGGGGAAGGCACGTTCGTCCACGACGGGCCCGGCTATGGCGGGCTTGTCGTGGGCGGGTGTGCCTAGCGATCTTGACTCCGGAAGTCCCGCCTCGCTCCGCCAGGGCTGCCGACCGGCGGGCCCTCGAGCGGATCTAGCCGCCCCCGGCCGACGTCGTGGGCGGCATCGCGTCTAGAGACGACGATCCTCTGATCAGTACGAGCCGCCGATCGATGGCTTGGGCCGCCAGTCGAATGCCCTTGGTGTTCCAATGACCGTCCTTTCGATAGTAGAGGGATCGCGGATCGGAATGGCCCCGCATGACGGGCCTCAGGTCGAGGACGTCGACCTTGTCGTTGGGGAGTTCGTGTGCGAGCCGGTCGTAGCATTCTTCAGCCAGCTTCAGGCCGTGGAATAGCGTTTGGGTGCCGGGGATGAGCAGGACGAGTAGGTGGGCACCTTGGGCTTGACACATTCGATTGGCCGCGATGATGTCGCTGTGGACGCGCTCCTGAGCGTGTCCCAAGGTCTGCTGGAGTCGTCGGGCCTCCATGCGGGCTGGCGTGAGCGCGTTGGCCAGGGCGAGGTAGCCTCTCGGCCACAGGAGCTTGCTTCGGAAGTAGGGCGGGCCGCACCAGTATCCGCTGTGATACGCGAAGTAGTCCATGCCCGATTCCCGCCAGGCCTCGAAGTCCGCCAACTCGAAGAAGTCGTTTTCGAACACGCCATAGAGCACGAAGTCGGGCTTCAGCGGCAGGACATACTTGGCCAGGATGATGTTGTACTGCGGCGTGCACTGCCTGTGCATGGCGAAGCTGTGATATCGCTGCCCGCGCCGGGCGAAGAATTCATGGAAGGGTCCGGCGGCCATCTCCACGAACGAGTCACCGACGCCCGCGATGTTCACGGGTAGGCCCGTCGCTCTGTCCTTCTTGGCCCCCGGAGGATTGCGGAATCCCCAACGATCCGTGCAGAGGGTGGTGAACTCCTTCTCCTGGTCGGCCCAACTCAAGACGATCTTGCGTTCGTGACTGATGTTCGGCTCCCAGAGGAAGCCGATCTCATCTTGAAGGACGAGGTGCCGTTGAATGCGGTCGACGGCGGCTGTTCGCCGGTAGGTGACCCGCTCGAAATAGAGTCGCAGCAAGACCTCGCCCAGAATGAGGGCAATAACGAGAGAGGTTGCCGAAACGGCGAGTTTCCAAAGCGTTCGTCGTTTTCCAGACATGTCATGGCCAGAGGAGGGATTACGATTGGCCGAGTCCCCCTCATAGGCAACGCTAGGACCTCTTTTCCCACTTGTCAAGCTCGACCACCGCGGCCAATGTGCTGCCCGCGTCGATCTCGGCGCGGATGCGGTTCTCTCGCTCGAGAACATCCTGGGCGCGGTTGGCGATTTCGACGGCGTCGGCCTTGGGGATGACGATGACTCCGTCGTCATCGCCGACGATCCAGTCCCCCGGGCGAACGCGGCAGTTGCCGACGATGATCGGCGCGTCCATCTCTCCGAGGCCCTTCGGGTCGCCCGCGGCCGGTACGATGTACCTGGCGAATGCGGGGAAGCCCATCCGCTTGATCTGGAAGGTGTCGCGGATGGCCCCGTCGATGACGACACCGGCGATCTGTTTGGTCTGGCAGCTATGCGTGGCGAGCTCTCCCCAGATGGCGGGGGGCTTGCCTCCAGCGTCGATGACGATCACGTCGCCGGGTTGGGCGTGATCGATCGCCTCGACGGGCTTGGCCCAGTCGCCCGCCGCAGTGCGAACGGTGAAGGCGGGGCCCGCCACGCGAAGCCCCTCCTTGATCGGTCGGACGCCTTCGATCTCCCTGGCGTTGTGCATCGCGGCCGAGATGTCGGCCGTGCTCACCCGTTCAAAGACCTCTCTGAGGGCGTCCTCGCCGACGCGCCGGAATAGCTCGCTGACGATCGCCTGGCCGGAAGCGATGGCCTGCCTAATCTCCTCCGTGGCCTTGCGGGCATCCGGAGACTTCGTAATGGCCCCGCCCACGATCACGATTCCCGCGCCGTTCCTGACGGCCTCCACGCACGTCTGAGAGTTGATTCCCCCGGCGATGGCCAAGATCACGTCGACGGACTTGGCGATCTCGGCCAGCACGTGGAAGCTGACCTTCCCGTGCATCTGCTCGTCGATTCCCGTGTGGACGGCGATGACGTGCGGACCGAGCTTGGCGAGTTGCCTGGCCCGTTCGACTGGATTGGGCACGGCGATCAGATCCACGGCGATCCGCGCCCCGTAGTTCGCCCCGGCCTCGATGCACTCGGCGATGGTCTCATCTGTGGCCTGGCCGAGGACGTCGACGATGTTCGCTCCGGCCTTGGCCGCAGCCTCGACCTCGGTCCGCCCGGCATCCATGACCTTCATGTCGGCCACGATGGTCTTGTCGGGAAACTCGGCGCGTAAGCGTCGAACGGCGTCGAGGCCCTCCGCTTTGATGAGCGGCGTACCGGCCTCTAGCCAATCAACGCCGCCAGCGACGGCCTCGCGCGCGACGCGCAAGGCCTGCTCCAGATTCAAGAAGTCGAGTGCGACTTGGACGACCGGTCGCGTCGCCATGGGGTGGCCCTCTCAGCATGAGGCCGCGGGAGAAAGTAAGCAGTCACTAACCCCTAGTATTGTGACTCGGTTCACGGCATGCAAGCCGTTCCTGGAGGATCATGGTATCGCAAGGGCATCGGCGGTCAACGACGGGTCATTGCCGCTCGCGAGAAACGTTGGATGGGTGCGGTCGCGGACACGGCCGTGACGGGTCGACAAGGCCCGCTTCGGCTGCTGTTGTGGCCCCCCAAGGCGCGGTCGGACTTGACAGGCCGAGCGGCTGGAAATAGCTTATGTACAGATTGAGCCTTTCGCGCCCGAAGGGGATGTGGCGGAACTGGCAGACGCGCAGGCTTCAGGTGCCTGTTGGGGCAACCCAGTGGAGGTTCGAGTCCTCTCATCCCCAGTGATGGCAGATGAGCCGCTGTTGAAGCGGCTTTTTTTCTGCCGACATTCCCGCCGGAGTATTCCGCCAGAGTCTGTCTGCTATTCATCTTGAAGGCAAGCGTACAAGCGATTCGACCAAGCATCAGATGCACCTAGGCGCAGTGAGCCGGCCGTGCGGGTGGACCAGCTCAGGAGGATGGCGTACAAAGAACCGAGCAGGTCTGGTTCTCAGGCTTGACCGACGGTGCGGAGTTGAATCGTGACGGACGAGGTCGTGGTTAGGATCGAGCGGGTGAGCAAATCCTTCGGCTCGGTCCGGGCCGTGCGGGAACTGGACCTCGTCGTGGCGGCCGGGTGCGTCTACGGGATCCTCGGGCCGAATGGCGCGGGCAAGACGACGGCTATCCGAATGATGATGGACATCATCGCTCCGGATACCGGGCGGATCGAGCTGATCGGCTCGCCGGACCTGTCGACGGTCAAAGACCAGGTCGGCTACCTTCCGGAGGAGCGGGGCCTGTATCGCAAGATGCGGGTCGCCGAGACGCTGCGGTACTTCGGCTCGATCAAGGGCGTGCCGACCAGGCAACTGAAGCACGCCATCGCCCAGAGGCTGGAAGAGGCAGGTCTTGCTGATTGGGCGTCCTCCAGAGTCGAGGAGCTGTCCAAGGGGATGCAGCAGAAGCTCCAGTTGCTCGTTGCGACGATTGCCGATCCGGATCTACTCATCCTGGACGAACCGTTCGCCGGACTGGACCCGGTCAACGTTGAGGCGCTGACGCGGCAGATCCTGCGGCTCAGGGATCAGGGATGCAGTATCCTGCTGTCGACCCACATGATGGCGCAGGCGGAACGACTGTGCGACTCGGTGATGCTGATCCACCAGGGTCGGAAGGTTCTCGACGGTCCCGTCGCCGAAGTTCTGGGGCGGTACGACCCGCGTCGAATCATCTTGCAGACTCGGGACGAAGCGCGCGACGTCGGCGATTTCCCGATGGTTGAGTCGGTGGCGATCAACGGCGCGACGAAGGAAGTCATGCTGGCCGAGGGGGCGAGCTACAGGGATTTCCTGGCCGAGGTGATCAAGCATCATGACGTGCTCCGGTTCGAGGTGAAGCGCCCCTCGCTGAATGAGGTGTTCCTGACCCTGGTCGGCGCATCGGGGCAAGCGGAGCCAGCCGAGGCGTCGCAGCGCGCGTCCTTGTGAATTGGGAAGCGGGAACATGAACGTTCGGAAGATCGCAGCCGTGGCGCAGCGCGAATACGCTCAGACGGTCAAGACGAAGGCCTTTCTGATCGGAGCGATCGTCATGCCGCTCGTGATCGTCGTTCTGATCGGACTGTCGATGAAGTTCCAGATCGACCAGGAGAGCAAGGTAGACCCCATCGAACTGGCCGTGGTCGATCGAACTCACCGCGTGGCCGATTGTCTGGTGAAGCTGGCCGCGGGGTATAACGCCGACAACGGCGTGCCGCCGGTGAACATTCATGTAGAGCCGGGGACGAGCGATGCCGGCGACGCCCTCGACTCGCTCAAACGGCGCGTGGACAAGGACGAGTTCTTTGCGACGATCTGCATCCCGGCCGACGTCATCGAGGCCGAGGACACGCCCTGCATCGTGTACACTCGTGCGGGATCGTTCGGCTCTCGTCGGCATACGGTGCAGTGGCTTGTCGGCGAGGCCGTCAAGTGCGTCCGGATCGCCGAGGCGAATCTCGATTTCCGGCAGGTCATGCACGCGACGCGAGGCGTTCGGTTCGAGCAGCGCGACGTCAACGGGAAGCCAAAAGGCGAGATGGAGGAAGTCACGGGCGTGATGACGCCGCTGGCCTTCGCGATGCTGCTCTTCGTAGGCGTCTTCGGCGTGAGTCAGTCTCTGCTGACGAGCCTGATCGAGGAAAAGGGCTCGCGCATCGTTGAGGTGCTGTTGTCCGCGCTGAGCCCCTTCGAACTCATGTCCGGCAAGATCCTGGGGATCGCGGGGGTCGGGTTCACGCTCGTGCTCATATGGGCCACGGCCGCTTACGGGGCCGCGACCTGGAAAGGCCTCGATGGACTGCTGCGGATCGACAGTGTCGGGCAGTTCCTTCTGTACTACGTCCTGGGGTTCCTGCTGTTTTCCTCGATGCTGGCGGCGCTCGGGTCGGCGTGCAACTCGCTGAAGGAGGCTCAGAGCCTCATGGGGCCTCTGAGCATCGTGATTGTCATCCCCCTGGCGTGCTGGCTCTACATCGTCCGCAATCCGGACTCGCTGGCGAGTACGGTACTGAGCTTCATACCGCCGATCACGCCGCTGGTCATGATCCTCCGAACGGCTTCGCCGGTGAGCACGGGCCTACCGCTCTGGCAGCAGATCGGCGCTCCGATCTGGCTGGCAGCGTGGGTGGTCGTCACCATCTGGGCCGCGTCCAGGATCTTCCGCGTCGGCATCCTGCTCTACGGCAAGCCGCCCGGGCTGTTCGAGCTCGTGAAGTGGATCGGGCGTCGGTAGGGGACTCGCCGGTCAGCAAGCCGGCAAGCCACCGTACGGGCCAGGTCCTGTCCGCAAGCATTTCGGGGAGGGGAAGCCTGAGTTAGCGGTTGATTGATCCGATGAGTATGGTACACTATGCGTAGTTGTCTGCGGAGCAGTCCCATGGTCCTGTCGAATGATACGCTCGTCGCGTGCTGCCCGATATGCCCGGGTGGGGGTACGTACGGGGCGATTATCATTATTCGGGAGGAGACCGGGTAGGGCTGTGGCCGAGCACGCGAGATTCGACAGCCCTGCCCGATCGTGGCAGGGCTTTTTTGATTGGGTTCGGCTCGGTTGAGCGATCCGAACACGGACCGAGATCTTCGCCGTAAGGGGAGACGTTCATGGGATTCCCCCAGACAAGGCGCGTCGTGTTGTACGACACGACGTTGCGGGACGGGATGCAGGGCGAAGGCGTGGCCCTTTCCCTGGGCGACAAGCTGGGGATCGCTCGTCGGCTCGACGAGTTGGGGATGGACTACATCGAGGGCGGGTATCCCCTGAGCAACCCGAAGGATGCCGAGTTCTTTCAGGAGATGAGGCGCAATCCGCTATCGCATGCTCGCCTGACGGCCTTCGGGATGACTCGCAAGAAGGGCCAGACTGCCGCGGAAGACGTGGGACTTGGCGCTCTCTTGTCGGCGGAGACGCCTGCCGTCGCGATCGTCGGCAAGACGTGGGAGCTGCACGTTCGGGACGTCCTGGGCGTGACGCCGGAGGAGAACCTGGCGATGATCGCCGACTCGATCGCCCACTGTGCTGCGGCCGGGCGAGAGGTCATCTATGACGCCGAGCACTTCTTCGACGGCTACGCGGCGAACCCCGAATACGCCAGACGAACGCTTCTGGCGGCGCAGGAAGCCGGCGCGTCCTGCATCGTGCTGTGTGACACGAACGGCGGGTCCCTCCCGGAGCGCATCGTCGAGTTCGTCGAGGCCGTCCGATCGGACCTGTCGGTACCGTTGGGGATCCATCCGCACAACGACGGCGGCCTTGCGGTGTCCAATGCTATCAGCGCCGTCAAGCACGGCGTGTATCACGTGCAGGGCACCATTAACGGCATCGGCGAGCGGTGCGGCAACGTGGATCTGACCACCGTGGCGGCAAACCTCACACTCAAGCTGGGGTACGACGTGTTGGTCCCCGGGGCTCTGGAGGGGCTCACCGAGGTGAGCCGGTACGTGGACGAAATGGCTAATCTCGTGCCGAGGGAGAATCAGCCCTACGTCGGATCGGGCGCTTTCGCGCACAAGGGCGGCATGCACGTCCATGCGGTGCAGAAGGTCGCTTCGAGCTACGAGCACGTGGACCCGGTTCGCGTCGGGAACCGTCGTCGCATCCTGATCAGCGAGTTGAGCGGGGCGAGCACGGTTGCGGCCAAGATCGGCAAGAAGTTCGGCATCGCCGAGGATCGACCACTGTTGCGCCGTGTCCTGGAACGCGTGCAGGAGCGGGAGAACGAGGGGTACACGTTCGAGGCGGCCGAGGCGAGCTTCGAGCTGATCTGCCGCAAGGAAATGGGCAGGTACCACCCGTTCTGGGAGTTGGACCACTACCGCGCGGTGATCCTCAACGTTCACGGACAGATCCAGACGACCGAGGCGATCGTGAAGCTGCGGATCGACGGGGTCCAAGAGCACCAGGTGGCCGAGGGCGACGGACCGGTCGACGCTCTGGCGGGCGCGCTCCTACGGGCGCTTCGCCCGCGTTATCCGCACGTCGATCGGGTTCGGCTCGTCGACTACAAGGTTCGGGTCACGAATCCTCGCGAGGCCACCGCCGCCCGGGTCCGCGTGACGATCCAGTTCCGGGACGACGAAAGCCACGAGGTCTACGGAACGGTGGGCGTGAGCGAGAATATCATAGAAGCGTCGTGGGACGCCCTGGTGGACGGCATAGAGTACAAGCTCCTCCAAGTCGAAGAGGCGCTCGATACCGGCGTCGGCGTCCGTCGGGCCGGCGCCGAGGGGGAGGGTTTTGACGCGTGAAGGCGTCGAGTTTCGGGATCTAGATAAGGTCCGCTGCCTCCAGGAATCCGATCGGCGACGCCCGAGCGGAACGGGAGGACGGGCGAGGATGTGAATATCTTGGAAGATCTGAGTCGAACAGAGCTGTCCGTCTATCGTGAGCGCGCCGTCCTCGTCGGCGTCATCCTGCCGGGGAGTCTCGTGGATCGCGATGACCCGCTGGGTGAGCTCGAGTCTCTGGCTCGCACGGCCGGGGCGCAGGTGGTTGATACGGTCCTTCAGCGACGCAGCCGCATCGACGCGTCCCACTACATCGGACGCGGCAAGCTCGAGGAGATCGGCGAGCGGGCCGAGGCCAACGAGGCCGATGTGATCATCTTCGACAACGACCTGTCCCCCGCGCAGATCAGAGACATCGAAGAGGTCACGCACCGGAAGGTCATCGATCGGAGTGAGCTGATCCTCGACATCTTCGCGACCCGGGCGCAGACGCGCGAGGCCCGCCTGCAGGTGGAGCTGGCTCAGCTCAAATACACCGCCCCGAGGCTTCGCGGCATGTGGCGACACCTCGAGCGGATCGCCGGGGCGGGGGGGGCCACGGGCGCGGGCATGGTGGGCGGCATCGGCACGCGCGGTCCCGGGGAGACGCAGATCGAGATCGACCGTCGGTTGGTGGGTCAGCGTTTGACTCGGCTCAAACGCGAGCTCGAGCGCATCGACAAGCGCAGGCTGCGCGAGGTGAAGGCGCGCTCGGATCAGTTCACCGTCTCGCTGGTCGGCTACACGAACGCCGGCAAGAGCACGCTGATGAACGCCCTCACGGACGCGGACGTCAAGGTCGAGGACAAGCTCTTCGCCACGCTCGAGACGACAACGAGGCGGTGGCAGCTCGGCGGCGGACAGGCGGCCTTGCTGAGCGATACGGTCGGCTTCGTTCGGGACCTGCCGCATCATCTGGTGGCGTCGTTCCAGGCGACGCTGGAGGAGGCCCTGCACGCGGACCTGCTGCTCCACGTCGTGGACGCGTCAAGCCTTCGCGCCGAGGCCGAGCTCCTGGCTGCTCGGAGCGTGCTGTCGGAGCTCGGGCTCGAGGAGGCGCCGTGTCTGCTGCTCTTCAACAAGATCGACGTGGTCGGCGACGAGGCCCTGGTCCAGATTCTCGAGAACGGGACCGAGGACTCGCTCCGTATCTCCGCTCGCTCGGGGCTCGGGCTCGACAAGCTGGTGGAGTTCGTCCGCGAACGGATGCTCGGGCACCGGGTCCGTGTGACCGTGACCGTGGACGCGGCGGACGGTCGAACGCTCTCTCAACTCGACCGGTTGGCGGAGATCCATCAAAGGGAGTATGACGATCGGACCGTGCGGATCGAGTTGTCCATCGGCCAGGCAGATCTGGCGAAGCTTCGCAGCGGAGGCGGGACGCTCGCGGTTCTGGAGCCGACGGAGTCGGTGAGTGCGGATGATGAGGGCAACTGATCTCGCCGACTGGTGGTCGGCGGCCTATGGAAGGAGATGTGGGAGATGATGATTCTGGAATGCTCGGCCTTGGACGACCCGGACTTCATCCGGGAGGTCGAACACATGGTGGATGGGGTCGTAGAGACGCTGCGTCCGGAGCGCGTGTTCGTCGTGACGGTGGACAACTGGTTCGGCGAGCGGTGGCTGAGATTCACCTGCAAGTGGAACGGACTTGTCGGCGTCCGTCGAAAGACGACCACGATGCCGCCGTTCCATCCCAAACGGATCTTGTCCGAGCGATGCTTCGTGAGGGACGGTGACGCCGCGGAGTACGAAGAACGTGCGTTGCCCAAACCTCTCCACGTCAAGCAACACAGCGAGGACAACTTCTGGCGGAACATGAACAAGCAGGCGGGAGACTCCGTCTTCGTCTGGTACAGCGGGAACACGGCGAAGAACGGGAGAGGCTGCCTCATGGTCTACGACACGGACCAGAAGTCCAGCTCAGAGTGGTACCTGTCGCTTCTGAAGAAGGGCGTGTGGAAGATCGAGAAGCACGTGGGCATTTCGCACGCGGACTTGGCCGTGCTGCGCGGGCGACAGCCCGTCGCGTGATTCGCGAACGGCTTCGGCGGCACCGTACCAGCGATCGCGTTGTGATGGGGTCGGGAATGGGCAAGTATCCGACGTGGCAGTTCGACGAGTTCGTCCCATGCGGCGTGGACTACGGGGACCGCGCGGTCGTCGGCGCCTACGATTCGAATCACGGGAAGTTCAGGGACTACGATCGGGCCAGCGCCGAGATCATCGGGAAGCTCGGGCTGCGGGAGCAGGACACGGTCGTCGACATGGGGTGCGGCACCGGTGGCTTCGCGCTTCGCGGCGCGAGGCACTGCAAGCGCGTGTATGCGGTCGATGTCTCCGAGGCGATGCTCGACTATGCCCGCGTGCAGGCGGATCAGGCCGGTTTGTCGAATATCGAGTTCCACCGAGGCGGCTTCCTAACCTACGAGCACGTCGCCGAGCCGGCGGACGCGATGGTTTCGGTGGCCGTGCTGCATCACCTCCCCGATTTCTGGAAGCTGATCGGGCTTCGTCGGGCCGCGGCCGTGGTCAAGCCCGGGGGCAGGCTCTACCTGTTCGACGTGGTGTTCTCGTTTCCCGCGGCGAGCTACGAGTCGTTTTTCGACGGGATGGTCCGTTGGTTTCACGGAAGCCCGACGCCGGAGTTCGCGGCCGAGCTCGAGACGCACATTCGCCAGGAGTACAGTACGTTCGACTGGGTTATGGAGGGGTTGCTCCGGCGCGCCGGGTTCCGTATCGACGAGGCCGTCTACAGCGACGGGGCCATGGCCGCTTATGTCTGCACACGCGAGGCTACCTGATCCCGCGGTGTCTGACCGAATGACGAAGCTCGCGGTGACGAGCGAATCTGACGTAGGGAGGAAATCGCATGCGACGATTGCCCTCGATTTTGCTTCTAGGCCTTGTCGCGTTGGCCGACAGGGATGCGTCGGCGTGTACGGTCTTCTACGCTTGCCGGGGCGACGTCGCGCTCGCCGGCAACAATGAGGACTGGTACAAGCCGTCGACCCGGGTTTGGTTCGTTACGGGAAAGGGGGGGCAGTTCGGCCGGGCGTACTTCGGGTTGGATGATGGCGTTCCTCAGGGGGGCGTAAACGAGAAGGGGCTGTTCTTCGATTGGACGGCCGTTCCACCAAGGGAGGTCGCACGTTCCGGAGACAAGCCGAAGTATCAGGGGCGACTGATCGACAAGATCCTGGCCGAGTGTGCGACGGTCAAGGAGGCTCTGGGCGTGTTGGACCGCTACGAGGTATTCGTCTTGAGCAGGGCCCAACTCATGCTGGGGGACGCGACGGGGGATTCGGCCATCGTGGAGAGCGGCGGGGTCATCCGCAAGGAGGGGAGTTTTCAGGTCGTGACGAACTTTCGCCAGTCGAAGCTAGGCGTAAGGAAGCCGTCGTGCGATCGCTACAAGATCGCGGTGAAGATGCTGTCCGAGTGCGAAGCGCCGAGCGTCGAGGTCTTCCGTCAGATCCTGGCCGCCACGCACCAGGAAGGGACGTATCCGACGATTTACTCGAACATCTACGATCTGAAGCGGGGCGTCGTGTACCTGTATCATTACCACGATTTCACCCAGGTCGTGGAGATCGACGTCAAGAAGGAACTCGCAAAGGGCGATCACGTCTGCGAACTGCCCTCGCTGTTCCCCCCGAACTACGCCGCCATGGTCTACTCGAAGCGGGCGTCAAGGACGTCCGAGGAGATCCGCCGACAGGGTCGTCGAGCTTACCTTGAGCACAAGTACAGGAAGTACAGGCCGGGTTCGACGCCGTAGCGATGTGCTAGGAGTCCTCGAAGCGGAGATCGGGCGGTTTGATCGGCAATGATCCGCGGCACGTGGCGTTTTGCTCCATGACCGTTTGGTCGGCATAGGGGCTCCGTGCGCTTCCAGGCCCGAGGCCCCGATGCGTCGTGACTCGGGCGGCTTTCTTCCCGCCGCCGGGGGGAGTATCGTGTGATCTTGGCGTATCGATTGGACCGATCGACTGGCGCGGCCGGAAAGAGAGGCGACCTGGGGGTCATCGGCCCTGTGTCGTCGCTGAATCCCTGGAGGTGGTGTGTGGCACAACACGGTCAAGCGTCAGGGGTAGGGGCTTGGATCGGCAGGACGATCGGGGCCGCCTTCTTGGTGATAGGGGGCCTGCACTTGTACTTCGGTGGGATGAAGACCATTCCGGTGGTGGTCGGCCTCGTGATGATCTGGGCAGGCGTGGGTCTGTTTGGCCTTCGGGACAGCGCGCGCAAGGCGGGCATTGCCATCGCCGTGCTGCATGTGGTTGCCTTTACCTACGCCCTTTGGCTGATGGTGAGCAAGAACAAACCGGCGGTTTGGGTGGTGTATGCGGCGGCGGGGATTCTGGTGAGCGTGGCTGTCGTTGCGCTGCTTCTGCTGCCGAAGACGCGCTCTGTATTCGCGCTCAACGCCGCCGGTGCTGCCGAAACGACGGATTCCAACGACGACGACGAGCCGCTCCTGACGAAGCGGGGGTAGTCTTAAGACGGTACCGAATCGATGGAGCACATCCGCCTGACGTTTCAGCGAGACTTCCGAGGCGACCTGGTGCTGGTCGCGGTCGGTGCGATTGTGCTTGCGCTGGCGGGGCGAGTCATCGCGCTGGCGGTTCAGGATCGACAGATCGGCAAGACGGCGGCGTGGCTGACGGCCGGGTCGATCGGCGTTCTCTGCCTTGTCGTCGGCGTGATCGTTGGGGTCGCCATCGGCGCTTCGGCCGGTTTTCTCGCGTTCGGGGCGATCGTGGTCAACGCGACCGTTCTGTGGGCGTGGGCCGTGCTGCTGATCTGGCGGCGCTCGGACCTGCCCTCGTTCATGTCCATGGGCCTGGCACTCCTGATCGTCGCGGGAATGGACGCGGCAGCGTTTGCCGGGCAGTTGCGTCAGCCGGGGGTGATGGCGCCCGTTGTCGTCATTCTCTGCGTGGCCACCGTCGTGGTCTTCTACCACGTCGTCTATCGGTTCCTGGGCGCGGCGCGGGTTACGACGCTGCTCGTGCTTCGCTGCCTGGCGATCCTGGTTCTCCTGATGCTCCTGTTCCGTCCGGTTCTGGCGGTGATTCCCACCGGCGGCAAGAGCCCCATGGTCCTCATGCTCGTCGACGCCTCGAAGTCCATGAGTGTCCAGGATACGAAGAACGCGCCGAGCCGTTACGAAAGCGCCGTGGAGACCTGCAGCGCCGAGATGCCGACGCCGGCCAAGCGATTTGACGTCAGGTACTACGTCTTCGATTCGAGCCTCCGCGCCGCCGAAGGCCTGGACGACCTCTTGCAGCGCCAGCCGGAGGGCGAGGCGACGAACCTGGTCTTGGCGCTGACCGAGGGTCTGGCTCGCCATCCCAATCAGGAGATCTTTGCCGTCTGCCTGCTGACGGACGGTAACCACAACGGGCCCGGCGATCCCGTCGCGACGGCCAAGTCGCTCGGAGTGCCGCTCTACACCGTCGGCGTCGGCACCGAGGAGATGCGGTCGGACCGCGTGCAGGACATCAGCATCGCCGCGGTGGATGCCCCGGACGAGGTCGTGGCCAACAACGTCAGCAAGATCAAGGCGCACATCGCCGACGAGGGCCTGGCGAACCGCAGCATCGAGGTCCTGCTGAAAGACGGCCCCCAGCAACTCGATAAGCAGACGCTCGTGCTTTCGAACGATCGGAAGATCCAAGTCGTCGAGTTGTCCTACAAACCCACGACGACCGGGCGAAAGCGGCTGACCGTTTCGGTGCCCGTCGACCCCGCGGAGTTGATCAGCGAGAACAATTCACATGATGTTCATCTGTTGGTTACCGATCCCCAAATCAAGGTGCTGTACATTGAGGGCGCGGTCCGCCCGGAGTTCAAGTTCCTTCGACGGTTCCTCGGCACCGACCCGAACCTCGAGCTGGCCACGCTTGTCCTGGTCCGTCCCCCTACGTTCACCGCCGGTGGAACCGTGGGCGGCAAGCCGCTGTCGGGCTTTCCGAGGACGGCCGAGGAGTTCAAGGCCTTTGACGTGTTCATCATCGGCGACCTGGATCGGAGCTACCTATCGACAGAGCAGATGGAGTTCCTCGCCGAAGCCGTCCGATCGGGCAAGGGCCTGCTGATGATCGGCGGCACGGCCACGCTGGGCCCCGGCGGGTATGGGGGCACGGTCGTCGAGCAGGCGTTGCCGGTGGCGGTTGGCCCACGAAGCCGGGACCGCCAGGAGACCATGCCGTTTCTGCCTCGCCTGACTGCCGAGGGGAAGATCCACCCGATTTTCGAGGGCCTCACTGAGTACTTCGCGCCGTCGGCCCAGGGAGGCGCCACGACGACCCAGGCTGGGGGGGCCTTGCCGCTTCTGCAGGGATGTGTCATCGTGGACGGGCCGAAGGCGGGCGCGGCGATTCTGGCCGAGCATCCGCTACGGCAACGAGCCGGCAAGCCCCTGATCGTCCTGGCCGTCCAGTCCTTCGGTTCCGGTCGCGCGGCGGTCTTCACCGCGGACACGACTTGGCGGTGGTACATGTTCCGTCGGGCCCTGGGCATGCAGTCGCCGTATCACCGGTTCTGGGGCCAGTTCGTTCGGTGGCTGGCCAGTAGCGAACTCAAGGAGCGCAGCACGGAATCCGGGGTGCAGGTTCAGGTTGCCAAGGGCTTCTACCATCCGGGGCAGCGCGTGGAGATCCTGGCCAAGGTACGGGACGAGGAGGGTCAAGCCTGCGACTTCGCCAACGTGGTGGCTGGCGTCAAGCTGCCGGACGGGACGGTCAAGGAGTTTACGCTGGCCCGTCGGCAGGAGCAGGTCGGGGTCTACGAGGCCGTCTTCGAGCCGAGCCTCCCGGGAGAGCACGAGATCGAGGTGACCGCGCGGAAGCAGGATCGTGTCCTGGGCAAGGACGCTATCAGCTTCACGCTCGGGCGACCGAGCGCGGAGTTCGAGAAGCTGAGCCTCGACGGCGATCGCCTCGCGAAGATGGCCGGGGCGGCAGGGGGGGAGTACGTCAAGCTCCCGGGCCTGAGCGACCTGATGGCGCGGTTGGTCCGTCGATACGAGACTCGGGGGTTGGGGGCGCGGCAGCCGACCGAATACGCGATCTTCACCGCCTCGACGGATTTCAGAAAACATCTGAAGATGGCGATCGTGTTCGGGGTGTTCATCGTACTGATCACAAGTGAATGGCTGTTGCGGCGATACTGGCAACTCGGTTAGTCTTGGCGGATGATGATAGGCCCGGCAGATCATGACCCGATGCCGTCGTTTCACCGGGCGGAGAAAAACCGGCGTTCCGAACTGTTGAGCCGGCAACGAGTTGCCGATCTATGACTTAACCTCTGATTCAGGATGACGTATCGAACCCATGGCACCCCGCGCAAAGAGCCTTCTGTTCAACGGCATCCGTATTACAGTTTGCGCGTTCGGCGCCTACTACATCTACCTCCAGCTCACCAGTGGTGACGTGACGACGTCACTGAGCCAGATGGACGCGCGGCTCGTGATCGCAGCGGCGCTGATCTGGTCTCCGATCTATCTGATCTGCTCATGGCGACTCAAGGTTGTCATGGGCACCCAGGACATCCACATGACGTTCTGGGAAGCGGTGAAGCTCACGTATGCGGGCTCCTTCCTGAACTTCGCCATGCCCGGGTCGACCGGCGGCGACCTTTACAAGGCATACTGCATCACGCGCCTGACGCACAAGAAGACGGAGGCCGTGGCGGCAGTCTTCCTTGATCGAGTTATCGGGCTCAGCTCGCTTGTGGTGATCGGCGGGCTCATGTCGGTCGTGGGCTGGGCCGTCGGCCTGGACATCGGGTGGGCGGCCCGGGTGATCGGGGGCCTCCTCTTGGCGATGATCGTCGGGGCGGGGCTGTTCTTCTCGCATACGGTCCGCGGCTTGATACGGTACGACAAGATCCTCGAGCGGCTTCCGTTCGGGAATCAGCTTCGGCGGATCGATGGGGCCGTCTTCATCCTGCGCGCCCAGAAACGTAAGGTGGCCAAGGCGCTTGGTCTGACGATCCTGTTGCAGTTGCTGGCCATCATCGCCCTGATCGCCGTGGCCAAGTCGCTGAGGATGAACACGGATTCGTCCGTGCCCTATCTCGTGTACCTCCCCTTGGGGTTCGTCATCCGGGCGGTGCCGATCAGCATTCAGGGGATCGGTCCGATGGACGGATGCTTCAAGCTCTTCTTCGTCGACAGCGGTCTGGGAGACCAAGCCAAGGTCCAAATCCTAGCTCTAGCCGTTCGGCTTTTGGACCTCGTATGGGCCCTTCCGGGGGCGCTGGTGCTCCTGACCGGACGGGAGCTGCCGCCGAAGGACTTTGGCCAGCAGGTCGAAGATCCTGTAAGCTCTTCGGTCGAGCAGGCTTAATGTTCCCCGGAACCCACCCAAAACCTTATCTCCCCAGTTAAGTCCTCCGTTGAATACGTCGATGAAATGCGCGGTGGTTCCTGCGTCAAACGCGTCTCTAAAGAGCTGATATCATGCCCATCACGGTAAGTCTGGAACGCGAGCAGGCGGAGAAGGTCCTGTCCGCGGCTTGTCACCGCCGTCAGCCAGTGGAGATTCGCCTGGCGGTCGAGGAGGGCGAACGAAGGCGGGTGTCAACGGTGCTGCTGGCGGCGGACGGACAGGGGCTCTTCGTGGAGCGTCCGGTCGGCCCTGACGGCGCAGTCGAACCGGCCCCGGGCACGCAGATCACCCTGTCCTTCAACTCCGGCGGGCGGCGTTACGGCCTGGAGACGATCGTCCGCGGGACGAAGATGATCCAGCTCGCCCAGGGGGAGGGGGCCAAGGCGGACACCATCGAATGCGAGCCGGCTCAGCGCGTCTATGAGCTTCAGCGTCGAGCCGAGTACCGCGTGCCGCTATGGAGCACCGCCCCGATCGTCGCGCATTTTGAGCCGCTCCCCGTGAGCGCGAAGCCGGACGTTCCGCCGGCCGAGCCGTTCCATGCAGAGCTCCAGAATATCTCCGCGGGGGGGGTAGCGGCCCTGGTCGATCCGTCGGTCCGAGCTTGCTTGGCCGGGGGCCAGTGCTACCTTCTCGAGTTCTACATGCCCGGAGGAGAGGAGCCCTTCTCGTTCGCCGTCAGGGTACAGCACATCCGCCGTCTGACGCACAACGACGCCCGACTGATCGGGCTGAAGTTCCTTCCCGGGGACGACGTTGAGTCGACGCGCCGGGCCATTCAGGAGATCCGTGAGTTCGTCGACGTCCATCGACGCCTGAAGTCGTAGTCGCGCTGACGGGGTTCGACGGAGAGGTAATCCATGCAATTCACTTTTGACCTGAGCTCCAGCCAGAGCAATCGGGTGATCGACCAGGCCATCCGGCATCGGGCCGAGGTCACGCTCGAGCCCAAAGGCTGGACGGACGGGCGCGTGGTCAAGGCCATCATTCGCGGGTGCGACGACTGGCTGCTTCTGGTCGAGCAGGTCGCCGAGTCGGATGAATCGCTCGAGTCAGTCGTCGGGATGCACATCGACGTGCAGATGACGTTGGGTCAGACGCTCTATCTCTTCACGACCCACGTCGTCGACATCGACTACACCGAGCCCGAGGCGTTGCTCCTGATCGCTCGCCCGGAGATGCTTCAGGTGACTCAGCGCCGCAAGTTCCAGCGAATGACCCTCCGCTCGCCGTGCAGCGTCCACCTCAACCCAAGGCCCCAGGGCACAAACGGGGCGGTGACCGGCAAGCTGCTCAACCTGAGCGTCGAGGGGATGGCCTGTTGCTTGGGGCAGTCCGCCGCCGAGAGTGTCCGCATCGGTGACTTGATCCGCGTGGGCCTTCACCCGGAAGAGGCCGAACACGGTTTCGAGTTTGACGCGGTCCTGGCCAACAAGTCCGAGGCCGGCACGGAAGGGCATGTGATCTTGGGGATCCGATTCGATCCGAGCAACGAGGACCTGGAGGCCCAGGCCAGCCGTCAACGGCTCTGCGACTTCCTCTACGCCAAGCCCGGGGCGTTGGTGGGGCAGGGGGATGAGCTATGACCAAGCCTGTCTCCCTCGTCGGCCGGGAGCGCGATCAACTCCTGGCAGATGCCGTTCACGAGAAGGCCAGACTCGTCCTGACCGCGCGGGGCAAGGAGAGCTGGGAGACGCACAAGTCGCGTCTGCTGGACATGGCGCCGGCCCGACGGGCCCTCGTCGTTGCCTTTCCCTACGACGTCGAAGGCCCGGAAATCGACTTCACGCGAGGCGAGCAGATCGGGGTGGCCTTTCGGCATCACAGCCGAAAATGCCTGTTCGCCAGCACCGTCATCGGCAAACGCCAGCCGCGCCAGAATCCCACGCGCCATACCGGATCCAAAGCCCTCTTGCTGAGCTGGCCGGAACAGATCGAGCAGCTCCAGCGCCGTGTCTACTACCGCGTGGAGGTGCCAGAGGACTGTCCGATCGTCGTGCAATTCTGGCGCGGTGGCGTGCTTCCGCACATGGCGATCCCGCCGATCGATCGGCCAATCGTCGTCGGGCGAGTGCAGGACCTGTCGGTAGGGGGCATGCGGGTCGAGATCGCCCAATCCGACAACCCCCGCCTGGAGACGGACGAGATGGTCGGGGCCGAGTTCGCCGCGGAGCCGGGCAAGCAGAGCATCGTCCTGGAGGCGTGCTTCCGTCACATCGAGCCATCCGGTCCCAAGAAGCTGTCGCTGGGCTTCCAGTTCATCGGGCTGGAGGTCGCCGCCGAGGGGCCGAGCCTGTTGTCACGGCTGGCGCATGCCGTGAGTCGTCTGCAGCGCGTGAACGGCCCGGATCCGTATTGACCCGCCCGCCGGCGCTGCTACCATCCCCATTGTGTTGACCGTTGCCATCATCGAGACCGACTGGGGCTACTTCGCCCTGGCCGCTTCTACGCGCGGCGTCCTCGGTACGATCCTGCCCGTCCCTTCACTGCGCCGCATCGAGCAGTTGGCCCGGCGGCGCTGGCCCGAGGCCAAGCGCGATGACGGGTTGCTGAAGGATCTGCAGGATCAGATCGTCGCGTACTACCAAGGCCGGCGTGCCGGGTTCCGCGTGTCGCTTGATCTGGCCGACGTGACGCCGTTCCGCCGGCGCGTTCTGAAGGCGTGCGCGAAGATCCCTTACGCCCGGACGAAGACGTATCAGCAGCTTGCAGAGATCGTCGGCTCGCCCAGGGCGGCCCGCGCCGTGGGCGGCGCCATGGCCCACAACCCGATCCCTCTCATCATTCCATGCCACCGCGTGCTAGCGGCCAGCGGCCGTCTCGGCGGCTTCAGCGCCGAGGGCGGTGTCGCGATCAAGCGGCGCATGCTCGCCATGGAGGCACGCTGCCGCACCTGACGCGCGGCAATTGGCGTCTCCGCGCGACGGGTCATCCTTGGCGGCATCCCCCTGCAGGCGTGGATTGAGGGCGCCACTCGAGCGGGCGACTATTCGGCGGGCCGCGACTGACGGTCCTGTCGGGCATCCTTGAACACGGCAAGCTCAAGCGGCGTGACCAGCGGACGGCCGTCCGGGCAGGCGGTCACGCGGGCGTTGACGTGATAGACTGACGCGATCATTGAATTCGTCATCACCTCCGTTGCCGGGCCGTGCGAGTGGACGGCGCCGTTCTGAAGCACATAGACCACGTCGGCGAACCGCGCGGCAACGTTCAGGTCGTGCAGGGCCATTACCGTGGTCATTTCGCGCGACGCGGTGAGCCGGCGCATCAGGGAGCAGATCTCGAACTGATGCTCGATGTCGAGGTTGGCGGTGGGCTCATCCAGCAGCAGGACGTGCGGCTCGCGCGCGAGGGCCTGGGCAAGGGCGACCATTTGGTGCTGTCCGCCGCTGAGTTCGGTGATAGTCCGTTCGGCCAGATCTGAAAGGTCCAGTTCGTCAAGCAGGCCCGCCACCACGCGCAGGTCCTGTTCGCCCGGTCGCCAGCCGAGCCCGTTGAGGCGGCCCAGCAGCACGGCCTCGACGACGCTCAGCACGATCTGGGTCGAGAGGTCCTGGGGCAGGTAGCTGATGATGCGGCTGCGCTCGGCGACGGAGATGCGGCGCAGGTCGCGTCCGTCGAGTTGGACGGTACCGCGGGGCTTGAGGAGGCCGCACAGACAGCGGAGCAGCGTGGTCTTTCCGGCGGCGTTGGGGCCGATGATGGCCGTCACGCCGGGCTCGAACCGCACGTCGACATCGCGCAGCACCGGGTCGGACCGGTAGGCGAAGGACAGGCGCTTGCCCTCCAGGATCACCAGTACGACCTCCTCCGCAGCAGGACCATCGCGCCGAAGAACGGCACGCCCATCAAGGCCGTGGCGATGCCGATGGGGAACACCGCCCCCGGGAAGATCGACTTGCTGGCGATGGAGGCGATGGACAACAGGAACGCGCCGGCCAAGCCCGACAGCGGCATGAAGAAGCGCTGATCCTCGCCGACCATCATCCGGGCCAGGTGCGGGCCGACGAATCCGATGAACCCGATCGTGCCCACGAAGCACACCGCTACCGCGGCGAGGAGGGAGACGAGGACCAACGTCGTTAGCCGCAGCCTTCTGGCGTTGACACCGAGGGAGCTGGCGCGGTCGTCACCCAGGCGCAGGGCGGTCAGCTTCCAGGCGCGGACGGCCAGCAGCGGCACGGTCGCCGACAAGGTGACCGCGACGACGGCGAGCTTGGGCCATGTCGCGCCCTGAAGGCTCCCGAAGATCCAGAACGTGATGGCCGCGAGCTGTTCCTCGGATGCGACGTATTGGAGGAGCCCCACGCCGGCGTTGAAGAGGAAGAGCAGCGCCACGCCACCGAGGATGATCGTTTCGCGCGACGCGCCCTTGATCATTGCGAGGGCATAGATCGTCAGCGAGCAGAGCATCGTCATCGCGAAGGCCGAGACGGGCAGGGCCAAGGTCTCGACGAGCGGGACCGTCCCGGCCCCGAGCACCACCGCCAGGGCCGCCCCGAATCCGGCGCTGGCAGAGACGCCCAACGTGTAGGGGCTGGCGAGTGGGTTGTTCAGGATCGTCTGCATCTCGGCGCCGGCCACGCCGAGGGCCGCGCCGACGACGACGGCCATCAGCGCCGTAGGCATCCGGAACGTCCAGACGATGACGTCGTGTTGGGGCGGGACGGGGCCGACGCGGAGGATCGCCGCCAGCACTTCGGAAACGGTTAGGCCCGCGGGGCCCGTCGCGACGTCGACGATCGTGGTCGCGGCCACCAAGCACGCGATCAGCCCCATCAACAAAGTCCGCCATCGCACCAGGCGACCGTAGGCGGCGACGACGGGTTTGGGATGGGCAGTGGCGTCGTTCATGCGTCGATAAGACTCAGCAGTTCGTTCATCGTGCTCACGCGCGCCCCGCGCTGGGACAGATGTTCGACCATCGCGCGGAGACTCTCCCGCGTGCCGCGGACGCTGAGAGCGGCAACGTCCGTGAGCAGGCAGACCCGTTGACCCGCGTTCAAGAGACCTCGTGCGCAGCAGTCGACGCAGACATCGAAGGCGTTGCCGAAGACGATCCACTCATCGACCGCGAATGCCTTGACGAGGCGTTCAGCGTTGCCGTTATCCTGGAACATATCGAAGGCCCTCCGCTCGCCGTTTACCTTGGGATCGCCATACGTACGCTTCTGGAGGTAGAAGCGCCGGTGGGCCGTGACGCGGTGCTCCCATGCCCGGTCGGCAGCGTCGAGCGGGATGAAGAGCGTTCCGGGCAGGTCGCCGGGCTGGGGCATCCGTCCCGAGCAGCAGGTGGTGAAGACCAACGGGGCGCCGATCGCCTCGGCGGCCGCGTGGAGTCGAGCGATGGCCTCGGCCAGGGGCTGTACGCGGGGCCGCAGCGCCAGCCCGTCGCGGGTCGCGTTCATCTCCTGGCAATCCACGTCGAAGAAGCCGAGTCGCGCGTTCATTGTGCTTTCTCCAGGCTGATCATCCATGCGCCACGACACGCGACGGGGAGGAAGCGGTCGTGAAACTCGCGGAGTCGTGCCGCGGGGTCGAGGGCGGCAAACCGCTCGGGGTAGAGCCACTTGGCCAGTTGCTGCAGCGCGGCGAAGTTCATTGTATGCATGCAGAATCCGTGGAAGATGCCATAGACGCGGCGCGTCTTGACTGCCTTGAGATTGGCCCAGCCCGGGCGCGTGGCGAAGGCCCGCAGCCGTTGTTCGGCGTCGGCCGCGTCGGTTCCATAGCCGAGATGCATGCTGTCGGGCGTGGCAGGCCAGCACGCACCCGTGATGACGACGACGTCGGGGTCCGCCGTCAGGAGCCGCTCGGGGTGCATCGCGGCCATTGGTGGCGCGACGCCGGCAGCGATGTTCCGGCAGCCAAGACGGTCCAGCATCAAGCCCCACGCCGAAAGTTGCGAGCGATCGGTGTAGCCGAAGGTGTGGCCGTACTCTTTGACCCCCTTGTAGCCGCACTCCATGTAGACCGATGGCGGCGAGGCCGGGGGTCCGGTCAGGCGCGAGGTGACCTCGTCGAGGCGGGCCTTGACGAAGTCGACGACCTCGGCTGCCCGCTTCTCGCGCCCGAGGGCCTGGCCTAGAAGACGGATGCTGCGTTGAGGCCCTTGGAACGGGTCCCGCGAGAAGTCGAGGAACAGCAGCGGCAGTCCGGCTCGCTCCATCCGGTCGAGGCACTTGTAGCCGCGTTCGGCCATGAACGTCTCGACGATGACGAGGTCGGGCCGGAGGGCCAGGACGGCTTCGGCATCCACCGCGTCGGCGAAGACGGAGCCGATTTCCGGCAGCTTGGCCAGTGAGGGGAAGCGCTCGGTGAAGACGCTGTAGGCATCGTGATCGGATTGCCGCAGGTCTGGCCCCCAGGCGACGAGCTTGCGGGGCAGATCTTCTTCGAGCAGCAGGGCGAGCTCGTAGACGTCGCGACCGCGGACCAGTACGATCCGATCGACGGGCTGCCGCAGCGTGACCGTACGTCCGGCAAGGTCGGTGAGGGTAACGGACCGGATACCGGGCTGCGTGCTCGCGAGCTTGGGTGTATTGCGGGAGGTGGACCACGTCGACATCCGGCTGACGCCGAGACCCACCAAGGCCGCCAGCAGTGTCAACGCCACGAGCCACCGCAGGGCGTTGTTGGTGATCTTACGCATCAATCGCGTTCTCGTTCATGCCCCGGGGCGGAATGCACGGCCGCTTGGCAGCATCCGGCCTCCCTACGGCTCGACCGGGTCGTTCGGGTCGTTCGGGTCAGAGGTCCAGTCATACTTGGGATCGAAGAGCTCATCCGTATCGGGGTAGCCGTCCCTGTCGAGGTCACCGATGTTGTACCGCTTGACCTTGTCTTTGGAGTACGGAGCGACCTGTCCTCCGGCGGTGTATTCTTCGCGCAGGATCTCTGGCTTCTCCGGGGCCACATGCCCGTCGGCCCAGCAGACGTTGCCCTTCTCGCCGTGGCGTCCGTGGAACGAAGGGTAGTCGAACGACGGCGGGAAGATCCAGTAGGTCGTCTCGATCTCATCGAGGTTCGGCTTGTCAGGGGGCGGCTTGACGTTCCGGGCGACGTCGGCAAAGAGGACGGTCGAGGCGGGGCGTTGGATGTCGGACTCCTTGACCCACGTCCACGTCCAAGTCTCGCCCCGGGTCCCGCTGCCATCGGTGAGGTACTGGTAGTTGTATCCAATGCCCAGCGAGCCGGTGTTGTCCTTGTCCCTGGGCCAACTCGGACAGACGCGGACCTCCATGTTCTTGCCGTAGTTGTACAGGAAGCCGCCCTGCGGCTTGAATTTGCCGTCGAGGGTCCATCCGCCTCCCCAGAAGCGGTACGTGTAGCCGAGGTTGACGCTGATGATGCTATAGTCGCGGCCCGGGCAGATCGTTCCGTTGTGGTCTTGGGCGTAGTAGGTCCAGGCCATGTACAATTGGCGCATGTTCGACGAGCACACGGACGCTCGGGCCATCTCGCGCGCTCGCGACAGGGACGGCAGGAGTATCGAGATCAGCAGGGCGATGATCGCAACAACGACGAGCAGCTCGATCAGCGTGAAGGCACGACCCTGGCCCCCATGATCAGCAGGCGGCGGGACGGCACGGCGGGTTTTGGTGATACCTCGGGGATGCTCCCGAATCATGACTCTCCTCTTGGGCTGCGATGGCGAACACGGGTAGGATTCCCTCAGTACGGCGCGGAGGCAGGGAGTGCAGACTCCTCCGCTCAGCGACCCCTGGAACGTCATTACCCAATGTTATCGACGCAGCCGGACAACGTCAACGCGGCGCGGGGTGCTTGCCTCAGTGATGGGTGGATGGTCAAATGGGGCGTGGGCTGGTTCGTCGCGTCGAGCAAGGGGCTGCCAGAATGGAACGTATGCACGCTATCGGGGTTGCTCTGTCCTTCCTTTGCCTGTCCGTCGTGGGATGTGGCAAACAAGACAATCCCGCGGCCGAGAAGAAGGAGTTGGTGCTCTTGTGCGGCAGCTCGTTCGTCCCGCCGACGGACAAGCTCATCGAGCAGTTCAAGGCGAAAACGGGCGTCGAGATCGTCACCACCTCAGCCGGCAGCGAGGACTTCCTGCCCCTGGTCAAGACCGGGCAGAAGGGGGACGTTCTCGTTACACACGATCCCTACATGGACTACGTCAAGGAGGCCAAGGCCTATCTCGACAACGCGGAGGTTGGCTTCGTCGCGCCGGTGCTCGCCGTGACCAAGGGCAACCCGAAAGGGATCAAATGCATCGAGGATCTGGCAAAGCCGGGCCTCCGCGTCGGCCTGAGCAATCCGAAGTACTCCACGTGCGGCGAGATGGTCTTCAAGCTGCTGGAGAAGAAGGGCATCAAGGAGGCGGTCCTCAAGAACGTCGAGAATCGGTTGACGAAAGGCCACGGCAATCTGGGCACGCTGCTTCAGACGGGGGCCGTCGACGCCGTGATCATGTGGAACGGCGTGGCCCACACGTTCAAGGACCACCTTGAGATCGTGCCCACGCCGTACGAGTACGATACGTCGATCCGCGTGCACGTGATCGGGCTGGGCTACTCGAAGCATCCGGAGCTGGTCAAGCAGTTCGCATCCTTTGCCAAGCAGCAGGGGCAGGGGATCTTCGCGTCGTTCGGGTACGTGAAGTAGCGAGGGCGGCGTGGCACGGGATAGGGCCTATC
>JAFGLZ010000266.1 GCA_016927755.1 Phycisphaerae bacterium
CATGAGCGACAACGCGACCTTTCACAACAAGGCAATGGAGACCGCCTCGCCAGACGAACTCAGGAGCATCCAGGACCAGCGCCTCCGCGAGATCGTCAGGCACGTCTACGACTCCAATCCCGCCCACCGCCAACGCTTCGACGCCGTCCACGCCAAACCCGAGGAGATCGAGGGCCTCGACGACCTCCGCACGCTGCCGCTCATGGACAAGGAAGTCTTTCGCAAGGGCTATCCCCTCGTCCTGAGCTGCGTCGACAAGCGTCAGATCGTCGAGATGCACATGTCCTCCGGCTCGACCGGAACCCCCGTCGTCATGCCCTACACCCAGGACGATCTCGACCAGTGGGCCGAGTGCATGGCCCGGTGCTACGTCATGGCCGGGGCCCGCGCGGGCGATCCCGTCCAGATCACCCCTTCCTTCGGGCTCTTCAACGGCGGCTTCGGCATGTACCACGGCGCCCGCGCCGCGGGGCTCTTCGTCATCCCCACCGGCGCCGGCAACACCGCCCGACAGATCCGGCTCGCCAGGGATTTCGGAACGCGCGTCATCACCGGTGTCGTCAGCTACGGCGTCCGCATCATGGAGGTCCTCGGCGAGGATGGCGGACAGTTGCCCGACCTCGAGATCGGCATCTTCGGCGCCGAGGTCTTCTCCGAGCCCATGAAGAAGAAGATCGAGGCCGGGCTGGGCATCGAGGCCTTCGACATCTACGGCATGACCGAGACCGGCGGCGTCGGCACGCTCGGAATGGACTGTCCCGCCCACGAAGGAATCCATGTCTGGGAGGACCACTACGTCATCGAGATCATCGACCCTGAGACCGATGCCCCCGTCGAGGAGGGCTGCCAAGGCGAGCTCGTCGTCACCTCGCTTACGCGCCAGGCCCTGCCCGTCATCCGCTTCCGGACCGGCGACCTGACTCGAATCGTCTCGACCCAGCGCTGCGCCTGCGGGCGGACCCACGCCCGAATTGCCCCCATCACCGGACGCGGTGACGACATGCTCATCATCAAGGGAGTGAACTTCTTCCCCAAGCAGGTCGAGCAGGTCCTCATGCAGATCCCCGGCGTCGGCGCGAACTACCAGCTCATCATCGAGGACGTCGACGGCGTCAAGGACCTACGCGTCAACGTCGAGGCCGAATCCAACGTAACCGGCTTCATGGTCGAGAAGGCCCTGAAAGAGGCCCTCGGCTTCAGCCCGAAAGGCGACGTCTTCCCCATCGGTGAGCTGCCCCGTCAGCCCGGCAAGGCCCAGCGCGTCTTCTACGAGAACAAGAACGGCCAGGCCTAGGGCACCAAACCCGCCAGAATCGTTACCGTCCAGTAAGGAAACAGAATCACCAGCGCCACCGTCACCACGTAGGCCGGAATGTAGTACAGCGCTCCCTTGAAGACCTGCTCGATCCGAACGTCCTTGGCCATCCCCGCGATCACGTAGCAGCAGATCCCGATCGGCGGCGTGATCGCCCCCAGCGTGGTGACCAGGCAGATGACCTCGCCGAACCACACGGGGTCGTAGCCCATCTCCACCACCAGCGGGTAGAAGATCGGCAGCGAGATCAGCAGGAACGCCAGCGCGTCCATCAGGCATCCGCCGATCACGTAGCACCCCAGCATCATCACCAGAATCGACCAGTGCGGCCAGTTCAACGTCCCGATCCAGTTCGCCACCTCGAACGGCAGCCGCGTGATCGTCATGAATTTGCCGAAGACCGTCGCTCCCGCGACGATCATGAAGACCATGCAGGAGATCCGCAGCGTGTCCTTGACCGCCGAGACGAACCCCTTCCACGTCAGGCGTCGCCGAATCAGACAGATCGCCAGACCCAGAAAGCAGCTCGTCCCCGCCGCCTCCGTTGGAGTGGCCACCCCCGTGAAGAGCGCGTACATGATCACGATGAACAGGACCGCGATGTCCAGCACCTTCGGCAGCGCCCGGAACTTCTCGCCCCACGTCGTCTTGGCCGCCTTGGGCCCCCAGTCGGGGTGACGGATGCAGATCCCCAGGACCGTCAGCGCGATCAGGCACGTCAGGATCGCGCTGGGGATCAGCGTTCCGAAGAAGAGCTTGCCGATCGACTGTCCCGTGTACAGCCCGTAGACGACCAGGACGATGCTCGGCGGGATCATCACCCCCAGCGTCGATCCCGCCGCCACCGCGCCTGTCCGCAGCACGGGGTGGTAGTTCAGCCGCTTCATCGAAGGCAGCGCTACCGCGCTCATCGTCGCCGCCGTCGCCGTGTTCGACCCGCAGATCGCCGAGAATCCCGCCGAGGCGAACACCGTCGTGACCGCCAGCCCTCCGCGCCAGTGGCCCACCCATCGGTCCGTCGCGTGGTAGAGCTGGTCGCTGTAGCCCGCGTAGTAGATGAACTCCCCGACCAGGATGAACATCGGGATGACGGTCAGGCCGTACCGGCTGAAGATGTCCCAGAACTCCGTCCCGATGATGCCCAGGGCCGCTTGGAATGACGTGGCCCACGCCAGCCCGACGAAGCCCACCATCGCCATCACGAACGCCGCCGGTATCCGCGGCAGAAACAGGCCCAGAAGCATGACGACGATGCCGGTGATGCCGAGCGTGGCTCCTTCCATCACGCCGACTCCCCACGCCCCGGCCGGATCGTTTTCAGAAGATCGACAAGGAGGGTCAGCGCCATCGCCCCGAAGCCCAGCGCCACGCAGAGCACGAACGGATAGAACGCCAGCTTGAGTGTCTCGGACAGCTCCCCCGATCGTCGCAGGGTCATTGCCCAAAGCCAGAGCTGACGCGCCACGATCCCGAAGAAGGCAATCGTTGCGATGTACTTGGCCACGTCGATCACACGCTTGAGCCCCTCAGGGTACCGACGCGTGATGACGTCGACTTCGATGTGGTCCTTGCCTGCTTGCGTGTAACCGAGCGCCAGCGCGATGACCGCCGCCCCCAGGAACCCCGCCAATTCGTAGATGCCAGGGATGGAAACCCCCGCCAGCCCGAAGAGTACGCTGGCCGCCGACAGGAGCATCAGCAGGAGAACCGCTACGCCGCCGAGAACGAAGAGCACGCCGTTGAGTCGTCTGCTAAACAGCTCGAGGTATCTCATACCCGTCTACTTGGGCTCCGCCTCGAACTTCTTCCTCATCGCCTGCACATCCTTGAGGATCTGCTCGCCCGGGAGCCCGGCGTCGGTGACCTTCTTGACGTAGGCGTCGACCATCGGTTTGAGAAGCTCGGGGATCCTTGCCTGATCCTCCTTGGGCAGCTCGAAGACTTGATGCTTGTACTTCTCCTTCGCCCAAGTGAGCGCCTCTTGGACGTGGTCGTCGACGTAGGTGCCCGTCCACAGCGCCTGCTCCCGCCGGAGGTCGTCGATCACCTTCTTGACGTCCTCGGGAAGGGCATTCCACTTGGCCTGGTTCATCACCACCCCGAACGTCACGACGTAAAGGTCCGCTCGCGTTGCGTACGGGCAGTAGGCCGCGAAGTTGAAATCCTTGAGGATCTCCATCGACGACACCATGCCCTTGACGCGACCCTTCTGAATCGCCTCCGGCGTCTCCGACTGAGGCATCGCCACGGGTTCCCCGCCTAGCTTCTTGATTACCTCCGCCCCGGTCCCCGAGCAGCGAAGCTTCATCCCAGCAAGGTCCTTCAGCGACTTGACGGGGCTGCTCGTCATGAAGTTCGAGGGCGGGCACGTGAACAGCGTGATGATCTTGACCTTCTCGAACTCCTTCGGTTTGTACTTCATGACCAGCTCGTACAGCGTCAGCGACGCCGCCTTGGCGCTCGTAAACCCCAGCGGCAGGTCCACCGCCTCGCTGACCGGAAACCGTCCCGGCTGGTAGCTCATCGCAAAGCAGCCGATGTCGGCCGTCCCCGCGATCACGCCGTCGAACGTGTTCTTCGCGCCGAGCAGCGTTCCGCCCGGGAACGTCTCCACCTTGACCTTTCCCTGCGTCCGCTTCTCGACTTCCGCCTTCCAGTGCTCCATCTGCACGCACGGGAACGTCGACGCCGGCGGGAAGTTTGAATAGCGTAGCGTGATGGCACCGGCCGCCTTCCCGGCAGGGGCCTCCTGCTTCGAGCACCCGGCCGCCATCGCCCCGACCACCGCGAGACCGACGCCAAGAATCGCTGTTTGTCGCATATTTCTACCCTCTTCTTCCTGATGTAATCCGCTCGAACCCTACCGGTTGGCCCCAACGACTGTCAAGCCGAAAACGCGCCCCCAGCGCGTCATGCAGTGCGGCGGCTTGATACCGCATTCGCCTTTCCCCCGACTCGCTGCCGCGCGCGACCATCGCGGCGCTGTGTCCCTAGACGTAGTTGACCACGACGAGCTTACCTTGCTCGCGAAGCTTGTCGACGATGTGCGGAATGACCTTGGCGCGGGTCAGGATCCCTTGCTGCTGGAATGTGATGTGCGTGCTGGCCGGGTTCGCCGCCACCCCGACGGTGAAGTTGACGCGATCGGCCGTCTGGAGCAGCTCACAAAGCTCCGTCACGACGTTCGCATCCTCGAACCGCTTCGGGTCCTCACCCAGAAGGTTAACCACCTGGTTGAGCGTCACCGCGCCCTCGGTGACCAGATCAATCCCGGGAAGCAGGTAGCGCGGCGGCGCGAGCATGCTCTCGGCGTTCTGCTCCACGGCCAGCTCGCAGTGCGTGTGCTTGGCCACGATCTTCGCCGTGGATGCCCCGCACACCACCTTCCAGCCCTCTGCCCGCATGAACTCCTCGACCACGGCGCCGTCTCGCGCCGGAGAGCTGGGCGGGCCGGTCAGCACGTTGAGCGTTACCCCCGGCCTGCAGGCGGCCAGCACGGCCGTGCAGTCGTCGCCGCCCGTCTTCCACAGTTGGCGCGCCTGATCGTGGACGAACCGCGGGATCCGCTTGAGCTCCACACCGTCGGCAAGGCAGTCGTCGACGTAGCGACGCACCCCTTCGATCGTCCAACCCTCGCTGAGGCCGGCCCCCAACCCCGCCTGCGTGATCCCGTCGCTGACCAGCAGAATCCCCTCGCCAGGCTCGATGTGGCAGTTCGACTCCGCCACCAGAGCCGTTGCCAGCGTCTCGGTTCGATGAGGGAGAAGCGTGGCGTGCCGACGCCCGACGAGCAACGGCGGCGGGATGTCGTACGACAGGATCGTCGCCTCGCCGTCGTTACGGATCCGCGCCACCGAGAGCACGGCATACGGCATCTCGGGCGATCGCCACTTCCGCATCGTCCTGACGACCTTGTTGAACGCCTGCCGAAGCGAGAAGCCCCCCCGAAGCAGTTCCATCAGACGCGAAACGCACATCGTCGCCGCGATGTTCGCCTTGATCCCCGAGCCGATGCCGTCGCAGCAAACCACCGTCGTTGCGAACGCCGTCCGCTCGTGCGCCAACACGTCCCCGCATGGGGCGCCGCTCTTCTTGGGGCTCTGGCTGCGAGCTATCTCGACGTGGGTGTATCCCATGGCCAACGCGGTCCCTTGCCTTCGGGCTTCTTCTCGCTGTCTCCAGCCAGGCGCATCAGGTTCTCCGCCAGTTTCTCCCCCTGCGCCGTGTATTCGCCCAGGAACGTCGCGATCTTCTGCGCCATGCTGATCTGATGCTCGTTCAGTTCCTGCGCCTGCATGATCGTCTCGGCGCGAAGCTGCTCCAGTTCCTGCTGGCTGGCCTGGCTCTTCGTGATGTTCACGAAGATGCCGACGTACTGATGCTCCTCCCGCAATGCGTAGAGGATCTCGTGACAGATCAGAGCGTACTTCTCGTGACGCGCCACGATCTCGACCAGGTCCTTCCCCCCAGACGCCAATTGCTCGAACGGTTCCGGGTCCATCAAATACGAGACCTTCTGTCCGCAGACGGCTTCGGTGCACTGGAAGAAACGCTTGAACGTCGGGTTCATGCTCAGGATATCGAGCCGTTCGTCCAGGATAACGATGCCGTTCGGGCTCGTCTCGATGATGCGATCCGTGCGCTGTTCGGCCAGCCGGCGCATGTAGGGAATGCACATCTCCGGCTCCGCCAGTCCCTTGATCACGGCGATGGCCTTGTCCCGGCACGAGCCATACCCGCAGGCGCCGCAGTTGAGTTCGTCCTCCGCCTTGACCTTCCCCGTCGTCCGCAGCGCCGCCCGGATCCGCTCCTCCGTGACGCCCGTCTCGTCGTCAACCGGATTCGAGCGGAATTGCGTCGCGAGCCGCGGGACCTCATCCCCCGTATCATCCGCCCCGACTTCCTCCGTTGCATAGGCCAGGACGTCCGTTCGACGGCTGAACACGTTCCGTTCTCCCGGGACCGCCGGGCCGTTGATGCACCCGGCCCGGCAGAAGAGTGGTTCGATGACGGTCGGACGATCGTCGTGGCCGATGATGCCGAGGGCTTCCCGAACCTCCTCGGGGCCGCTGACGCACATGATCTCCGTCGCGAGCAGATCGGTCGTCATGCTCGCCGTCCTGAGCGTGCCTCCCTCCACGGGGAAGAATCGGGCATGCCCCTTGGGCTCCTCGTCAAAGCGGCTCTCTTCACACGCGGCCAGATCGATGCGCTCGCGTTCGAGCCACTCGGCAAGCTCCTCGAACGTCAGGACGCAACTCACGAGCCCCTTGTGTTCGGGCCGCTGGGCCTCCGACTTCTTCGCCACGCACGGGCCGATGAAGATGACCTCCGTCTCCGCCCCGAGGCGATCCTTGATGTGCCGCGCGTGGGCCAGCATCGGCGAAACGACCGGCACCAGCGCGTCCAGCTTGTCCCTCTGATAGCGCTCGATGTAGTTGACCACCGCCGGACACGCCGAGCAGATGTGCGATCGCCCCGGCTGAGCCGCCACCACCTCCGCCGTGCGTTTGGCCACGTAGTAGGCGCCCACCGCCGTCTCCGCCACGTGCGAGAAGCCCAGCTTCCGCAACGCCGACGGCAACGCCTTCCGCTCCCAGTCCGAGTAGATGCTCGCAAACGACGGCGCTACGCTCGCGGCCACGCGACCGCCCCCGCGGATCAGCCGAATGGCGTGTTCCACGTCGTTGCGGTAGCTCTTGGCGTGTTGGGGACATTCCCGGATGCACGTCCCGCACGCGATGCATCGGTCCTCGTTGACGTAGGCCTGACCGTCCCGCATGCAGATTGCCTTGACCGGGCAGACCCGAACGCATCGGTAGCAGTCACGACAACGGGCCTTGTTGGTGAAGACGATCTGTCCGGGTTTCTGAACGGAATCCATCTTCCTGTCACTCTCTTGTGGTTCGTTCGCTTGCCGCCTTCAGCCGGTGATGCGTATCGAGGGCGGCGGGGAAGGGCCCCAGCGCCCGCTCGAAGATCCCCAGCGTGTAGGCGATCGTCACGCCGTAGTTGGTGATCGCCACGCCCTGTTGGCGACACCGCAGGATCCGCGTCAGCATCTCCCGACGGTTCCACATGCACGCCGCGCAGTGAATGACGAGCTTGTAGCCCGACACGTCTTCCGGGAAGTCGTGTCCTTGCACGTGAGTGAACTCGAGCTGGCCGCCCACGTACTGCCGCAGCCATCGCGGGATCTTGACCCGACCGATGTCGTCGCCGATCGGGTGGTGCGTGCAGGCCTCGGCCACGAGAATCCGATCTCCCGACCGCAAAGCCTCGATCGCCATCGCGCCCCGTACGAACTCGCATAGATCGCCCTTGAACCGAGCGAACAGGATACTGAACGAGGTCATGGGAATACCGTCCGGCGTGTCCCCCGCCACCTTCAGAAAGCACTGCGAGTCCGTCACGACGAGCGCCGGCGGCCGGTTCAGCCGGTCCAGGGCGTCGCGGAGCTCGCGCTCCTTCACGACCATGCAGTAGGCGTCGATGTCGAGGAGATCGCGGATTGCCAGCACCTGCGGCTGGATCAGGCGCCCCTTGGGGGCCTCGAGGTCGATCGGCACGACGAGGACGGCCATCTCTCCGGCCGGAACCAGGTCGCCGATCACGTGCGGCGTGTTGATGAACTCCTCCGGAGCGGTTCGGATCAGCGCCTCACGGAGATCGAGGATGCCTTCGCCGCGGGTGGCCACCGTATGGACCACGACCAGTTTCTCGTTCTCGAGGCGATGCACGAGTGATGCGGCGGGTCGAGCCAGGTCGGACTTGTTGAAGAGGACGATGACGGGGACTTCCCGCGTCCGCAGTTCGGTGAGGATGCCCTCCTCGAACTCGGCCCACTCACCGGCCGGGGCCACGATGACGCCGATATCGGTACGGTCGAAGACTTGCCGCGTTCGTTGGACGCGCATCTCGCCGAGGGCCCCGACGTCGTCGATACCCGCCGTGTCGATAAAGAGCACCGGACCGATGGGCAGTAGTTCCATCGGCTTCTCGACGGGGTCGGTCGTCGTCCCGGCCACGTCCGAGACGATCGAGACCGTCTGGCGCGTCATCGCGTTCAGGAGGCAGCTCTTGCCGGCGTTGCGCCGTCCGAACAGGCCGATGTGTAGACGGAAGCCCTTGGGCGCTCCTCTCAAGGTGTCTTCCCCCTGTCTGTCGACCCGAGCTGCGTGACGCGCTCCGGACTGATCAGCTCGTCGAAGGCCTCGGGCGTTAGCAGGCCTCGATCCAGGACGATCTGGCGAACCGTCTTGCCCTCGGTGGAGGCCGTCCTGGCGATCTCCGTGGCGGCCTCGTAGCCGATCTGCTCGATGAGCGCGGTCAACGAGGCGGTGGCGTGCTCGACGTCGCGACGGCACCGGTCCGGGTTCGCCTCGATGCCCTCGACGCAGTGCTTGCGGAAGATCGCGCAGGCATTGGCGAGCATCTCGAGACTGCTCAGGAGCGCCTCGGCGATCAGCGGCATGAACGCGTTCAGCTCGAGGTTGCCCATCGAGGCGGCCTGTGCGATGGCCTGGTCGTTGGCCATGACGATGATCGCCACCTGGGAGACGGCTTCCGGGATGACGGGGTTCACCTTGCCCGGCATGATGCTGCTGCCGGACTGGCGAAGCGGCAGGCGGATCTCGCCGAACCCGGCGTCGGGCCCTGACGAGAGCAGTCGCAGGTCGCTCGAGACCTTGAGCAGATTGCTGGCCAGGGCCTTCAGAATGCCGCTGACCTCCACGAAGACGTCGGCGTTCTGCGTGGCCTCGACGAGGTTCTCCGCGCGGGCCAGGCCGAAGTGAGTCAGATTCCTCAGGTGCTCGACCGCGCGGAAGATGAACTCGCGCGGCGCGCCCAGCCCCGTGCCGATCGCCGTTCCGCCGAGGTTCACGACGCGAAGGCGTTCCTCGCACTTGTAGATCCGCCAGCGATCCCGAGTGAAGGCTTCGGCGTAGGCGGACATCTCGCGCCCGAGCGTGGTGAGCACGGCGTCCTGGAGCTGCGTTCGACCGATCTTGACGACGTCGGCGAACGCCTTCTCCTTGACCTGGAATGCCTCGAGCAGAGCCGTGACCTCTCGCTCGAGCGCGCGGAGCTGCGTGATGGCGGCGACCTTGAGCGCCGTCGGGTACGTGTCGTTGGTTGACTGATGTCGGTTGAGGTCGTCCGTCGGCGAGAGCACGTCGTAGTCACCCGGCTGCCGCCCCAGGATTCGCAGGGCCCGGTTGGCCAGCACCTCGTTGACGTTCATGTTGGTGGAGGTGCCGGCGCCGCCCTGGAGCGCATCGACCTTGACGTGCTCGTCCAGCATGCCCTCCATCATCTCACCGCAGGCCTGCTCGATCGCGGCGAAGGTGTGATCGTTCCACCGGCCCAGCTCGCGGTTGGTTCGGGCGCACGCCAGCTTGACGGCGCCGTATGCACGGATCAGCAAGGGATGGACGGTCCGCCGCGTGAGCGGAAAGCTCTCTAGGGCCCGCTCGGTATGAATTCCGTGCAGGGCCTCGGCGGGCACCTGTCGCTCGCCGAGCAGATCGTGTTCGGTTCGGTACGTCGTCATGTTGCGTGTCTGGTCTTTGACCACAGGCCCGGACGGTCCGATACTCGCCTAGAAGTAGAGATCTCGCTCCTCCGTCTCACGGATTCGTCGGAGCCGATCTACCAATTCTTGCTTCTGCCGGGATTGCTCGATCTTGTCAAGCTCGGTCTGGACGAGTCGCTCACCGACCTCGCGGGTCTCGGGCGAGGCATAGTCCACGAGATACTCCATCAACGTCGTCAGGGCGTTGGGGGTGCAGAATCGCTTGATGAATCCGGGGATGGCGAACTCCATGAAGTGCTCGCCCGTCCGGCCCAGTCGGTAACACGCGGTGCAGAAGCTCGGGATGTGGTCGTTGCCGACCAACTCCCGCATTACTTCGTCGAGCGAGCGGACGTCTCCCAGGGAGAACTGCTCGCGCTCCAGGCACTGGGCATCGCCCGCCTCGGTGTAGCCGCCGATTTCGATCCGGCTGCCGGCGTCGATCTGAGAGACGCCGAAGGCCATGGCCTCGCGCCGCATCTCCGGCTTCTCGCGAGCCGTGAGGATCAACCCCGTATACGGCACCGCCAGACGAAGCGTGGCGATGACTCGCTTGAAGTCCGCATCGCTGACCAGCGGCTGCCCATCGCAGCTCAGACCGACGGCGGGTCGGAGTCGCGGGAAGCTGATCGTGTGCGGCCCCACCCCATATCGGTCCTGCAGGTGCAAGGCGTGGGCGATCAAGCCGAGGACCTCGAATCGCCAGTCGTGCAGTCCGAATAGCGCGCCGATGCCGACGTCGTCGCAGCCCGCTTCCATCGCTCGGCTCAGGCCGTCCAGGCGATGAAGGTAATCGCCCTTGCGCGTCCCCGCCGGATGGTATCGGTCGTACGTCTCGTGGTGATAGGTCTCCTGGAAGATCTGATAGGTGCCGATGCCGGCCGCCTTGATGATCCGGTAGCCTTCGTGGTCCATCGGCGCGGCGTTGATGTTGACGCGCCGGATTTCGCCTCGCCCTTTGCGCGTCTCATACACCCGTCGAACGCAATCCGCGATGAAGTCGGCGTTGTATTGGGGATGCTCGCCGAAGACGAGGATGAGGCGCTTATGCCCCTTGTCCTCGAGGGCCTCGACTTGGCGGCGGATCTCCTCGGGGCTGAGCGTCCGGCGGATGGCGTCCGGGCTACTCCGTCGGAATCCGCAGTAGCGGCAGTCGTTGACGCACTTGTTCCCGATGTAGAGCGGCGCGAACAAGACGATCCGGTTGCCATAGACCTCTCGCTTGAGACGACGGGCCCCCTCGATGATCTCGTCCACCAGCTCGGGGTCCGACGTTGTAAGCAGTCTTGCGGTTTCCTCGACGCTCAGCGCTTCCTTGCCCAGGCTCTTGGCGATGAGGTCGCGGATCTCCGCGGCGTCCGGCTCGCGGTCCCGTAGCAGGGCCTCGAAGGCCGCGTCATCGACGAAATCGGTGGCGCCTTCGGAAAGCATCATCGGTGCCAGCGTTGTCATTGCTCTCTCCTTATGCGACGCCCGCGCCGGTCTTGCGGCGCGCGGCCAGCATCCTGGGTGAATCGCCGCGCCCAATTCCGACGGTCCTGCCGATCCCGCGTATCCGCTCTCGCAATCGCTGATCGAATCGCTCGGACGGCTCGTGAAGGCACGCCTTGTCGGGATAGATCTCGTACAGCCTGCGGTAAGCCATGGGCGTGACGTTGGGCATGACGACGTTGGCGCCGCGCATCAACCCGAGCTCGAGTCCGTCCGTCCGGTTCAGCGTGGCCACGGCGGTCGTGCTGGGGATGTTCGCGAGCGGGCACGTGATTCTCGTGAGGGCGAGCACCTTGTACGTCATCGACTCGCTGTTGGGCACCTGTTGCCCGCCCGTGGATTGCGTTTCGTCGTGCTCCTTCGCCAACGGCGTCATGGGGTGCGGCAGGTAGGGACCGATTCCGATCATGTCCAGATCCAGCTCACGGAAGGTCTCGATGTCGGTGGCGAGATCCTCGTACGTCTGGCCGGGAATGCCTACCATGACCCCGCCGCCGATCTCGTAGCCGAGCTTGCGGAGGTGGCCGAGCAGGGCGATGCGATCGGATCGCGTATTGCCCAGCGGGGGGTGGATTCGCTCGTACAGCGCGCGATTGGACGTCTCGAACCTAAGCAGGTAGCGATCCGCGCCGGCGGCTCGCCACGCGGCCAGCTCTTCGAGCGATCGTTCGCCAAGGCTCAGTGTGACGGCCAATGGCGATGCGGACTTCAGTTGGCGGATCAGATCGACCACGAAATCGCCAGTGAGTTCGTGATCCTGGCCCGACTGGAGAACGACTGTTCCGTAGCCGAGGCCGACAGCCAACTCGACGGACTCCAGGATCTCCGAGCGGCTCATTCTGTAGCGTTGGGCGTGCTGATTCGGCCGGCGGAGCCCGCAGTAGGCGCAGCTCCGAAGGCAATGACTGGAGATTTCGATCAGTCCCCGCAGGTGGACGTCGTCGCCGACGTGGTCGGCGCGAACAACATCCGCCTGACGGTAGAGTTGCTCCAGTTGCCGCTCATCGCGCTCGCGCAGCCAGGTTAGGATGTCTTGTCGATTCATCATACGACTTCGGCGGTCAGGACTCGTTCACTGACGCCGCGAGGCTCGCGCTGAACGTCAACCGGCCGCTTTCCGACCGTTGACGTGATTGTTGAGCAGGCGCTCGACTTCTCGCTGGAGCTGCTCGAACCTCACGGGCTTTTCGAGCATCGCGTCGGCCTTGACCCATGATCTCGCCTCCTCCGTGGCCGTGTGGAAGTCCAGACGTGTCTGGCTTCGGACGGCCGTGACGAGGATGACCGGTACGTGTGGGGTTCTCTTCTTGATGTGGTAGCTCAGCACGAACCCGCTGTCCATGTACTCCATCATCAGGTTGACGATCGCGATGTCCGGCCTGAAACTGGCGAGCAGTTCCTCGGCCTTCTTCTGGCCCTCGGCCGTGACGACTTCGTAGCCGCAGGCCTCCAGTTGAAGCTGCGTTCGGCTCAGGCAATCGAGGTCATCGTCGACGAGTAGGATCTTCGTAGCCATATCACACCTTCCAGTGCTTCGTGTGTTTCCGCGTGATCGCCCGGACGGATCGTTCGGTTCCACACGCACATGCGTCGACCCGTCAGAAGTACTCTCGGGTCAGATGATCACCTCTCTCTGGGCATAGTGGGTGTGAAGGAGATGGTGACTCTTCTCACCCAGCGGCTCGCCCAGGAACTCCTTGTAGAGCCGTTGAACGGACTCGTTGGCGTGCGAGGTGCGCAACGACTCCTTCTCGTCAATGCGGTAGAGGGCCTGCATCCTGGCGCGAACGGCGTCGAGGTCGGCGCCGAGAGGCTGGCCACCCCCGGCGATGCACCCGCCGGGACAGGTCATGACCTCGATGAAGTGCAGGTCACGACGTCCCTGGCGAATCTCGTTCAGGAGTCGCCCCGCGTTGGCCAAGCCGCTGACGGCGGCCACCCCGATCACCAGTCCGTCGATGTTCAGGTGTGCTTCCTTGACGCCCTCAAGTCCGCGGATTGCCTTGACGGTCAGGTTTTTCAGCTCTTTACCCGTAATAAGGTAATGAGCAGTTCTAATAGCAGCTTCCATGACGCCGCCGCTGGCGCCGAAGATCTTGCCGGCCGTGCTCCTCTCGCCAAACGGGGTGTCGGCCTGCTCCGGGGTGATGCTGCCGAGGTCGATTCCTCGCATGCGAATGATGCGGGCCAACTCTCGCGTGACCAGGACGGCGTCAATATCGGGAGTGCCGTCGCGGATGAACTCTGGCCGCTCTGCCTCGAACTTCTTGGCGGTGCAGGGCATGATGGACACGGTGAAGATCTTGGAGGGGTCCAGCCCTTCGCGCTGGGCGAAGTAGCTCTTGATCATGGCGCCCATCATCTGCTGGGGGCTCTTGCATGTGGAGATGTTGGGGATGAAGTCCGGGTGGAATTGCTCCACGTACTTGATCCATCCGGGGGAGCAACTGGTCATCATGGGGAGCGGCTCGTTGTTCTTGACGCGGTGAACGAGCTCGGATGCCTCTTCCATGATCGTCAGGTCGGCGCTGAAGGACGTCTCGAAGACCCGATCGAACCCGAGCTGTCGCAAGGCGGCGGTCATCTGACCACAGATGTCCGTTCCCTGTTTGAGGCCGAATTCCTCGGCGATGGTGACGGAGATGGCGGGCGCGTGTTGCACCACGACGAAGAGGTCCGGGTCGTCCAAGGCGTTCATGACCCGCTCGATGTGGCTCTTGGTGCGAAGGGCACCGGTCGGGCAGGCGACGACGCATTGTCCGCAGTTGACGCAGCTCGAGATGTTCATTCCCTCGTCGAATGCCGTACCGATCCTCGCCTTGCTGCCGCGGCCGATGAAGTCGATGGCCGAGACGCCCTGGATCTCCTCGCAGATTCTCACGCAACGTCCGCACAGGATGCACTTAGCGGGATCGCGGATGATCGACGGATTGGACGTGTCCATCGGGTATTCGTTTTTGGCCCCGGTGTAGCGTCGTTGGCGGATGCCCAGCTCGGCGGCGATTCCCTGCAGGCGGCAGGATCGGTTTCGGATGCAGTACAGGCAGTCATCCGGATGGTTGGCCAGCAGCAGTTCGACGATGGTCTTCCTGGCGCGCATCACCCGCGGCGAATGGGTCTTGACCTTCATGCCCTCGGCGACGGGAAACGCGCAGCTCGGGACGAGGTTGCGCTGTCCTTCGACCTCAACGACGCACAGGCGGCATGCGCCCGTGGGCGTCAGGCCTTCGACATGGCACAGGGTGGGGATCTTGATTCCGGCTCGCTTGAGCGCGGTCAGCAGCATTTCCCCGGGTTGCGCCTCGATCGTTCGGTTGTCGGCTTCGATCTTGATCACGATGAGATCCTTGGATTACTCAGTAAGAACCGCCTTGAAACGACAGACTTCCGCACACGTTCCGCAGCCGATGCACTTGTCCGGGATGATGTAGTGCGGGCTCTTGGGCGCGCCCATGATCGCCTCGGCCGGGCATTTCTTGGCACACGCGGTACAGCCGTTGCACTTCTCGGGATCGATGCTGTAGGTGAGAAGCTCGGAGCACACTCCCGCGGGGCAGTGTCGTTCGTAGAGGTGCGCCTCGTACTCATCACGGAACCACCGCAGCGTGCTCAACACCGGATTGGGGGCCGTCTGACCGAGCCCGCACAGGCTCGTGTCTCGAATGACGCCGGCCAGCCGGCCGAGGTCCATCACGCCCTTGAATCGCTCGAGGGCGTCGAAGGCCTTCTCGCTCTGGCGTCCTCGCGTGAGGCGCTGGAGGATCTCCAGCATGCGGCGGGTGCCCTCCCGGCAGGGGATGCACTTGCCGCAGCTCTCGCGCTGGATGAAGTCCATGAAGAACTTGGCCACGTCGACCATGCACGTGCCTTCGTCCATGACGACCAGTCCGCCCGAGCCCATGATGGCGCCGACGGACCTGAGGGACTCGTAGTCGATCTCGATATCGAGGTGCTCGGCGGGGATGCAGCCGCCAGAAGGGCCGCCGATCTGTGCGGCCTTGAAGGCCTTGCCGTCGGGGATGCCGCCGCCGACGCCGAAGATGATCTCGCGCATCTTCGTGCCCATCGCGACCTCGACGAGCCCGGTTCGCCGCACCTTGCCCGAGAGGGCGAAGACCTTGGTCCCCTTGCTGGTGCCGGTGCCGACGGCGCTGAACCATGCGGCCCCGTTGGCGACGATGTCGGGGACGTTGGCCAAGGTTTCGACGTTGTTGATGACCGTGGGCTTTTCAAACAGACCCTTGACGGCGGGGAAGGGGGGGCGTGGGCGAGGCATGCCGCGCTTGCCCTCGACGCTGTTGATCAGGGCCGTCTCCTCGCCGCAGACGAAGGCGCCGGCGCCTTGCTTGATGATGACGTCGAGGCTGAGCCCGCTGTCGAGGATGTTGTAGCCGAGGAGCCCGTACTCCCGGGCCTGTTGAATCGCGCCGACGAGACGCTTGATGGCCAGGGGGTACTCCGCGCGGATATAGACGTAGGCCTTCGACGCTCCGATGGCGTAGGCCGCGATGGCGATTCCCTCGAGCATCCGGTGCGGGTCGCCCTCGATGACGGCCCGATCCATGAACGCGCCCGGGTCGCCCTCATCCGCGTTACAGATCAGGTACTTCTGGTCCGAGGCGGTCTTCAGCGCGAATTTCCACTTCGTCCCCGTCGGGAACCCGCCGCCGCCTCGTCCCCGTAGCCCGCTGGCTTCGACGACGTCGCAAAGCTCGTCCCTGGTCATCTCGCGAATCGCCTTCCCCAGGGCGCGGTATCCGCCTCGGGCGATGTACTCCTCGATCGAACGGGGATCGATGATGCCCGAGTTGGCCAGGACGCGGCGCATCTGGGGAGCGAAGAAGGGATGCTCCTTCAGCTCGGGGACGTCGGGCCACGGCGCTTGCGGGCCGTCGTGCTGGCCGAGGGTCATTTCCGAGGGCATTTCGCCGCCGAGCACGGCGTCGAGCAGGGCGTCCACTCGATCCTCGGTGACCGATCGGAAGCTGACGCGACGCTTGCCGGGCATCATGACGTCCACGATCGGCTCGAACGCACACAGGCCGATGCATCCAGCCTCCGCGACGTCGGCGTCGACGTTCCTCTCTGTCAGGTAGCGTCGTACGGCGTCGGCCGTTTTCAGAGCGCCGGCGCCCAACCCACAGGTGCCGGCGCCGACGACGATCACGGGGCGAGTGATGGTGTCCCTCCGCAATCCGGCCATCCGTTCCGCATGGAAGCTCCTGCATGAGGCGCTGTCGTGACACCGGGGTCCGTCATTGAGGCAGTCGAGGAGCTGTGGGCAAGGCCGCTCGCTCGAGTGCCAACACTTGTTGCAGCATTTCTCGTCAAGCAGCAGGGGCATTTTCATCGGCCTTTCTTCGATAGGAGGCAAGGATCTTTCTGACCGAATCGGACGTCACACCGGCGTAGACATCGCCGTCGACGGTGATCACGGGTGACAGCCCGCAGACCCCCAGGCAGGCGACGACCTCGAGGCTGAACAGCCCGTCCTTGGTCGTCTGGCCGGGTTCGACGTCCAGGTGGCGCATGACGGCCTTGAGGACCATGTCCGAGCCTTTGACGTGGCAGGCGGTCCCTCGACAGACCTGGACGTGGTGTTGTCCCTGGGGCAGAAACCGGAACTGGTTGTAGAAGGTGGCGACGCCATAGATCTTGCTTGCCGGCAGCTTGAGGTGCCGGCCGATCTCGATGACGGCCTCCCTCGAGAGGTAGCCGACCGCTTCCTGGACGTCCTGGAGAAGCGGGATCAGGGCGTCCCGTTTCGCCTCACCGTGCTTGTCCAAAATGGGCTTGATGCTCGATGCGTTCACGCGAAATCATCCTTAACTGACAGGCGTTTCTCTGAACTCGGGGAGCGAGGGCCCGGCGTGTGTTGAGTTCCGGGTCTTGTCTCTCCGGCCGCTAAAGCTCCTTGATGCTCTGTCTTGCGAAGTAGGCCACTTTCTGGAGCGAGACCGTAATATCCAAGTCCTCGACGTAAACGTGGGGTGGAACCCTCAGGGTCACCGGGGCGAAGTTGAGCAATCCGCGTACGCCCGCGGCAACGAGTTTATCGGTGACTGCCTGGGCTTCTTTTGCTGGAACTGCGACGATGGCGATGAGAATGCTCTTGTCGCTCACTACCCGGCCGAGGTCCGTGACCGGCCAGCAGCGACAGCCGTTGATGACTCGATTCACCTTGTAGGGGTCGGTATCAAAGGCGGCGGCGATGGACAACCTCGAGCTCTGACTGGGAAAGAACGAAATGATTGCCCTGCCGGCGTTTCCGATGCCGACGAGGGCCACGGCCATTCCTTCGGGGCTGTCGAGAAATCGCTCGATGCGGTCGGCCAGAAGGGCGACCTGGTAGCCGCGCTTGGGCTTACCCTCCGAGCCGATGACCATGACGTCCCGGCGGACTTGGGCCGCGTTGAAGCCCGACAGGGCGGCCAGCTCATGGGAGAACACATACTTACCATTACTGGACGCCAAGCGTTTAAGTATTCTGAGATAGACGCTTAGCCGATGGATCGTCTTGTCTGAGATCTCTGTTCCAGGCATCTGTGAGCGTCTTCAGTAGAGAACTAGAGTCGTCCAGTCCTGCTGTGAATCTTATCACAATATAGCACACGCTAACATCTCTGTCAACTCAAAATACGTGCTTTGGCGCCCGGACGGGGGGCGGTGGTGCCAGGGGGCGATGTCGCGGAATGCCCTGTCGAAAAGCTGGAACGTCGAAGAGTCGAAACGTCGAAATATGAGAGGGATGGGAACGATGTCCCGAAATGTCCCGAAATGTCTCGGAATGTCCCGGAATGCATCGGAATGCGCGGGAATGCACCGTTTCTTGGGCCTCGGACCTCGGGCTTCGGGGTCCGGCGGGGGCATGGGGGGGCGTTGAGTCCGGCGTTTTGGGCATGACATCCTCGTGACATCGACTGGTGGCGACTCGTCCTGGTGGCGTCGTGTGGATATGGGGGTCGGCGAACTTTGGGAGGGGGTGGTTTCGCGAACGGGAGAGGGGAAGAGGGAAGGAGCAAGAAAGAAGCAAGAAGGTAGATAGGGGTGGGCCTGGGGTTGACCTGTGCCGGCTGCTGATGGCCCGCTGCCGCTGCCGTGGCGATGGAACGCGAGCGCGGCGTCGAGGCGCTTTGGGGGGCGGGTCCGCGGGGACCCCATTCCGTGCCGCCCTGAGGAGTAGTGGTATTGAGGGGGGCTTATCGGACTCGGGGATGGATGATATGGGACCTCTTAAGTTGGCTCACGAGAGGCGATTACGCCTCAATTGGGGTCGCCGGGGGGGCGAGAGAGGCTTTGGGGGGGCCGCAAGCGGGGCAGATGGCCAAAGCGCTGGGGGGTATTCAGCTTCCCTTCGGATTCCGCTCATGGTGGGGTGTGAGGTGGGGGGACATCTAACTCAACTCTGTTAAACGGTGCTTCGATACAGGTTATGCGGTGTCATCGCGCGTCCTGAGGGACAGGCGGGGACGGATCGAACGCGCCGAGGACCCTCTGTCGGGCTCACATTGAATCGCGCCGGTTGCGGCTGAGGCTGAAGGAACCCCATGCTTTCGGATGTACTCCAGTACGTGGCTTACGGGTGGATTCCGGTCGGGCTCGCCGTGGGCGGATACGTCGCGTATCGACTTGCCTATCGGGCGGGCGGGCCGCTCAAGCGGATCAGCCGGAACCTGGAACGGGTCTCGCAGAGCATCGAAGGGGACCTGACGCAACTCCAACTCGCCGATGCGAACGAGCTCCTGAGTCAGGGCTGGAATCGGCTGATCTCCGAGGTGGTGGCGGCTCGCCGGGAACTCGAGTCGTACGAGGTGCGTCGTCAGGCCCTGGAGACGGTGGAGCGGTACCAGCAGAACTGGGTGAGAGAACTGCTGAACCACATGCCGTACGGTCTGCTGATCGCCTCGGAGGATCTGGTGATCACGTTCGTCAACCCGACGGGGGAGCGACTGGTCGGGCAGGGACAGCAGGAGTTGCTTGACCGCGGCATCGTGGCGGTTTTTGGCGCGCCCTTGGAGTCGCTGCGGCACTCGACGGGGGGCACCATCGACCGGACGTTCGACGTGACGGCCCAGGATCGCCCGCTCCGGCTGAACGTGATCAAGATCGACGGGGAAGGGGGCGGTGGTCAGATCGCGCTGTTCGTACGAGACATGAGCCACCAGAAGGAGATCGAACAGGCTCGCGACCAGTTCCTGTATCACGTGAGTCATGAGCTGCGAACGCCCCTGACGAACATACGGGCCTACGCGGAGACTCTCTCGGAGGGGGTTCTCGAGGACCGGGATTCGCTGCGCGAGTGCTACAACGTGATCGTCTCGGAGACGGATCGTCTGGCTCGGTTGGTCGAGGACATCCTGGACGTGTCGCAATTGGAGGCGGGCTCGGCGCGTCTCGATTCGGACGACGTTCAGACGGCGCGGTTGATCCGGCAGGTCGTGGAGGACATGCAGGCTTCGGCGGATGACAAGAACGTCGAGCTCCTGCTCTCCATGCCTCCGAAGGTGCCGACGATCATGGGCGACAAGGAGCGTCTGGCGGTCGTTCTGACGAATCTGGTCGGCAATGCGATCAAGTACACGCCATCGGGCGGTCAGGTCGAGGTGAGCTGCGTGGAAGACGGGGCGAGGCTGATGATCAAGGTGCGCGACACGGGCATCGGCATCGCGCCGGAAGACCAATCGAGGGTGTTCCAGAAGTTCTTCAGGGCCTCGAACGAGGAAGTGGCGAAGCTGCCGGGGACGGGGCTAGGGCTCGCGATCGCGCTGAGCACGGTGCGAAGCCACGGCGGGACGATCGAGCTCGTCAGCGCGACCGGAAAGGGGTCGACCTTCACGGTCTCGCTGCCGATCGGGAAGCAATCCAAGATTAGCGCAGGGGAGTCCAAGTCATGGCCGTCATCGTGATCGCGGAGGATGAGCTTCACATCGCCCGCGTGGTGAGTTTGTGGCTGACTAGAAACCGGCACGTCGTTCACGTGGCGCACAACGGTCGTGACGCTTTGGATCTGGTGCGGCAGCACGATCCAGACCTTCTGATCGCGGACGTGAACATGCCGGTGATGGACGGGTTCGAGCTCGTCGACGCGTGCGCGGCGGAGGGCCGGCCCAAGGTGGGGATCATCGTGCTGACGTCGCGGTGCGATCAGGCAGAGATCGGGGACCGTCTCAAAGGGCACGAGGTGATGCTTCACCCGAAACCGTTCAGTCCCTCGAAGCTGGTCGGGGAGGTCGAGGAGTTCCTTTCCGGCAGGCAGGCGAGGTCGGGGGCGGTGAGCGAATCCGAAGAAGGGAAGGCCAATGGCGTCTTCAGCGTGTGATCTGTCTCAACTGGATGCTCTGGCGTGCTCGGACCCGGCGAGGGCGTTCATCCTCGCCTCTGGGATGGAGGTCGGTCAGTTCGGGCAGATCCCGCCGACCTTCGCGCCGAGCTGCGAGCGGGCGTGCTGCAACGGGGGCGAGCGGGGCAGCGCGGTCGGTGTCTGCCGGCTCGTGGAAGGGCTCGTGACGGGCCAGGTACCCGAGGCCGCTCAGAACCCGAGCCGCTGCGACCAAGGATACCTGGTCGGGGCGTTCCCGGGGGTCAACTCGAGCTCTTCGATACTTCTTCTGCGGGCGATCGAGGGGCCGTCGGATTGCACGGAGTCGGAACAAGCGGCGGCCCAGATGCGGTTCGCGGGCAAGTTGTGGCAGCACGTGGAACAGCTTGCCCAGGAGAGCCAGGGCCTGGCCATGGAGTTGATCAACAGCTACGAGCAACTCAACGTCATCTTCGACATCACCAAGAGAGGGGCGGAAGTCCAGGACGTAGACCAGATCAAGTTGTTTCTCCTCCGGAAGCTGGCCGAGACGCTGTCCTGCGATTGGGCCTGCACCATGTCGAAGGGTGAGGTCTGCGACTGGTGGTGCGGGGACGGTCAGAGCGAGTGCGAGGGGACGGTGGGCTGGCTGCAGAAGGCGCATCCGGAAGTGCTCAAGGAGGTGAGCGAGGAGGGGCGGATTCTGGTGGGGAGCAAATCGTCGGGCGAGGGTGGGGGGTGGTCGTGCTCGGTGATGGTCGGTCCGCTCAAGGGGGGCGACGAGATCCAGGACATCGTGATCCTCGGGCGGCGGCAGAGCCGTGGGGAGTTCAAGTCCGGCGACATGAGGATGCTCGACTCGGTGCTCAGCCATGGCGGCGAGCTTGTCTCGAATCTTCGGCTGATGGAACGACTTCGGACGCTGTCGTTCGAGGCGGTGCTGACACTCGTCAGCGCGATCGACAAGAAGGACTCCTACACGTCGGGGCATTCGGAGCGAGTGGGGGTGTTGTGCCGTTTGATCGGGGAGCAGATGGGGCTTTCGCCGACGGAGCTTCAGGATCTGGAGTGGGCCGGCATTCTTCACGACGTCGGCAAGATCGGGATCAGCGACGGCATTCTGACCAAGCCGCGCAGCCTGACGGACGAGGAGTTCGACCACGTGAAGCAGCACCCGCGGATGAGCTACGAGGTGATCGAGCCCTTGCGGAGCTTCGGCACGGTGCGCGAGGCCGTGCTGCACCACCATGAGACACCCGACGGGAAGGGGTATCCGGACGGGCTGAAGGGCGACGAGATATCGGTTGCCGCGCGGATCATCCACACGGCGGACACGTTCGACGCGCTGACGTCGGATCGGTCGTACCGTCGGGGATTCAGTCTGCGGCGGGCGCTGGAGATCATGCGTCAGGACGCGGGGACGAAGATCGATCCAGATGCCCTGGTGGCCTTCGAGAAGGCCTTGGAGCTGTTCCGCGAGGAGCATCCCCGCCGGTATGAAGAGATGTTCGGCCACATCAAGGAAGACGAGGCATGAGCGTTCAGACGGACGACCTGGTGCAGAAGCGTCTTCGCCTGGGGGCGATCGGCTCCTTGGGGGCGGTGACGCTGCTGTGGCTGGCGCACCTGCAGCCGCTGCTGTTCCCCGTGGGAACGGCGCTGCTGACGATGTCGCTGGTGCCTCTGGCGTGCGGCTTTCGGGGCACCGGAGGGGGGCTCTTGGGCCTTCTTTTCGGCGTTCTGTGGGTTGCGGCCAAGCTGGGCGTCAGCGGCGAGGCGGGGTTGGAGTACGTTCTGAATCCGGCCAACGGGGTTGCGGTCGGCGTGATGATTCTCGTGGGCGTGCTCGGAGGCGTGTTCTTCGGTCTGCCTTACGTGGGGGCGGATCGGCAGAGCGGGGTCTCGGGCGACGCGGCGAGGGTGGTGTCGGCGCGGCAGGGCGCGCCCGAGGACGGGATGAACGACTCTCAGGAGCCTGAAGACGTTCGGCGTTCGCTGACAAGCTATCGGGAGTGGATGATCGGATGGAACCGGCAGACCGACCCTTGGTCGAGCTTTGACAACTTCGTTCGGGAACGGCTGCGCGGGCTGGTCGGGGCGCGTCGGATCCGGTGCTATCGGGTGGAGTCGGAAGATCAACTCCGGCCCCTGAACAAAGGCGATTCGGAGGCGCCGACGGGGATCGGTCAGGACGACGGTCTGTTGCGGCACGTGCTGTCGAGCGGGGAGCGTTACGTGGCGTCTTCTCCGAAGACGGGGGCACTGATCCGAGAGCTGGCCGAAGGCAGCGCGTCTTCGCCTGCGTGGGTGATCCCGATTCAGTGCACGGGTCGCGCGTGCGGGATCGTGACGGTCGGCGGCTTCGAGAAGGAGCGCGTCGACGAGGGGCAACTGGACCTTGCCGCGGACCTCGTGGAGGAGTTCTGGCTTCATCTGAGGCGAGCGGACGAGCTTCGGTTGGCGCAGTTGCTGGACAAGCCCTCCGGGGTGCTGAATCGAGTGCAGGTGCTGGCTCTGTTGGATCAGACGATCGAGCGATGTTGCGGAGACAACGAACCCGTCGTGATGCTGGCGGTGGTCGTGGAAGGCATCCGGAAGATGGACGACGGGGGGATGTGGGACAAGCGGAACGACGTGATCGAGACGATCGGCCAGACGATGCGGAAGCGCCTCCGCCACGACGACATGGTCGGTCGATTCAGCGACGATCGATTCGTGGCTCTGTTGCGACGGATGGACATCCCGCTGGCGTATCTGATCACTCGAAAGATCCTCGAGTCGGCGGAGGCCGAGCTGGGGAGGCTCGTTCCGGGGATCCCGCTGACGCTCCGCGCCGGTCTGGCGGGCAGCGGACTCGAGCAGACGTCGAGCCAGACGCTATTGCTCAAGGCGTTCTCGGACATCTCGGAGGCCCGGTCACAGGGGCTGACGGTGCTGGGGTACACGAAACGGGCCGAGGTTTTGTCGTAGGCGACTGACGGATGAAGATCGCGTCGTATCAACATGGGCGCGCGACGGTCGTGGCGCCTCGAGAAGCGATCGTGGAGAACGACTGCGCGGACGTCCAGCGGTCGGTTCTGGAGGCGATCGCGAACGGGGCCAGTCAGATCGTCGTGGATCTCGGCGAGGTGCCGTTCATCGACAGCGCGGGCCTGGAGCTTCTGTGCGAGCTTCAGAAGACGTGCGCGGACAGCGGCGCTCATATGAAGATCACTTCGGTGGACGAGATGTGCCGTGAGATTCTTCGCATCACGGATTTGGCGCATCAGTTCCAGACGTTCGAGTCGGTCGAGGAGGCCGTGAGGAGCTCGACGTAGGCATGCTCAAGAGCCGCGAACAAATCGGCCAGCTTCTGCTGCAGACGGGCGCGATCACCGAGGAAGACCTGGCGACCGCGCTGAAGCTGCAGCAGCAGAACCGCGCGCGTCTGGGCGAGACGTTGCTCGAGATGGGCGTGATCAAGCCGGCGCATCTGCTGGACGTGCTCTCGAAGCGGCTGGGCGTCAAGGGGTGCATTCTTCGTCACGGCCTGATCGACCCGGCGGTGACGCGGCTCGTCGATCGCGACGAGGCCCGCCGGATGAAGGTCTTGCCTCTGTTCCGGGTTCAGAACCGGCTGACGGTGGCGATGGTGGAGCCGCAGCGTCTTCCCCTGATCGACGCGCTCGCGGCGATGACGGGTTGCGAGATCAATCCGGTTCTGGTTCTGGAGTCGAACCTCGCGGAGTTCGCGGAGCGGTACCTGGCGGAGGAGGTCTCGGTCGACTCGTTCATGGTTTCACTGAGCGAGCAGGACGTGGAGTTCGTGGAGCGCGAAGGGGCCGAGCTCGGGGCGCTGACGGACCTGGACCGGATGGACGGGACGCCGGCGGTCAACCTCGTGAACCTGTCGATCCTGTCGGCGATCCGCGAAGGGGCGAGCGACATCCACATCGAGCCGGAGCGCAAGTGCCTTCGAGTTCGGCATCGCGTGGACGGGGTTCTCCGGGAGCTTCTCACGGCGCCGCTGCAGATGCACGCGGGGGTGATCTCGCGCGTGAAGGTTCTGGCGAAGATGGACATCGCGGAGCGGCGGCTTCCGCAGGAGGGCCGGGTTCGGACGATCGCGGAAGGTCGCGAGGTGGACCTCCGGATATCGACGATGCCCACGATTCTGGGCGAGAAGGCGGTGATTCGAGTCCTGGACCGCGACGCGCTGAAGGTGGAGCTGGACGAGCTGGGCTTTCGGACCGAGGCGAAAGAGGCCTTTAAGCGAATGCTGTTGCGCCCTCACGGACTCGTTCTGGTGACGGGCCCGACGGGAAGCGGCAAGACGACGACGCTGTACTCGGCGCTGGATCTTCTGCGATCGGTGACGCTGAACATCGTGACGGTCGAGGATCCGGTCGAGTACCAGCTCGAGATGATCAACCAGATCCACGTACAGGACTCGATCGGTCTGTCGTTCGCCAGGGCGCTGAGGTCGATTCTCCGGCAAGACCCGGACGTGATCATGGTGGGCGAGATCCGGGATAGCGACACGGCCCGCGTGGCGATCCAGGCGGCGCTCACGGGTCACCTGGTTCTGAGCACGCTGCACACGAAGGACTCGGTGGGGGCGATCGCGCGACTCACGGACATGGGCATCGAGCCGTATCTGCTCGCCTCGGCGCTCAACGGGGTGGTGGCCCAGCGTCTTGCGCGGACGATTTGCACGGCGTGCCGGACGACGTACATGCCGGACCGATCGGTCCTGGAGCAAGCGGGCTGGGACGAATCGGGTCCGCGAGTCTTCTATCGGGGGGGCGGGTGCAAGAAGTGTCACGACTCGGGATTCCAGGGCCGGATGGGCATCTACGAGGTCCTGGAGATGGACGACCGGGTGTACAAGTACATTCATCTTCGCGCGGACGAGTCGGATATGAAGGCGTATCTGGCGCAGCGAGGGTTCCGGTCGCTTCGGCAAGAGGGGCTGGAGCTGGTGGAGTCGGGTCGGTCGACGCTGGAGGAAGTGCTGCGCGTTACTCACATGGAGGTGCAGGAGAAGATTCGCGCGGAGGCGAAGCCGGCGCCTGAGCCCGAGAAGGTCGCGGTTAGCTAGCACGTCGGGGGATCACGAACGTGGCATTCACGTTTGAGGCGGTGGACAGCACGGGCAGGGAGATTCACGACGTCCTGGAGGCGCCCACGGCCGAGGAGGCCATGGATCAACTCCACGGGCGCGGTTTGTTCGTGACGAAGCTGTCCGAGCAGTCGGATTCGTCGGGGCGCGGGGGCGTCCGGCGCCGGGCGTCGGTGCTTTCGGGCAGGCCCGGGAACACGCGTGACCGGATGATGCTGACGCAACAGATGTCGATGATGCTGCACGCGGGCAGCCAGATCGTTCCGGCGCTGGCGGCGATCGAGTCCCAGGTGGACAAGCCGGGCTGGCGTGAGATTCTGGCGAGCGTTTGCCACCGGGTGGAGGACGGGGCGGCGCTGAGCGAGGCGATGGGGCTGTACCCGCAGGTTTTCGACGAGATGTTCCGGACGATCGTGTCGGCGGGGGAGAGCACGGGCTCGACGGCGGAGGCGTTCGACCGGCTGGCGGTGATGACGAAGAAGCAGCAGGAGATCAAGGTCCGGGTGATCGGGGCGCTGATCTATCCGGCGATTCTGCTGCTGATGTGTCTCGGCGTGGTCGGCGTGCTGATGTTCTACGTTCTGCCGAAGTTCGACGATCTGTACAGCATGCTGGGCACGAAGCTTCCGACGTTGACGGTGATCATGATCGACACCTCTCGCTGGGTCACCCACAACGCGGCGACGGTGGCGATCCTGGCGGGTCTGATGATCGCGGGGCCGATCATCGCCTTGAGGCTGTCGCCGGTGAGGCGTTTCCTGGACCAGGCGTTATTGCGTATGCCGATGATCAGCGGCCTGGTTCGCCGGCTGATTCTGGCGCGGCTCTTCCGCGTGTGGGGCACGTTGATCCACAGCAGCGTTCCGCTGCTGGAGGGCCTGCGTCTTTCGAGGTCGACGACGTCGAACGCGTACTTTCAGGAGATGCTGGACGAGGTGATTCATTCGGTGGAAGAGGGGAATCCGGTGGGGGAGTCGCTGGCTCGCAGCTCCCTGGCGCCGCCGACGATGTCGTCGGCCATCACGACGGGCGAGCAGAGCGGTCAACTCGGCGAATCGCTTCTGTTCTTGGCCGAGTACCTGGACGACGAGAACACGCAAACGGTGGCGACGCTGACGCGTCTGGTCGAGCCGTTCGTTCTGGTGATCATGGGGGCGGTGGTGGGCGTGATCGCGGTGGCGTTGTTCCTGCCGCTGTTTGATCTGACGTCGGCGGTGTCCGGGCACTAGTCCGTGGAGGACCGATGGTAAGACTTCGGATGCGAAACACGGCGCCGATCGCCATCGACGTGGGGGCGACCTCCGTCCGCGCGCTGCAGGTCCAGGGGCATGACGGGGCGTTCTCGGTTCGACACTGGTCGAGCCAATCGATCGATCGTCCAAAGGACGACAAGCAAGGCGACGGGGAGGCCGAGGCGCTGTCGTTGCTGGAGGGCACGACGCTGAGCGACAAGGCGCTCTTCGCGGGCCGGCAGGTCGTGACGTCACTGGGCCCCCCCGAGGTGGAGGTGTGTCTGCTGCAGGTTCCCGAGAAGCTTCTTGGCCAGGACCGGGAGACGCTGGTTCACGGGGTTCGTCAGGAGGTGGGACGGAACGTTCGGATACCGATCGGTCCGGCGGAGGTGGCGGCTTGGCCGCTTCCTCGGGGGCACATGGACGGTCCGAACGTGCTGGCGGCGGCGGTGTCGCGAGAGGTGATCGAGAAGCTACTGAAATGGCTGGACGGTCAGGGGTGGGTCTGCACCCGTCTTGACCTTGCGCCGCTGGCGGCGATGCGAGCGTGCTCTCGGATCACGCCCGGGCTCTCTCCGGAGGCGGTCTGGGGCGTCCTGGACATCGGTTTCCGTTCGAGCCGTCTGTATCTGGGGATCGGCGAGACCCCGATGTACATCCGTACGCTGCGGGCCAGCGGGGATCTGATGACGCGCCGAATCGCCAGCGAGCTGGGCATCGAGCTGTCGATGGCGGAACGATACAAGCGGCATTACGGGGTTCGCGCCGAGCCGGGCAGCTATCGCCCGATGGTGACGCAGAGCGGCCCGGTGGACGACGTTCGAATGGCCGGCATCCTGCTGGGGGTTCTCACGCCGATCTTTCGGGGCATGGTTCAGGACATCGAGAAGTCTTTCCGGTACGCGATGGACCTCTACCCGTCGCTGCCGGTTCACGGATTGGTTTTGGCGGGCGGGGGAGGCACGCTGGACGGGTTGGACGAGCTTCTGACGAAGATGCTGGGCATCCCGGTTCATCGGCTTTCGTCGGAGAGACTTCCGATCGCCGACCGGACGCATCCGCTTCTCGAGGCAAGGACTCTCTCGGGGATGGTGACCTGCCTCGGGCTGAGCTACGGAGAACTCTAGGGATCATGCTCCAGGTCAACCTGCTTCCGGCCAAGTACAAGCGTCGCGCCAAGCGTTCGCGCCGAATCAAGCTGTGGCTGACGCTGTCGGTGGTGGTGCTGTGCGCCGAAGTCCTGTCGGCACTGTTCCTGATGCCTCGGGCCGAACAGACTCGAGAGGCGTTGGATCACGCGGCGTGGATGCAGGAGAAGCAGCCGACGCTGATCAAGGAGCATGCGGCGCTGCAGGCCGAGAAGCTGGAGGTCGCGCGGCAACTTGCGTTGTCGGAGCAACTTCGAAGGAAACACCGTTGGAGCCAGGTCTTCTCCGGACTGATGCGCCAACTGCCGGAGAAGATCCTTCTGACAGGGCTGAAGTCCGATCCCCCGCGGGATCAGACGATCGCGGCGAAGACGGCGGCGGGGGCGGGGCTGACGCCTTGGGGCAAGCGCGAGGCGGCCGAGACGACGCCCGACAAGTCGTCGACGGCGAGCGGGCTGGTGATCACGGGCCTTGCGGTGGACTACGAGGCGGTGGCGGCGCTTCTGGGCGGGTTGAGTGATCGTTCGGGGCTAGGGACTTGTGAACTGGAATCGACCGCGCGACAGCCGTTCATGAACGGCGAGGCGGTCACGTTCTCGATACGCATGCGTTGGTAATGAATCTCACGAAGTGGCGACAGTATGACGTGGACGCGGCCGGGGCGGCCCTGCTGATCGGGGTGGCCCTGGTTGGGTACGCGTTGCTGATTCACGCTCCTTTGATGGATTCGATGCGTCACGGGCGCGCGCAGTCCCAGCACGAGGACGTCACGGCCACGATCGCGCTTCTGAACCAGAAGCTGGACACGACTCGATTGGAGATCGAGGAAGCGAGGCGTCAACTGTCGGTGTCGAAGGCGCGGACCCCGAGCGCTCAGGACATGGACGACCTGCTGGCTCGCATCGACGCGGTCGCGTCGCAATGCGGGGTGGTCTTGACGCAATTGCAGCCGATGGGAGTTCAGCATCACTCCGGGTATCAGGTGGCGACGTTCCTGGTTCAGGGGAAGGCGTCGTTCAAGGGCCTGCATCAGTGGTTTTCGCTGATCGAGTCGGGCGTGCCCTACCTGGACATCACGCATTTCTCGATCACCGTACTGGACGACAAGCAGCGTGAATCGGGGACGGGGGATGACGTGATGTGCCGGTTCGAGTGTACGAAGCGGCTGTATCTGAGCGGATCCGAGCCGGGGGAAACGGCGCTGGCGAAACGACCATGAAGACGCGGGAGAAGAAAACGGCGCTGTACCTGTTCCTGCTGATCGCGGCGGGGACGGGTTTGCTGATCGATCGGACGTACGTACTGCGCGAGGGGTCGGACGGATCGGGGCGGTTGGAGCTGGCCGCGGCGCTGCGCTCATCGGACATCGATCCGGCGTTGTTGCGGGTGGGTCCGCCGATCGCGGCGGTCTTCGACAGCCCGCGGTTGAAGGAATTGTCGGCGACGGCGCTGGCGGCGTCGACAGACGAGACGCCACGACGTGACGCTTTCGGCCTGACGGCGACGATGCGGTCTTACTACGGGGCGAAGTCGGCCCAGCGGGAGGAAGTGAAGGAGTTGGAGGAGAAAAGGAGGGCGGAGGAGGCAGAGCAGGCGGCGGCCGCGTTCGGGGGCGGTCATCAGCTCAAGGGAACGTTTATCGGGCAGGGCGATTGTTACGCGATCATCGACGACAGCATCTTTCGAATCGGGGATCAGCTCGACGGGTTTGCGCTTCGCCGAATCGAGCATTATCGGGTCTTGCTGGGGTCGGGCCAGAAAACGGTGGAACTGACGCTACCTCACCCGAGTGGAATTAAAGCCGAAGGCCCTAGTCCACGATAAGGTTTCTGTACGAAGACTTACGCGCCTTTCGACTTCTTCTCGGATAACCGGTCGACGGGGCGCGAGGCAACGCAAAAGGGGGTCAGCATGACAGCCAAGAAGAGAGCCGGATTCAGTCTTGTCGAGCTCGTGATCGTGATCGTCATCCTTGGGGTGATCGCGGCGATCGCGGTGCCTCGGATCAGCCGGGGAGCCAAGGGCGCGGACGAGTCCGCCGTTCGGCAGGATCTATCGATTCTGCGGACGGCGATCGAGATGTACTCGGCCGAGCACGGGGGCAAGTTCCCGGGCAGCGACGGCAGCGAAGCGACGATGAAGGACCAGCTCCTGAAGTTCACGAACAAGGCGGGCACCGCGTCGGACACGAAGACGGGGCAGTACATCTACGGCCCGTACCTTCGCAAGCAGGTTCCGCCGCTGCCGGTGGGGGCCAAGGCGGGGTTGAGCGCGGTGAAGATGGTCAACACGGCCCCGGCGGTCGACGCCTCCGGCGACTACGGGTGGATCTTCAACTATACGACGGGCGAGATCATCGCGAACTGCGACGACGCGACCGAGACGGATCCGAACGTGTCGTACGACGAGTGGTAAGCGGGATGGTCGGTCTTGGCTACTGCTGACTCGCTCATCATAGGCAAGAAAGCAAGTGGGCCGCGCGCGTCGCGGCCCGCTTGCTTTACGCTGATCGAGCTGGTGCTCGTGGTCGTGCTGGTGGGCATCCTGGCGGCGGTGGGCGTCGGGGTGTTCGGAGGGTCGGTGGCGCATCACCAGGCGAGCGGCGCGCAGCAGCGCATCGACGCGGATCTGATGCTTGCCCGCCAACGGGCGATGACCACCGGGGCGAACCAACCCGTGCGATTCGCGGCAACCTCGGACCGATACGCGCTGACGGGGGTTCCAAACCCCGACAAGCCGGGCAGCGACTACACGACGGACCTGTCGGCGCTTCCGTACGAAGCGGACATCGTGTCGGTCGACCTGGGCGGCGATTCGGAGATCATCTTCGACGCGTACGGCACGCCGGATTCAGGGGGCACCATCGTGATCCGGGTGGGCGATCGGCAGATCACCCTGACCGTCAGCGCGGAGAACGGTCGGGTGACCGCTCCTTAGGGGCGATTCGGATGGTCGGGGCATCTCTTCATACGATTCGGGGCGTAAGGGGCGGGCGACGGGGCGGCTACACGCTCATGGAGCTGGTGGTCAGCACGGCCGCGATGGGCGTGCTCACGACGGCGATCGCCTCGTCGGTGCTGATCGCGACGCACTCGATCGACGACGATCAGAACCCCTCGGCGAGCATCAGGCGGTCGACGCTCGGGACGGACGATCTGATCCGTGACGTGAGCGCGGCCAAGGCCGTCAATCAAGACTCGATTCTATCGATGTCGTTCACGGTTCCCGATCGGACGGGGGACGCGGTGGACGACATCCTCCGTTACTCGTGGACGGGCGTGGCGGGTGATCCGCTGGTGAGGCAGATCAACGGAGGCACGGCGGCGACGCTGCTGGAGAACGTTCGGGGTCTGTACATGGCCCTGCACATGAACCAGATCAGACAGAACGAGACCAGCGCGGAACAATACTTGATCGGGGATCAGAGCTCCGGGAGCTCGGCGACCTTCGCGGTGTCGGGCAACAACTGGATCGGCCAGTATTTCAAGCCGTCGCTTCCGACGGACGCCGTCAGTTGGAGCATCACGCGGGTGCAGTTCCACGGGGGCCCGCATGCCCCGATCCTGGGCATCGCGAAGGTGCAGATCCGATCGGCCAATGCCCTGCTCGTTCCGAGCAAGACGGTTCTGGAGGAAGTGAGCATTTCGGAGTCGGCGCTGGGTCCGATCTACGACCCGCCGGAAGAGGTGGCGTTCAACACGCTGACGGGGCTGGCGCCGGGGGAAGGGCTTTGCCTGGTCATCACACAGTTCAGCGACGTGAATCCCTGTGACGTTCACTATCAGTCCTCGGGGGCGTCTCCGAGCGGGTCGTATATGGTGAAGACGACGAACGCCGGTTCGAGCTGGACCAAGCCATCGGGGCAGTCGATGTGGTTCAAGGTCTACGGGACCGTTACGGTGCCGGGGACGGGGCTGACGAATGGGACGAAGATCGAATGGCTTCGCGTGTCGGTGGTGGCGGGGGTCGAGTTCGCCACGCGTATCGACGCGGCCGTTCAGATGGTGAACAAGCCGGAGCTCACTGGGCCGTGATCGTGTTCTTTGGGACAAGCCGGAAGCCTCGCGGGGCCGCCAGGGCCATGAGCTTGATCGAGGTCACGGTGTCGGTGGCGATCGTGGGCGTGATGATGGTGGCGGCGCTGACGACGCTGCACGGCACGACGACGGCCCGGCGGGTGGACGCCGACCGTCAAGTGGCTCGCACGCTGGTCGAGCTGCTCATGGCCGAGATCATGAGCAAGGAGTACCAGGAACCGAACACGGTGACGGCCAGTCTGGGTCGGGAGGACGGCGAGGCGGCAGGGGGCCCGCGCAAGCAGTACGACGACGTGGACGACTACAACGGCTGGGCGGCGACGGAACTGCGGTGGGAGGACGGGCTGCAGATTCCGAACCGTGAGGGGTGGCGGCGAACGGTGGAGGTGGTCTGCGTGAGCCCGGCCGATTTCACGTGTGTGCTCCCGGCGGGGTGGGATTTCGGCGTGAAACGGATCACCGTGAAGGTGTACTACAACGACAACGAGATGGCGTCGCTGGTCTGCCTGAGAGGGCGGACCAAGCACTACTGAGCCGAACACTATGAGGGCACGGGTGACAACGCGTCGGCGTCGCGGGTCGGCCTACATGACCGTACTCGGGGCGTCGCTGACCGTCACGGCGATCGGGCTTTCGGGCCTGATGGTCGCGCGGGTGCATCACCGGGTTTCGGAGAGCGCCGCGGAGTCGTACGAGGCGCGTTTCAGCGCGCAGTCGATGCTGGAGGCGGCGGTGGGCAGCACGGTGGTGTTCCAGTACTGGCGGACGCAGTTCGGGCTGGACAGCGGCGAGACGACGCCGGATATGCCGCTGGGGAACGGGGTGTGCCGGCTGAAGGTGGTTGACGAGATTGACGGGGATCTTCAGAACGATCCGGACCAGTCGGTTCGGCTCACCGCCACGGCGGAGGTCGGCGACGCGGTGTGGCACTACACCGCCATCGCGGAGCCCCCGCCACTTCAGTGCCTGCGGAAGGCGCTGATCGGTGTGTCGCAGATCACGGTCGACTTCAGCGCGAACCTGACGGTCTACGGCTCCTCAGCATATTGCCAGGGGACATCGGACTCGAGCCACGGCACATTCCGCAACTATCTGTGGGCGACGGTGAACGGGCCGGTGGATGCGAATTCGGTCGTGAACTTCGGCACGATTACGGGGACGGTTACGAACAACGCGCCCCGGTTGGAGCTACCGGATCCGAACGTGGTGGACTACTACAAAGGGATCGCGACGGAGATCTCTTGGTACTCGCTTCCGGTGTCCGGGGGGGACAGCAACTACCGGAAGATCGAGAAGGTGATCCTGAGCCACACCAGCAATCCGTATGGCGCGGTCAATCCGGACGGCTTGTACTACATCCGGATCGTCGGCACGCAGATTGAGATCGAGAACTGTCGGGTCGAGGGCACTCTGGTCATCGACGCGGATTCCGACGAGCTGTTCCTGATCGATGAGGGGATGTACTGGGAGCCTCATCGGCCGGACTACCCCGCGCTGATCGTGCGGGGTCCGTGCACGATCGGGGTTGAGCAACCCTTGTCGGAGGCGGATTGCGACACGAACTTCAATCCTTCCGGCATGCCCTTCGAGGGCGTCACGGACAACCAGAAGGACGATACCTACCGGGGGGTGATCAAGGGGCTGGTCCACGTGACGGGGGGGGCTTTGAGGCTGAAAGACTCGACCTACGTCATCGGGTCGGTGGTGGCCGACAGCACCGTCACCGTGGAGGACAACGTGACGCTGCGCCACGACGCGAATCTCCTTCTGAACCCACCCAAGCGGTATCGCTCTCGTAATCTGGCCATCGTTCCGGGTACCTGGCAGCGGGTGACGAGCCCGTAACGGGCCTCGGATCATCTCTGTCCTCACGCCACGTCATTGGATCTGGTCTTGGCTTCTCCGAGGCGGTATGGTTCTGAATTGTCTTCCTTGTAAGGAGGTGATCATGGCGTCCTCGCCCGTGGATCGGAATGGGTTCAGCCGGTTCGGCATCGTGCTCGTGTTCGTCGTCGGCGCCGTCTTCGGCCTGTTGTCGGGGGAGTTGGCTCGGCTTCCTCGGGCCGAGGCGCAGATCCCCGACCCGGCGATCCAGCGAAATCAGTCGGTCAAGCTGGCCGAGGAGACCAACCGACTCCTCAGAGACATGCTGAGCACGCTTCGGACGGGGACGCTGAAGGTCCAGGTCGTCGAGACGGTCAAGGCGACGCGGACCACGCCCCCGCCTCCTGCGCCGCCGGCTCGCCCGCGTTGACTCTCGGGGATTCCGAGATCGACAGGGGTGTGTTCGGACCTCCCTCGCCGCGTGGGTGATGGGCGCGGTGTCTTCGAGGGTCGAGGCCTCCGCGGCGCCTTCGTCCGGACAAGGGCCCGACGGGGCTGCGTTGGCATTGAATATGAACAAGGCCTGCAAAGGCGATTTGGGCACTTCCGAGCGCAACAGGAATATTGAAATCGTCCCCTTGCAATTGCGCGAGAAGTGCGTAGGCTATGGGGGTCCGATAATGTCAAGGATGCGAGTGGCCTCTCAGCTCAGCCGGGGTGCATGCGGGCCATGCTCAGCAGGATGCTGCCACGTCTCGGGAATTGCTGGATCACCAGTCTATTCGTATCGGTATTGCTGACTCTCGGTATCTTGTTGGCCGGAGTGTTCGCTGAGCAGGCCGCTAGCCAGCCGGCGGAGTCCCAGCCTTCGGCGCGGGAACAGGAGCCCGAATCGCCCGCGGATCCGACTCAACCGCAATCGCCACCGCCGAACATCGAGCAGATCATCCGATTCAAGGGTCCTGATCGCGTGGACATTCACGTGGCCGAGGTCCCCTTATCGTCCGTGCTTCGCATTCTGTCGAGCCAGGGGCGCAAGAACATCGTGGCCAGCCCGCAGGTTCGGGGGACGGTGACGGCGGATCTGTTCGACGTGTCGTTCGACGAGGCGCTGGATTCGATCCTGCGGATGAACAACTGCGGCTTCGAGGAGCGAGGCCGGTTCATCTACGTGTACACGCTGCAGGAAATGGCGGACATGGCGACGTCCAAGACGGTGGCCGAGCCGCTCGTGGCCAAGCTTATTCGATTGAACTACGTCAGCGTCAAGGACGTTCAGGCGTTGATCCAGCCCCTGTTGAGCAAGGAGGGGAAGGTCGCGGCGACGCCTGACGCCAAGACGGGTCTGGAGGCGGACGCCAAGGACGCCGGCGGGAATTCGCTGTCGGGTCCGGACCTGCTGATGATCTACGACGTGGCGAGCCGTGTGGAGCAGATCGAGAAGGTCATCCGCGACGTGGACGTCCGTCCGCGGCAGGTGCTGATCGAGGCGACGATCCTCCGCGCGGCGCTCAACGAGGACAACGCCCTGGGGATCGACTTCAACATTGTCACCGGGGTGGATTTCGAGATGCTGGCGTCGACATCGCCGGGTGTGACCGATCTGAACACGGGGGACGTCCCTCAGGCGCAGCTCAACAACACGAACTCGACGATCCGCACGGACTTCAACAGCGCGGTGCCCACCGGCGGGCTGACGTTCGGGATCATCAAGGACCAAGTGGCGTTCTTCCTCCGCGCCTTGGAGCAGGTGAGCGACACGACGGTGCTGGCCAACCCGAAAGTCCTGGCGCTGAACAAGCAGCAGGGCATGGTGATGGTGGGGCGCCGCGACGGGTATCTGACGACCACGGTGACGGAGACGACGGCGGTTCAGACGGTGGAGTTCCTGGAGACGGGGACTCGGCTCGTGTTCCGCCCGTTCATCGGCGACGACGGGTTCGTTCGGATGGAGATCCACCCGGAAGACAGCTCGGGCTCGCTGAACGAGTCGAACCTTCCGTTCGAGACGACGACGGAGGTCACGAGCAACATCCTGGTCCGCGACGGGTACACGATCCTGATCGGGGGGCTGTTCAGGGAGTCGACCAACACCATCCGCGGTCAGGTTCCGATCGTGGGGAACATCCCGGGCATCGGCGCCCTCTTCCGAGCGACGGACGACCAGACGGAGCGCGAGGAGGTGATCATTCTCCTGACGGTGCACGTCGTTAAGGACGAGGGCAAGTACGCCGAGCTCGGCGACGAGCTGGCCGAGGAAGTGATGGAGATGCGGATCGGGGCTCGTCGGGGGCTGCAGTGGTTCGGGAGAAACCGAATCGCCCTGGCTCACTATCACACGGCCCTGCAGCACATGAAGGCGGGGCGACGCGACAAGGCGTTGTGGGACGTGCGAATGTCGCTGCACGTGAGCCCGACGTACCTGCCCGCGATCAAGCTGAAGGACAAGCTGACGGGTCGGCACTCGTGCGATTACACGGTGGGTCAAATCCGCGATCTGATTCGGCGCCGCATCGTCGGGAAGACGGGGGCGGAGGACATCGGGCCGCCCTTGCCTGGCGAGCCGGCGCTGAAGCCGTTGGGCTATGACGCACCCGAGGCGGCCGACGGAAGGTCGGTCGACGGAGCGTCGGAGGTCGCATCGTCGGACGAGGGCCGGGAGGGCCGGGAATGATCAAGCGCCGCGGATGGCACGCGTTGCTGGCTGGGCTCCTGCTGCTTGCCGGGTGCGCGGAGTTGATGCGCAACGAGCGCGCGGAGGAGGCCAAGCAGCGGTGGGGCGGCGTCCGGGCGAAGGTCAAGCTGCAATTGGCGCAGAAGAGCTTCGACAAGGGCGTGATCGAGGACGCGCTCAAGGAGTGCAACGAGGCGATGCGTCTGGACCCCGGGCTGACGGAGGCGTATTTGCTTGCGGTCCGGATCCGGTTGGAGCGGGGGGAGATCGGCCAGGCGGAGGCGACGCTGGAGTCGGTGCGGGCGATCGGTCCGGTCACGGCGGAGATGTCCTATCTGTCGGGGATGATCGCCGAGCGTCACGGGCAATCCGAGCAGGCGCTCGGTTACTACGAAGAGGCCTACCAGGTCGCGCCGCGGGAGCTGGACTACGCTCTGACGTACGCGGAATCGCTGATCGCGTTCGATCGATACGAGGACGCGCTGGTGGTGCTCGAGTCGAGGCGAGCGGATTACGAGCAGGAGGTGGCGGTCCACACGCTGATGGCCGAGGCGTACTGGCTGTCGGGAAAGAAGATCGAGGCCGCGGAGTGTTACCGACTAGCGGTGAACCTGGCCAAGGAGAATCCGACGCTGCTCGAGGAGGCGGGCCTGGCCTTCCTGGAGGCCGGGTGGGAGGACGAAGCGGTCGAGGTGCTGACCTCGGCGAGCCGGCGGCGCCCGACGACGCAGCCGTCGTCGCTATCTCCTGGCGAGGTTTCGTACGGTGCTCGAGGCGCCTTGGCCATCGCCCTCATGCGAAACGCCAAGCCGAGGCAGGCCGTGCAAGTCCTGGAGCGGATCGTCAAGGAACGGCCGGAGCAACCGGGGCTGTGGATGTTGACGGCGGAGGCGTACCTCCGCGCGGGCGACGTGCATCGGGCGGGGGTCTCGGCGCAGACGGCGCTGGAGCTCGCGCCGGACAACGAAGAAGCGCGGTTGCTGATCGCCTACCATGCTCTGGAAATGGACCGGCCACGAGAGGCGATCAAGGCGGCCGAGGAATTGCTGGAGAAGAATCCGAACGACTTGGAGGCCCGTGCGATTCTGGCGCAGTCGCTGGAACGCGATCCCGCGACGGCCTCGAAGGCGATGGAGCATTACCGACACATCCTTTCCGTGGCCCCGACGCACCGTTGGGCCCGTCTTCAGCTCGAACGTCTGGGTCCGCAGGCCAAGGCGGACCGACTGGATTGAATCGTCCTTGCCGTGGTCGGCGGGTAGGCCGCAGGCGCCTCGAAGGCGGCGGTTCCGGTTTGGATTGAAGCTACGGGTTCGCGGAACGTCGCGCCAACTCACAATGATGCATACCGCCTGTCCGTATTTCGCTCGACCCATCTGATGCTCGACAGGGGCGATGGTGACGCTCATACTGGCGCGTCGATCCCTGAAGGAGAAGAAGATGCTTGTCGCCTATCTGATCGTTCTGGCTAGTCTTGGGGGCTCGGCGGATCAGGCGAGCGTGCTGACGCTGCCGCTCGGTGGGCGTCCGGAGTGGGTTTCTCGCGACGGCATCGTGATGGCGGGGAGTTGGGAGCCGCTGCTGTTTCGGGTCCGCCGCGACGGCAGCCCCGGGTATACGCCGACGGCGAAACAGCGTGCGGCCTATGAGCGCGAGCATAGCCCGGAGATGGTGGCGCGGCTGAAGTCGCTGGGCGTGAACTTCGTGATGATGCACTGCTATAAGGCGTTCGGTCTGGAGGCCGAGAGGGAGAGCATGGCCGACGCCGTCCGATTCGCCAAGCTCTGCCATGACGCGGGGCTTCGCGTTGGCGTCTACAACTACAGCGGAACGCTCGGATGGGAGTTGTTCTTCAAGGAGCGGCCGGACGCGAAGGACTGGACGGCGCTCGACGCCAATGGCAAGCCGGTGACGTATGGTCGGGCGACGTACCGTTATTACTGGAATCGGAACCATCCCGAGGCGCAGGCGTTCTACCGAAATCTGGCCCGGTTTGCGATCGAGGAGATCAAGACGGACCTCATTCATTTCGACAACTACGTCGTGGGTCCGGGGCGGGACGCGTGCTCGGTGAGGCGTTTTCGCGACTACCTTGTCGCTACGTTCACGCCAGCGCAGCGCGAGCGGCTGGGAATCGGTGATATCGAGAAGGTTGAGCCGGCGATGATGGGGCCGCCCGATAGCATTCTCCGCCGGGCGTGGATGGACTTCGCGTGCCGATCGCTGGCCGAGTCGTACGCGGATATGTCGCGTTATGCACGGACGTTGCGGAAGGACATTCTGGTCGAGTGCAACCCGGGCGGCATCGGCGGGGGTGTGCGGGTTCCGGTGGACCACGGCCGGTTGCTGCAGGGGGGCGAGGCGTTCTGGGACGAGGGGCTCAGGCCTGGCTACCGCGGAGGGAAGCTGGCGTCGAGGATCCGTACGTACAAGGCAGGTAGGGGGATGGGAAACATCGCGTTCGCGTACGCCACGTCGCCGCTGGAGATGGCCGAGTCGATGGCCTTCAACCGGGATTGCCTGGGGTGCGTCTGCTGGTTCGAGTACGGCAAGATCGTGGCTCGCCCGGGGTTTGACAAGCCGATGGCGGACGAGCTGTCGCCGATGATCCGGTTCTTTCATCGCCGGCGTGACCTGTTGCGCGACGCCGACGTGGTCGCTGATGCGGCTATCCTGCGAAGCAGTCCGTCGCTCATGTTCGCCGAGGCGAAGGTGGCGGGCCTGACGTCGGCGGCCGAGGAGGCATTGATCCTGGGCCGGGCGCCGTTCCAGATCATCTTCGAGCATCAGCTCGGCGATCTGAAGCGGCATCGCGTGTTGGTGCTGGCGGGGTGCGCGGCGTTGTCGGACGGGCAGGTCGAGGAGATCAAGCGGTTCGTGGCGGAGGGCGGGAGGCTGCTCATTGTCGGGCCGTGTGGCACGCACAACGAGTGGATGATTCCGCGAGAGAAGGCGGCGCTAGACGACGTGCCGAGGGAGAAGGCGGTTCGGGTTGACGGGATCGGGCAGCTTTCGGACGCGCTCGATCGGTTGCTTGGCGAGAGGCGGTCGTTTGAGGTCGGGGCGGCGGATGGGCTGTGCGTGGAGTTCACGAGGCAGGGCGAGCGACGGCTTGTTCATTTGGTGAACTACCGTGACGACGGGCCGATCAAGGATGTTCGGGTCCGTATGCGGGTGCCGGAGGGCAAGTCGGTCGGGTCGGTGACGATCGTTGGTCCGGATCACGCGGGGGAGTTGGCGGTTCCGTTCGTGGAGGCCAAGGGGCAGGTGGCGTTCAAGGTTCCGGAGGTTGGCGTCTATGAGATCGGATGTGTGGCGCTGAGATAGACGCCGCCGGGACGGAGAGGATGCCGACGGTCTACGTGCATCGGTTGGCGGAGGACCTGCGGTTCTGCGCTGCACACAAGATGATGATGACGGACTTCGACTGCTGCTATCAGCACTGGGCAACGGACGGGCTGAATTACTACGTTCTTGCGAAGCTGCTGTGGGAGGCGGAGCGGGACGCCTGGTATCAGGAGCTCGGGATGTCATGGGCGCTGAACGCGGCGCATCTGCGGTGCCGCGGTTTGTAGGTTGTTCCTCAATCGGGCAGTCGGATCTTGGCCAGGTAGATGCTCGCCTTTCCCTCGTGGGAGGAATAGTAGCTCATGTAGAGCAGGTTTTCGGCCTCGCACCAGACCATCCCGGGGTAGCTGTTGTCGCCGCCGCTGGGGAGGGTCAAGACGGGGGTGTAGCTGTCAGGGGTCATTTCCGCCAGGACGGTGGCCTTTCGGCCGTCCTTTCCGTATAGACGGGCGGCCGCCCAGAGGCGTCCGTTGGGGAGCCGGATGAAGTTCGGCCCGCCGATCTTCTGCGTCATCTTGTGGAACTTCCAGTCGCGGTAGGGGGGCTTGCTGTGACCAATGTAGCCGGGACGGATTAGCGCGACCATCTCATCATTGTCGAGAAATCGCAGCGTGGTTTCACTGACTCCGTCCAGGTTGAACTCGGTGATCCATCGCCAGTCGATTCCGTCGGTGGTGGCGTAGAGGAATCCTCGGCGGGGGTTGTTGCCTTCGCCGAGCTTGGACAGACAGTAGCCGACGCCTTTGTGCCAGGTGACGCGCCATAGCCAGTGGTCCTCGGCGAGGACCTTCCGGAGTGGGGTCCATTGAGTGGCGTTCGTGGAGAAGGCGACGCGAGGCGCTCGGGTGAGATACTTCGCGTGCTCCCAGACGGTGGCGCCCATCAGGAGCATCAGTCGGCCGTCGGGCATGAGAGAGAGCTTGGGGTCGCGGAGGTCATAGCCCGATTCGGCGATGAGGGCGACGGAGTGCCAGGACTTGGCGTCCTTGGACGCGATGATTCGGATCTTTCCTTGCGGACCCGCGTGGCCGCTTGCCTCCCGGAAGGTGCAGAGCCATTGGTCGCCGAAGCGGATGAGGTCCGTGAAGGCGTTGTGCGGGGCCTGGTCCCAGATCTTGCAGATGGAGACGACTTCGGGAAGCGGTTTGTCGCCAGATGAGGCGGGCGTAGCGCCCACGGCAGCGAGGGCCGACAGGAAGATGGGCAGCATGGGGGTTTCCTCCACTTGCTTTGGTCCTGAGCAGGGATCACGATAGCAGGCGTGGCGCGATCGGGCCAGCCGAAGGCCGGGTCTGGCGTTCATCGATGTCTTGGGGGTCTGTTGGGCGGGGGATTTCGGAAGGGTGATGATGAGAGGGTGGCGACGGTCCGGATCGTTCGTTTTGATGGCAGCGTGGATTCTTGGCGGACCTGCGGCGGGTGCCGAGGGCGTGGCGTTTCGGCTATCGCGTGAGGTTCCGTTGACGGGGTTTGGCGGCGTGCCGTTCTGCTTCGATGTGGACGGCGACGGCGCGGTCGAGATTCTGTGGCTTCAGTCTCCAGGGATGTTCCACTCGATGGTCTATGACGTGAAGCCGTGGAAGGGGAAGTGGACGGAAGCGGAGCGGAATCATTTCTGCCTGACGGCGACCGACGCGAAAGGGAAGGTGCTGTGGCGCATCGGGGAGCCGTGGCGGGGGGATCGGCCATTTGTGACGCACGGCGCGGAACGGGCGGTGGATTGCGCCGACATCGATGGTGACGGGGTTGCGGAGGTGGTGTGCGTTCGTCGCGGGGAGATCCTTGTGATCGACGGGCGTTCGGGACGGATCGAGCGGAGCGTCAAGGCGCCGAGCGACAACGTGCAGATCGTCAGGTTGGGGCATACGGGGCGGGGGCCGAACGACTGGACGATTCTGGCCAAGAACTCGGAAAAGTCCTACCCGCCGCACGAATACGCGAACCCGGCGTGGTTCTACACGCCCGAGCTCAAGCTGCTGAGGACCTGCGACTATCACGGAGCGGGGCATGCGCCGCAGGCTTTGGATATCGACGGGGACGGTTTGGACGAGTTCGTGATCGGGTACAACCTGGTGGATCATGATCTCCGGACGGTGTGGACCTATCGGCCGACAAGCCAGGCGGACTGGGACGCGGGAGAGATGCACGTCGACGGTGTCGCCATCGGTCGGGTCGGCAGCGGGATGTGTATTGCGGTGGCGGCCAGCAACCTCGCGTTTCTGCTTGACGCCAGGGATGGGCGGTTGATCTGGCGGCGGGAGGGCGTTCATCCGCAGCACTGCCAGATCGGGCGATTCGACGCGAAGACGACGGACAGGCAAGTCTTCATTCATAACAAACGCGCGGACCTGCAGCTCTATGATCTTGGCGGGAAGGAGCTGTGGCGGATCACTCCTCCGGAGAGCTTCCCGGTGGGTCGGGCGGCGCCGTGCAAGCGCCAGAAGTTCCACGTGTTCGACGCGACGACGGTGGCGCGTGGATTGGGGCCGGGGGGGACGGATCTCCTGATCTTCACGGACGGGGGGTGGCCTTACGTTATCGACGGGGCGGGGCGTCGCTGTGCGGAGTTTCCCTATACGCCGAACATTGCCCAGGACTGGGGGGAGGTCCCGGGGCGTCCGGACGATTACGGATACGGCTACTACGCGCGGGTGGCCGACTTCGACGGCGATGGGGCGCCGGAGGTGCTTCTCAATGACCGGCGGTTTGCGTGGTTCTATGAGGCGAGCGCGGGGGGAGGGACGGCGAGGGCGCCTCGATCCGATGCTCGGATCCTGCACGTCGATTTTGAGAACTACACCGATGGCGTCGTCCAGCCGTTGAACGCCGGGATCCGTTGGCTTGGTGACCCGTTTTCGGGGCGCAAGGCCGGGACGGTGGAGGTAACGAAGGGCTTTGCTTTTGGCGGGTCTCGTTGCGGACACATCCGGACGGAAGAGAAGGATCAGATCGGGCGGATTCGGTTTCAGAAGCGATTCGACGCGCCCTCGATGGAAGGCGACAGCGTCGTGGAGGTCATCTTTCGCGCGGTTCGGGACGGGGCGGTCGATATGGAGGACATCGTCGTTTTGGAGCCGCAATCAAAGGTCGGTGGACCGGTGGGCCTTGCCATTCGTGCGTCGGGTGAGGCTCGGAGCGGGACGTACAGACTCGATGTCGTCCACGCGGAGGCGAGGGGGTCGAAGAAACCCGCTCGCGCCGACGGAGTCGTCGAGGGGTCCAGGCAGGGGGAGTGGCTTCGGCTCATCCTGCACCGACGCAAGGCTGAGGGGGTGGTGGATCTCTGGGTTGGGCGGCCGGATCGGCAGGAGCGTGTGGGGACGTGGCCCGACCTGGACGCCGACGCGGATCTTGGCCGGGCGGAAGTCGGTGACACGTCGACATCGAAGCAGCGAGGCTCTGGCTGCTGGGACGATCTGCGGTTGGGCGGGGTGCTTGGCGACGGTGGGCAGGTTGCGCCGCCGGAGCCGCGATTGCGTGACGTGGGCCGGGAGAAGGCCGTCATCGAGACGCCGATCGTGGTGGGACGAGCCAGGCGGCTCTTCGTGGATGACGCCTTGGTCGAGTCTTCGTCAGGACTGAAACGGACGCTTCATGCGGTCCGAAAGCACCCGTCCAACCCCGTGCTTGTGCCGGAGAGGGCGTGGGAGGGTAAGTGCGTCCTGTTGTACGGAGGGGTCATGCGCGATCCGGCCTCGAACAAGTTCCGCATGTGGTACCTGGCGTGGGGCAAGCACGTGGGACTGCCGTCGTTCATCTGCTACGCCGAGTCGGACGACGGGCTGCGGTGGGTCAAGCCGAGCCTGGGGCTGCACGAGTTCCGCGGGTCCAAGGACAACAACATCGTCATCACGGACATCACGAGCAACACGACGATCATTCATGACGAGGTCGATCCGGACCCCGGGCGCCGGTACAAGGCGGTGATTCGCGGGCGGGGCACCCGGGGGTACACGTCTCCGGACGGGCTGCGTTGGAAGGACATCGGCGTGCTTTTGGATCAGTGCTACGACTCGACCTCGGTGCAGTGGGATCCCGTCGGACGCAAGTGGATCGCATCCGCCAAGATCTTCCGGGACGGCAAGCGCGCCCGTGGCTACGCCGAGAGCAAGGACTTCATCCACTGGACGGACACGTACTTCCAGATGACGGTCGACGATCGTGATCGTCCCGATGACCAGATGTATGCGCTGACGTTCTTCCGCTACGAGAGCGTGTACCTCGGCCTGCTTCGCATGTTTCACACGGATACGGGTGTCGTCGACATCCAACTGACCACGAGCCGGAACGCCAAGCACTGGGACCGGGAGCACCGCGAGCCGTTCATACCGACCACGCCGCAACCCGGAGCATGGGATTATGGGAACAACTCGCCGGCGACCAACGGCCCGATTCGCGTCGGCGACGAGTTGTGGTTCTACTACAGCGGTCGAGGCACGCACCACGACGAGGTGCAGAATACCGGCGCGATTGGACTCGGTACGCTCCGAGTGGACGGGTTCGTTTCCCTGGATGCCGGGGACGTTGTCGGTACGCTGACCACGAAGCTACTGCGTCTGGCGGGCAAGGCGCTCTACGTGAATGCGAATGCGGCGTTGGGCGAGGTGCGTGTGGAGATTCTCGGGGGGGACGGCCGGGCGATGGATTCGTTCTCGAAGGACGGGTGCGTGGCCTTGGCTGCCGACGGCATCGGTCAGGCCGTTGGTTGGCGGGGGGCTCACGATCTGAGCTCGATCGGTGGCATGCCCGTGCGATTGCGATTCCACTTGCGGAACGCCGCGTTGTATGCGTTCTGGGTCGAGTGAGGATGTCGTGCGGAGCGGAGGCCATTCCGGATGCTCCCGACGGCGATCAACTCGGTCGTTAGGGGCGGTGCATGGATCGGGGTGTATTGACGTTGGTGGGGGAGTCCCTAGAATCTCGACGGGATCAAGTGAAGTCGGCATGGGGGTTTAGCCTGTTGAGTGACCAGCCTAACCCAGACCAGATCCAGCAGATGGCCGAGCAGATCTTCGAGCTCATCGTTTTGAGCTACATTCCTCCGGCCAGCGCCGCCGGCGCGGACAAGTGGGAGCTGAGCGAGCAGGAAGTCCTGGTGCTGGAGTTGCTGACCAAGTCTCCGTCGATGAGCGTCGGCGACTTGCAGCGCGCGATCGGCGTGTCGACGACGAAGATGTCGCGGATTCTGCGTCGGCTCGAGCGCGAGGCGGCCGAGGCCCTGGTGCAGTGCGCCCTGAACGCCGACGACCGTCGCAAGTACGACGTGTCCATCACCGAGGCCGGGCGCGAGGCGCATCGGGCCTATCGGACGACCAAGCTTTCGAGCATCATTCGCGTTCTTGCCGAGATGCCTGAGGTGGACCGCTCGGAGTTCGTTCGGCTGCTGAACAGCATCCGAGAGCGTCTGCTTCAGGAGTACGCTTCCAGGCTCGTCTAGCGCCGCTAGGACTCGGCGCTGCCTGCCCGTTCACCAGCCGCCCCGCAATTGGCCGGGACCTGCCGGTTAGGCGGCGGATCACCCGAGACAAGGTATCAGCGAAGTGGTGCGGGCTGTCAGACTCCAAACAGGTCTCTGGCGGAGGAAAGTTCCTTGTCCATCTGCTGCCAGAGGGAGCGGAGGTCGTCGGGCGCTATCCTGAGGTCGGCAAGCAAGGCGGTTCGCAGACGGGGCTCGTAGCGGATGCCAACGGAGTTGATTCCCTTGTGATTGCACAGGAAGTTCGCCAGCTCCACCGCGGAGGTCAGGGGTCTAGCGGGGGCGCTGGCCTGATAGGCCTCGTGGTGCCATCGGAAGCACTCGACGAGATCGCTCGGGAAGCGCCAATTGGTGGCCACGGCGGCGGCGAGTTCGGCATGGTCGAAGCCGATCAGTTCGCGTTCGCAGACGCGGAGCTCTCGATTCGGCTGGGTTTGCTTGATGGTGTGGCAGAAGACCTCGTGGTCGTGGTGGTCCATGAGCACGATGCCGACGTCATGCAGCAAGCCGCCGAGGTAGGCGTCCTCGTCGAAGGTCGAGCCGGCGGTATGGCGGGCGATCAGACGGGCGGTGAGGGCGACGGAGATGATGTGCTTCCACAACCCGAGCCGGCTGTAGTTCAGAACGGTCAGATCCTGCTTGAAGAGCCCGCCCACGAGAACGGTCATGGCCAGATTTCGGATCGTGCGAAAGCCGAGCAGGGCGACGGCATACTTGAGATTGCTGGTGGGCGTGCTCAGGCCGTAGTAGGCGGAATTGATGGCGCGGAGGACGCGGGTGGTCAATGACGGATCACACTTGACGACGGCGGTCAGGTCGGAGGCGCTGGCGTTGGGGTCGTTGATGACCTCCATGATCTTGGTGAAGACGGCGGGGAGGGTGGAGGCCTCGGAGATCTTTCCGAGAAGCTGCTGCAGCCGCTCATTCGGATCGACGACGGGATGCCAGAGGGTCGTGCTCATGATGAGGGCCTGCCTTGTACCGCCTGCATGAGTGGAAGAACATCATCGCCACGAGGCCAAGTGCTACGTGACAGCGACACAACCACACTTTGTCCGCCGGAGCCCGCCCGCGGCTTTGGCCTGGCCGCCGCGCGGTCCTGGCGCGCAAGAGGCAGCGCGCACGGCGTGAATCGCCGGCCTCTTGTCGATGCCAATGTCCTAATCGGGCATAAAATGGCTCGGGTTGAGCAAGGGTAGACCCGGTCTCGGTGGGGTGCGTCCCCGTGGGGAAAAGTCTCTAAGTCGTCAGGGGGAGCGTCCCATAAAGGGGGCAGGGGTCGGCCATGTCGGCGGCGCGGGGGTCTTCACGGATCGGGGCTGGCGGCTCGAAGGACGATGTTTCGCAGGGCCGCGGAGGTGTACCATGTGGCGATTCCGAGCGGCCTGGCGGGCTCTTGCTCGGCCCAGATGTCGAAGTGCCGGTTGGTGGGGTCGAGGTCGATGACGGTCTTGTTGTCGAGCACGACCTCGATGCGTTTGGGGGTCACGCGAAGCTGAACGTGATACCAGCGACCGTTCTCGAAGTTCATTCCGGTGGTCGTTTCGTTCTCGGCGGCGCTCATGCTGTCGACGTTGGACAGGCCGACGATGTGCCCCCCCCATCCTCCCAAGATGAGCGTGCAGAAGGATTCGTCGACGGGGAAGGTCAGGCCGCAGAAGAAGTCCATGCCGCCCGTGCGCATCGCCTCGAGCGAGATCTCGTAGTTGTTCTTTGGGACGGGACCGGTCCAGGAGATGCCCGTTGCGGGCTCTCCAGCCTTGAGGGTGATGGCGCCGTCCTTGACGGCGACCTTGCCGTGCCATTCGAAGAAGGTGTCGGTCACGACTCGCCATCCGCGGAGATCCTTTCCGTCTGGGCCGAAAAGGACGAGGGGGCGCGCGGGGGGCGGTACATACCGGTACGGGGGCTCGGACGTGGCCGGTGAGGGGGCGACCGGCTGGGTGGCTTGATCGTGGCGAGCCATCGTCGTCGGGGCGGGGGGGCGCGGAGCGGAGCAGGAGCCCGCGCTGAGGGTGAGCATGGAAACGGACAGTGAGACGGTGACTCCGAGCTTGCCTCGCATGGATTTCTCCTGGGCCGACCTCATCATGGGCGGCATCGTAGGGCACGCTTGCGGGGTAAGCAATGGTTGCGGTGGTGGGACCGTGCGGAATGCGGGGGTATACTGCCGCGGTTGTGGGTGGCACGAGTGAGATCGGTGAGGCTGGGACCATGAGTATCAGCGCGGGGTTCTCGGAAGTCGACATGACGCCGCCGCCCGGTACGCACAAGATCGGATGGCTCATGGACGTCGTCGGCGACGTGGTTCATGATCCGATCTTCGCGCGGATCGCCGTGCTGGAGTCCGACGGGCAGTGGCTGGTGTTCGTCCAGCTCGACACGTTGTCGATTCGGTGGACGCAGACGGACGAGATCCGCCGCGAGGTCCAGGCGAGGCTCGGGATTCCCGGCGAGCGCGTCATGGTCGCGGCGACGCACAATCATGCGGGTCCGGCGGTGGCGAATTGCGGCCTGGTGAAGCGGGACGATCGATACGTCGCCGAGATGGTTCGTAGGATTGTCGCGGGGGTGGTCCAGGCGGCGCAAAACCGGCAGGAGGCGGAGCTCGGCTTTGGCAGTTGTTTCCAGTTCGGTTTGTCGCACAACCGCCGCGTCATCATGCGGGACGGCACGGTGCGGACGCACGGGCGGTTCGATGAGCCGAATGCCTTGTGCTTCGAGGGGCCGATCGATCCTGAGGTCGCGGTGTTGGCGGCGCGGGACAAGGGCGGCCGGCTTCTCGGGGCGATCGTCAATTTCGCCTGCCACCCCACGCACCACGGTCCGGACAACGGGTTTTCGGCGGGGTATCCGGGGGTCGTGGCGGCGACGATGAAGACCCTCGGCTGCCCGGTGACGCTGTTTCTAAGCGGGGCGTGTGGGAACATTCACACGTCCGATCCGAGCGCGGGCGGGGCCGACAAGAGCATGGAGGAGGTGGGGCGACGACTGGCCGAGGACGCGATGGGCGCGATTGAGGGAATGTCGTACCGCGGCACGGCGAGGCTTAGGGCTCGCAGCCGAACGATCGAGCTGCCGTACCGTGACCCGACAGAGGAGGAAATACGGGGGACGGTCCGAGGGGCGCAACGGTTCGTGGATCCGGGGATCTACGACCGCATGATCCCGGATCTGGTGCGGCGGATCGAGGAGCGCGGCGCGCAACCGGCCGAGGTGCAGGTTCACTTCGTGGACGAGATCGCCTTCGTGGGCGTCCCGGCCGAGTACTTCGTCGAGCTGGGGCTGCGGATCAAGGAGGGCGCGTATCCGCTGCACGCGCTCATCGTCGGCCACGCCAACGGGATGGTGGGGTACCTTCCTCATCGGGAGGCGTTTCAGCGGGGCGGGTACGAGACGACGTTCATCCAGTCGAGCCGGATGGCGCCTGGGGCGGGGGAGTTGGTCGCGGAGTGCGCGGTGGACTTGATCCGGGAAGAGTTGGGAGATACCGAATGAAGGTGGCGATGATGTCTTACACGCTGGCGCGGGGAGCGTGGGGCAAGACGCGGGACGTTGCCGAGCTATGCCGGCTCGCTGGGGAACTCGGCCTCGACGGAGTCGACTGGGTCACGACGTACGATCATGATCCGCGCGAGATCCGGAGGATCACGGACGACCATGGTCTGCGAAACGTCTGCTACACGTTCAGCACGCGGATGCACTCGGCGGACGCGAAGGAGCGGCAGGCGGCGCTGGATGCGCTGGCCCCTGAGCTCGAGATCGGCAGGACGCTTGGCGCGGATAAGGTGATGATCGTGATCGGCGGGCTGCCGGGGGTCACCCGCCAGGAGGGCAAGGCGCGTGCGATGGAGGGGCTGAGCCTGGCGGTGTCGATCGGCAAGGAGGTCGGGATGACGGTCACGATCGAGCACTTCCCGGGCGCTGCGAGTGCGTTCTGTACGTCGGCGGACATGAACGAGGCGGTGGCGGCCGTGCCCGGGCTGAAGATCACCTACGACAACGGCAATCTGCTGACCGGCGGCGAAGACCCGGCGGTAGGTTTCCGCGACTCGGCGGAGCATATCGTTCACGCTCACTTCAAGGACTGGGTGCTGTCGGACGACGGGTTGGAGGGGCTTGACGGCCGGCGGTACATGGGGGCGCTCGTGGGGGAGGGCATCGTTCACCCGGAGCCCTGCATTCTGGCCATGCGCGAGGCGGGCTATGAGGGGTACATCGACTTCGAGTATGAGGGCCACGAGTATACTCCGGAAGAAGCGATGCGCCGGGGCGTTCCCCGGCTGCGGGAGATGATCGCGGCGTTCTCGTAGTGTTCGACATTCGAATGGGATCCCGGCGCTCCGCGATAGGAATGAAACGCCATTCCCGCGGCGATCCTTGCCGACGTCGCCCGGATGATTCCAAAGGTTGCGTCAATGACGCAAGGAGCGCCCGCGCCCTTCCATTGCCGGCTGGCCCCCGTACAATGCCTTTGTGTCCCGCGCCGGACCGATACCGGACGCCCGGCGACGGGCCCCGCGGCCCACAGGTAAGACAACGGAGATGATGATGGCACAACACGTTCTTGGCGCACAGCTCTACACCCTTCGCGACTACACCAAGACGATCGATGACGTCCGCGCGACGCTCGAGAAGGTCGTCGGCATCGGCTACAAGGCCGTTCAGATCTCCGGCTTCGGACCGATGGACCCCAAGGACGTCGCCCAGGCCGTCCGCGACGCCGGCGTCACCGTCGCCGCCACCCACATGGGCTGGCCCAGATTCCTCGACGAGCTCGACGCCGTCATCGAAGAGCACAAGATGTGGGGATGCGCCCACGCCGCCATCGGGGGCCTGCCCGCCGAGTACTTCAGCCTCGACGGGCTCAAACGCTTCCTCGATGAGCTGCCGCCCGTCGCCGACAAGCTCGCCAAGGAAGGCATGGACTTCTCGTACCACAACCACCATCACGAGCTCGCGCGACACGGCGATGAGACCTGGCTCGATAGGCTCTACGAGCAGGCCGACCCCAAGCACCTCAAGGCCGAGATCGACACGCACTGGATCCAGCGCGGCGGCGGCGACCCCGCCGCTTGGATTCGAAAGCTCGGCGACCGCCAGCCGCTCCTGCACCTCAAGGACATGGCGATCACCCCCGAGCGAGAGCCGATCTTCGCCGAAATCGGAGAAGGCAATCTCAACTGGCCCGCCATCCTCGACGCCGCCAAGGACGTCGGCGTGCGGTGGTACCTCATCGAACAGGACGACTGCTACGGGCGAGACCCCTTCGAGTCCCTCGCCATCAGCTACCGAAACCTCAGAGCGATGGGCCTGACCTGACGCGCAAGCGCCGAGTCCGGCACTGTGTTAGCTGACCGAGTCTCGCCTCGTCGTAACGCGGGCATTCCTGCCTGCTCCCCGGCACAACCGTCCCCCGTCGCATAACAGCACGAAACCTGTTCAGCCCAATGCGCACCGGATCAGGTTCCCCCGCCGGAGGATCCACCGTATCATTGCCACCGAAGACTAATCCGGAGCACCTCCATGCCCAGCAAGCTTGACCGCAGAACCTTCCTCAAGACCGGCGCGGCCGCGGCCGTTGCGCTCCCCAGCTACGCATCTGCCCCCGCCGCCGCCAAGGACGACACCCCAATGAAGGCCTATCGCGAGCCCGCCAGGGATGTCCCCGTTGTCGAGCACGCCGACGTCGTCGTCTGCGGCGGCGGTCCCGCCGGAGTCGCCGCCGCCGTCGCGGCGGCCCGATCCGGCGCCAAGACGCGCCTCCTCGAGACTAACGGCTGCCTCGGCGGAATCTGGACCGCCGGACTCCTGAGCTGGATCCTCGACGCCGGCAACAAGACCGGACTCATGCCCAAGCTCCTCGCCGAGCTTCGCCGGCGCGCCGCCCCGACCCAAAGCCCGTCCCCCTCCGCCTACGACGTCGAGCAGATGAAGCTCCTGCTCGAGGAGTGGTGCGCCGCCGCCGGCGTCAACCTGCAATTGCACACCCGCGTGGTCAGCGCGGCACGCGACGAATCCAAGGCGCTCTCCCTGGCGATCACCGAATCCAAGTCCGGACGACAGGCCTGGTCCGCCAAGGTCTTCGTCGACGCCACCGGCGACGGCGACCTCGCCGCGCTCGCCGGATGCGGCTTCGACTACGGCCAACGAGGCGCCGGGCTCGTGCAACCGATGAGCATGATCGTCCTCCTCACGGGCCTCGACCCCAAGGCCGTCGCCCCCTTCGTCCGAAACCTCGTCACCTCCAAGGACGGCAATCCCAAGAAACGCCTCTTCGACGAGTTGAACAAGGCCGGCGTCTGCCCCTCATACGCCCAACCGACCCTCTTCTACATCCGAGACGATCTCTTCTGCTTCATGGCCAATCACGAGTACAACGTCTCGGCGATGGACGCCGCCCAGATCACCCAGGCCACCCTCCGCGCGCGGGTCGAGGTCCACAAGCTCGTCGACGCCCTGCGAGGCCTCGGCGACCCCTGGCAGCGCGTCCGCATCGTCGTGACCCCCGAGCACATCGGCGTCCGCGAGGGTCGAAGAATCCACGGGCGATACTGCGTCACGGAGCAGGACCTGGCCACGGGCGCCGAGCAACCCGACGCCGTCTGCAAAGTCCGGTTTCCCGTCGACGTCCACTCCCCCGATCCCCACAAGACCAAGGGCATCGCCAAGGCCCGCGTTCGGGCCAAGCCCTACGACATCCCGTACCGAGCCCTGCAAGCAAAGGACGCCCCCAATCTGCTCATGGCCGGCAGATGCATCAGCGGGGATTTCATCGCTCACTCGAGCTATCGAGTCACGGGCAACGCCGTCCCCATGGGCGAGGCCGCCGGAACCGCCGCCGCCCTCGCGGCACGCTCCAATCGATCGCCGGTTGACGTCCCCTGGGAAGATATCCGTCGAGCCATGGACGCCGCCGATCACGGCTAGCCCGATGATGCCGTGGCGGCATCACGAGTCATCACAAACGCAGGAGTCCCCAATGCTCGCCCGAACACGGTCCATGACGTCCGCCTTTCTCCTCTTGGCAGCGGCCCCCATCGCCCTGGCAACCCAGGCGATCGAGTCCTTCGAGAACGAGACCTTCCCCGCCGTCATCCCGACCGCGTGCAAGGCCGAGCGAGTCAGAGACCACGCCACGGACGGACAGTGGGCCCTCAAGGTCGTCTTCCCCGGTAGCGACAAGGACACGTGGCCTGGGCTCAGCGTCGCTCCCCCGCCGGGCAGCCTCGACCCGAACGGCATCTTCGCCTTCGACATCTACAACCCCCACGACGAGCCCGTCTCCCTCAGCTATCGCATCGACGACGCCGGCGGAAAGAAGACCTTCGGCGGGCAGACCCTCGGCGAAAAGACCACGACCAAGGTCGAGATCTGGCTCCCCCACCTCGCCGACAAGCTCTCCCCCGAGACCATCACCCGCTTCTTCCCCTACATCCGGATCCCTCGGGAGGATCGCACCCTCTACTTCGATCACTTCCGCCTGGAACAACGAACCGACCGCTTCGCCCGCCTCGCGTACCTCGAGATCGCCCGACCCGAGGAACCCACGTCGCAAGACCGCGACCTCGGCTGCGTCCTCTTCCACCGTATCGAGCTCGCCCACGTCTTCCCCACGTCGGTCCCCTGGCCCGACGAGAAGATGGAATGCCTGACGCTGCTGGCCGCCAAAGGCCAGACCCTCTCGACCTGCCTGTCCTTCCGAACGATCCGACCGTTGGACCGAGTCGGTCTAGCCCTCTCCCCGCTCAAATCCAAGACCGCCACGCTATCCGACAAGACCGTCGAGCTCGCGCGCGTCCGGCGCCTCGACAAGAAGGTCACCTACTCCTCGAAGGAATACATCGCCTCGTTGCCCGTCTACGCCGAACCCGGCGACGCCTTTGATCGCCTGCCCGCCAGCGTCGCCGAGACCTTCTGGATCCGCCTGCGCATCCCCGATAATGCCTCCCCCGGCCTCTACGAGGCTCAGTTCACCGTCCGAACCCGCGGCGACCGCGGCGAGGCAAAGAGAGTGCTCCCACTCCGCCTTAGGATCCTTCCCTTCGCACTGCCCCGACCCAAGGACCACTTCATCGGCGAGTACTATCGAGCGGCCCAACAACCCTCGGATGAAGCCTGGCTCCAGACCGTCACCGCCGACCTCGCCGACATGCGCGACCACGGCATGACCTCCATCGGCCTATGCTTCGGCCTCGACACCACCCGCGTCACACTCAACGACGGGCAGGTCGATCTCGCCCTCGACGGCGCCACCCGCTTCGAGCAGTTCATCCAAGCCTACGTCAAGCTGGGTTTCACCAGGCCGATCGTCGTCCTCGCCGACAGCGGCCAGGCCGTCGCGGCAAAGGCCGGCCCCTACGGCTCGCCCGAGTACGACCAGGCTTACAAGGCCTTCTGGCAAACCGTCCAGAAGACCTTCAAGAGCAAGGGCTGGCCCGAGCTGATCGTCCAACCGGTGGACGAACCCGCCTGGCAATCAAAGGAGCGAAAGGACCGTAACGTCCACTTGCTCCGGCTCCTGAAACAGATCCCCGGAATGCGTACCGAGCAGGACGGCCCCGGCGACGCCTACTTCCGTGACGTCGCCGGACCCTTCGCCGACATGTGGAACTACAACGGAGGTATCGACCCCTTCGATCAGATCCCACAGATCCGCAAGAACCACCTCGTCTGCTTCTACAACAATGACGTCGAGAGCTATCGACCCGAGGTCGACCGCTACGTCTCCGGCTTCTTCCAGATCGCCGCCGGCATCGACGGCGTGTTCAACTGGGAGTATCGCGGCGGTCGCGGAAGCCTCTACGACGACTTCGACGGAAAGACCGGCGACTGGGTCCACAACTACCCCCCGTCAAAGACGTCCATGGGCGGGCCCTCACTGGCCTGGGAAGCCGCCAGAGAAGGCGTGAACGATCTCAGATACGTCCTCTCGCTGAATGAATGGCTCGCAACGGCCCGCCGGAACCCCCAAGCCGTCGCCGTCGTCAAACGAGCCGAGCAACGCCTCGCCTACCTCATCGAATCGCTCGAGGCCACCCCTCGCGTCCGCGGACGCGCCCAATGGTCCGCCCGCCTGTCCCGCGCCCACGCCGCCGAAATCTCCGCCGCCTCGACCTCATCCGCCCTCGACCCCGACGCCGCCGTCTTCCTCTGCGGCGTCCTCAAGCACCCCAACGGATGGACTCTGCGCGACTACGCCCGCGCCCGATGGGCTGTCGCCCTGTCCGTTCTCGAGCTCATGGCCGCCTGTGGCCAAGACGTCGAGATCCCCAGCGCCGCCGTCTCCGGCCAACCGACCCTCGTCCTCGCCGGCGTCACGACGTACCCCGAGAATCGCAAGTCGACCAGGAAGAACGCGTCCGACAAGGCCGTCACCCTCGTGCCCCGACTCAGCCAGGCCCCGAAGCTCGACGGCCGGCTCGATGACCCCGCATGGAAGCAGTCCTTCCACATCCCCCGATTCGTGACCAACATGGGCCTCAACGCCATCAAGCCCGCCGAGCAGACCGAAGCGTATCTCGGCTGGCACGACCGGACCCTCTACGTCGGCGTTTGCTGCAAGGAGCCCACGCTCGGCGGCCTCGTCATCAATTGCCAGGAAGATGGGGAGCCTACCTGGAGCGACGACTGCGTCGAGCTCTTCTTCGACCCAGGCCGCTCCCGATCGCGCTTCTCCCAACTCGTCTTCAACCCCAAGGGCGTCCAGTTCAGCAAGACGCCCAGCGACCATCCCTGGGACGTCCGCGTCCCGGTCGCCACGGCAAGGGGCCGGGATGAGTGGCGAGTTGAAGCAGCCGTCCCCCTCGACAAGATTCTGGAAGGTCGAGCCGATCTCGGCTTCAACGTTGCCAGGGAGCGCAAGGCCGGAGGCGGCAACGACCTGTCCTGCTGGCGCCCCACGGGCTCGCAGTTCGGCAACCCCTCCGCCTTCGCGCACCTCCGCTTCGACAAGGCCGAGCAGCTCGCCCTCTCCGCCTCGCCGACCCGCGAGAGCAAGCTCAGAATCACCTCGGCCGACGCGCTCGCTCTCTGTCGAGACCACCTGGCGTTCGAGGCCGAGTGGACGGGTGACAAGCCCACCCTCGTCGGCTGCCGCCTTCGCGTCAGACTCCTCTCCGACAACAAGACCGTCGCCGCCGCTCAGGTCCCCGCGCCCCTGGCGCCCAGGTCGAAGGTCGTCCTGGAAATGCGCGATGTCGTCCCCGGCGCCCACCGCATTGACGTCTCCCTCGTCCAAGCAGACGGATCACCGGTAGAAGACGCCAACGCAGCCAAGAACTGCCTCGTCATCCAGAATGACCTCGAGTGACTGCCCGAGCCCCGGGATTCATCCCGCGCGGCCTTGCCACCGCACGGAATAAGCCCTCCGCTGGGTGGCACGGGTCCGCAGCGCGACATCATTCCACCCAGACGAGCCGCCGACCGGGAGAATACGTCCTCTTCGATCGACGCCCTGATCCGCGGACCCGTGGCGCATCCAATGTTAGAGGAAACATCTGCCGTCGCCCCTCCCCTGGAATCCCAAACCTTCTCAAGGAATAATGAACCCGACGCGGGATGCCCCGACACCCGTCCCGGGAGGATCACGTGACCCACTCCGACGTACAAGACCATCCAGACATCGGCGCCGCCGCCGCACGGATGACCGCGCACCGCGACGAGCTCGATCGCCAGTATCGATCCTGGCGATCTTCGGAGCTTCGTTGGTCCTCCGCCCGACTCGTCACCTTCATCGCCGCCGTCGTCGGCCTCGTCCTGCTCCGCGAGACCGCCACCGCCGCCATCGTCGTCGCCGGCTTTTTCCTGATCCTCCTCGCCCTGGCCGTCCGAAAGCACCTCCGGCTCTGGGACCAGTGCGAGTTCGGCCGGCAAATGCTCGACGTCGCCTCCGAGTCCCTCCAGCGCTGCGGCGGCCGGCTTGCCGTCATCCGATACGGCGACCGGCCCGCGGACCCCGACGACCCCGACGGCCGCGTGCCCACGCTCTTGCCGGCCGAACCCGCCTCCGCCCTCACCGAGCAGGAACGCGACGACCTCGACCTCTACGCAAGACCCGCCGGCATCTTCGGCCTCCTCAACCGCGCGTCGACCTCGCTCGGCGCCCGAAGGCTACGCGACCTGCTCGAGAACCCGCTGCTATCCCCGGAACCCATCAAGGCTCGTCAAGCCTGCGTCAGATGGCTCGCCGAGAACGGTGACGCTCGCATCCGTCTCATGGGCGCCGCCGCCGGCCTCAGGAAGCACGACGCGCGACTCGATGCTTTCGTCAAGGCCGTCCGAACCGCAAAGCCACTCCCCGGAGCCTGGCTGGCCACACTGGCGCGACTCTGGTCGATCCCCAGCGCCGCCTTCGTCGTCTTCGCCTGCACACAGACCGGCGCGGACGATTACGGATGGGCGGTCGGAATCATCGTCCTGCTCTGCCTCAACGGCCTGCTCTTCATGAAGCTCCGACCCGCCCTTCGCCACGCCATCGAACCGTGGCGCGAACTCCCGCCCGCCGCGCGAGCCTTCCTCAGAGCCGCGCGACAGGCCGAAACCGACCTCCCTGACGACAACGATCTGGCACGCGTTCGAGACAAGCTGACTGCCGCGGCGCGTCACAACGTCCTCCCCTCGCTCTGTAGTCGTCTCGCCTGGAGCGACACCGGGGGGTTCCTCCACGTCCTCTTCAACCTCATGTTCTTCTACGACGTCCACGTCGCCCAGGCCGTCCTGCACCGACTGCTCCCCAACAAGGACGCCCTCATCGACGCCACCGGCGCGCTGGCCGACCTGGAAGCCCTCTGCGGCCTCGCCTGCTTCGCCTTCGAGCAGCCCGTCGCCTGCATGCCCGCGATCACTGATACCCCCCGCCTCTACATCCAAGGCGGCGCCCATCCCCTCATCGAGCCCGCCGAGCTCGTCGCGAACGATCTCGACCTCTCCCCCGACGAACGAACCTGGATCGTCACCGGTTCCAACATGGCCGGCAAGAGCACCTTTCTCCGCATGGTCGGCGTCAACGTCTTGCTCGCCCAGATCGGAACCGCCGCCACCGCGCGCGATATGAGCCTGAGCCCCCTCCGCCTCATCACCGACCTCCGCATCCGCGACGATCTCGCCAAGCACGAGAGCTACTTCCTCGCGGAGGTCCGACAGCTCCATCGCATGCTCAAACCCCGCCATGACGGCATTGCCCTGCTCGGCCTGATCGACGAGCCGTTCCGCGGAACGAACTCCCAGGAGCGCGTCGCCGCCGACGTCGCCGTCATAGACCACCTCATCACATCCCCACACTTCTTCCTCGTCGCCACGCACGAGTACGAGCTCACCCGCCTCGGCGACCAGCCCGGCGTCAGAAACGTCCACTTTCACGAGGAGCTCATCGAGACCGGCCCCGTCTTCGACTACCGCCTCCGCCAGGGCCCCGCCACCACGCGAAACGCGCTCAGAATCCTCGAGCGAGAAGGCTACCCCGAAGTCCTCGTCCGCCGCGCCCAAGCCTACCTCGCGGCGCCCCCTGATCCGAAAGAATGACGCGCCGCCAGTACCCCGACCCCCTTATCAAGATGATGGAATCCGTCGCTCGAACGGCAGTGGCCTGCCGAGCCCCGCTGCACAGAGCAGGAAAGCGGTGCATTCTGGTGCATAGTGGTGCATTGCAGGATATTTCGGAGTACGCAACGCGGATCAATCCGCCGCCCGCGCCAGTTCCTTGCCCCCGTCCCGATCGTGGCTATCATGGGGGCTCCTCGAACCCCCTGTCCTGTACGGAGAGGCAAATGGCCAGTGTCGTATTGGCAGCGGTCCCCCTGTCGACGCCTAGCCCCGCCCCCTCGGCCAAGGGTGAGCCGCGCCCCTTATCGCGGGTGTCAGCAACACACGGCCCCGGCGGTTACTTGCTGTGGACAAGTCGATCGAGCCGAACCG
>JAFGLZ010000035.1 GCA_016927755.1 Phycisphaerae bacterium
ACCCCGAACCCCAGGGAGTACCACCCCACCCCCTCCCGCCCCCGACATGTCACAGCCAAGCCGAAACCCCCACGACGGGGAATATCGCGGGACTTCGCTGCATTCCGCGACATTGTGGGACATTCCGGGACATTTCGGGACATCGCCCACCCCCTCCCCGGTGTCGACGTTTCGACTTTTCGACGTTCCGACTTTTCCACAGCACATTTCGGGACATTGTGGGACATCATGGAACACCAGACGCGAAGTTCCCCCGTCTCCCACTTCATCATTCATCCTTCGTCCTTCCCCTCCCACACCCGAACCCCGACCCCCGGACCACGAACCCCAGGCAGTACGACACCGCATCCTCCGAGCCGCACGCAACAAAATTTGTGTTATTCAAGGCCGCCAAACTCCCGCGAAGCCCCCCCGCGAGTTTGACTTGCCGAACGATTCGCTTACAGTAGTAGGATTATTGGATCGCCGCTTGAGAAAGAACCCCCTACGCGCGAGACTGACTCGGCCCGCCACCCCGGGCCACGCCGCATCCCTCCCCGGCTCATGAGCCAGGTGAGTGTGGCGGAGACCCCAGGCCCCGGGCTGCCGGTCACGACAAGGCTAGCGACATAGCATGTGGATCTTGCAGTGGTACATCTTCCGTGAGCTGTTTAAGGCGATGATCCTCACGACCATCGGCATGACCTTGGTCTTCACGCTCGGCGGCGGCGTGGCCAACATGGTCAAGGGCGTCAACATCACCTCCTACGAGCTGCTGCAGATCCTCGGCTTTATGCTCCCCGTCGCCACCACCCTGACCCTCCCCGTGGCCGCCCTCCTCAGCACGACCAACGTCTACGGACGCCTCAGCGCCGACAACGAATTCGTGGCCTGCCGCGCCAGCGGAATCAACATCCACCGACTGCTCCTCTCGGCACTGATCGTGGCACTGGCGGTGGGGGCCTTCACCTTCTACTTCTCGAATTACGTGATCCCCAGCTTCATTCGAGAGATCGAGGCCAAGGCCCGAAAGAGCATCGACCAGATGGTCAGCCGCAAGCTCGAGATGGACAAGTTCATCAAGGTGCAGGACTTCGTCTTCCATGCCGATCAGGTCCGGCACGTCCGCGGCGCCGGCGAGGACATCGACAAGGACTACCTCAGGATTGCCGGGGCCGCCTTCATCGAGCTCGAGGACGGAGACGCCATCCGATTCGGCACCGCCCCCGAGGCCGTCATCGAATTTGACAAGTCCGACCGCGTGCCCTCGGTCCGCGCCCAAATGTACGACGTCAGTCTCTTCGACCGGTCAAGGCTTCAGTTCGGGCGGATGGGCAGCCAGCCTTTCGGCCCGATGCCGGTCCCCGGCACCCTCGAGATGAAGGCCAAGTGGCTCAACCTCCCGGACCTGCTGCGCTACCGAGAGGTGCCCGCCGAGATCCCGGAGATCATCGGGCAGCTCAAGAACCTCCGCCAGTTGATGATCAGGCAGGTCTGCTACGACCAGATCATCCGATCGCTCAGGGAGGGCCGCGACTGGCAGGCGGGAGATGGTGAGGTCACCTACACCGTCAAGGCCGACCCCGAGTGCCTGTTCCAGAAGAGCAAGGACGAAGGCCAGCCCGTCTTCAAGAATCTGACCATCGTCGAGAACTCGCCCGAGGGACAGCGAACCTACAAGGCCGGCGCGGGATCGATCCGCGTGACCAAGATCTTCGGGCTGGTCGTGCCGAAGGTCAGCATCGTCCTCGAGGACGGCATCAGCGTCATCAAGAAGGGCGAGCCCACGGTCGAAAAGCTCAAGCTCGAGCTGCGGAGCGTGCCGATTCCCGAGCAGTACGTCCAGATGGCCGACAAGTACGCCGACGAGTTGGCCCAGGGCTCGGACGCGCCCCTGTCGCTGGGGGAGAAGGTTGGCGACGCCCGCGAGCAGATCAAGCGCGAGTTGGGCCTGCAGGTCCGGACCATCATCGGAATCATCCACGCCCGCGCGGCCTTCAGCATAAGCTGCATGGTGCTGATCATCCTGGGCGCCGTCCTCGGCATCATCTTCCGCGGCGGCCAGGCCCTTGTCTCGTTCGGTTTGAGCTGTATCCCGTTCGCCGTGGTGATCGTCACGATCATCATGGGGCGGCAGATGGCCCAGAATGAGGGCACGGAGCTCATCGGGCTGACCATTCTATGGACCGGTATCGCCCTGGTGTTCGTGGTGGATATGCTGATGCTCTTCAGGTGGCTCCGCCGGTAAGCCGGGCTTCCTAGCCGGCGCCGATCGGAGAAGAGGACGCGATCGTAGCGATGTTGAACATCCTCGACCGATATGTGATTCGATCCTTCGTGATCAACTACCTCATCAGCCTCACCGTGCTGATCGGGCTCTACATCATCGTCGACCTCTTCGTGAATCTCGACGAATTCACCGAGCGAGATCTCCCGCCGGCGGACGTCTTCGTCAATATCTGCAGCTACTACGGCTACAACCTGTTCCTCTATTTCTCCCAGCTCTCCGGCATCATCACCCTCGTCGCGGCCTCGTTCACGCTCGCCCGAATGCAGCGGTCCAACGAGCTCACCGCCATCCTGGCCAGCGGAACCAGCCTCTATCGCGTCGCCGCCCCCGTCGTCGCCATGGGCCTCGTCCTCAACACCCTCTGGATCGCCGATCAGGAGGTGTTCATCCCGCGATTCGCGCACAAGCTCGCCCGACCGCACGACGACGTCGATGGTCGCGAGACCTACGGCATCTGGTTCCTCAACGACCGCAACAACGCCCTCGTCTCCGCCGTCGAATTCCAGCCCAGGGCACAGAAGCTCAAACGCGTCGTCATCATGAACCGAGACAAGGACAACATGGTCACGGGAATCATCATGGCCGACGCCGCCAACTGGGATGAGAATCGTCAGCTCTGGTCCCTCGACCGGGGCATCCTCCTGGGCGCAAAGGACGAGCAGAACGAAAGCTTCGGACGCGACATCGAGCTCGGCAAGAACCTCGTGGACACTTACGAGAGCGAGCTGACCCCCAAGGAGCTGATGCTGCGACAGGCCGCGCAATGGATCAACTTCATGAGCATTCGACAGCTCAACGCCCTGGAGGAGCGAGAGGTATCCCGACGCTGGCACATCGCGCAGGTCAAGCACTCCAGGTTCACCAATCCGTTCGCCAACATGATCCTGCTCTTGATCGGCATCCCGTTCTTCCTGAACCGTGAGCCGAGAAATGTCCTGATCAGCGCCGCGCTTTCCCTTGGCGTATGCAGCTCGGCCTTCGTGCTCAACTTCGTCGCGCAGAACCTCGTCAGCACCTCCGTCAATCCGGCCCTGCCCGCCTGGATCCCGCTCCTGCTCTTCGGGCCGGTCGCCGTGGTGCTGCTCGACAGAGTCAAAACCTGAGGCGCCAGGTCCCACAAAATCTCGCCGGTTTACCGCCAAAGCGGTTGACATCAATGCCCGATTAATCTATATATCCGGATTAAGCGATGAATGCCGACCTGCCCAGCGTGACGCTCTTCAAGGCCCTCGGGGACACCACCCGACATCTGATCATGCAACTCTTGTCTCAGCAGGAAGTTGCGGTTAATGAGCTCGTCGAGTCCCTGGGCCAGCCGCAGTCCACCATCTCCCGGCACCTGAGGGTCCTCCGAGAGGCCGGGCTCATCGCGGACCGTCGCGAGGGCGTAACCGTCTACTGCCGAGCCACCTGCGCCGCCCCGGACAAGGACCCGATGGCGCACTCGATTCACCAGTGGTTCAACTCCCAGCCGCTGCCGACCGATGTCGCCGACCGCCTCGAGCAAGTGATTCGTCGTCGTCGCCTGCGAAGCAGCACGTTCTTCGACCAGCGCGGCGACGAGTGGGATGATCTGCGTTGCGGCCGCTTCGGCCACGAGTTCCCGCTCCAGGCCTTCCTCGGCCTCCTTCCCGAAGACTGGGTGGCCGCCGACCTCGGCACCGGAACGGGCCACCTGTTGCCGGCGCTCGGACGAGCGTTCTCGCGCGTGATCGCCGTCGACCACAGCGAGGTCATGCTGGCGCGAGCGCGACAGCGAATCGGCGCTCACGCCCTGACGAATGTGGAGCTTCGCCAAGGCGAGCTCGAGGCACTGCCCATCGACGATGCGGGAATCGATCTGGCGATCGCCATGCTCGTGCTGCACCACGTGGGCGAGCCCGCGCGGGCGATGAGCGAGATCGCGCGAACGCTCCGCGGCGGGGGCAAGCTGCTGATCGTGGAGTTGTCGGAGCACCATGACGACGACCTCCAACAGACAATGGGTGATTTGTGGATGGGGTTCTCGTCGTCACGGTTGTCGGCCCTCGCCGAACAAGCCGGTATGAGAACCGAACGAGTAATGACGTTGAGTAGCGCACATCGTGGGCAAGGCGCCACGGCCGAGGAGCCGTCGCTGTTCGCCCTGATCGTCGAGAAGTCAGAAACGCGTTAGGCCGCGCGAGCCTCCTCGCCAAGGAGGCCGGACGACCTCGGCCGCGCAAACCGAAAGGAGATCGAAACCATGGCGAAGATCAGATGTGACGTCAGCGACATGAAGCTGGCCGAGGTGGGCAAGAAGCGAATCCTCTGGGCCGACAACGATATGCCGGTGCTCCAGCTCGTCCGAGAGCGGTTCGCAAAGAACAAGGTCCTCAAGGGACTTCGGATGGGCTGCTGTCTGCACGTCACCGCCGAGACGGCCAATCTCGTCCGGACGCTCAAGGACGGCGGGGCGCAAGTGGCGCTGTGTGCGTCCAACCCGCTTAGCACGCAGGACGACGTGGCGGCCAGTCTGGTCAAGGACTTCGGCATCAGCGTCTTCGCCCGACGCGGCGAGAACGTCCAGACCTTCTACAAGCACCTCAACGCCGTCGTCGACGTCAGGCCGAGCGTGACGATGGACGACGGGGCCGACCTGGTCAACCTGCTGCACACCAAGCGGAGCAAGGAGGCCAGCAGCGTCGTCGCCTCGATGGAAGAGACGACGACGGGCGTGATCCGGCTCCGCGCGATGGAAGCCGCCGGCGTCCTCAAGTTCCCGGTGATCGCCGTCAATGACGCCACGACGAAGCACCTGTTCGACAACCGTTACGGCACCGGTCAGAGCACCCTCGACGGGATCATCCGCGCGACGGACGTCCTGCTCGCCGGCAAGAAGGTGATCGTGGCCGGCTACGGCTGGTGCGGACGTGGCGTGTCCGAGCGGGCACGCGGCATGGGCGCGCACGTGACGGTGATCGAGGTCGACCCGCTGCGAGCCCTCCAGGCGGTGATGGACGGCTTCAACGTCGCCCCGATCGCCGAGGCCGCCCGGCTCGGCGACCTGTTCATCACGGTCACCGGCGACAAGCACGTCCTGCGTCGCGAGCACTTCGCCAAGATGAAGGATGGCGCGATCGTCTGCAACAGCGGCCACTTCGACGTCGAGATCGATATCCCCGCCCTGCGGAAGCTCAGCAAGAAGGTGGCCAAGAACGTCCGCCACTGCGTCGACGAGTACGTCCTCAAGAGCGGCAAGCGGATCTTCCTCCTCGCCGACGGCCGGCTCGTCAACCTCTCGGCGGCGGAAGGGCACCCCGCCAGCGTGATGGACATGAGCTTCGCCACGCAGGCCCTGGCGACCGAGTTCGCAAAGAAGCAGGGCGCCAAGCTTGATACCCGCGTGCACAAGGTCCCGACCCAAATCGAAGAGTGGGTCGCCAAGCTCAAGCTCAAGGCCATGGGCATCAAGATCGACACCCTCACGCCCGAGCAGAAGAAGTACCTGGCCAGCAGCGGCGAAGGGACGTAGCACGCCGCCGTCGAACAAGGTCAAGGCTCAGTGAGGCCGCCGATGTCCGACATGACGCGGTACTACGCCGAGCGAGCGCCGGAATACGAACGGATCTACGAGCGTCCGGAGAGGCAAGAGGATCTCCGGACGCTCGAGGCCATCGTCTCCGACGTGTTCCTCGGCCGGCATGTCTTGGAGATCGCCTGCGGCACCGGCTACTGGACGCGGTTCGCCGCCCGCAGCGCCGCCTCGATCCTTGCCACGGACGCCAATGACGAAGTGTTGAACCTTGCCCAAGGCAAGGACTACGGAACGTGCCGGGTCGCCTTCGCCAAGTCGGACGCCTGCGCGCTCGGCGGCGCTAGCGGCCCCTTCTCCGCCGGACTCGTAGCCTTCTGGTGGTCGCACGTCCCTCGACAAGACCTCCCCCGTTTCCTGGACGGATTCCACGCGAAGCTCGAGGCCGGCTCCCCCGTCCTCGTCATCGACAACGTGTATGCCCCAGGCAGCAGCACGCCCATCTCCCGAACCGACGAGCACGGCAACACGTACCAGATCCGACGCCTCGCCGATGGCTCCACGCACGAGGTCCTCAAGAATTTCCCCGACGAGGCCGAGTTCACGCGATGCCTGCAGAGCGTCGCCTCCCGGAGCGAGTTCACGCGTTTGACCTACTACTGGTTGGGCCGATACGTGATCGCCGAAGACGCAAGCCGCGGCGTCTGAGCAGCGGCATGGGATCGCAGGAGAGCACGGAATGGACCTGGCACAACTGATAGCGGAACGACGTCCCGTCTTGCTCGACGGAGCGATGGGGACCCAGCTCGCGGCCCTCGGCCTGGACATGGGCGGGCAGAACAACCTCTCTCACCCAGATGAAGTCGCCGCCATTCACCAGGCGTACGCTCAGGCGGGCTGCAGCATTCTCACCACCAACACACTCACGATGAACCGAATCTTCGTCGACACTCACCGCGTCGGCGTCGATGTGCGGCAGGTCAATCTCGCCGGCGCAGGATTGGCCCGATCGGCAGTACCCGATGGGCAGTACGTCATGGGCGACATGAGCTCGACGGGGCAGATGCTCGAGCCCTACGGCGACTACAAGACGGAGGCGTTCCACGACACGTTCAAGGAGCAGGCCGAAGCTCTGGCGGAAGGAGGCGTGGATGGCTTCATCGTGGAGACGGTCTTGGATCTTCGCGAAGCCCTCTGCGCGGTGCGCGCCTGTAAGGCCGTGGGCAGCCTGCCGGTGATAGCGTCTCTGTCGTTCCAGACGGTCGATCACGGCGGTCGCACCGCCATGGGAAACACCGCCCAAGAAACGGCCATTGCCTTGGCCGATGCCGGAGCGGACGCCGTCGGCGTCAACTGCGGCGATCTGGACCCCGTTCAGACGGCCGCAATCGTCGCGATCATGAGCCAGGCCGTCTCCGTCCCCATCCTCGCCCAGCCCAACGCGGGCCGGCCCAAGCTCATCGCGGGAAAGACGGTGTTCGACATGACACCGGAGCGGTTCGCCGACGGAATCGCCGAGTGCGTGCGCGCCGGCGCGAGCCTCGTCGGCGGCTGCTGCGGCACCTCACCGGCTCACATCCATCGCGTCGCCGAGGTCTGCTTTCCCGTCGCGTGACAACATGATAGGGTGCGGTTACGTCGCTCGCCCTTCAGGACGTGCCTCGCCTGACATGAGGGTTTGACACCACCATGGGTCCCGCATCCCCCGAGCCCAACTGGTTCTTGATCGCAGGCGCGGCTCTGCTTGTGGTGGGAGTGCTGTTGCTCAAGCTCGGCCTGTGGCCCAGGCGTCACGGCAAGACGCCGCTCAGCGCTGGGTTGCCTTCTTCCGAGGCTGACGCCGCCGAACAAGCCTATCCCCCTGGGATTTCTGTCGTCGCTGAAGGGCCTTCACAAGGGCGGACAGATCGTTACCATGCTCCGCGAACAGTTCCTGGCGGATTCGCCACACCTCGTTCACAATCGGGTCCGTTGTCATGCCTCAACCTCCCATCAACTGCTCGGGAGTGCACATCACGGGGCACCGAAATCCGTGGCCTTCGCATGCCTCCGCCAGGAGATCGGCGATCTCGGCGTTGTTGATGTGCGCGCAGTTCCACGTAAGGAGAAAATCGAGTCCGTTGACGGCCGCCACGGCGACATGGACGGCGTCGGCCGCCCGATCGGACGGAATGAGTTTGGCCGAGACGATGGCTTCCGACAGGTGCAGCACTTCCTCACCGACGGCCAGCACCTTGATCGGCTTCAGGAGTCCGAGACGACGTCTGGCGGCATCGCTGTCGCCTCGCCCCGCTTCCTCCAGGACCAACTGCGACGTGAATAGCCTGAACGCCGTCCTCCTGCGACTCCACCAGTCCTCTGTGATCTGTTGGTGCGCGGCGACGACAAGGTCTCGGCTCGGACGGGCCGCGAGGTAGCTGGGAATCGTCGTTTCGATGTAGACCGTCGGTTTCACGACCTCATTGTAGTGTCTCCATGCCTGCAAGGGGAATGGCAAGCGTCAACACGGCAACCTATGCCTCCTGCCCGACGGGTGGGGATAGACCGTCCCCCCGGCTCTCCGGCATTGGGTTGGGCTGTTGCCGTCCCCGAACGTACCGGGCCCTCGGCGACAGACGCATATCACAGAAGCATGCACTGCGATTGGCTCAGCATGACGCGGTCCTTTCCACCGTTGGGGCGTTGCCGTTATGGTGAGGTGTTGCCGCGAGCCGAACTGACGACTCGCCTCGTTTCGAGGAGTCGACGCCGCATGGGTCCCGCATCCCTCGAGCCCCACTGGCTGTTCATCGCAAGCGAGATTCCGCTTGTGCTGAGCATCCTCCTACTCAAACTCGGCATATGGCCCAAGCGGCGAGGCGACACGCCACACTGCCGCAAGTGCGGCTACAACCTGACCGCGCTGGCGAGCGAGCGATGCCCTGAGTGCGGAGCTGATCTGTCCGGGTCCAAGGCGATCGTCCGCGGCGAACGTCGTCGCCGACCGATCGTGACCGTCTTGGCGATCTCGATGCTCGGACTCGCCGGCGCGCTGTGGGTCCAGACCGCCCGACAGGTGAACTGGTACCACTGGCGACCCACCGCCTGGGTCTTCAACGACCTGAACTCGACGAGCCCGGCGGCAGTCCGCAAGGCCTGGTGGGAGCTGGTCCGCCGCAGCGACGCCGGCAAGCTCTCGCGGCAAGACGAGCTGAAGCTGCTCGATCTGTGCCTGGACGAGCAGGCCGCGCAGAAGCTGACAGGCGTGACCGACGCACCGATGCGCTACCTCGGACAGCGCTACCTCAACGGAAAGCTATCCCCGAAGCAGGAGAAGCGGTTCCTTGAGCAGATCGCCAGGTTCGAGCTACAGGTCAGGCCCAAGGTCGTCTCGGGAGATCCGATCCCCGTCAAAGTCGTGGAGACCTATCGCTGTCCAGGGTCGTCGATGCTGAAGGTCGATGCGAGTCCGGTGGTACTGGCATGTGGCGATACTGAGTTTCATCTTGACCTCCAGGGAACTAGCGTCTCCGTCCTTACAGGAGGCTCCTTTGGTGGATACGCGGTTACGGGCAATTCATCCCAACGTCTGCTGCGTTGCGATCTCGCCCCGGGCAGACACGTTGTGACTGCAGCGGTGCCCTTGAAGATCTACGACGGCCGATACACCAAGCGTGAGGACAAGCATCTGAGATACAAACGAGACATCCGTCTCGAGCGATCGTTTGAGGTGCTCCCCGCAAAGCCCGAGGGCTACGTCAAGCTGATCAAGGACCCGGAGACGGATCGGGAAGTCCGCGAGGCCGTGACCCCGGATCGCATCATCCGAACCGTTGGCGCGGACAAGAGCGACCTGCTGGACATCGAGCTGGCTGTGACGGGCCTTCCCGTGGATTGCGCCTTCGAGGTTCTGGTTCGGATCGGAGGGAGCGAGCTCAATGTGGGGTCGCTGTCCCTCCGCAAGGGCCAGACGCTCAGGTTCCGCATCCCACATGAGGGAACCTTGCCGGCGGGCGACGTCTGCGATGTGATCATAAAAAGCAGTCAAGACGAAGCCCGGCGGACCGTCGACATCTTCGAGATCTGGGACGGTGAGCTGGTCTATGAGGACGTCCCCGTCGCCGATGAGAAGCCCGACTGACGCATGAGCACGCGCGCCCTGCTTGGCGCCGTCGCGTGGGACGGGTAACGGGGTGAGTTGCCAACGCCGCCTTCCCGCCCCATGATGATGCAGAACGAGGGTGAGACTCATGGGACTACAGCGACTGCTCTTGCTCGGGCTCCTGATCTGGGCCGCGGATCGAGAACCCGCCTCAGCACAGGCCGAGGCCTTCACCAACTCACTCGGCATGAAGATGGTCCTGATCCGACCCAGCCAGTACCTCACGGGCACGCGGCTGACCCGGGACAACGCCTCGTGGTACGAGCGAGACGAGATCCCCCGTTGGTCCAACGTCGGCGATCCGTTCCACATGGCCGCGCACGAGGTCACCAACGCTCAATACCGCCAGTTCACCAGGGCGACAGGTCGCCATCCGCCGCGCGGGCTGCTCCTGCGCGGCATGAAGCTCATCCGTGACTTCGACCCGTGGGAGGATCCGAAGTTCAGCGGGGACGATCAGCCCGTCGTCTGCGTGACGTACGCCGACGCAGAGGCATTCTGCGCCTGGCTGAGCCGCAAGGAGGGCCGGAAGTACCGCCTGCCCTCCTCCGACGAATGGGAGTACGCCTGCCGCGCCGGCACCGGCACGGACTACAACTGGGGCAGCGGCGGCATCTCCCCCGACCTGGCCAACTACGAGCCGCTGCTGCGAGAGTCAGACTCCGGCGGCAAGGGGTGCCCGATGTTCTCGCTGGAGCAGGCGGCGCGACTCCGCGGCGGGCAGGCGAGTTACGACGCCAAGACCCGGCAGGCAACCGCGACCATCCTCGGCAAGCGCGTCACCGCCACGGTCGGCCGGCCCGAGGCGAAGCTCGACGACAAGCCGATCACGATGCCCGCGCCCGCATCCCTCGTCGACGGCAAGGTCTTGGTTCCCGTCCGCTTCCTGGCCTACGAAGTGGGTCTGCTCTTTGCGGGCGGCCCCAAGACGGTGGGTTCGTACAAGCCCAACGAGTGGGGCCTGTTCGACATGCACGGCAACGTGAACGAGATTACCAGCACTGGCGACACGTTCCGCACCGTGCGCGGCGGCGGCTGGAACGATAGCGCCCGACGGTGCCGCTCAGCCAGCGTCCGCAATCGGTGGAAGTCCGACAGCGGCATGGCCGGCATCGGATTCCGCGTCGTCTGCGACGCGCCGCCCGTCCCTCGACTGAACGTCTCCGTCGGCGAGGCGATCGTGATCAAGCCGAGCATCCCACAGAGCCTCATCTACACCGGCCGAAAGATCCTTCGACTCCATGACGGAACCCTCGTCATCCAGGACCGCGTCTCAAGAGACGGCGGGCGGACGTGGCGGGAATGTCCGCTCCAGCCGAATCAGGTAGCGATCGAGCTTCGAGACGGGACGATCCTCTCGATCCCGTTCCAGGTGAACCGTGACAGCTCGAAGCCGGACGGCTGGGGCCGGGCCCTCTGCCTACGGTCCACCGACGGCTGGAAGTCGGTCGAGCCGTTCCACGCGAGCTTTCATGTGCCGGGCGCCATCGGCGGCTTCGACGATGGCGGCAACTACCGCGACGCGGTCGGCTGGTGCGACCATGACGTCGTCGAGATGCCCGACGGCACGCTCCTCATGACGATGTACGGCTTCCTCGGCTTGGCCCGGGTCATCAGCGATTATCAGCGCTACCCGATCGAGACGCAGCAGTGGAAGTACGTGGCCTGGGTCGTCTCGTCGTCCGATCGCGGCAAGACGTGGGCCTACCAGTCCACGTGCGTGTACTACCCGGAGATGACGCGCGGCGGCGGCTGCGAGCTGGGCCTCGCCCGGCTCGCGGGCGGCGATCTCCTCTGCGGCGCGCGAACGGGCGAGCATGGCTATCCAAACGAGCGAATGCTGTTCGTCCGGTCCAAGGACGGAGGCAAGACCTGGGGCGATCCAAGCCGCCTGTCCGTCGACACCAGACCGATCCTCGGTATCTACCCCCAATTCGTGTTGATGGAGAGCGGCATCCTCGCGATGACCTGGGGTCGCACGGGCTATGCGTCGACGGCCATCGCTTTCAGCCTTGACGGCCAGGGCCATGGCTGGAGCGATCTCACGCCGATTCCCGACGACCTGGGTGGCTACAACGATCTCGTCGAGGTCCGTCCCGGCATGCTGCTGGCCACCGCGTCGAAGCGATCGGGCAACGAGTTCGATCTCCGCGTGATCCCAATCTCGGTAACACGAATGCCGGCCCCACGGACATCCACGCGCCCCAAGCCATAGATGACCCACGACGCGACGCCGCGCGACCCGTCAAGCGAATTGATTGCCGGGACAAACCGACCGCGGCGGGCTCACGAAGCGCCCTGCCAAGCCCGCGGTCAGATCAGAAGTGAGCCCCAAGAACTCAACTGTGGAAGGCCGGTACTCGAACCTGCGACTTCCGGGGCAAGATGATCCCCCAAGGAGCCAACTACCTGAACTACGGGCGTGAGACCGGCGGGGACAAGATGATTACTGCTCCCCGCGGAGGAGGAAGCAGTATGTGCCTGAGCCTGTGTCGAAGGTCACGTACTCTGCTTCTTCGGTCCCGGCGGTGATGCCCGAGACGCCGCCGCGGTAGACGCCCGTCTCCCAGAGCGGTGTGCCGTCTTCTTCGACGGCGACATTGCGGAGACCCGCCTTGGGAATGCTGATCTTGGCCAAAGTATTGACTGGAATGATCGCCTTGAGGCTCAGGGAACTCGCGTCTCGCTTCCATCCCACGCCGACGATCCCACGCACCGTGCGGACGTGCGCCGTGGCGCTGGTCAGGTCACCGAGCACGCGGGGGCGAATCTGGACCTGGCGGAAGCCGGGGGTCACGGCGCGGGTGCCGAAGTAGTCGGGGCCCTGAATGCCGGCCAGATCGCCGTGGAAGAACTCTTCGATCGAGGCAAACATCATCATGCTGTCTTCGTTGACGACAACGCCGTTGCGCGCGTTTTCGGGCAGGCCGGGATGCAAACCGCCCCAGCATTCCCAGATCGTCGTGGCGCCCTGGTGGACCATATAGCCCCAGCCGGGATAATCGGTGGCCGTGGCCACGCGATAGAGGACATCGCCGCGCCCCAGGCCGGCCAAGGCGTCCATGATGCACGTGGTGCCGAGATTGCCCGTGTGCAGGTGGCCGTGGCGCTTGACCAGGATGTCGGTGGTCAGGCTGTCCAAGACGCCTTGCCGGTTGGCCTCCGGGACGACGCCGAGGGCCAGTGCGAAGATATTGGCCGTCTGTGAGCCCGTCGCGTAGCCGTTCCGCGAGGCATCAAGCCACTTGGCGTTCAGTGCCGACTGTATTGCCTCGGCCAGCCGGGCATAGGCCGCTGCGTCTTCATTGATGCCGAGGATCTTCGCTGCTTGGGCCAGGATCCAGACGTTGTTGTAGTAGTAGCCGGTCCATAGCAGCCCCGGGGGTGTCTCTTTCGAGATGAACTGCTCCATGCCCGGTGAGTCGCCGGGGAGCATGTGATCACCGTAGTAGCCGCCTTTTTCGATCAAGTTATCCTTGGCGATCGAGGTGAGATGGTCCACCCAGCGCTTCATGTTGGGATAGTGCGACGCCAGCAACCGGCGGTCGCCGAAGTCCTGATAGACGTACCAGACGACCAGGGGGTAGTTGCCCGCCCAGGCCGGATCGCCCGTCTTGCGGCCCTTGAGGGGATAGGCCGGGACCACGTCGGGAACGACGCCGTCGGCGTGTTGGACGACCTGCACGTCGCGAAGCCACTTGGTCCAGAAGCGCGGCATGTACCGACGGGTGAAGAGCGTCGAAGGGTTCGAGGCCGGCTCGAGCCAGCCCCAGTACTCGCGATAGAGGCAGTCCAACGTATAGCTGTACAGCCCGTTTGTGAGGGTCCAGGCGCAGTTGCGGTGGATCTGATTCAGAAGCGCGTTGGAGCATTCGAAGTCGCCCGTCATGTCCACCGAGTTGTGGACCACGCAGCCCTCGAGATCACCCAAGGCCGGCGCTTCGGGAAGCCCCTCGACCTGGACGTACCTGACCGGGTGGAGCGTGAAGCGGGGCTCGTAGCGCTCGCCGTCCGGGTCGCCCTTGAGGATGTAGAAATCGGTGGCGCCGTCGGGGCCGAAATGACGGCGTTTGTCCGCCAGACCCGTGTCGGCAAACACCCGCTCAGCGTACCGCAGCGCCACTCGTGTCCCCGCGGGGCCCTTGACCCGAAGCCGCGCCCATCCGCCGAACAACTGCCCGAAATCGTAAACGTAGACGCCCGGCTTCGGGGTGGTCAGCTTCGACGCCCGCAGAACCTTGTTGACCTTGATCGGCTCGATCATCTGGGCCTCGATGCGCCCGCCGGGAGAAGTTCGCGGGGCTGCCGCCGCCCAGCCCGAGTCGTCGTATCCCGGCTGGCGCCATCCGGGCTTCTCTAATCGCGCGTCGTAAACTTCGCCGCGCCAGATGCTGTTCTTGACGATCGGGCCGGTGGACGACCGCCAGCTCTCGTCGCTGACAACCCGCTGGATCGTCCCGTCCGCCAGCTCGACGACCAGCTCGAGCAGAAGACACGGCGAGTCGCCGTAGCCGGGACGGGCGCCCTTCGGGTCCAGCGGCGGCTGGCTATACCACCCGTTGCCGAGCATCGCGCCCAGCGCGTTGCGGCCACGGCGAATCAGACGGGTCACATCGTGGGTGACGTACAGGATCCGTTTGTCGTAGTCGGTTGCCGCGGGATCGAGCACGTGATCGCCGACCCGCCGGCCGTTGAGGTAGTATTCCGACCATCCCACGCCGGCCGCGTACAGCCTTGCCCGCTTGACCTCGCCGCTAGCGACAAACTCCTTACGCAACACGGGTGAGACGGCCACGGCATTCGGGCCCGCCAATCCGATCCACCGTCCGTGCCAGTCGGCCGGTTCGAGCAGCCCGATCTCGAACGTGGCGGGCTCGCTCCACGGGCTGACGCGTTCCTGGTTGTCCCAGACGCGGACCTTCCAGAAGCACTCCTGCCGGCTCGACAGCTTTGCGCCCTGATAGGCGACGTTGACCGACTCATTGGAGTGGACTTGGCCGCTGTCCCATAGATCGCCGGTGTCCGCCGCAAGCTTCTCCGAAGAGCTGGCAACCAAGACGTGATAGGACTGCTGCATCGTTCCGCGGCGGTCGCAGGCGAGGACCCAGGTGAATCGTGGCTGCACGACGTCGATCCCCAACGGATTGACGGCGTACTCGCAGTACGTTTCAGCCACGGTGACGCCGGGACGGAACTCGGGCCGTTGCCTCTCGACCCTGAAATCAGCGGCCTTGACAAGCGATACCCCAGTCAGCATGGTCGACCAAACGGCCGCGCAAAGAAAGATCTCGTTCATTGGTGATGTCTCGTGCATCCGCTCCGGTGTTAGTTCCGCCTGAATTCACGCTTGGAGCGCGTCATGCTCACGCGGCAAGATCAGGGCTTTGTGACGGCAGAGCTCGTATTGAGCAAGGTTGATCTCGTTCCGAGCGTCCTATCGCGCTATCATTCCCCCAATGCCGGAAGGATAGAACAACACGGCTCTCCATCGCGCCGATCGATCCATTCGGCTTCTTCATCGTCGTTCCCTTCGATTCCTGCGGGATGCCGGCGCCGAACTGCATACAAGGGCATCCTACCGCTACGGGTTGATGTACGACAAGGTCCGTCGCGACCGGATCCCCGCGGCACGTGAGGTGGCTCAGCGGTATCCGGCGGGCGGTTCTTCCTTCTCCAAGCCAACGCCTGATGTGCGAGAGGGGGGGACCAGTCGGGGCACATCTTGCCAGAACCGAAGAATCAGCGCCATCCGGCGGCTGGAGCGTCTTACCCAAATCGCATACATGAAGTGCGTTACGTGAACCGCGCCCGGCAGGACTCGAACCTGCGACCCCCGGTTTAGGAAACCGGTGCTCTATCCTACTGAGCTACGGGCGCTTGTCTCGGGGCTTCGTGCGACGTTGCATCCACTCAATCCTCCGATGCCTGCCACGCCGCGCGTGCCACGAAGATAGCATACCGCTTAGGCCACGGTCGGACAACGATCGCTCGACCGGAGCCGGCCAACGGTCCCGGAGGGCGGCCGAGACGGTTACGCGCACGAAAGCCGATCCCCGACGCTGATGCGTTCCCACTTCAGGCTAGAGACCACCCGCGCCCCGAGCCATCCCCTCGCCGGCGCGCACCCCATCGTCGCTCGCCTCGCGCGAAAGACGTGCGGCTGGCGCAGCCGGCACGGGTGTTGCACCGGGCTGCTCCGGCAGCAGCGCCATCAGGTCCCTCCTCGGATGCTGCCACGCCTTCTCGACCGCCGCCTGAACCATGCCGACCACCGCCTGATAGTCGGCATCGGCGCGATCCTTGTAGACGAGGCCCTTACACCGACCCGCGCCCCCCGCCTCCCTCGACAGCGGGGCCGTCAGGAACAGGCTGCGCGACGGGGCCCGAACGTCGATCCAGTCCGGCCGCGTCACGTCGCTCGGCTGATGGCACGCGGCGCACCGCCTGGTGTGGACGGCGGCGATCTGCTCGATCAGCTTGCCGTCGGTCGGCAGGTCGTACGCCGGCTCAGCACGGCGCTTGTTGATGAAGCCGTCGTGGTACGGGCCGTTCGCGTCGATCCACGTCACGAGCCGGAGCCAATCGGTTCGGCTCAGCCTGGCCTTGTCGCGGTGCTTGTCGCCTTGAAGCACCGCAACCAGCTTGCTCTTGTGCGAGCCGAAGGCCAGCGGCGGCGTGATCTTTGCGTCGTCGCCGACGTTCGACCTCGCGACCAGCCCGTGCGTCAGGATCGTGTCATACGCCCGGTTGTAGCGCTTGGTCAGCCCGCCCGAGAAGTCCAGCCCGCCGGCCGGCTTCATCCCCGCGTGACACCGAACGCAGTGCTTGTCGAACACCGGCTGAACGTCACGCAGGAAGCTAATGGCCCGTTCGCCCCACGGCGGCGGCATGGGCACCCTCGGCGCGCCCCGCAGCGCCAGTGGCGCAGCGCACGTCGGCGGCGCCTCGGCCCGCGTCTCATGACAGCCGAAGCATCCGCGCGTCTCGCCCGGCTGAAGGCTGATGAAGCTCCGCATCCGCCGAAGCTCCATGTGGTTCTCGTCCAGCAGTTGGAAGTACACCGGCGTGTCCGCCGGAACCTCGAAATGGGCGCTGCCGTCCGCCTCCACAGGCACCGTGCCGATGACCCGCGCCGGCGTCCAGTTGACCATCACCGACTTGACGTCGGGCTCGTACCGCTGACCGCCGTACGTGTTGCAGTAAGGCCACTGATCACGCTTCGAGATCCGGATGTACCGGATGCGACCCGGCGCCACGCCGTCGACGCCGTAGCCCACGTTGATCGCCGCCAGCACCGCCCGATCGCTCTTGGCGTCGCGCGTGTCCGTCATCACCGGCGGCCGCGTCCGCGGACGCAGCGGGATCGGGACGAAGCACGAGATCGCCGGGTCGTCGTAGACGAGCTCCTTCGTACCGTACACGTCGATCAGATACAGCGCGTACCCCGTCGGGTCCGTCTGTGATCCGTAACAGTAGGAAGCCAGAAACGTCGTCTCCGACACCGGCCAGGGCATCATGTAGAACCCGCCCGCGCCCGTCACGCCGCCCTCCGGCACGGCTCGACCCGCCATGCCCCCCTCCGGCGGCAGCACGCCGGGCGTCACGATGCCGATCCCGTCGACATTGTTCAGCCCCCGCGCGGCATCGACGATAACCACCGGACCCGCCTGCAACGTGTGATGACCCGCAGCCACGGCCACCAGCTTGCGGCCGCCTGGAATCGACCGGATGTCCTCCAGCCCCCAGGGCTCGTTCAGATGCTGCTTGAACACCGCGTCGGCGAACGTCCCGTCGGGCCGGATCGCCCAAATGCTCTGAATGTGCGCCCAGCCACGCTCCTGATATTCCCACCGCGTGTAGGCGATCGTCCCGTCGTCGAGCGCGTGCGGCAGATAGTCTCCGTCCTTCGAGACGCTCATGTGCCGGATGTCGCTTCCGTCCGGCCTCATCACATAGATGTTGCACGACGTCTCGTCCTTGTCGTACTCGTTGCACTGCAGCGAACAGCCACACCGCTCGGACACGAACGCGATGTCGCCGTTGGGCAGGTACGTCGGATCGAGATCGCTCCACTCCCCACGCGTGAGCTGCCGCACTCCCTTGCCGTCGATGCCGACTTCGAAGATGTGGATCGGCTCCTCGTCCCGCCGCAGGTCGAAGTTCGTCCGTCGGTCCCGCCACCCCTTCGGCGGCTCGCCGCTCCTGGCCTTGGCATAGCCGAGGACAACGCGCGTGGCGTCCCAAGAAAGATCCATCCCATGTACGTGACCCGGACCCAGCGCGCCGTTTAAGACGTTCCGCACCGCGGGCGCCTCGTCGCACGCTCCCAACGTCAGCACGCAAATGTCCCCCCCGGGCCGGGACGTCCACGGCATGTGGTTCAGACAGACGTCGGGATACGTCTCCTGCGTGAATCGCTTGACGAAGACGAGCTTGTCGGCCGCACGCCGCAGGTTGTCGAAGGCGATTCCGCGCGCGAGCCATCGGGCTTGTCGGTAGAGCGGTTGTCGCAGGCCGGGGTCAGGCCCCACCTCGGCCTCCTTGCCCACAAGCCCCTGAACCTGTTCGCGAAGCGAGGCGATATCGCCCTTCGTCGGCGAGCTCCCATCCGCGATGATCTGATCGGCGCGGGCCAGCGTCCGTTCGACCGGCTCGACGAAGAAGGTCCGCCCCTCGCGGAGAACCACCTTGCCCTGCCTGGCCGTAACGACGACCGCGGCGGGGCCTTCGTCGGCGATCTGGAAAGCAACCTGCACGCGCTGCGGCTCGGCAACCTGCCGCTGCAGGCAGACCTTTCGCTCGGGGCGCTGCGGCGTGAAGACGATCGATTCGGCCGTCAGCTCGATAGGCGGGTCGAAACGACTCTGCCCGTTCAACTCGATCGTCGCCACGTTCTTCCCGAAGCCGAGGGCGCCGACCTCGCTCAAAGCGAGTCGCCACGAGCCGCCCGCCGCCAGCCCGATCGCCGGCCCCTCGGGCGGCTGGCACTGCGAGGGGAATCCCCCGGCGAAACTCGACAGCGGCAGCGCCAACTCGATCCGCGTCTGTCCGCCCTCGCGACGGAGCCGCGCCTGGGAATCCGGCGCGGGCGCGCCATTGATCGAAACGCGAACCGGGTCCCGCGGCGTCAGTCCGACCTTGACCGAGTCGATGGTCAGCAGCCCGCCGCGGTGAAGCCCCCCGCGAGACCAGATGCTCAGGCTGCTCTGCCTGGCCGGGCGCCGCAGGGCGATGTTGGTCTTCGCCTCGCCCGGCGGATAAACCTCGACCTCATCGAGATGGAAGAAGATGGGCTGCCCGCTGGGGATCTGCAGCCGGACGAACCGCGCCCGCACCACCGACGGCTCCCCCGCGGCCCCCGGCGCGAACTCGACCACGAGCGGCTTGGCCCCGGTCACGCCGCCGAAGTGCTTGCCCTTGTTGTCGTGACGGAGCGTCCACTGCCTCTCGTCGTTCGATGTCAGGATCCGCAGGTTGTCCGCGTTGTGCAGTCCCGGGGCATAGTCGAGCCGGTTGTAGACAATGATCTTGCCGATCGGGCGCGACTCGCCCAGATCCACCTGCCACCAAGGATTGGGCTCGTGCCCCGTGTGGAAGGCATACCGACCGTTCTTCACGCCGTCGACGGCCCCGCTCGCATCGAGCGCCGTCGGATCGCCACGATACGCGACCTCCGCGCCCGTCGGCATCGAGATGCCGACGTAGAGCCGCTCGTTATCGTGCACGAACGACACGTCTGGCCGGTTCGGACCCTCTCGCTCGACGACCGCCGCCTGCGTCCAGCCCGGATCGTCCAACGCCCCGTCCAGCTTCGACGCGGCGGCTTTGGGAATCCGCAGCCGATCGTCCGGCCTGACCCCGGGCCATTGAAGCTCCGTCTCGACGAAGCGGACGAGCCCCGGCTCGCGGATCTCGGCGAGCCGACACGCATCCTGCCGGGCCCAGTCGGTCTCGATCTCCCGCCGCGTCGACGCCTTCGGGCCGTTCCACTCGCGTATCTGTCGCTCGAGCTTCGCTCGGTCGTAGTCCTTCGGTTTCGGCTCGTCCTGGCCCGCCTCGATCTCCTCGACGCTCGGCGTCTTGGTGCTCACGCCGTCTTTCGGCACCTCCAACCGCGCCACCCACACGATCGCGTTGAGGATCAGCTTCCGGAAGTCGTCATGCGCCCAGCTTACGTGCCAGTGTCCGCCGGTAAAGCCGAAGCCCCGACCGCCGTCGGGGCGCTCACACGCCCAGGCCGGATGCTCCGGCATGCCCATGCGAGCCCGGACGTGCTTGTTGCCGCTATGCGGGCCGTCCGGGCGCTGACGCGTCGCGTTCGGCGGCGTCGCCGTCAAAACCGGCGTGACCCCCTGCATGTTCGGGCGGAACCGCATGTGGTAGTACCACTCGTCGTCGATGGAGAACGGCCTGACGCCGCGCGTGATCGGGTGATCGGGCAGCCGATCGAACGTCGCCTTCCAGTGCGGATTGACCGACCACCACAGCTCGTAGTAGCCGCCGAGCCAGTCGAGGAAGTAGTCGCCCGGCTTGCCCTTGTCCACGATGACGGCATAGTGCAGACACGCCAGCCCGACGCCCTTCTTCATCAGCGCGTCCACCTCGGCCAGGTGCGGCATGATGACGTGTCCGCCGCCGCCGTCGCAGAAGATGACGATCGCCGCCGCCCCGTCGAGCGCCTTCGGGTCCGAGGGCCACCCGTTGCGGTGGACGACCGCCCGAACGTTGGGCATGCCCTCCTCGAGACACTTGCCCAGCAACACGCACCCGGCGTTGTGCTCGTGCGCCCCGTAGCCGTGGCTCTGCCGGCCCGCGATGAGGACGATCTTCGTCTTGCCCTGCTCTGCCAAGGCGTGGTCGGCGCTCCGCCCCGCCAAGACGAACACCCCGATCGCCGCCGACCGCATCAACCGTGTGCTCAGCATGGATCTCACCCGCTCGCAATAGAACCGTTCGGAAACGTGATACGCCTATTCTAAGCGAGCGGCGATCGGGATGGTACTTCGCGAAATGCCATCGCCCAGTAGCACGGGCATCCTGCCCGTGATCCGCAACGGAGTTTGGGTGCCGGGTGCCCCATCGCTTCAGCGGTGGGGAACTCGAATTCCGATCGCATGCAGTCGAAGCGATGCCCCCCGGCAGCGCAAAGGAATAGAAACACAGTAAGAATGGTGCAGAAACCGCATCCTCCCCATCAATCCTTCGGATTCTTCAAGAAGTAGAAGTGCCCGTCCTCCGCCCCCACGAGCAGATCCCCCCGCCCGTTCTTGTCCCAGTCGACCACCGTCGGGCTCGTCGTATGACCGGCGAGGATCCGATCGTCCACCTTGCCCATGTCCTGAAACGTCAACGCGGGCTTCTCGCCAGAAACGTTCCGCATGAAGTTCACGTTGACGCTGTTGACCAATAGGTCCACGCGCCCGTCGCCGTCCCAGTCGGTCAGGCAGAGCTTCCGGCGTCCGCTCCGCCCCGCCTCGCCGATGTTCAGCCGCAACGGGCCGCCGTCCTTCAGCTTCAACACCTGCCGCGAGTCGAACGCCGACGCCCCCTGACCCTTGAACACCCGCTTCGGAGGCAGCAGGACGAGCCTGCCGTCGCGCTTGGCCCGCTCGAACAACGCCAGGTACCCCTCATGATCGAGCATGATCAAGTCGTTCAGCCCGTCGCCGGTCAGATCGTAAACCACCGGCGTCGTCCGCCACTGCGTGACCAGCTCCTTGCCCTTCGGCTCCCACCAGTTCCACCCCGGCTTGGGCGGCTTGCCCGGCCACTCCACCTCGATCGGTTGGGCGGCTGCGAGCTTCGGCGACTTGGCAGACCCGACGTTGCGATACCACTGCACCTTGCCCCAGATCGAATTGATCACGACGTCGAGCAGCCCGTCGTGGTCCCAGTCGGCCACGTTCAGCGTCGTATACCCCCACTTGGCCTCGCAAGGCCCCTGGATCGACCCGTTCGGACCGGCCTCGATGCGGATCACCTTTCCGTCCGCCTCCAGATACCTCGGCGCGGCCCACTTCGGCGGATTGCCCCCGTCGAGGTTCTCGATGAACCCGATGTAGCCGGCCGTGTTGCCGCACACCAAGTCCTCGTCCCCGTCCCCATCCCAATCGACGCTCACGGGCGTAACCAGCGCCCCGAACTTGACGTCGTCGGCCTGCTGCTTGAAGAACCTCGGCGGGGCGAACCGCGGCATGCCGCCTTCCACCTTGCCCGTGTGCTCGATGAGGGCGACCCGCCCGTCCTCCTCGCCCATGATCAAGTCCACGTCGCCGTCGCCGTCCCAGTCAACCGCCACCGGCGTGATCATGCATAGCTCGGCCCGGATCGGCTTGCCGCCGCTGCTCAGCGGCCTGCCCGCCGCGTAGCGCGGCGAGGTCCGCGTCCCCACGTTCTCGAAGTACGTGAGTCGGTCCACGAAGTCGCCGCAGATCAGGTCGAGATCCCCGTCGCCGTCGAAGTCCTCCAGGTTCGGCGACGGCATGCCGTACACGTCCAGTATCTTGCCCCCGGCTTCGATCTTGACCGCGTCGGCATACTTCGGCACCTCGCTCGCACCGACGTTGCGCAATACGTAGACATGCCCGTGCAGCGGCCCGCGCGTCCACTCGCCCTTGCTGTTGAACGCGTTGTCCCAGCCGTAGTCCGACCAGTCGCCGATGCCCACGATCAGATCGGTCTTACCGTCGCCGTCGTAGTCGGCGTACTTCCACTGATTCGCTCGGATGCGGTACTTCCGCTGCTCGCCGGACGCCCGCCCCTGCGATTCGTGGAAGTCCGCCCGCACCGGCAGCTTCACGCGCTCGTCGAAGCCCTTCTTCAAGAACGCCGGGTACTCGAACCCCGGCGTCAGGACGACCGGCTTGCCGCCGACGTACGAGACCTGAACGTTGCCCATGCCGCGGCTGACGCGCCGCCCCGGCTTGAACACCGGCATCTTCGCCCCACCCCCGGGGTTCTCGAAGACGTACGTCCCGCTATACGGCTTGTCCGGACAGGCCACCACCATATCGAGGTCGCCGTCCCCGTCATAGTCCATCGGCAACGGCCAAGCCCACAGCCCCACGCCCAGATCGACCACGAGCCCCGGATGGTTGTACTTGATCCGCTCGAGCCCGATCGCGCGCGGGGGACAAGACACGCCGGCTGCCAAGAATACCGCGCCGGCCAGAACAGCGAATGAAGACGACTCAGAGGGACGTGCTTGGCGACTCATTTTGCCTCCTCACGGGGCCAGGTCGAATCGACGCGACCTGCCGAATTCCGAGCAGCTCCAAGGATGCGGTGACTCCCACGCCGGCTCGCCAGCCTAACTAAGCGGCAACGCTCAGTCCACTCGCGCATATCCTGTTCGCGCGGAAGCGTCCCTGGCAAGGCTCCAGACCCACAAGCTCCGGGCGGGCCTAATCCTCGGGCCTTACCGCGGGACTGGTGAAGGAACGCGGCGGCGGGGGCCAGAATCTCCGAGCTCGAAACCACGCGACACGGCATGATATCCGATAAGGATTATGGGAACTTGCCAAGCACCGGACGCTTCGGCCAGTCCGTGTTACAGGAATGAAGGAACGCTATGTCTGGCACCATATTAAGTTTGCCGCCCCGCGCGGCTACCGCTCCAAAAGGTTGGAAGGCAATTGCCTATGACCAGGCGCGAGACGTCCGCGCGCGGAGCGCCTTGACGGCCCTGGCGGCGTTCGCCCGGACGGGATTGATCGGCGGACTCGTCATCGGAATGGCCCAGGGAGCCTGCCTTGCCTGGGGCTACCGGTCGGACATGGGATGGCGGCTCTGGGCGGACATTCTGAGCTATGCCGGGGCGGTCCACGGACTCCTCTGGGGAGCCTACGGCGCGGCGGTCGGCCTGGCCTGGGGTGTCATCGCGGCGGTCAGTCGACGAGCGTACGAGAGGGTCCTGCCTGGGGCGTTTGCCTTCGGACTCGTCGTCGCCGGGATAAGCGCATTCGTGCTGTGGTCCATGGCCGCTGCTTCCGGATTCTCCCTGGCAGTAGGTCTTCAACTCGCATGGTGCGTCATCATGACCGCCTATTGGCTCGTCACGGGCGCGCTCGGCTATCTCGCCGCATGCTACCTGACCAAGAGCCGGTTCGGGCGCCATGCATCTCGTCTTGGCAGATACGCCTCTGGACCGGCCTTGGCGATACTGCTGATCTGCCTGGCGATCCAATGGGTTGAGCGCCCCAGACTGATGGCCGCAACCACGCGGTGGAAAGATGCGGGCTACTGTATGCCCCCCGCCCGAGACCCCCGACCCAATGTCCTGTTCGTTGTCCTCGATACCCTCCGGGCCGACAGGCTCGGCTGCTACGGGTACACCCGTCCAACGACGCCGCGGCTGGACGCCTTCGCCAAGGACGCACTCGTCTTCGAAACCTGCGTTTCCCCCGCGGTATGGACCCTTCCGTCGCATGCCTCGATGTTCACCGGGCTCTTCCCCAGCGAGCATGGCGCCGACCATGGGCATACCTGGCTTGATGACGAATTCGTCACGATGGCCGAGAGGCTCAAACAAGCGGGCTACCAGACCGGCATCATCAGCAACAACCTTTGGGTGTCGTCGCGCTTCAACATGACACAGGGCTTCGAGTTCGAACAACACACCCCCCCGTGGGCCCTTTACCGTCCGCGAGGGAACAGCGTTTCCCAATTCGCCTATCGCGTTCTTCATCCGGCCGGGGCACTCGGGAAATGGCTGGGGGCGATTGTGTCGGAAGATTCCGGCGCGAAGTACACCAATCAATTCGCGGCCAAGTGGCTCGACGGAAGAGACCGGCAACGGCCCTTCTTCTTGTTCATCAACTACCTCGAACCGCACGACCCCTATCGACCGCACCTGCCTCACCGAGAGGTCTTCATGGATGCCGATGACGTGGACCTCTCCTACCGGCGCTACGCCAACAAGGACGTCCAGTTCTCCCTGCTGAAACGGGATTGCTGTTCCTCGTCCGAGCTTCGGATGATGAGCGATCTGTACGACGGAGAAGTCCGCATGTTGGACGACTACGTGGGCGAACTTCTGGAGCTCTTCGCCGAGCGGGCTCCGCTCAACGACACGCTCGTCATCATCGCCGCGGATCACGGCGAGAACTTGGGCGAGCACCACATGATGAGTCATCACAGTTGTGCGTACGACACGCTCTGCCACGTTCCCTTGATCATTCGCTATCCCAAGCGGGTCCAGCCCGGTCGGACGGCGAGGCTGGTCCAACTGACCGATCTGCTGCCGACGGTCATCGACGCGGCGAACGGCCGTCCCTTGCCGACGTCGTCGACATTCGGCCGATCCTTGCTGCCGCCGCCGGAGACGATACCGCCGTCCGAGGCCGCGCAAGACGCTGGCTCGGACGATCCAGCCGGACCGCGACCGTCCGATCGCCCCGCCGTCGTCGAGTTGATGTCGCCGTGGCACGACGGACTCGACCAGGCACAACTTGCCGATCGCAGCTTCAACCGAGAGCCGTACGAGAAGGTCCTTCGGGCCATCCGTCTAGGCCCCTGGAAGTACACCCTCGCCGAGGACGGGCGAAAGGAGCTCTACAATCTCTCGGAGGACCCCTGCGAAACCGACAATCGCGTGATGCGCGATCGAGCCGTCGCCGACGATCTTGATCGGCAACTCGGGCAATGGCTCGAACGCAGGCGGGCTTACACGGGAGACGCGTCATCGAAAGGACAGCGCCGGCTCGATGACGACACGCGCAATCGACTCCGCGATCTGGGATACCTTCAATAGTCTGCCTTGCACACAGACCGGCAAGTCCAAGCCTTGCCTCTTGTGGCCGTGATCAAACGCTTCGCACGCGTGACGCCTCCGCCCGAGCGCGTCCACGGAGATAGGACCGCCCGGGTCCAATGCCCTGAGTCCGGGTGGTACATCGAAACCACGAACAGATCGGGATGCTTGGCCTCTCTGCCGATGGTATCGGCCATGAAGTGGAATCGAACCATATCGCCGTTCTCCTTCTCATACTCCAAGACGTCGCCGCCTTCCCTGCGGCTCGGCCTGCCGCAGATTCGCTCGACGTCTTGCGGAGAGGGTTCCGAGGTGATGCCGTTCGTCATGCGGCACGTCTCGAGGCCCGCATCATCCAGGACCGATGTTCTTAGTCCCCGTTCCCGCCGAGCCCGCGAATCTGTGCCAGGAGGCTGCTGTCCTTGATCTCATGATCCCGCGCCAGCATCAGCACCTTCGAGAGCACCTCCGCCGTCCTCGGGTCATCGTCGGCGAACGGCAGGAAGAGCCGTCCTCGATGCTGGGCGTGAACAGGGACGATGATCAGCGCGCCGCCTCCGATCATGTGCGCCACCGCGCTGCCAAGGTGGACGCTGTACTCCCCGTGCTTGCCCTTGATGAGCGCGCGGTTCTTCTCGACGCGAACGTTCTCGACGGACAGCACGCTCAGCGTCTCCCGCATCAGACTGGATCGCATCTCCACCGTCGATGCGCTCGCCTCCGGGTCGACGCCTCCGCGATGGGCAACACTCACGACGAGATCCAGGTCGCGCATCACCTCGCTGAACAACCTTGGCGGAACATCGCTGAGATCGACCGGTTTCCACTCGCCTCGCTTGCTGAATCGAACGCTCTCGAGCGTCAACCCCTCTACCTCCGCCGGCGTGTGGAACGATCCCTGGAACTCGATCCAGGCCGACAGATCCTCTTCGTGGAACGTCCGTCGGACGCCTTCCTCCGGGTGACTGACCCATCCGCGAGACCCCAGCAGTGCCATAGCCTGTCGAGGATTGACCTGATGCCCCGCGTATCGCTGCGACCCGCCCTTGTCTGCCTTCTCCGTCTCCGTCAGCACATAGAGCTCGCGAAAGACCTGCTTGAACGGCTGAATGCGCTCGGCCGCGAAGCAATCCCGCTGCCATTCATGCCAATGGCCGCTCGCCAGCAGGTCGAACGGATGCGCGATCCGAAGCGATTCGCCCTTCTTGACCGGTTCCCGCTTGCCGGCGAAGTCCTCCAGTGCCTTGCCGCCGGCCATGGGATAGCCCATGATGCCCTCGCCAACCAGAACCAGACGCCCGAGCGACGCCCCGATCAGCGGGTGCGTCATGAGCTCCGTGAGTTCGTCACCCGAGACGGCCGCGCCGCGACACATCATCTGTTCGAGCGTGACTCGACTTCGAGAGAGCTGACGCTTCAACTCGGTTCGTCGCCCGAGCAGATCCTTGACGCGACGGTCCTTCCGTGCCGCGGCCGGTACCGTCTTGAGCGATTTGCCGTTCTTCGTCGCGGACAACTCGACCCCACCGAACGCGTCGATCGCCAAGGCGACCCTGGTCTCACCGACCGTCACCTCGATCGGACCGTCTGCCAGGTCGGCAACGGCCTGGGCTTCCATGGCCCATTGAAGCCGGATCGGGTCCGCGTAGCCGGCCGTCCGCGCGAGGTTCTGCTGACCGATCGTCGCGGCCCGCTTCTCGCTCGCCTGCCGCTGCGAGCCGAACTGGCGGCTCGTCCGAACGAACTCCTGCATCAACTGATACCGGCCTAGCAGGTCGTCCCGGCGGGCCTTGCCCTTCGCCAGCGGCAGAAGTCCCAGAGCCCGAACGGAATCCTGGTGCCGCTTCTCGTGGATCTGGGCGACGAGCTCCTGCTTCTTGGTCCTGCCCAACATCGCATCGGCAAAGATCTGGGCTCGTCGATGGCCGCTGCCGCCTGATGCGTACTTGGCCGCTGCATCCAGAAGTTCCCAGCGTGTCTTGCCCAACGTCCCCTGTGCCCGACGGAACCAGTCGACGTCCACGGCCCCGTCCACCAGGTCCTTGGCACTCAGCGGCGTTCGCTCGGAGACCTCCGCCTCCCACGTCTCCCGCACCTCCTTCTCCACGCTCCACTGCTCGTCCTTGGTGTGAGCGTGCAGCCACCAGACGGCTTCGGCCAGCCCCGTCCAACCCAACGCACGCTCGATCATGGATGCCCATTGAGGCGCGTACACCGCAATGTCGACCAGCCGCTTGTCCGAGATCTGGGCCGCCTTGGCCGCCGCCGCCAGCCCCGCCGGCGTGTCGGTCTCTACCGGATAGCTGACGCGAATCAGATGACTGAAGACGGTGTTCTTGGCGAGATTGTCTCTGGCGTAGCCCCGAACCAACGTGGCGGCGCCCAGCGCCTGGACGATGGCGATGAGTATCTCGGCGCCGTGGATTGACCTTAGCTCCAGCGCCGGCCCTGACGCTTCCGTGGGCGTGTCTCCGCGAGTCAACTCGACTCCCAGGATTCGATCCCGGCAGGCGTTGACCACGTCACGAAGGTCGGGACACCGCTCGAACTCGGGGGGCGGCTTGCGGCTCGTCAACTGCCACAGCGAACCGCGCCGGCCACGCCGCGTACGCTCCTCCTCGCATGGGTCATACGGAAGTACCTGATCGTACAGATCGGCCCTCGTCGCGCGACCCAGCCCGTACGCCGCGATGAGTCCGTCGAGGTCCGGCAAGTCCCGCGGAACGGCGACACGCCTCAACTCGGGCTTCTGCCGGAGCAGCCCCTTCTTCACCTCGGCTACCGGCAGGTCGATCCAATGCTCGAGTTCCCAGAGGGCGGCACGATGCGCGTCCGACCACTGGTCCTCGAACAACTGCTGATGCTCCTTGGCGAACTCATGCCAGACTAACGCTGCCGAACCGAACGAACGCCAGTCCAAGTGGCTTGCCGATCTCGATCCCCGTGGACTCCCGGCTGTCTCGTCTACGCCCAGATGCGCTAGCGAGGTCTCCACCGTGGTGAGGAGAAAGTCCGCCGCCCCTTTGGGTGGATACAACTTGAGCAGCCATTCCAGGAGGTGATCGAGAAAGCGATCGTACCTGATCCGTCCCGACCTGATGGTGCCGAATAGCTGCCTTCGCGACGAGCGCTTCAGGCCTTTGCCCAAATGCCTCCAGAATCCAAGACTCTCATTGGCCATCCCTGCGAGCATCCCCGCCGCTCGCAGGACCTCCAACCCATCCCTGTCCCGCAAGTCCGAGGGTCGCCGCTCATACCAATCCCTCCAAACCTCGGCCAGCGGCAGGCGCGCGACGTCCTGATCGATCGGTACGTCCTTCTTGGGCCTCGGAAAGCCGTAGCCCACATTGCCCAGCAGCGGCTCTTCCTCGCCGCGCCAGCGATGCCCCAACGTGGTCGGCGTCTCACGGTGCTCGTGGATCAGCCTGTCGAGACCCAGAATGCACTTCTCGGCCGCCGACGTGGCGATCGGCACGGCGTGCTGTCTGACCGGACGAGACGGTGTCCGCTCGGCGGGGTCCATCAAGCCGAAGGCATTGACCAGCGTCGGAACGTCGCGCTCGACCTCGAGCACCGCGTCGAGGAACCTCTGTTCGTCATCCGAGAATCGCGGGCGCGACCCGGCGAAGCCACGGGCCCGCTGCCGACAGGCCTCGACCTGACGCCCGGCGTCGATCATCTCCTTGAGCAGCTCCAGCCCGGCCTGACGCTGCAGGACGTTGGACGCGGCCAGCAAACGGTCCCCGCTCGCCAGCGCCGACTTGTCCGGCTGGTTCAGCAAGACCTTCAGCGCGCCGCGACGCAGATCCCCTGGCTTTCGTGTGAGCGCCGCCTCGAGCCCCTTGGCCTCCTCATCGCTGATCCGGCCCTTGCCGATCGACTTGAGCGCCTCCTCGCGAACCTGCGCGCTGGAGTCACCTACCAGCTCGAACAGAACTCTGCGGACCGCGCCCGACTGCCGCTTCTGTTCGCCCAAGCGCCTCGCGACGTTGAAACGGGCGTTCGAACTCATGAGGGGGATGTACGGCAGGAGCTTCTCGCTGGGACGATCTCCCAGGTTCTCGGCCAGCACATCGGCTACCTCTTGCCGCCAGACGGTCAACCCGAGCCATGGCCAGAGCAGAGCCTTGTGCCTGGTCTTCTTCTTGGGGAACCGGTCGATGACCGCTTCGATCTCGCCGAAGACGTCGATGCCCGTGTTCTTCGCGAGCCGACTGTCCGTGGCCACCTGGAGCGCGATGGCGGCCACCCGAATGTCCTCGTCATGCAGAGCGCGGAATGCCGCCGCATAGGCCGGATAGCACTGGAGCTGCAAGAGAAGCAATACGCCCGTGAAGCGATGCCCGACTTCCTTGTGCTCCAGGAGACGCTCGGCCAAAGGGATGGCCTCATACGCGTCCCAGAACGCCGTCGCCCACAGGCCCAAGTACACGCGATCCGATTCGTTGCTCTCGATGGCCGCGGATCGAGCCTGCGAGTCCTCGACATATGTCAGCGCCCGGTCGATGGTCTTCCTGATGACGCCGGCGCTGGCGGAGTCCCAGTTGATGCCGAACCAAACGTTGGCCGCTCGCGCCGTCGCACTAAAGCGGATCAGGTTCTCGTCCAGGATCAGCCGGAGCATCCGCTGAAAGGCCTCCGGGTGGCAGGTGTCTACGGTCTCGAGGATATCCTGTCGCAGACCCTCCTGGCGTTGGGCGGCCAGCAGGAGTCTCTCCACGAACTCCCAGGCATCGGGTCGAGAGCAGATCAACAGACCTCGTGTGACGTGCCGACCCATGCCGCCGATCTCATGCTCTCCGTTGGCCGACTGGCGCAGGACGTCGAAGACCCGTTGGCCCTCCGCGCCGCCATCGTCAATCGCCGCCGCGAACAGCATGCCCAGCGCGTCGTGTGCCTGGCCCCATCGGTCGAAGTGGCAAGCCCACTCGGAGAACCACACGACGTCTTCGTCGTAGTCGCTCGTGTGTCTCACCAGCGTGTCGAGCCAACTTGCCCGGGTGATCCGCGTGGCCTCCTCACGTGCGGGAGCGCGAAACGGTTTGCCCCATACCCCGAACAGGTACGGCATCGACTTCTGCATCTGCCAGGCCCGATCGACGTGGTGGGCAAGTTTGGGCAACGCCGCTTTGAAGACCGTGAGTCGAGCTGCATCGTTCAGCGAGTCCAGCGCCGCCGCGCCTTCCAGGAACACCGGTTCGAGCTTGTCCCAATCCTCGATAACCTTGCCGTTGCGGTCCCAGCCCATCACACCGCGAATCGCCGACTGCGACTTCCGCGGAAGGCCCGCAAGCCGCTTCTGCAGCCGCTTGCCCGAGTCCTTCTGCCTCTGCCGCTCGAGCGCTTCCTTCGCCTGTTCGGTCGCAAGCATCCTCAGCCTCCCGCCAGCATCACGAGCCGTAGAAACGTGATGCGGCTGTCTGCCTTCAGAAAGACCTGCCGGTCCAGGTCGCGGTGCTCCTCCTCGTCGATGATGACCAAGTACAATCCGTCTTCGAACGCCTGCAGCGCCGCGCCGACCGCCTCCTCATCGTCGACCGTCTGGTCGAGGTCTCGCCCCCCCATATCGATCTTGCCTCGCTGAGCGCCTTGCTCGATCTGCCGGGCCGTCAGAACGTGGACGAAGCGGCGGGCCTTCTGACGTCCGCGAAAGGACGCCACCTCGTCAAGAACGATTCGCGAGATCAAGGCGCGCAAGGTGAGTGGCGTGCCGCCGTCACCTACCTCCGGCGGCAAGGACGTTGACCAGTCATCGAGGAGCGGTCTTCGGCGCCCAAGGGCGCGGGTGGAGATGATGAGTCCACGGCTCACGCTTTCGCCTCCTCCGGTAGACGCACAATGCCATGACAGCCAATGGATTTGACCCGATCCCCGGCCACGACGCAACCATCATATCGCCCGGGCTGGCCGAAATCCGAGCTGCCCCGGCACGGCCTTGTCCCTCGGCCTTCTCGCGGTAACATCAAGGACCCGATGACGGCTCTCCAAGGATGGTTCTCACCAGTCCGGAGAGGCTCCAGGCAATTGACATGACACCCGACCCGTCCCCCGCCAAACAAAAAACCCCCCGCAAACCGCGGAGGGTAAGTGCATGGGCGATACAGGACTTGAACCTGTGACCTCACGGGTGTGATCCGTGCGCTCTAGCCAACTGAGCTAATCGCCCTCGTTGACGCCATTATCGTCGGCATCACCGCCAAGTCAAGGCTCGAAGTGCCCCAGCCGAGCTCGATTCACCTCCAATCCGCCTCGTACGGGGTGGACGTGCCGCGGCAAGCGCCAGCTACCCCGCGGAGCAGCGCGGGTACGAAGACGCTTGCACGAAACGCACGACTCGCAAACCACGTTACTTCCTGTCCCGCACGAACGCCTTCAGCTTCTCCACCGTCACGCCAGGTGTCTGGCAGAACTCGATCATCGCCCGCTCGCTCTTGAACACCTCGTAACACGCGGGGCCGACGGCCTTGGCCTTCTCACCGGGAACTCGGATGGCCCCGTGCTCGTCCGCCTGCATCAGATCCCCGGACCGAATCGTAACGCCGCCCACCGTGACCGGCTTGCCGAAATCCACCACGTGCACGTACCCGTGGGACACCAGCACCGCCGACGCGAAGAAACCAAACCCCAACGGCCGTACCACCGACAGATCCCGCACCCCGCCGTCCGTGATGACGCCGACGCAACCGAGCGCCCGATGGACATTCGCGTTGACCTCGCCCCACCAGGACCCAACCGGTTTCGGCGCGTCCAAATCGTGGATCACCATGACCGTCGGCTTGGGGATCGACGCGATGTAGTCCCAGTAGTCGAATGACTTGACCTGCGGATCGCCCTGGCCGCGCGGCCTGGAAGCCTGGATCGTCGCCGTGGCCGCGTACCCGTTCATGATGCCCATCTCGGGAAAGATGCACCGGACCTCCGGCGAGACGACACCCGCAAGGCGGTCGGATTGGCCCAGCTTCTCGAGGGCGTTGGCCACCGTCGGCGTGTCGAACCGCCCGAGATACGCAAGTTCATCGGTGGTGAGCAGGGCCTGTGGCGCTCCCGTGTCGGCTGCGGCGTTGGCGGTTCCGAGCGTGGTCGCGCCGACGACGCCCGCGGCCTTGAGGAACTGCCGCCGATCCAAATCAGACATGGTGATCCTCCGCAAGCTGACCTGCCCCCTCGGGACCCGACCCAATCACCATGGGAGCGCCTACGGCTCTCATGACACATCCACGGACCCATTCCACGCTGGGTGTCTTCTCGACCGTAAGTCCCCCAAACCGGCAGCGGAATCAGAACTGCGCCTGGATCTGAAGCCGGACCATCGTCACCTCGTCGTTCTGCGCCCAGTTCCCCGAGCTCGACGTATACGGTGCCTCGCCGATCCGCGTCACGTCCACCTGAAGCACCAGGTTGTACGTCCCCCACGGGAAGTAGTTCAGCCCGCACGTGACCTCCCACGTGTCGTCGCCGTCGGCGTCCCACAATCCCCCCAGCCGCGCTACGGCCTCCAGACGCTTCGGGATCACGAAGTACCCCGCCTGCAAGTAACCCGCTTGGTAGTGCCGCGCGTCGTCGCGCCCCGTCAGACGCTCCCACTGGCTGAACTCGCTGTCCCCGTCCACGCTCCGAAGCCAGTACTCCGCCGAGAGCGACAGACCCCGATACTGAAACGCCGTGTCCGCCCCGAACTGAAGAAGGTCCGTTCCCGTCAGGTCGGCCGTGCCGTATCCCCCGATGCCTCGTCCCGAGCGGATCCGGTCCGGCACACTGTAGGGCGTGCTCCGACCGCGGTCCCCGTTGTCGTCGTTGTAGGCCGCGCTCAGCCCGATCTCGAACCGGGGATCCTTCGAATACGCCAGGTCCCCCTCCGTCTTGATCGGATCGCCCAGGATGTGCGCGACAAGCCGCGCCGAGTACGCGAAGTTCGTATCCAGCTCTTCCAGCGTGTCGTCCCGATTCGCCAGCCCGTTCGAGATGCCAATGGCGTAGCTCAGCCGGTCGACCAGCATCCCCCGCAAGTACGCCCCGATCGACCGATTCAGGTTGAACGTCTCGTCGCCGATGGACCGGTCGATGAAGTGCAGCGTGCTCTTGGTGTAGCTCCTCTGGCGTCCGAACGGGACCTTCGCCAGCCCCACGGTCAGTTGCGCCTCCTTGGCCATCGCGTACGTCACGTACGCGTCCCACGTCCGCCACGTGTGGGCCTGATCCGTGTCTCCGCTGACCTGAATGCGATACGTCAGCTTGGGCGAGTGGATGTGCCCCGAGAAATTCAACCGCAGGTCCTCGACCTCGAAGCCGTTGATGTCGTCCTGCTTCTGTCGCCCCTGTTGGCGAGGGTTGTCGGTCTGGCGGTTCTGGCCCGTCCACCGAATCCGAGACCAGCCGTTGATCTTCAGCAGAAACGTCTCGTCCGCCGCCGCGATGTAGAACCCCTTGTCGTAGCCGACGCGTTGCAGGTCCGGGTACAGCCCGTCCCGGAACTCGGCATCGGCGAGCGCCTCGCGAACGATCGCGCGGATCCCCGCCACCCGATCCGCGCCCGTCGATCGGTCCGTGGCCGCGCTCACTCGTTCGGCAAGCCGATCGATCCTGGCCTGTTGGCTCGTGGCCGCCGCCTCGAGCTGATCGATCTTCTCGGAAAGAACCGTGGGGCAGGGGGGCACATTCCGCGCCGCCGTGTCCGCCGGCTGCTCTGCGAAAGCGCGCGCCGCCGCAAGCACGACGGCCCCGGCCGCGACCGACCGGAGCCCCACGCTCCTACCACGCAGATTCCTCATATTGACCACCCCTTGGACAGGCAACCTCGCCGGCGAGTCCTGAGCCTCGCGACCGGGGTCAAGAGCCGATGCTCTCTGCCCCAAGGACGCTACAGGAGCCTGCGGCGCCTGGCAAGAGGCTCCGACGCAAAATGCGGCGTCGACGAAACCGATGATCCCGGGCGCCCAAACTGCCGATTATTGGTCCATCGGAGCCTCTCCCGCGGCGAGGATCGCGGTTGTTCGGCGCGTCGGAGAGGCACATAATCCGCTGACAGGAACCGGCTATACTGCGTCTAGGTCGACACAACTTATTTCAGAACAAGGAGAAATGTATGCTTCGGATGATGAGATGGCTGCCCGTCCTGTTGATTCCAGTGGTCATCGCGGTCGGCTGCGGCACCTGGTTCCCACCGACGCCCGGCCCCGTCGAGCCCAACGTAACCCCCGAGGCCTACTTGATCGGTGAGTTGGAGGGCGTGACCGCCGACGAAATCCATGATTTCATCGATCTGACGGCCCACGTGGGCGCCGAGTCCAACGCCCCCATCATCATCGCCGGCGGCGCCATCGACGAGCTCGACGCCACCCAACAGGCCGCCGTCAAGGCCGCGTTCGAGGCCGGCCACACGATCGCGCTCGTCCACGCCGGTGAGGACGAGCTCGACGCGCTGCACCAGATCCTGGGCTTGGACCATCAATACGAGCTTCCGGACGGTGTCTACTATGCGGAGGTCTACGCCCTAGATCGGGAAACCGACGGGAGTCTGTGGCAGGCCCTCTGGCTGCCCCCCGAGACCACCGCAACGTCCCAGACGGAGACCGTTGAGATCACGCTCGCCGACGGGTCGACCAAGACCACCCAGACCGATCCCGTGCTCATCGAACTAGGGTGCGACACGAACGAGGACCAGGATTCCAGAATGATCGGCTTCGTCGAGTGGCTCGATGAGGACGGCGAGCGGGATGACTCCCCCCTCGCCCAGGCGGCCAAGCAGCAAGCCGCCGCTCAGGCCGCCAACTCCAACAACCTGACCGACCTGGCCTCGGCCTTCGTCAATCAGGTCAACTACCAGCAGGAGGGCAACAACTACACGCTGTCGCACTTCGTCTATAGCTGCCATTCGATCAACAACGGGCAGGACTGGTTCTTCGTTCAGCAGTACTGCGTCCTCAACGGCTCAGGCGCCTACACGACCAATCAGGGCATGAAGAAGGGCAAGTACCTGGCCATCGTCGAGACCGAGGCCGTCATGGACAGCTTCGCCGGAAACGGCGACGCCGTCGGGCTGATCCAGTCCACGCCCCAGACCGCCAACAACGTCACCTCCGTCACCAGCGGCGTCGAGTTCGAGCTGGGCGGGAGCATGTCCTTCAGCAAGGACGGCCCAGAGGCCGGCCTCTCCGCGGGAATGAAGATCAGCAGCTCGAAAACCGTCAACGTCCAGGACATCAAGACCATCAACAAGAGCGGCGACAACGTCAACAACGCCAAATGGCGCTATGAAGCCAATCTCTGTCAGATCGGCTCCATCACCGACTGCTTCTTCCAGAACTGCATCACCAATCCCCCGGATCTATCCATCAGCTCGTTCCAGCCGGTGAACCAGTGGATCTGGCGCATGAGCCCCGACGTCCGAAACGGCGACCGGACGATGCGCGTCTACTTCGGAACCCAGCTCGGAATGAGCGAGGAAGGCTGGTACTTCTTCTACGCGACGATCACCACCAATTTCAGCGGTTTCGGACGGTACTGCTACATCTCGCTCCCGTTCCCGCCGACGCAGGGCCCTTCGTAACAAGGGCTCGCCCAGGACAGCATGACGGCCCGTTCCCGTATTCACGTCGGGAACGGGCCGTTTCTCTTCGTGTGGCGCCAGAACTGATCGCGCGGGCCTGCTCAAAGCGCGCCTCCCGTGGTCATCGAGCAGGTCGGTCAGGCGTCTGACGATTCCTCAAAGCGCTCATGCACTGGATGGGAATCCCTGTCCACTTGGGCGCGCATCTGCTCTGCTCGCCGCGCTGCCTGCGGCGGGCGATATGCTGACGGCGCGTGGCCAGTCCCTTCGGTCCTCCTCATCGACGTTGTCTCTGACAGTACGAGACTCGCCCCCAACGCGTGGCGATCTGGGTTGACGAGAGGCTCTGCATAGGGCGGATGCCGAAGACCCGAGAGCTACTGACAGAAGATAGTCCTGGTGTGGTCGTCCGCAGCGCCACAGGCGTCGAGAACCCCGCGGCTGTTGTTTGTCTTGAGATTATTGGAAGACTGGCCGGAGATGTCGCATCTGACCTTCGTGTGAAGGCAAGCTAGTGCCCATGTCACAGAACGAGTTTCGTGCTGTCGTAACGCAGGCTTCCAGCCTGCCCAGAAACCAGACAGGGATGACTGCGGTACACGATGTCCGACCGAAAACGGCACTAGAGGGCAAATGTGCGCCGACGGCATTCCATGAGACACAGTAGAAGGAGATGTGTCATGCCGCGAATGACGAAATGGGTATTGGCCGTTGCGTTGCCGGTTGCCATGGCGATTGGCTGTGGCACGTGGTTCTTTCCCCCGGCGCCCATCGAGCCGGAGGTCACCCCGGAGGCCTACGTAATCGGCGACCTGGACGGGGTCGCGGCGGATAAGATTCAGGACTCTCTGGACCTCACACCACACACTGGAACGGAGTCGGACGCCCCGATTCTGATCGGCGCCGACGCCGTCGGCGGGCTCAGCGTGACTCAGCAGGCGGCCATCAAGTCGGCCCACGATGCTGGATGGTCGATCGTGCTCGTCAACGTCGGTGTAGCCGAGATCGCCGCGCTCCATCAGATCCTGTCCTATGCAGACACGCCGTACGATTTGCCTGACGCTGTCTCCCACGCGGAGGTGTACGCGCTCGACGTCGAGCCCGACGGCAGCGTGTGGCAGGCTTCCTGGTTCCCTCCTGCCACGACCGCGATGTCTCGCACGGAGACGAGGGACATCGACTTGATCAGCGGGGCGACCGTGACGAGCCAGACGGACCCGGTGCAGGTCGCGCTCGGCCCCGACACCGACGAAGACCGGAACTCACGGATGGCGGGTTTCGCTAAGTGGCTGGCGGACGACGGCAAGCGGATGGACTCTTCGATCGCACAGGCGGCCAAGCGGCAGGCGACGGCACAGGGCGCCGGCTCCAACAACCTGCCTGACCTGGCCTCGGCATTCGTTAACCAGACGTACTTCCAGTACGAAGGAGATAACTTCGGCATTTCGCACTTCGTCTATAGCTGTCATTCCCTGGACAACGGGGACGACTGGTTCTTCGTCCAGCAGTTCTGTGTGCTCAACGGGGCGAATGCCTACAAGACGAACGAGACCATGAAGAAAGGCCAGTACATGGGCGCCATCAAGACCATCGCGAATATGCACGCCTATATAGGCGACGGCAACGCCGTGGGGCTGATTCAGTCGAGCCCTCCGACCGTCAACCAGGTCACGTCCGTTACCAGCGGCGTCAGCTTTCAGGTCGGCGGCACGGTGTCCTTCAATACGGGCGGACCTAACGCGGGGGTCTCGGCCGGGATAACCATCAACAGCTCGAAGACCGTCGACGTGCAGGACGTTACGACCGTCAATCAGGCCGGCGAAAACGTCAACGACGTTCGCTGGCAGTACAACTTCAGGCTCTCCGATGTCGGCACAATCGCCGACTGCTTCTTCCAGAACTGTATCACCAATCCGCCGGAGCTGGCCATCAGCTCGTTCCAGCCCGTCAATCAGTGGATCTGGCGGATGGCCCCCGAGGTGCGCAACGGGAGCCGTGTGATGGGCGTCTTGTTCGAGGCCGATCTCGTCACCACCCAGGAGGACTGGAAGGTCTTTAGCATAACCATCGACGACTACTACGCTGATAGAGCTTGGGTCTACTACATCACGCTGCCGTTTCCACCGACGAAGGGGCCTTCGTCGTCGTAGTCACTTGCCATGGACGATGACGGCCCGTTCCCGCCGTGACGGCGGGAACGGACCGTTCCTTCTCGTCCGGCGAGAGAGTCTATCGCGCGGCCCGACTCCGACCTTGCGTCTTGTAGCGATCCAGCAGCTCAGCCAGACGCTTCACGATCTCAGGTCGATCTTGATACAGGTTCCGCGTCTCGGCGACGTCCTCCGTGAGGTCGTAGAGCTGCCCCTTTGGTTCGCCCGGCTTGGGCTTGATCGTCCGCGGTGCGCTGAACCCTCCAGAGCCCCGGCCCAGTGCCAGCTTCCACGGCCCCTGGCGGATCGCGAACATCCCGCTGATCGAGTGGTGCACCACCGCCTCGCGAATCGGCTTGCCCCCATCCTCCCCGAGCAACGCCGGCAGGAGGCTAAAGCTGTCCTCGCCAGCGTCCTCCGGCAGCTCCGCGCCCACGACGGCCGCGCACGTCGCCATCAGATCCGTCAGACAGATGGTCTGGATGCTCGTCGCGCCCTTCTTGATTCTCCCGGGCCATCGAGCCAGAAACGCCACGCGATGCCCGCCGTCCCAGATGTCCGCCTTCTGACCCCGGTACGGCCCGTTGGCCAGGTGGTCGAACTCCTTCTTGTCGTTCGGCGTCCAGTGCGCGCCGTTGTCGCTCGTCACGAACAGAAGCGTGTTGTCGCTCAGCTTCAGGCGGTCGAGCGCTGCCATGACCTGCCCGACGGACGCGTCCACCTGGGCCACGAAGTCGCCGTAATATCCCGCCTTGCTCCTGCCGCGGAACTCCTCCGTCGGCAGCCAGGGCGTGTGCGGGGCCGTGAGCGGCAGATACAGAAAGAACGGCTTGCCAGGCGACTCCTTGGCCCTTGTCTCGACGTACTCGATCGCCTTGCGCGTCAGTGTCGGCAGGACATCCGCGTGCTTGAAGCCCGGCGCGATGTCGCCCTTGCGCCAGAACCCGCCACCGCCCTTGCGTCGGTGCTCGCTCGCGTGGATCTGCTCGCTCGCGGGCTCGACGGGTCGGTCGTTTTCGATGAAGACGTACGGCGGCATGTCGAGCGAGGCGGGAATGCCGAAGAAGTAGTCAAAGCCCACCGTCGTCGGCCCGGGCCGGAGCGGCTTTCCGTAGTCGGTCCGCTTCCCGTCGCCGAGCCCGAGGTGCCACTTGCCGACGCAGGCCGTGGCGTAACCGCGCTCCTTCAGCAGCGAGGCCACGGTCATCCGCCCCGGCTCGATCAGACAAGGCGAGTAGCCATCGAGCACCCCTCGCTTGAGGCGGCTCCGCCAGCAGTATCGACCCGTCAACACCCCGTACCGCGTGGGCGTGCAGACCGACGACGGCGTGTGCGCGTCCGCGAAGCGGATGCCGTCGGCGGCGAGCCGGTCCATGTTCGGCGTGGGAACCTTCGAGACCTTGTTGTAGCAGCCCAGATCACCGCAGCCGAGATCGTCCGCCATGATGAAAACTATGTTCGGCTTCGAGCCCCCGGCCTCGGCCGCCGGAGCGTCGAACGTTGCGCTCAGCGCCGCCAAAAGACACGTCACCTGAGCCAACCCGCTATGCCAATAGGTCCCATGCATGTGTGATCACTCCCAAGACCGGACGGCCAGGCGACCTCGCCATGCCGCCCGCGTCATCGCGGGCCCATCATACCGTCTCACAAGGCGCGTTAGAATCGGGTATCAGCAGAGAGCGTGGCCCGTCGCTTCAGCGGCGGGGAACACGAATTCACTCGCTTCCGTCTACGACTTCCTGTTGGCGAGAGAACGGTTCTTGAGGATAGTGCATGATTTCCCGAAGGCCAACTAGCGAGGTGAGCTCGGCCTGCTGACCGCGCCGCTCGTCACGGGTCCCGAGGCCGGGCCCGCCGTCGGCGATGCGCTCCCCGCGCGAAGCATGTACTTCGCGATCGTCAACAGCTTCTCCTGCCCGAGCCGCGCCATCGACGGCATCTCCGAGAACTCGGGCCGCTTCCTGCCCGGCTTTATCGCCCACTCGACGATGGCCTGCGGATTGCCCCTGTGGATCGTGGCGATCTCGCGGACCGACGGCGCCGACCGCACCGTGTCGATCGCGTGACAGGCCGAGCAGTTCAGCGTGAACAGCCGTTCGTCCGGCGCCATCTTCGACAGAGCCCCCTCCGCCACCGCCTTGGCATCTCTGGCCTCCTTGGCGAAGGTGCTCGACTGGATGGCCATCGCCACCTGCGGACCGATCAGCGACTTTTCTCGATACATGTGCCGACCGGACGCCATGCAGATCACCGTCAGCGTCAAGAGCCCCACGACTGCGAAGAACCGGCCCCCGATCTCCTCGTCAGACGAACGGATCTCCAGCCACAGCAGATACAGCGCCGTCGCCGCCAGCGTCGCGCCGGTCAGGAAGACACCGATCATCAGCAACCCCACGCCTCGCGGCGGAAACGTGAGCAGCACGAGTGGGCCGGCCAGGAACTGGACGAGCGAAACGCCCAGCGCTACCTTGTAGAACGTCCTGACCAGTTGCGGACGCCGCAGCGACGCGAACCGCTCCTCGAACGGATATCGACTCCGCCCGAAGTACCACGCTAGCGCCAGCCCTGTCACTGCCACCGACGCGAGCAGAAAGTGGAGATATCGCGGCAGTACGTTTGGCAGCAGCACCGCCGTATGAAACCCCCGGACGTCGCCCCAGCGGTCAGGAAAGAGCATCAGATTGATGTTCGTCAGGAAGATGAACGGCACCATGAGCAGGATCGCCGTCGCCAGCCCCCCAATCGCGACGTGGACCACCCTCCGACGAACCATCCAGTCCGTGTGCCAGGTATACTTGTGCAGATAAAGCAGCAGAAACGCCGTCGCCACCAGCGGCACGATCGAGATCCAAGCCATCCCCGTCAGCGCGTTGGCCGAGTAAAAGAAGACCGTGTAGACCACGTTGATCGCCAGCAGCGGCCCGACGCCCAAGACAACCGCCAGGCTCTTGTTGACCGTCGTCGTCTTGGCGATCTCCAGCGCGAGCGCGTCCAGGTCAGCGTCCCGGCGCCGATGCCCGACCACCTCGAACGCCAGCGTCAGCAGCGACCCGCCCAACATCAGGTTCACGAACAGAATGTGGGTCAGAAACAGCATCACCAGCACGCCGATGAGCAGCGCGCGGTCCGCCGGCAACGGCAACGGTATGTCATGCAAAACGGGAGTGTTCGCCAGAAGCCACATCCGATACGCTCTCGCCTTCTCCTGATGTCTACCTCGCCGATGACGTCGCGCCGCCCTTCGTCACGGCCCCGTCGCCCGCCGGGAACTCGACCCCCGTCACCTGCGCCCCCTCGAGCGATTCCCCCGTCTTGCGAACCTGCAGAATGTAGTCGGTCATCGCCTCCAGTTCCTGGCGATTCCCAGGAAACGGCGGCATGAAAGGCCTGGCCCCGTGCATGTTCTCGATGAACGCGACCATCGCATCCCGGTCCCAGGCCTTGTCGCGCCCGTAGAGGTTCTCGAACTTCGCCACGATGCCGTTGACGCCCGTCGTCGTATGGCACCGTGTGCACGCCAGCAGAAAGACGTCCCGACCGGCCGAAATCCGGTTCTCGGGCGTGATGGTCCGTGTCGAGGCGTACGCGCAGTGCGCCAGCAGCCCGTCACGCTGGAATAACGCCAGGTCGTCCGTCCGGACTCCGTTGGCGTACATATACTCGTTGATGACGTACGGCTTGCGAATGAACTCGCGCACCCGCTCGAACTCCCCGAGCATCACGAGCACCAGGCAGAACGGCAGCACGAGCCCCACCCGAGGCATCCAGCCCGGCCTCAACAGCCCCAAGCCCGCCACCGCCAGCACCAGCACGATGGCCGCTGCGATCGCCAGGAGCAATCCGTCGTACCAGGTCTCGTACCGCTGCGTCCCCATCGCCACCGGCAGGTTGCCCAGCATCGACTCCGGGATCCGCCAGCGGTACCAGATCGCTCCGAACATCAGCAGCGGCGTCCACGCCAGGACCCACGCCGAGACGAACCGAATCGCCCCCGCCCGGACCTCGCTTCCGCGCTGCGTGAAGAAGATCACCAGGAACCAGACGAACAGACCGGCCGACACCATCGCCAGCGGCGTGCGAAACAGGAGCTGCGGAGCGTACAAGGGATTCAGCACCCCGTTCCAGAACGTCCGCTGCGATTCCCAGTTCCCCGGGTCCATCATGAACCCGAGAATGGCCACGATGATGGCCATCGTCAGCCACGAGAAGACGCACAAGGCGGCTCCCAGCCGGATGTGCGTGACCTTCCGCTGGCCCGACCACCGCTTCCATAGCAGGAAGTACGCCAGGATGAAGCACACCTCGCTGACGAAGACGAACCACTCCGTGAACCACGCCCAGAAGAACACCCGAATCAGGCTCGCGATCGCGTACGGGTTCACCAGCGAGGCCGAGAACCAGATACCCACCCCCGTCATCGCCCCCACCGTCGTCGTGATGATGAAGCACACGAAGAGCGTCTTGTACGCCAGCGCGTCCCACGCCGCGTCGCCCTTGCGATGCCCCCACCACTCCATGCCGACGATGACCGGTATCGCCCCGACCGCCAGCGCGTGGTTGATGAATACGTGCAAGACCGCGATCGCCGCGATCAGCATCCGGTTGCCGAAAAAGTCCAAATGGAAGGTAGGGAAGTCCATACAGTCAGGCCCTGCGCCGCGGCCCAAGCCGCTCCGCGATTTGCTCGCCAACCGCAGTGTAGTGGGTCGCCTGGGAACGGGCAAGACTTCAAGCCAAGTCGACCGAACGGTCCGAGTCCCGGGATTCATCCCGCGCGGAGAGACCACCGCCCGCCCCGCGGACCATCCCGAAGGTTGCCAGCCAGACGGCAAACGCCGAGATCAAGAACGCCCAGTCCTGATCCCGACCCAGCCAACCCGTCACCGCGACCGACGCGCCCAGCGGTAGCGCCAACGTCAGGGCTATGCCCCAGAGCATTGCACCGATCATCCGGCGTTCGACGAGGATCGCCCCCGCAAGCCAGGCGAGTGGGCAGAACAAGACCACCGCCGCCAAGAGCGCCAGCGGCGTCGCGTCGTTCCGAAACAACATCGTTTCCACACGATAGAGCCGTAGCGGACGCCGAACCTCCCGACCGTCGGCCCACAGGCGCGCTCGCCCGTTTCCGAACGTTGCGGCGATGTGTTGCCACGCGCCGCCCGCCAGCGCCCCGGACCGGCTTCGGCAGAGAACGTCTGATCCGTTCACGCCGGTCCGTGGCGTCCGTACCCGCAGGTCCAACCGATCCATCGCCTGACTCAGCGTGACGTTCCGGCTCACCTGGTCGACCGAGATCGACACGATCCGAGCAGGTCCGGCCTGCCTCGCATCAACCGCCGCCACCACGGCCTCAATGGTAAACGCGCCGCTCTTCAGGAGGGCATCGCAGAGCGCGTCCGCCGGCGCCGCGCTCGTCGCGAAGAGGGGCCTCCGGATCTCGATGCCGTCGCTCATCAGCCGCCAGCCTGGATCCGACCCCCGCGGCAGCAGGATCGGAGGCCCTTGCGCGTCTGGCAACGCCGACGGGACCTGTCCATTCTCGGTCCTTGCGAAGTCATATGACGCGACAACACCGCGATCCCGACGCGGCAAGCGACGATCGCGAGACAGCGTAATCCGAGAAGACTCGGCGATTTCCTCGCCGGACAGCTCCCGGTCATGGATGACAACGCCGCGAATACCACCCAGCCACGGGCGATCCTGCGTTCGTTCGTTGGCGATGAGCAGCGGGTAATCGCGGTCCCATCCCCGGAGTCCCACGCCTCGGTGCGCCTGCAGGACAATGGCGATCACCACGACGTTTCCCGCCCCAAGCAGAAGCGAAAGTATCGGTCGTTGGCGCCGTTCGTAGGCCCTCACGACCCCGTCGAGCCGTCGGTGAACCGAACGGGCGATCGCCACGCCCACCAATCCCATCACGATGCCCAGCGCCGCGTCCGATAACCGGGCGTGCCGGCCGGGAACGAACGCCTGCGCAAGCTCCAGCGACACAACGACCGCGGCCACCGTCAGGCATGCCCAGACGGTCGATCGGCGGCTCCCGCGCCGATCCCATGTCCACTGCAACAGCAACCCGATGCTGCAGAAGGAAACCAGACGTTCGACGAGCGTCAACCAGATAGGGGAATCCACCGATAAAGTAATGGGCCCGTGCAGTACTGCGGCGACCTCTTGACACGAACGCGGTGCGCCGAACGGGATGAGCGTGCCGACGGCGACACAGATGATCGCCAGGAACAGCAGCAGTCCGGAAAGTGCCATCGAAACCCGTCTGCCGCTCGGCCCGTGCCGTGCGGCCGTTGGTGTGCGCCTCGCTGACCGATGGAAACATCATAGCGGACCCAAGACGGGCAGCGATATACTATACGACGACCGGCGCGTCGTTCGACCAAGCTGCGGGCGCGCGGGTGTCGGGGGCCGTCGGGACCAGGGCCGTGTGTCAAAAGGCATGGACCACAATACGCTGACGCCGGACGTCGAGACGTCCAGCGATGACTATCGCCGGAGATTCCGTGGCGCGATCGGCCAGTACTTGCTCCAGGTGCAGGCGGACGGCGTCTTCCGACTCCTGCACGGTGGCCGGCGCGGGCCCTTGTCCGTCCTGGAGGTCGGCGGAGGGCACGCGCAGCTCACGCCCGACCTCCTGGAGCGCGGGTACGACGTCTGCGTCCACGGCAGCGACCCCTCCTGCAGGCGGCAGATCGAGCCGCTGATGGAGCGCTTCCCCGAGCGCCTCGACTTTGTCACGTCGAGTCTCTGGTCGCTGCCCTTCGCCGATCGCAGCTTCGACCTCGTCATGGCCATCCGCGTCCTGCCGCACGTCGAGCGGTGGGAAGCGCTCTTGGCGGAAATGACGCGGGTCTCGCGGCGCTATGTCCTGGTGGACTACACGTCGCTGTTCAGCGTCAACCTGCTGGGCAGGGCGTTCTTCCAGATCAAACGGACGGTCGAGGGAAACACGCGACCGTACTTCTGCCACACGGCTCGGCAGTTGGGCTCGCGACTCCGCCGGCTCGGACTTGACAGGATCTCCGTTTATAGGGAGTTTCTCTTGCCGGTGGGACTGCATCGCATGGTAGGTCGAGCATCCCTGTCCGCGGCTATCGAGCGCGCCTGTCGCCTCGTCGGGCTGACGCGGCTCTTCGGGTCGCCCGCGCTGCTTGTGGCCGAGCGGAGCCCTCGCCATGGGGGAGTAGGTTGACGGTTCAGAAGCGATCTAACTCGAGAGGGGCGGGCAAGGCGTTGCCAGTCCTGATGGTCTCGCCGCAGCCGTGCTTCGAGGCGCGCGGCACCCCGCTCAACGTCCTCCAGATGTGCAGCGCGCTCATCGAGCTCGGCTACGAGGTCCACCTCGCCACCTTCGTCTACGGCAACGAGATCCTCATGCCCGGCCTCGTCTACCATCGAGTCGGCCGGCTCTATCATCGAACCGGGCAGTTCTCCTCCGATACCTCGGTGTCAATCGGCTTCTCGCTCCGAAAGCTCATCCTCGACGCCTTCCTGGCCCTCAAGGTCCTCCGGCTGCTCAACCGCAGACGCTACCTCGTCGTCCACGCCGTCGAGGAATCCCTCTTCTTCGTCGCCCCGCTGGCTCGCCTCTTCCGCACGCCCGTCATCGCCGACCTCGACTCGGACATCTGCGAGCAGCTCGAGGCCGACAACACGCTCGGCGAGCGCGTCATGGCCCACCTCTCCGATCGCCTGCGGCGGTTGGCCCTGCGATCCTCCTACTGCGCGATTACCGTCTGCCAGTCGCTCACCGACCTCGTCCGGAAGAGCGTCCCCGACAAGCCCGTCTACCAGATCGAGGACGTGCCCCTGCCGACCGCCGGCCGACCGCCCGATCCCCAGAGGGTCGAGGCCTTCCGCGGCCAGTTCGGCCTGGCGGGTAAGAAGGTCGTCCTCTACACGGGTAACTGCGAGTCCTATCAAGGCGTGGATCTGCTCGTCGACGCCGTCGGAACGATCACCCAGAAACACCCCGACGCGGCCATCGTCGTCGTCGGCGGCGAGGGCGAGCAGATCAAGAAGCTCGGTCGGAGGGCCAAGTCGACCAACGCGTCCGGCAACCTGTTCCTCCTCGGAAAACAGCCCGCCGAGAACATGCCGGAATTCATGAGCATGGCCGACGTGCTCGTCTCGCCGCGACGCCAGGGCGAGAACACTCCCCTCAAGATCTACACCTACATGCTCAGCGGCAGGCCCATCGTCGCGACCGATATGTCCACGCACACGCAGACGCTCGACGCCGACAGCGCGATCCTCGTGCCACCCACCCCCGAGGGAATCGCCGAGGGCGTCTGCCGAGCCCTCGACGACCCGGCATACGCCGCTCGCATCGGTCGCCAGGCTCAGGAGAAGGTCCAGCGAGATTACAGCCTCGACGAATTCAAGAGCAGGCTCGGGGAGGTCTACGCCTCGATCCCCCGACCACGAGTCGGTCCATGAGGCCTCAAGGTCCATCATGGGCGAGCGAGTCTCGCGCTGCCGTAACGCAGGCTTCCAGCCTGTCCCGGAACCAGGTAAGAATGTCCACGGTACGAGAGCCCGTCTGGCCGAAAAGGGGCTCGACAGACGTGTGGTCTTGTCGTTCCGCGACGCCCAACGAATGGAAGCTCGACCCGTGCCCGAGACCCGAACACCGAGACCCTAGCCCCGGGCACGCTTCCGAGCCCTGAGAATCAAGCTGTATCCGCTCGTGAAGCCCACGAGCACGTCCAGGAGGGACATCAGCGTCATCACAGGTGAGATGACCGAGTAGACTCGCAGCAGCTTCTTGTTCTTGTCCAGATCGTCCTTGGTGACGATCGTGCCCTTGACGCCCTCGGAGGGCCCCGAGGCCGACTTTCGTAGATAGGCGGCGTTGAGCGCGATGTCCAGCAGCTCGCTGAAAGACCGGTTATACGTACGATGCGATCCGATCTCGAACTCAGGCTCCAAGAGCCGGCCAAGACCGTCGACCGTGTAGCCCGCACGGACGTGCCCGTGCCACGCGTCCGTCAGGCCCAACGCCAACCGGAGCCTTCGCAGCAGCGAGAAATGCTTGAAGTGAGGCACGTTGACGATCAACAACCCCCCCGGCCGGAGCACGCGATGGATCTCGTGAACCAGACCGCCGTCGTCCTGAACGTGCTCCAGCATGTCGATCACCACGACGACGTCGAACGACGCATCGGCCATCGGCAGCCTGTGCCCGTCGATCCGGCACACCCGATCGCCGACGAGAGACTGGATCGCCTCGACCGCCTTGGCCTCCAGGTCGGCGCTCCACCAGACGCCCCCTCGTCGCCGGAGCAGATAGCTCATGACGCCGTTGTCGCTGCCCAGGTCCAGACCCGTCTCGACACGGACGCCCTCGAGCGCCGCGGCGATCTCGCGCCACTTGGCGCGCTTCAGTACCGATTTGCTGAAGAGCCGCAAGGCCCATTCGACGTTCTGGCTGTCCATGGCGGCGACCAGTGTACCCCCAGTGAGCGCGGAGTGAAATGAAGCGGGATTTCGGAAAGCTCGCGGACCAAGAGTTCGACGTCCTCCTCGTCGGCGCGGGCATCTTCGGCGCCTGCATCGCACGAGAGCTCGCCCTGCGAGACGTGACCGTCGCGATCGTGGACCGCGCCGACTTCGGCGCCGCGACCTCCGCCAACAGCCTCAAGATCATCCACGGCGGCCTGCGTTACCTCCAGAAGCTGGACGTTCGGCGGATGCGTGCGTCCGCTCGCGAGCGGCGAGCGTGGCTGCGGACCGCCCCCCATCTGATCACCCCGATGCGATGCGTCATTCCCACCCATGGCCGGGGCGCCAGAAGCCGTTTCGCGATGCGCGCGGCCCTGAGTCTCTGTGACTGGATCACCGGCGAGAACCGAACCGGCGCCCGAAAGCGAGCGATCTCGCCTGGCGGCGTCCTGTCTCGTGCCGAAATGCTCGACCTGTTTCCCGGGCTCAGAACGCTACCCGGGCTGACGGGCGGCGCCTACTGGTACGACGGTCAGGTCCAGAGCACCGAGCGACTGACCCTGGCCTGCGTCCGATCGGCCGTCGAGCGCGGCGCCGTCGCCGTCAACTACGTCCAGGCAGACGCTCTCCTCCACGACGCCCGGAGAATCATTGGCGTCGTCGTCCAGGACCGCATCGCCGGACAGACCGCCGAGGTCCGCGCTCGCCTCGTCGTCGACGCCTGCGGGCCCTGGGCGGGGCGGCTCCTGGCCGACTCGGGTCTGATCCCCTCGCCTTGCCCGGAGGTCGCCTCCCTCGCCAAGGCCTGGAACCTCGTCTGCCGGCCCATGAACCTCCCCCACGCCCTCGGCGTCCCCACGCCCCCAATCGAAGGCCGACCCGGCTCCGGCGGACGCATGCTCTTCCTCACCCCCTGGCACGGCCAGACCATCCTGGGAACCATGTACACCGAGGCGGCACGTTCCGATCATCCCCGTCTCTCCGACGCCGAGGCGCGCCGCCTCCTCGACGACGTCAACCGAGCCTACCCCGCCGCGGAGCTGTCCAGGCAAGACGTCCGCTTCCACCACGTCGGACTCCAGCCCATCCAAAAGCGACCCGGGGCCGACGCCGCCGACTGCCTGATGGATCGCGATATCGTCCTCGATCACGAGCGGCAACACGGCCTCAGAGGCCTGCTGACCGTCAGCGGAGTGAAATACACGACGTCGAGGATCACGGCCGAGGCCGTCGCCGACCTGGTCTGTCGCCGCCTCGACCGCCACGGGCCCTGGCCCAGCGGCGCGGAGGTCCCCGTCGACGGCGGGGATATGGAAGCGCCGGGCAACTTGGTTGCCGAGTTGAGGAAGCGAGCCCCCGACGCGCTGGCCTCCCGACTCCCCCAGATCGTGTGCCACTACGGAACGCGCGCCGCCGAGCTGGTCGATCACTGCCGCGAGCATCCCGAGGACGTCGAGCCCGTGGATCCACGGACGGACGTCACTCGCGTGGAGGTCCGATATGCCGTCCGGGAAGAAATGGGAATGAAGCTGGCCGATGTTATAATGCGACGCACGGATCTCTCGGCGGCGGGACTCCCGGACACCGACATTATTCGCAAGTGCGCCAACATCATGGCCGAAGATCTGGATGGGTTGAGCATCCAATTCGATGAGGAAGTCCAGGACATGGCCCGTGCTCTCACCGCGGGCGTCGAATAGCGGTCGTTGAGATGCGTTACCCCTCCGCCGGAAGCCGCGGTCGCTTCGGCGCCGGGGTCATGAACGAACCCACGGAACAGCTTCACTCGAATAGGTTGATCCAACGACGATGAGAGTACTGGTCACAGGGGCGACGGGCTTCACGGGAGCGCATCTCGTACGAAATCTCATGGACGAACACCACGAGGTGATCGGCCTGGACAACCAAGAGGGCATCTTCTTCAACGAGCTGCGCGACCGCGGCGCCGACCTCCACGTCGGCAGCGTCACCGACGAGGCCCTCGTCAGACGCCTTACCGACGGATGTCAGCGCGTCTACCACCTCGCGGCCGCCTTCCGAAAGGTCAACCTGCCCAAGACCGCATACTGGAACGTCAACGTCGACGGCACCCGATACGTCATGCAGGCCGCCAAGGACTGCCGCGTGGAACGAGTGCTCTACTGCAGCACGTGCGGCGTCCACGGCAACGTCGAAACCCCCCCGGCTGGCGAGGACGCCCCCATCGAGCCCGCCGACTACTATCAGTACACCAAGTGGGAAGGCGAACGCGTCGTTCAGGAGTTCGTCAAGGACGGCCTTTGGGCCAGCATCGTCCGACCCGCGGCCATCTACGGCCCCGGAGATCCCGAACGCTTCCTCATGCTCTACCGACGCGCCGCCAAGGGCCGGTTCCTCATGCTCGGCGACGGACAGACCCACTATCACCCCCTCTACGTCACCAACCTCATCGACGCCATGCGGCTCGCGACCGAATCCGAAGCGGCCAGGGGAAACGCCTACCTCATCGCCGACGAACACAGCCTGCCCATCAAGGAGCTGGTGGCAAAGATCGGCCAGGCGCTCGGCGTGGACGTCAAGTTCGTTCATTTGCCCTTCTGGCCCGTCTACGCCGCGTCCGTGGTGTGCGAGCTGATCTACAAGCCGCTGCCCTTCGAGCCCCCCATCTTTCCCAGACGCGTCGACTGGTTCCGTCAGAATCGCTCCTTCAACATCTCGAAGGCTAGGAACGACCTCGGCTACGTCCCCGCCGTTGATCTCCCCGAGGGACTGGCCAGCACGGCGGCGTGGTACAGGGAAAACGGATACGTCTAGCGCCCCCAAGGGGGCAAGAGCTCATGGATGAAGGTCGAGAAGGCACATACGCAGATCACCGATGAGTCCAAGTCCGCTCTGCGGCGGTACCAGGACGTCGTGGTCGGCTCGTCCAGCCTGACCTTCACCCTCCGCTATGAGCTCCTCTGCGGCCTCCTCGGGCCGATGCCGGGAGCGCTCGGCTTGTGGCTGCGGCAGCGCCTCTACAGGTCACTGTTCGGCGCCCTCGGTCGCAAGGCCGTGTTCGGATCGGGCGTCATCATTCGCCACCCGAGGAAGATCTCGGCCGGAAACGCCCTGGTCGTCTCCGACGGATGCGTCCTGGATGCCCGCGATCGAAGCGATCGCGGCATCCGCATAGGCGACAACGTCCTCCTGGGGCACGGCGCCATGCTCCGCTGCAAGAACGGCAACATCGCTATCGGCAGCAACGTCGGCCTCGGAGCAAACGCCTGCATCTACGCCGTCGAAGGGAACACCGTCGAGATCGGCGACAACGTACAGATCGCGCCGTTCGCCTACATCGGCGGCACGCAGTACCATACCGATCGAATCGACGTCCCGATCATGGCACAGGGAATCGATCCGCGCGGCGGCAATCGAATCGGAGACGGTGCCTGGCTCGGCGCACGATGCACGCTGATCGACGGCGTGAACGTCGGCAACGACGCCATCGTCGCCGCGGGCGCCGTCGTCACCAAGGACGTCCCGCCCTTCGCCGTCGTTGCCGGCGTCCCGGCGCGGGTGTTGCGGTATCGCAACGAGGATCAGGAGCAGGCACCGGCTTCGTAGTCATAGAGGGAACCACCAGGACGATGGGCGCGGTCTACGGTACGATCGGCTGTGGCGATGTCGAAGCCGTCAAGGCGATGGGCCAGGTCCTCGCTCATCGCGGCGGACGCGCCTGCGAACCGGTGACCGCCGGGCGAGCCATCCTCGGCGCGCGCACCCACGACGACGCGCCGCCTCCCTGGGTCCGATCGTCCCTAACGCTAATCGGCGACATCGACCTCTACAACTCGCCCGAGCTGCAAGCCGAGCTGGCTCGCTCCGATCCGACGTTGGACGGCGCACCCGTCGGCGAGATCCTCCTGGCGGCCTGGCAGCAGTGGGGCCCGAGCTGCCTGAGCCGGCTGAACGGCGACTTCGTCCTCGTCCTCCACGACGCCAGTGACGGCAGCCTCACCCTCGCCCGCGATCCCGCGGGGCTCCGCCCCCTCTACTACGCCCGCTGGGAAGGCGGACTGGCCTTCGCCAGCGAGTACAAGGCCCTCCTCCGCCTGCCCGACATGCCCCGAAAGATCGACCGGCACGCGGTCCAGTTCCTTCAGAGCAGAAAGCTGGTCCCCTGCGGACGATCGCTCCTGCAAGGGATCGACCAGGTCCCCGCCGGCACGTGGATCCGCGTCAAACCGGACCAAACGACCGAGCAAGGCCGCTACTATGATATCCCCCTCGACATAGCCCGGCGATCCGCCGACGAGCACGCCTCGGACGTCCGCGACCACTTCCTCCGAGCGGTAGACCGCCGCATCCCCGATCGCGGGCCCATCGGCATCCTGGTCTCCGGCGGAATCGACTCGATATCCGTCATCGCCGCCGCGAGAACGCTCAGACCCGAAGCGACGATCTGTGCCTTCACCGGCGGCGACCGCCCCGACGACCCCGAGCTCCATTGGGCCCGGCAGGCCTCCGAACGATTCGGCGCTGAGCATATCGGTCTGGTCGTTCCCGCCGAGGCCATGCGAACCGACCTGCCGGAGCTGGTCTGGCACCTCGAGGATCCCATCGCCCGATCCGAAACCCTCACGGCCCTCCGGTTGGCTCGCAAGGCAGCGGACCGCGTCTCCGTCCTGCTCGGAGGATACGCCGCCGACGGGCTCTTCGCCGGAATGCCCAGACACAAACTCCCCGCCATCGCCGGCCGAACGAGGATGGGACGCCGAACCCTCGGTGAGGTCTACTCCTTTCTGCAAACCGGTGTCCGTCCTTCGGGATGGATCGCGGGCTGGCTGGTCTCCGCTCGACTCGCCGCCATGTTCCCGCCGGTACCCGTCGTGAACGGCTCACCGCCGCCTGATGCGCTCCCCCCATGGCCCAACGCCGGACGTGAACTGCTGAACGAGGTGCTGCGGCCCTCGACGATCCACGGCCTCCAACAGTGGCTCCAGAAAGTCGATCGAACCCATGCCGCGGCCGGGCTGCGCGTCGCGTCACCGTTCCTGGACCCCGACTTCACAAGAGCAGCCTTTCGCGTGCCGTCCCGCCTCAAGCACCGGATCATCGAGGATAAGGTCATATGGCGAAGGGCCGCCGCCAAGCTCATGCCGCGGGAACTCGCTAACCGACCGAAGTTCCCCCAGCGCATGCAAGAGGACCGCCATTTCTGCGACGTCCTCGATGAAGTCGCCCGACCCGTGCTGAACATCGAGTCCGTCAAATCACGCGGACTATTCGTGCCGGACCAGGTCGAGCGTCTCCTGCGCCGTCCCGCCGACGGCGTCTGGCCGCCCGAGCATGCCATGAGGATCTGGACGCTCATGCTCACGGAGCTGTGGGCTCGAATCTTCGTTGACGCGCCGGGCATCCCGCCGTCGTGCCCTTCACGGCGTGAGTCGTGCGATACCCCTGCGTGTCCCGATCCGAGTTCCATCCATGGCTGATCCACAAGCCACCACGACACCGCCGCCGGAGCCGCCGCCTGCCCGCTCCCAAAGCCAATCGCTGCGCAGGCGCCTGAGCATCCTCCTCCGTGGGATCGTTTCCCTTGCGCTATTGGCCATCCTCGTCGTCAAGGTGGGCGACGACGCCCTCCTGGGTGCCCTCCGCACCGCCATCGGACGCTGGTGGCTGCTCGTCCCGGCACTCCTCCTGCCCCCCGTGGCAGGATACACCATCAGCCTCCTCCGCCTGCGGGGACTCCTGCGGGCCCAGGGAGTGAGAATCCGCGACTCCGAGATCCTCCGCGCCGCTCTGGTCGGAACGTTCTTCAACCAGCTTCTCCCCACCTCCGTCGGCGGCGACGTCTACCGCGTCTGGTATCTCGGCCGCTTGGCCGGCGAGCTCACCCCCGTGTTCTCCTCGGTCCTGCTCGGCCGTACCTTGGGCGTCACGGCAATGTGCCTCCTGGTCATCGGCGGCAGCGTTGCCCGTCCGAGCTGGTTTCAGCAGGTCCCCGCCTTGCGGTTATGCATCCCGCTCCTGGCCGGGACCGTCGTCGTCGCCGTCCTGGCCCTGGCCCTCGTCAGACCCCCCGCGGTTCGACCGGCGCGGAAGGGCCTGGGCCTCTACCGAAAGTGGTATCGCGTCAGCACCGCGCTGAGCCACTTCCGAGCCCAGCCGCTCGTCGTGCTCCAAGCCCTCGCCTACTCCCTCGCCCTGCAGTTGAACATCGTCGCGATGTACTGGGTCCTGGCTCGTTCCCTGGACGTGTCCGTGCCGTTCGATCGTTTCCTCGTGGCCGTGCCCCTCGTCACGCTGGCCACGATGGTGCCGTTCTCCTTCAACGGTATCGGCGTGAGAGAGTGGGTGATGATCTGGATCTGTCGCCCCATCGGTATCCAAGACGCCGACGCCGCCCTCGTCGCCCTCCTCTTCCTCTCCGCCAATCTCATGGGCGCGCTCGTCGGCGGTATCCTCTGGCAGCGGATGCCCTCCCCGCCCCCCGAAGACACCGCAACCACGCCGATCGCGCCCAAGTAGATCCCTGCGCTCGTGTCTCGACCATCCCCCCGGATTCCATGCCCGGTTGTCGCCGATCGCATTGCAGCGCGAATCTCTCTCAGGGCGGGGCTTGTTCGCGCGCGTCGGCTCAGCTAACATGCCGGACGTTGCGTGCGGCGCGGCGGGCCGCATCGGCAAGATCCAAACATCGCAAACGCCTTTCAGCGAGTCCGTGGGCAGTCGGCCCCCCACGACGTGCGGGGCCGCGGGATTCACGATGCTAGCTTCCCCGACAGATCCGGATCGGCGACCAGGCGGCGGATTCTACCTCGCGATCGCGGTCTTCACGCTCCTCGCGGCCGTCCTACGCCTCTATCGTCTCGACACCACCAGCTTCTGGGTCGACGAGCTGCTCACCGTTCGAACATGCGGCAAGCTCGACCAGATGCACAAGTCCAAGGTCTTTGGCTTCGTCCCCACGGCCCTCGGGCTCATGGCCTACGGCGTGTCGCCATCCGAGATTCCGCTGGACGAGCCCGAGCGATGGCGCGCCATGGGCATCTCCGAGGCGTCCTCCCGCATCGGCTCGGCCCTCGTGGGAATCGTGACGATTCCCCTGCTCGGACTCGCGAGCTGTCGGCTCCTCGGCGTCCGGGCCGCCGGGATCCTGACGCTCCTGCTCGCCGTCGCGCCATGGCACATCTATTGGTCCCAGGCCTCCCGCTTCTACTCCCTGCAGTTCCTCTTCTACACCCTCGCGCTGATCGTCTACTTCACCGCCACACAAGAGCGGAGTCCCCGAAGGTTCGTCATGGCGATGGTCTTCCTGATCCTGGCGTTCCTGTCCCAGCCTCCCGCCCTGGTCGTCTGCGCCGTCTTTGCCGCCGACTGGTTGATCGGACTCGTTTCGAGGCAGCCGGTCCGGCTGGGGCCTTTCGGTTGGGCCGCCGCGATCGCCTCGCTCATCGTCTGCATGGCCGTCCTGGGCTATGACGTCTCCCACGCGCCCAAGGATTGGACGCAGTTCGCCGGCGACCTCCGCCAATCGCCATCGAAGATGACCTTGGGCACCGTCTACATGGTCGGCCCGGGCGTCGCTCTGTTCGCCGTCCTGACCGCCGTCCAGCAACTGTCCGAACGCAGGCGGCTCGCAATCTATCTGGCGCTCGCCTCGATCCTACCGCCTCTCGTCTATGCCGTCGTCTCGACGCGGAGCTACGTCGGGCTGAGATACGCCTTCGTCTGTCTCTATGGCTGGCTGGCCCTCGCGGCGATCGGCGCCGAGCGCATCGACCACGTGCTACGCCCCCGGCTCGGACGCGCCCTGGCCTTCTCGCCGCTCGGCCTGCTACTCGCTTCCATGCTGTTAGTGGACTTCGCCTACCATACCGGCGCCGGCGGCTTCCACACGCGATGGCGGGATGGGTTCGAGTACGTCGCAGCGCGCAAGAAACCGGGCGAATTCGTCGCGACCGATCGCGAAATCATCGGCAAGTATTACCTCGAGGACGCGACCGTTGGGCGGAGACCCTCGTCCGCCGAGGAGCTCAGGAAGATCGAGCACCCCCTCTGGATCGTCGTCGAGGCCGAGGACGCCATTCGCGGGCCCGTGCATCGTTGGCTTGGCGACGTGGCCGCGCTAAAGGCCTGCTTCAACCTTCGCGTCCTCCAGCCCTACTCCTCGGTCCACGTTTACTACTACCCCGGGAGGAAGGGCGCTACGTCGCCCTGAGCGATGCCCAATGACCGGGCCAGGTGACGGGCATGCGGCCGCACGTGGCATGGGCATCTTGCCCATGAACCATAACGCGTGAAACGCCCGCGCAACGGTGAGCGGATTCACGCAACGTCATCAGGACGTGTCAGGACGTCCCGGACGGCGCCTCGGGAAGTTTCATCCGTCCCCCGGCGTCTATAGTCTGGGCAATCTGTTGGACGACACGGCCATGAGGCCTGTAGACTTTCACGAGAGCGCGACCGAACCCAAGACCAGATCAACATTCCGAGGCTGTGAGCGTGGCGAGATCACTTGACCTATCCATCGTCGTTCCCATGTTCAACGAACGGGACAATATCCGTCCCCTCACCGACGACATCCTCCGGGAGGTCGGCAAGCTCGGGCGGACATTCGAGGTCATTCTGGTCAACGACGGTAGCTACGACGGCAGCACCGAGATGCTCGACGCCGTCGCGGCAGAGCACCCCGAGGTCAAGGTCATCCATTTCGTCACCAATTCCGGGCAAACCATCGCCATGGCCGCCGGAATGTATGAGTCGCTCGGACGCGTGGTCGTCACCATGGACGGTGACCGCCAGAACGATCCCTCGGACATCGGCATGCTTCTCGATAAGCTGGACGAAGGGTACGCCTGCGTCAGCGGCTGGCGGAAAAATCGGCAGGACAGTGGCTTGCGCCGGCTCGTGTCACGCGCGGCCAACCGGATCATCCAACACCTCTCGGGCGTCCCGGTCCATGACCTCGGTTGCACGTTGAAAGCCTATCGCGCCGATGCCCTCGATCCTCGAGACCTCTTCGGCGAAATGCACCGATTCTTGCCCCAGCACGTCCTGGCCCGAGGCGGACGCGTCGCCGAACTCGTCGTCAAGCATCACCCCCGCGTCGCCGGCGAGAGCAAATACGGCTTCGGCCGGATCCACCGCGTGATCTCCGACATCGTCCTGGTCCGCGTCCTGCTCAAGTACAAGACCAGACCGTCGCACATGTTCGCCAAACTCGCTCAGTACCTCTTCCTGGCCGGGGCGTGCATCTTCGTGCTGGGCGTCGCGCTGCGACTGGCCTTCGGGTGGGGCGTCTGGCAGGTGGGGCTCCTCAGTGCCGTGGCCGCCTGGGTCGGCGCCCTGATCTTGCTGGCCACCGGATGGAATGCCGAGGTCGAGATGCGGAATCGCTACCTGCTGAGCGATCGCCTCCAGTGGAACGTCGCCCGACGCGTCAACTTCGATCACTCCGCCGCCTGAACCCGACCTCAGTGCGCTACGGAACCGTAGATCAATCCCCCCGTCGCCACCACGAGCGTGGCGATGGCGATGTAGCCGAAGACCTGCTTGATCTCAGGACTGAGACCCGCAAAGGGCGCATCCAGGGCAAGGGCGACCCAACTCAGAAGTGTCAGAGGCGAGGTGACGATGCGATCGACAAGCGGCGACCGCGCGATCGTCGCGACGTTATCTCCCGTCTTGCCGGACAGCTTCTCCGCGATCTCGGCCTCGGCGGCGTCTTGGTCGTCGCTAAGGTCCACCGAGATGTCGAAATCGTCGTAGTCGTCGAAGTCGGTCAGCCCTTCGCCGCCGCCCGATGACGTCGCGGGACCCTCCTCAACCTCGGTCGTCTCGGCTTCGTACGTGCCCGACGAGGTCTCTTTCACCCCCACCGACTCGCCGTCGATGCCCGTGATGTCTTCCTCTTCCTCCTCCGGTTGCTCCTCAACCTTCTGCGCCACGTTGCCGAGCATGGCCTCCAGCTCGGCCAGCTTGTCGTCGACCTTCGCGGGCGCGCCCCCTTCATCCCCCTGGCTTCCCGTCTTGTCCTCCTCCTGGCCCACCCGACCGGCGACCAGATCCACCGCCCGGGCCGAACGCTCTTCCTTGCTCGGGTCGCCGACCTCCTTGCCGGCCTTGGCCGCCAGGCTGCTCGTCTGCTCGAGAAGGGCGTCGATATCGATCCCGCCGATCTCCGCCATCGGGTCGGGTTGTCCGGACTCGTCCTTGCCCATGTTGGAGTTATCGGTCCGAACGCCCCGCGACCTTAGCCACGTCTTCGTCCCATAGGCCCCTGCGGCGCGCTCCACCCGGAGATGCGGGCCCCTCCGTTCGCAAGCCATGAAGCGACATGGTGTTGTACGGGTTCCTGTCCCACGCGATAATGCCCGCATGTGCGAGCGGCGATTCTTCTGCCAATCCCTGGCCGTCGGACGCCTGGCCCTCCCGCCCGACGAGGCCCGACATGCACGGACCGTCCTGAGAATCCGCCAAGGGGAACCCGTCGAGCTCTTCGACGGACGCGGCGGCCTGGCATCGGGAACGGTCCAGATCGTCAACAGAAGCACCGTGGAGATACGCGTGGAACGGCTCGGCTCGGCCGGTCCGCACGAGCAGCCCCTGCCCGTCACGATCGCCGTGGCCATGCCCAAAGGCCCCCGCCAGGACGTCCTGATCGAGAAGTGCACCGAACTCGGCGCAAAGGCCATCTGGCCCGTCATCACCCAGCGAAGCGTCGTTAGGCCCAAGCCCGCACGCGCGACTCATTGGCACAAGGTCAGCATTGCCGCGGCCAAACAAAGCGGGAGGCTATTCCTGCCGGAGATTCCCCCGCCCGAGGACCTCCCGCGAATCCTCACCCGCCTCGACCGTTTTGACCTCACCCTCTTCGGATCGACCGACGCCGGTACGACCCCGTTGCTCTCGTGCCTGGACTCATGGAAGATCACCGACGACGTCCTCGTCCTGATCGGTCCCGAGGGCGGATTCACCGACGACGAGCAGGACGCCCTGACTCGCGCAGGCACGCGACCCGTAAGCCTGTGCCCGTCGGTCCTCCGCGTCGAAACGGCGGCCGTCGCGGCCCTGGCCGTCCTCAACGCCGTGGCTCGGCGGATCCGTTAGGACCCAGTCGGCCAAACGCCGCCCGCGCTCTGCATTTGAGCGCCACCTGGACGGCAAAACGCTTCTCGTTCGTGCTCCGTGGGCGTGTCGACCCCTCCCGAGATCGAACGATTTGGCGCACCTTTCGGCCGCACGGAACGTTCCGGAGAGATACTATCGGACCTAACCCGTACCCCGGGATTGTTCCCTGATAGCTGCAGGGAAAGACACCGTAGCGCCGCGCTACGCCCAATCCGATACATGGGGTGTAGCAGCCTCCCATTCCTGTTCTCTGATGCACTGGACCCGCCCTCAGGCGGGTCCGCTTTTTTTCCCCAGCGCGCTACCGGCTCCCCGGCCCTTGCTGTCACACGACGCCGCGCAGCCCTCGCCGACAATCTCCGCCCCTCCCGCTGTCGGATCGTCCTGCATGCGGATATGCTGTTCGGCCTGCAAAGGAGGACATCATGAACGCAGTCCTGAGCCTTCTCGCCGCCGCGCTTCTCCCGACCACCAGTGTCTCGCCGGAGCATCGAGACCTCGAGAAAGGCCTGACCCACGCGAACCTGGCGCGCCTCGATCGAGGCGTCCAATGGAAGGCCAGCGACGGCATCCCTCCCAAGTACGACGCATCCGTCGCGCTCGACGGACAGGCCTGTGACCCGACAGGTGGCCATGGCTACTGGGCGGGCAGCGGCTCGCGGATGCCCGTCACATTGACGCTCACGTTTCCTCGGCCGACCAAGATCGATACGAACGTCATCATCGGGTACACCGCCGACATCCACGGCGTGGACTACAAGCTCGAAGCTCAGACCCCCGGAGGAGAATGGGCCCCGCTGTATACCGTCCAAGGCAATCGTTACCGCGACCGCGTCCATCGCTTCGACGCCAAGACCGTCTCCAAGATCCGTTTCACCCTCACCAAGCCCGGCGGGCAGAGCCGCGTGGTCATGCGCGAGTTCATGCTGTTCGAGGCGCTCACCCCCCAAGAGGAGAAGACGCTCATGGACAACGCCGCCCGATGCCTCGGACCGAACGAGGCAAGCAGCATCGTCGACCTCGGTATCGCCGTCAAAGCGGTCACCTATGGCAACTCACAGGGCATCGTCGCCCCCAGCCCCGAGGGTGGGCATCCGATCTTCTACATGAGCTACTACAACACCGGCGGCGCCGAGCTGCTGGCCTACGACCATCGGATCAAAAAGCCCTATCGCTGGAAGATCCCAGGCCAGGCCGGCGGCTACGGCCTGACGCTCGGCCACGACGGTAAGGTCTACGTCGGCACCGTCGGTGACGGACACCTCGTCCAGTTCGATCCCAAGACCCAGCGCATTCGAGACCTGGGCAACGCCGGACAACCCACCCAATACGTCTGGGCGTGCGCCACCTCTCCCGACGGCAAGATCTTCGGCGCGGGATACCCAAAGTGCATCCCGCTCATCTACGACCCAAAAACCGACAAGCTGACCAGCCCGGGCAGCATCAGCCCCAGGCCCGATACCGACTACCTCCGATACGTCGCCGCCGACGCCAAGGGCCGCGCGTGGTTCGGCGTCGCCACCAAGGCCGCGCTGGTCGTCTATGATCCCGCCGACGGGTCCCGTCGCGACGTCCTGCCCAAGCAATACGCCGGCAACTCGATGGTGTACCATCTGGTTCGCGCCGGTAATCGAATCCTCGCCTCGCTCCTCTACCACGGCGGCGTGCTCGTGTTCGACGCCGACACCTGCGAGCTCGTTCGCGAGATCCCGCGACCTCCTGGCGACGCGGCCCTCCTGGTCTCCGTCGTCGACGGAAAGGGAAACGTCTACGGCAGCACGACCCCGAGCCAGCACCTCTACGTGATTCGCCCCGACGCCGAAAAGGCCGTCAAAGTGCACGATCACTTCGGCATGCCCAAGGCCCTCCTCGAGGATCGTTACCTCCTCGGGTTCTTCGACAACAACGCCCGAATCCTCGATCTCCAGACCGCCAAGGTCATCGACGATCGCAAGTGGATCGAGCCCTTCGAGGGCATGGCCATCTACACGCTGACCCAAGGCCCCGGCGGAATGATCTACGGCTCCACCTACATCAACCAACACTTCTTCCGTTACGACCCCGACGCCGACAAGCTGCAGGACCTCGGCCGGATCATTCGCGGCGGCGGCCAGTGCGACTCCATCGCCATGTCGCGCGACGCCAAGCGCGTGTGGCTGGGGTGCTACTCCCACGCGTATCTGGCCGTCTACGACCCCGCCAGACCCTACAAGCTCGGCACCGGGCCCGACTGCAATCCTCGCGACTTCGGCCGACTCGGCGGAGGCCAGTATCGCACGCGAGCCACCGTCGAAGGCCCCGACGGACGCATCTACGTCGGAAGCATCCCCTCATACAACAGCGCGCCGACCGGGGCCCTGACCATCTTCGACGAGAAGACCCTCGCCATGACGCAGATGACCGACCTCGTCCCCGGCGGGGCCGTCCACTGCCTCGCCGCCGACGACAAGGCCGTCTTCGGCTCCGGCGGCGGAAAGCTCTTCATCCTCGATCCGAAGACCGCCAAGAAGACGAAAGAGCGCGACCTCGGCTGCACCGCGATGCTCATCGGACCCGACGGCAAGCTCATCGTCTCCGCCGCCGGCAAGGTCCAGGGCCTTAACCCCGAAACGCTGGCCACCGAATGGGACGTGCCCCTCGACCAGGTCAAGAACCTCGCCGGCTTCTGCCGCATGGTCCTCGGACCAAAGGGCGAGCTGTACGGCATGAGCGACCGGCTGGGGATCTTCCAAGTGGACGTCCCCAACCGAAAGCTGACTCAACTGACGAAGATGGGCAGCGGGCACCTCGCCGCCGACAAGGCGGGACGGTTGTATTTCTCGCAAGGCGCCAACTTGTGTATGTGCGATCCGACCGCTCGCTGACGGATCTCTCCACTCGAGTACCGGAGGCAACCCGGCGGATCAGCGGTCTGGGCCCCGCCGACGATCAAGAGGGACTGCTCGATGGCATCATGGCTGTGTGGGTCGATCTTGCTAATCGCGTTTGCCACGACGTTCTCGGACGACTTCGAGTCCGACCTGAGTCCCCAGTGGCAAGTGGTCTCCGGCTCGCCCAAGCGAGCCGCCGATCCCGACAGCCCCGACCGTCTCGTGTTGGAGCTGGGCTCCTCCTCCAAGCTGATGCTCCGGCTCGATCCGCCGATGCGAGACTTCGTCATCGAAGCGCGCGTTCGATTCGCCGAGGACCGCAAGTGGGTCGAAGCGCCCTTCCTGCTCAGGTCCGACGAGACCGGCAACCAGGCGATCCAGGTCTACCTCGAACAGAAGTCCGATCGGATCATCGCCATGCGGTACCAGGACGGCGTCCACCATCTGGCCGCAGCGCTCTGCCCCGCTCGACTCGAAATCGGACCGTGGTACCGCGTCAAGGTCGCCGCCGTCGGCGACCGGATCGGCGCCTGGGTCGACGGCAAACTCGCGCTCGGCTTTCGCGACGACAGTCCCCGCGCGGGCTGCGTCGGCTTGCGTGTCGGCGACGCAAGGACATACTACGATGACGTCTGCGTCCGGCCCCCGAACGAGCAAGAGCGAGCTACGCTTGGCCGGATCCAGTTCCCAGGGAGGCCCCGTGCCGAAATGATCGAGAGCGTCTACAGCTTCCCCGACGGCAGCCAGGTCGTCCTGCGATGTCCCGACGTCGTCGAGCCCCTCACCCCGTTCGACGTCCTCATGGAAGAGAAAGGTCACACCCAGCCCGCCGAATACCTCCTCATCGTCGAGCAGCAAAGCATCCCGCTGACCCCCGGCAAGCCGCTCCGGCTCACCCTCTCCGGACGTGAAGGCGACCGAACCTTCCGCCTCATGCGAAACGCCCGACCCGTGGGCACGGCCCGCGTCCGCGTCCAGGCGGCGACGTTCTTCGAGGCCGGTCCGTTCACCGCGCTGTTCGACAAGCTTCAACATCGCGTCTCCAGAGACCGCCACCCCTGGCGACGAAAGGGACGCGTCTTTCATGCCAATCCGACCTGGTTCCGCGACCACGTCCACGAGATGAAGGCCTACAAGTTCTGGGAGCACGACCTGAGCAGCTTCGTCGACGAGCTCATCGAGCTCCAGCACCCCGAGGGCTTCTACTACGAGATCATCGGACCCGCCGATCACGACCATCAGACCTTCGTTAGCGAGAAGCACCGCCTCATCGAAAAGGACCAGAACCTCTGCTGGATTCGCCTCGAGATGGAGGCCGACGTCGAGTACCTCATGGTCGAGGCCGTCTACGCCCTATGGAAGGCCACCGGCGACCTTCGCGCCCTGAGAAAACGCCTCCCGAGCCTGGACCGCGCGCTGGAATACGACTTCACTCACCCCACTCGCTGGGACTCAAAACACGGCGCGCTTAAGCGGACCTTCAGCATCGATACCTGGGACTTCACCTACGGCATCTCCGACCAGAATCGAAAGATCGAACCGGGCATGCCCATGGGCATCATGCACGGCGACAACAGCGGCCTCTACGCGGCCTGCCGCCAACTCGCCGAGATGTACCGCGCCGTCGGAGAGTCCGCCAAGGCCGACGAGTGGGACCGAAAGGCCGCCGACCTCCGCGAGCGAATCAACAAGCTCTGCTGGAACGGACGATTCTACACCCACCAGATCCTCCTCCAACCCGTCGACACCGGCGCTAGTGAAGAGGAGATCCTCTCGCTCTCCAACACCTACGACATCAACCGCGACCTCCCCACGCACGACATGGCCGTCAAGATCATCGACGAGTACCAGGCCAGGCGAAAGCGCCACGCCGACACGCACTTCGCCGAGTGGTACGCCATCGATCCCCCGTACCCCCAGTTCGGCCCGTACCCCGCCGGACGATACATCAACGGCGGCATCGCCGGCTTCGTCGCCGGCGAGCTGGCAAAGGCCGCCCTCAACCACGGACGCGAGGCCTACGGCGCCGACATCCTCCTCCGCGTGGCCAAGAGGGTGGCTCGCGACGGCTACATCGGCTTCCTCTACGACGCCAAGGGTAAGGACATGGGCGGCGGGCCGCAGGGCTGGAGCGCCGCGGCCGTCATCTCCGCGCTCATCGAAGGCCTCGCCGGAATCCGCGACGATTCGACGCTGTTCCACCGTGCGACGATCTCGCCGAGGTTCCTCGCCGCCGGAATCGACAAGGCCCGCGTCTGCGCGCGATATGGCCCGAGCGGTGCGTACGTCACCCTGGCCTACGAACACGCGCCCGCCGACAAGACGATTCGCCTGCGTCTAGCGGGCGTCTCCGAGCACGCCGCCGTCAGGCTGCTGCTCCCCGAAGGCGCCCTGCACGCCGACGTCGTCGAGCCCAAGGGCGTCTCGTCAAAGATCGAAACCGTCGAGGCCTCGCGATACGTTTGCCTCCCGTTCCCCAGGCCGTTGTCCACCGGCGTGGCCGACGTCCTCGTTCGATATGGCGATTGATCCCCGCTGGTCGGCGACAACGGGGCCATCGCTCGATTCGCGGAGAACGCCGATGACCAGCTCTTCCCCAGGCTGCCCGCGGGAATCGTTGAACAGATCGCCAAGAAGGGGTGGCCCATCGCTTCAGCGGTGGGGAACACGAATTCGGGCCGGGAATGGTATCCCCGACGCCCGAACCCATGAACCACGCATCAAGGTTCTTCGAGGAACACACCATCTGTTCATACTTGCACGCCGCCTCGCGGCAGGGGGGTGCCTGCTACTGATGTCCCTCCCCGCCGCCCGAGCCAATGACATTCACGTGGCCACAAATGGCCGAGACACATGGTCCGGAACCCTCCCCGCCTCGAACGCCCAGCAAACCGACGGCCCCCTCGCCACACTCAAAGCCGCCAGGGACGCCGCCCGCAAGATCGACCCGGCCAAGCCAAGACGCATCGTCGTCCACGACGGCGCTTACTACCTGAGCTCGACCCTCGCGCTGGAACCCGCCGATTCCGGCCTCACCATCGTCGCCGCAAGGGACGCCAACCCCGTCCTCTACGGCGGGCGGACCATCTCCGGCTGGACCCAAGAGGGCTATCGCTCCCTCTCAGCCGATGTGCCCGACCTCGACGGAAAGCCCTGGGACTTCCGAATGCTCGTCGTCGACGGCAACTTCCGAAAGCGCGCCCGGCTCCCCGAATCCGGCGTCTTCAAGCACCTCACCCAGTTCAAGGTCCCCTGGATGGGAACCACCGGCGGCGGCTGGAAACGCAAACCCACGACCCAAGAGCTCACCACGATGACCTACCGCCCCGCCGACCTCAGCCCCTGGCTCGATGCCAACAACGCCGAGATCACCGTCTACCACATGTGGGACGAATCCGTCGTCGGCGTGGCCTCCATCGACACCAAGACCAACACCCTGACCTTCTCCACGCCCACGCGCCACCCGCCCGGAGCATTCGGCGTGATGGACTACGTCGTCTGGAACGTCCTCGAAGGAATGACCCGTCCCGGACAATGGTTCCTCGACCGATCGGCGCGGAAACTGTGCTACTGGCCCGTCGGGCCCGAAGCCCAGTCCCTGCCCCATCTCACCGTCATCGCCCCAACCATCCAAACCATCATCCGCCTCCAAGGCAAACAAGACGCCCCCGTCCGTAACGTCACGGTCCGCGGCCTGTCATTCTCGGTCACCAACACCCCCCTAAAGGCAGGCGGCTTCGGCGCCGGCATGTTCGAAGGAGCCGTCTCCGCCGTCCACAGCGAGGACTGCCGAATGGAGAACCTGCACGTCTTCAACGTCGGCGGACAGGGCATCAGGGCCTGGCAGTGCACCGGCCTGGTCGTCGAGCGCTGCCACGTCCACGACACCGGCGCTTGCGGCATCAAGGTCGGCGGAACCGGCAATGTCATCGCCGACAACCACGTGCACGACGTCGGCGTGCTCTATCCCAGCGCCATCGGCGTCTGGGGTCAGGGCAAACGGGCCGAGATCCGCCACAACGAAATCCACGACACGCCCTACACCGCCGTCGCCTGCGGCGGCGACGCCCATCGAATCGAGAGCAACCTGATCTACCGGGCCATGCAAGAGCTCCGCGACGGCGGCGGCATCTACGTCACGATGTGCAAGCAGCTCGTCATCCGCGGCAACCTCATCCGCGACATCGCCGAGACCGGCGGCTACGGCTCCTCCGCCTACTACCTCGACGAACAGGCCGAGGCCTGCCTCGTCGAGGACAACGTTTCCCTCCGAGTCCCCAGGCCGTCCCACAACCACATGGCCAAGAAGAACGCCATCCGCCACAACCTCTTCGTCTGCGACGGCGACGCCAAGCTCACCTTCCCCAAATCCGCCGACTTCCGCTTCGACAAGAACGTCATCCGGGCATCCGGCAAGATCACGTTCTCGAATCCCAAGGCGATCACCGAATCCGCCGCGAACGTCATCTTCAGCCAAGCCGGCTCCGTCACCGACGCGCCCCAAGGCGCCGTCCAAGCCGACCCGAAGCTGACCGGCCTGGACTCGACTCGCATCGGCTTCGCCGACGGCTCACCCGCCCTCGCCGCCGGCATCGAGCCCTTCGACGTCACCAAAGCCGGACGCCGAAACACAGCGGGGCGCTAGAGAGACGCAAAGGACCTGACGCGTCAAGGAGCGACCAACCAACATGACGAGTTCCTTCTTCGATCACATAGATCCGTTGTGGGTGGCACGGGTCCGCGCGGAAGGACCATCCCAACCGAACAAGCGTCGGATCAGCGAGATACACCGTTCTGAATCAGCGCGGCGCTCCGCGGCCCCGTGTGTCGTGCCACATCAGAAGATCCATCCGATCCCGAGCCACGCCTCCTCGAATGCGACGCAAAACCTGCTCACCGAGAACAGCACGAGCAAACGACTTATCAAGGTATGTCTCGTGGTCTTGTTCGGCGCCGCATGCGACAGCACTCGCGCCAACTCGCCCGAATCGCAACGCTGGGACTTCGAAGGCAATCTGAACGGCTGGTCACCCCCCGGCGCCCCCAGCGGCATCGCGGTCGATCCGAACAACCCCGCCAACCACGTCTTCAAAATCGTCGCCGCCAGACCCCATCACACGAAGCTCACCTTGGACGGCAGCCGCCGATCGACGGACTTCGTCGCCTCATGCCGCGTCCGAGTCTCCAGCTACAAGGGCGAGCCGCCAACCATCTACCTGTATGCCCGCTCCGGACAGGAAGGCTTCCGGGCCCTAGCCATCAGCGGACCGCGAGCCCGCGCCTTCTGCTGGAACGGCCAGGGCAAGCCGAACCCACGGATCGGCCAAATCGACCTCCCCTTCAAGCCGGCCGATCGACGCTGGATGAACGTCAAGCTCGCCTGCTTCGGCGACCACCTCGCCGCCAAGGTCTGGCTCGACGGCACGCCCGAACCCCCGTCCTGGCCGATGACGGGCAGTTCCCCCGGACCCAAGACCCGCGCCTTCGCGATCGGCGCATGGACCTCCCCCCGAACGCCGTCGCAAGCCACAGTCCTCGTCGACGACGTCACCCTCGCCCCCCTGGCCAAACGCGACCTCGACGCCCTCGGCCTCCGCTTCGGACCCCGCCCGCCGCTGGACCCCGCCGCCGTCAAGATCGAGACCGGCCCCTTCGAATCCGGCGCCGTCCTCGGACTCGCCACCAAGACCACCCTCGTCGCATTCGACCGCAAAACCGGCGAACTGGCCCACGTCGTCCATCGCCCGTCCGGACGCGAGTTCGTCGCATCGGCCGTCTATCGCCCCCTCTTCGACCTCCGACTGACCAAACCCTATGCCGCCAAGGAGCAGCAGACCACATCGGCGGCCTTCAGAAAGATCGTCGTCCGAAAGACCGGCGCCGCCGGCATCGAGGCGACCTTCACCGACCACGTCTCGCTGCCCATAACCGCCAAGGTTCACGCCAAGACGGGCCAGGACGGAACGATCCGCCTTGGCATAGACCTGACCAACCCGTCCGACTGGGCCGTCGCCGCCATCCGCTTCCCCCTCATGGCTTGGCCCGCCCGACTCGGCGATGACGCGGACGACGACCGTCTGATCCTGCCGTGGCTGGGCGGTTCCGTCCTGCCCGCTCCGGGACAACTGTCCCAGTCCCGCACAATGGACTACCCGGGAATCTCCTTCGCCCAGTTCACCGCTTTCTATGACAACACCGCCGGACTCTACCTCGCCGCCCACGACCCGAACGGCCACTGCAAACGCTGGGACCTCGCCACCAGCCGCGACGCCTACGTCCAAATGCCCCTGGCCCACCTCCTGCCCGAGCTGCCCGCGCGACAGGTCAGCATCCCATACGACGTCGTGCTCGACACCTTCCGCGGCGACTGGCGCGACGCCGCCGCCATCTACAAACGCTGGGCCAGGAATCAGCCCTGGTGCCGTACGCCGCTCGCCGACCGAAATGACGTCCCCGACTTCCTGAAAAAGGGCACCGGTATCCTCATCGCCGGAATCCAGGACGAAGCCGGCCGAACGCGAACCGTCGGCAAGGACCTCGAACGACTCCCCGGCTGGGTGGCTCAGTACCGAAAACGCACCGAGCTCAGCAGCATCACCTTCGTCCCCTACGGCTGGGAGAACCGCGGCACCTGGGCGGGCATTAACTACCTCCCCGCCGTCCCCTCGAACGAGGCCTGGCAGCGGGCCGCCGCCGCGCTGAAGGCACAAGGCGATCGCCTCGCCTTCCTGACCTCCGGATTCTGGTGGGTCGTCAAACGACGCGAAACGTCGAGCGGTCCCGCATTCGACGACACCGCCGACTTCGAGCGACGCGCCGAGATGGTCGTTCATCGCGCCGACGGAAGACCGTTCCTCGTCGACAACTACGACCAGACCACCGGCCACGGAAGCTGGCGAGGACTCTCCGCCACCCTCTGCCACGGCAGCCGCGCCGCCCAGGACACCATGCGCGACACCTTCCTGAACATCGCCCGCCTGGGCGTCTCGCTAATCAGCTTCGACCAGGAGATCGGCGGCGGTCAACGGGCCCCGTGCTACGACAAACGCCACGGACACCCCCCGGGCCACGGATGCTGGATGTGGACCGACTTCCGAGACCTCTGCGCCGACATCATCGACAAAGGCAAGCCCATCCAGCCGGACCTCGGGCTGTTCCTCGAAAACACGAGCGAGCTCGCCATCCCCGTCATGTCCACCTACTGGTCCCGCCAGTTCGGCGAGGTAGACCACGGCGTAACCGGCGCGCGGGGCATCGGCCTCTTCTCCTACCTCTATCACGAGTACGTCACCGCGATCGGAGCGGCCTGCGTGCAGGGGCAGGGGGCCCAAGGCACCCGACCGCACTGCGGGCTGCGATGCCGAGCCCTCGCCAACAACCTCGTCCGCGGATTGATCCCCGGCCCCTTCCATCACGACGTCCCCCTGGAAACCAACGACCCCTGGCGAGACCCCGTCGCCCGCGCCTACTTCTCATACTGCAAGCCCTACGCCCGCTTCCCCGAGTATCTGCTGCTGGGCCAGGCCTGCCCGCCCCCGGCCGTCACCTGCGAAACCACCGACGTCTGGTTCTACCGATACGACTCGAAGGGCAAGGCGCTCAGACCCGGTCAACCGAAAGTCAGCAAGATTCCCCTCGTCCTGCCCGCCGTGATCGCCGGGAGCTTCATCGCCGCCGACAAGTCCGTCGGAACCGTCATCGTCAACACCACCGACGCCGACCAGCAAGCCACCGCAACCCTTGACGCGCCCGCCCGAGAAGCCATCCTATACCGCGCGGACAAGACGGAAGTCCGCCGTTGGAACGCGCTCCAGCCAGGCGCCAAAGTCGAGATGTCCCTCGAACCCTTCGCAACGAGGATGCTGATTGTGCCTCCGCAACGAGGAGGTTGATTGTGCCAAGGATTCTGATCGCACTATGATCCCAGGTAGCGTCCTGGAAGGACGCTGTGAAAGTAGCCCAGGACTTCAGTCCTTGTCGTTACCCACATTTTGTCTCCCTCGACAGAGCCAACGAAGCGCCGAGCGTCATTGCGTCGAG
>JAFGLZ010000267.1 GCA_016927755.1 Phycisphaerae bacterium
CATGAGCTGCGCCTGAAGATCGGTCGGAAAGCCCGGGAACGGCTGCGTCGTCACCCCGATCGGCTCGAGCCGCCGAGACGAAGAGACGATCACCTCGCCGTCCTCCTTCTCGATATTGACGCCGACGTGCCGAAGACGGTCCACGACCGCCAGCACGTGCTCCATGCGGGCGTTCTCGATGTGGATCTCCCCGTTGCTGATCGCCGCCGCCACCATGAACGTCCCCGTCTCGATACGGTCGGGGATGAGCCTGTGCTCGCAGCCCTGCAACCCCTGCACCCCGTCGATGACGATCCGCGGCGTTCCCTGCCCCGTGATCCGCCCCCCGCACGCGTTCAGGAAATCCGCCAGGTCGGCGATCTCAGGCTCGCACGCCGCCGACTCGATCACCGTCCGTCCCTTGGCCAGCACCGCCGCCATCATCACGTTCGCCGTCCCCAGCACCGTCGACCCGAACGCGCCGCCCAGGAACATCTCCGTGCCGACAAGACGCTTCGCCCGGAGAGAAATGTCCCCGCTCTGTAGCTCGACGTCCGCGCCGAGGTTCTCCATCCCCATCAGATGAAGGTCGATCGGGCGGTCGCCGATGTTGCACCCCCCCGGCTTCGACACCACGGCCCTGCCACGCTTGGCCAAAAGGGGACCCATCACGCAAATGCTGGCCCGCATCTTACGCACGAGGTCGTACTCGGCGTGACAGTTCATCTCGTCCTCGACGCGCAGACGCATCGTCCCGTCCGGCTCGTGCGTGATCGCCACGCCAAGCGTGTTGAGCAGGCTCGCCATCGAGTAGATGTCCGCCAGGTGCGGTACGTCGTGCAGGACCGTCTCGCCCTCGCACAGAATCGACGCCGCCATGATCGGAAGCGCCGCGTTCTTGGCCCCGCCCATCCGAATCTTGCCCTTCAGCCGGGGACCGCCGTTGATCAGGAAATAGTCCACTTTCGCTTACCTCGGTTTCGAAGTCGCTCGAGCCCTCTCACGAACGCTGACCCGCGATCACGCGCTCGTGACCCAAACCGTCCTTCACCAGACGCACGTTGCTTAGCCCCGCGGCCGAGCACAGCTCCCGCGCCGTCGCCGCCTGGTCGTATCCGATCTCCACCGCCAGCCAACCGCCGACGTCCAGTCGATCCGCCGCGCCGCCGACGATGCGACGAACCACCTCCAGCCCGTCCGATCCCCCGTCCAACGCCCTCGTCGGCTCGTGGCGGGCAACGTCCGCGCTCATGCCCGACAGGTCCGACGTCTTGACGTACGGAGGATTCGCCAGAATCACGCCGAACCGCGCCGAGTCCGCCTCCAGCGCCTCGTACAGATCGCCTTGACGCAGCTCGATCCGATCGCCGAACCCGTGACGCGCGATGTTGCCCCGAGCCACCTCGACGGCCTCGGGCGACACGTCCGTCGCCACGAGTCGGACCTCCGGCAACTGCGACGCCACGGCACACGCCACGCATCCGCTCCCGGTGCACAGCTCGAGGATCGACACGAGCGGACGCCCCGACGCTCGCACGATCTCCAAGGCCGTCTCCACGAGCGTCTCGGTCTCCGGCCGCGGCACAAGCACCTCCGGCGTGATCCGGAAGTCGAGACTGAAAAACTCCTTACGACCGATCAGGTGGGCGATGGGCCGTCCCAGGCCCGCCTCTCGAACGAGCTCACGGAACGCGTCGAGCTGGACGCGATCGGGCACGGCCTCGAATCGCACGTAAAGCTCCAATCGCTCGCAGCCAAGCGCGTGGGCCAACAGGAGCTGAGCGCAGAGCTGAGGCTGCTCGATCCGCTTGTCACGCAGGAAATCGCGCGTCCAGTTCAGCAAACGCCCGACCGTCCATGCCTCGGATTCCCTCACCTCACTCGACATAATCCAACTATACTACCACAAGGAAGCCCCCCGCGAGACCCTCGCGGCGCAAGACGCATCCGGGAAATCGTCCCGATGCAACGGGCCGTTTCGTCGTGTGGACTGCGGGCGGCCTGCCCCGTCGGGGCTCGACGCCGTTTTCAAGTATGGAGTGCGGCGGCTTGACGCCGCTTTTCAGTGTGGAGTACGGCAACTCGAATCAAGCGACCCGCCCGAGCCGCGGGATTCATCCCGCGCGGAGCGACCGCCGCCCCTCTTTCGGTCCCATCGTGGTCGTCGCATCGCTCGGCTTCGACAGAGAACGCCGCGCCTCTTTCGGTCCCGGAGGGACCGTGTGAGAATAGCCCAGGACTTCAGTCCTGGCAACCGAGTCGCTTGCCGATTCTTCAGTCGCGTAGCGACGGCTGAAACCTGGCGGAGATGCATTAAGGATCTGCCGTCCAAGCCAACGGCACCCGAGGGCGCTCGACACTACGCGGGAGACGACTCCCCAGCCTCCATCAAAGGTGACACCGCCATGACTTCAACCTTCACAACGGCACACAGAATCGTAACCGGCCAAGGCGCCTTCAACGACCTCGGAACCCTCGCCGCTCGGATCGGCCGCACGTCCCTGGTCGTCACCGGACGCCGGGCGATGCGCGACGCCGGCGTGACGGATCGGACACTAGCCCTGCTACGTGCCGCCGGTCTCGACGCCGACGTCTACGAGGACGTTCCCCCCGAGCCCACGATCGACAGCGTCGACGCCGGCGTGCATCGGCTCCGCCAGCGCAGCGCCGACGTCGTCATCGGAATCGGCGGCGGCAGCGCCATCGACGCCGCCAAGGCCATCGGCGGACTCGCTCACGCCGACGGCGACTGTGCTACTTACTTCCGCGGCAAGGCCCTGCCCAAGACCGGCGTCCCCGTCATCGCCGTGCCCACCACCGCCGGGACCGGCGCCGAGGTCACGCCCAACAGCGTCCTGAGCGATCCCGCCACCCCGACCAAGCAGAGCATCCGCGGCGACGCCCTGATGCCCGTCGTCGCCCTCGTCGATCCAAACCTGACCGTCTCGATGCCCCCCAACGTCACCGCACGCAGCGGCATGGATGCCCTGACCCAGGCCATCGAGTCCTACTGGTCCCTCCACGCAACGCCCATCACCGAGGGCCTGGCCCTCCACGCCGTCAAGCTGATCCGAAAGCATCTGCCGAAAGCCTTCGCCGACGGCGCCGATATGCCCGCAAGAGAGGCGATGGCCTACGCGAGCCTCATGGCGGGAATCGCCTTCGCCAACTCCCGCCTCGGCGCGGTCCACGGCCTCGCCCACCCGCTCGGAATCCGCTACCACATCCCACATGGCCAGGTGTGCGCCATCCTCCTGCCGCACGTCATGCGCCTCAACCGACAGGCCGCCCCGGAAAAGTACGACCGCCTCAGCCACGTCGTCGGTGGCGACGCCGCCGACGTTGCCACCGGCCTGCTCGAAAGGCTGGAGATCCCCGCGACGCTGAAGCACGTGGGTCTCAACAGGGCCGACTTCGATGCGATCGTTGCGGAATCGATGCCGTCCGGCTCGCTCAAGGCCAATCCGAAAAAGGTAACCGAGGAGGACCTCGTCGCCATCCTGGAAGCCCTGGCGTGAGTGCCATGCCCAGCGATCAGACCCCATCGACAGTCGGGCTCGAAGAGGACGCATACTGTCCGGGTTGCGGCTACAACCTCCGCGGCCTGACCGTCCCCCGATGCCCCGAGTGCGGCCGGCCCTTCACCTCCGCCGAGATCGACGAGTACAAGGAGCCGCCACCCTCGTCCCTTCAGAAGTGGCTTGTCGTAACCGCCTTCGCCATCCCCGCGGTCGTGATCCTGGTCACCAGCGGCGCCTGGGTCCTGATCCTCGGGGCGGGCCTGATCCTCCTGGTCGGCGTCCCCCAGGCCGGCTTCGAATACGCCGCGACCCTCGTCCTCATAGGCCCGTCCTCCTGGCGCAAGTTCCGCGCATGGTGGGAGGGCGTCGTCATCAGCTATCCCCTCTGCCACTGCACCCTCATCCTCGGCGGCTGGCACCTGAGCCTCCTCCACGATCCCCAGCCCTGGCGCGTCCTCTTTCAGGTATGGCCGTTCCTCGTCCTCAACACCGCCATAGCCTTCCTCGTCCAGTACACCGTGATGTCCGTCCGCCAGCGTCAATGGGCCCTGGCCATTCCAACCAAACGCTTGGCCATCGCCTGCCTCCTAGCCAAGCTCATCTCCACCTTCCTCTGGCTCTGGTTCGTCCGAATGCTAAACCCCCTCTAACCTGCCTGCGGGAATGTCTGAACAGATCGCCAAGAATGGGTGGCCCCGTCGCTTCAGCGGCGGCCGGCACGAATTCGGGCCGTGGATCGTGTCTCTGATGGCTGGAGCCACAAACCATGCGTCGAAGGGTCTCGAGAAGCACGCTGTTCATTCATTGTTGCGGGCCGCTTGGGTATGGAGTGCGGGCGGCCTGCCCCGTTGGGGCTTGACGCCGCTTTGAGGTTTGGACTGCACCGGCCTGCCGCCCTCACCTCAGTTGTGTGCGCATGGGGCTTGGCCTTGCATGTCTACATGCGGCGTGACGACGTCTATTGAACCGGGTGATCAGGACTCGCTCGCCATCGGACCAACACCAACTCTCGACGGCGATCAGCAGCCTGGATCGGCGGGCTTAGGCTTGACGTACTGGACCCCCAGGTGTTGGTAATACCCGTTTTCGACCAGAGCATCGTAATGAGCCGTGGCTTCTCCCTCGGTTTCATACCTGCCAAGCGTAACCATCTGGCCATCGCGATTCTTGCCACGGACGCGAAAGCACTTTGTCGTGGAGCCGTTCTTCGCCCAATTGGGATTGCCTCTTAACATGCTCCCATTATACCCGTTGAGGACACCCCAAGCAATGCGCGCCGAGCCCAGCGATCGTGATGTTTAAGGTGGGTGAACTTGCGATTCGGGGGCCGGCCGCCTACTCCCTATCCCGCGCATAGACTCGAACGTAGTCGATCTCGAAGTCGCTCGGGTACGTCATCTTCGGATCGATCTGCCCGATCCAGCCCGAGTACTGAAAGAGCGCCATCAGCACGAACATCTTCTCCTGCGGCGTGGGGCCCTTGTAGGTCTTGACGACCTTGCCGTCCAGGTACCAGTCGACCTGTCCTTCCTGCCACTCCATCGCCCAGACATGGAATTCCTTGGAGATGTCGATGGGAACCTTGGGCCGGTAGTGTGCCTCCTTGGTGAAATGAACGTTGAGATCCACGGTGCTGCCCGCGTCGCCGATATGCCGTCCCTGCTGCTCGATGATGTCGATCTCCACCACCCCGTCGCCGACCTTCTTCCGCCGCCCCTCCGGAGTGTACTCCTGCTTGGTCGGGTCGTGTTGGTGCAGCCAGAACGCGCTCAGCAACCCCTCGCCCCGCGGGCATCGGCAGCGAATCTCGAACCAGCCGTACTTCTGCGCGAACTTGTCGAGAATCTGATACTCCCTGGTGGTCGCCCCGAAACGGTGATCCGACGTCTGGATACAACTGACGCACGGCGTGCCCTTGTCCGGACGAAACGGCAGCTTCTCGTCGATTCGCAGCTTCAGAACCCCGTCCTCGATCACGTAGTGCGCGTTGTGATCCACCCATCGGCTCTTGTGGCCGATCCGCTTGAAGTACTCCTTCCGGCCCGACCGATACGCCGGGTACCAGTACATGTCGTTCAACTGCGGACGGTCGAACTCGTCATGAAACGTCAGCCGCCAACCCGCCTTCTCCAGCGGAGGCGCCGCCGCCTCCGCCCCCAGAACACGACCCGTTACGAGGGTCCAACACACGCAGCACAGCCATACCTCTCTCCTTCGCATCTTCACTGTCCTCCCTCGTTGCATCCCAGTCGCGCTTTGATCGGACGCGCCTCACTCCTTGTGTGGAAGACCCGGCGGTTCGATTCTCTGTTTCCACGGAGCCACGTCACTCCCGTCCATGCCGGAGACGCCACCCGGGACGGTTGCCGCGGCGGATGACGTGGGGGCGCGGTGTGTCCTGGCTCGAACGGTTCGTCACCCCACGGCGCGGATTCCTCGAAACGGAGGATACTCGTGGCTGCTCCGTAGGTCCAGGGAGTACCGTGCACGCGTCGCGCGCCTTGAGGTGACCCGCTACGTCACGGACGAGGGCGGCGCATTCGACAGGGACGGCGGCTGATGGCGATTGGCGTTTCGAAATCCCTGTTCGTGGCCGTGACCGCCGTCAAGCCAAAACCGCTGGACTTCCGCCGCCACGAGATCGATTTCGGCGCTTCCGTGAAGTACCATACTCGGATCGCTCGGGGGATCGTCAAGCTACGCGGCCGATTGCCCCTCTTCCCTTGCCCTGCGGCGATGATCCGGTGTCCTCGCTCCGTCTGACGAGAACGAAATGATCCGACCCTATCCATCGTTCCGCGAAGTCCTGGCCGCGGCACTGCTGCTCGGGGCGTTTTGTGGGGGATGTGCGTCGTCCGGCCGCAGAGACGAAATCCTTCAGATTGCCCGGCGATACGCAGGCCACGAATGGCGGGCCACAAGGGCCAACGTCTTCCACGGGTTGGACGGCACCGGCCAGAGGCTGGATACCCCGGATGACTCCCACGTTTCGGGCGGCTGGACCGCGGAGGGGCGGATCAACGTCGGCGTTCCATACAAGTGGGGGGGCTTCAGCAGCATCGAGGAATTCGATCGGGGAATCGCCGGCGGCAAGTACGCCGGCTGCGTGCTGGGGAAACGCGAACGCGAGATGCCTCCCGAGAAGCGACCCAAGCCGAGCGACGCCGCCGTGGGGGTGGATTGCTCGGGATTCGTGTCGCGCTGCTGGAGACTTCCGAACAAGCGGACGACGCGCTCGCTGCCGGACCTATGCGTGGAGCTCGACAGCTACAAGGACCTGCTGCCAGGAGATATCCTGAACAGATACGACCGGCACGTCATGTTGTTCAAGGGATTCGCTGACGCTGCCAAGACGCGAGTCAAGGTGTATGAAGCCGTTCGTAAAGGGGTGAAGGAGAACGAATACGCCGTCGCTCGTCTCGCGAAGAAGGGATTCATGCCGCTGCGCTACAACCTGCTGATCGATTGAGAGACGCGCCATCGTCGGCCTCGACGGCAACGTTCGCGCTGGTGCCGCTTCCGTTCAGTGAGTTTCGTGTTGCTGTAACGCAGGCTTCCAGCCTGCCCGGAAAGCAGGCAAGGATGCCTGCGGTACACGAAAGTGTCTGACCGAAAGCGGCGCTAGATCTTCTCATCCTCGTCAAACGAAGCCGTTTTTGGGCTGGTCCGCGTGAAACCCCGGATGAGTTCGAAGACCAGAGGGACCTTTCTTGACAGTCGCCTGAGCACATCGGCCGAGAGCGTCTTCCTGCTGAAAGGCACCCGTTTGACGTATTCCTGCACGCGGCCGGCATCCCTGCCATACTTGTATTCGTACGTGAAGTTCCCGGCTTCGTCGAGCTTGGCGCCCTGGTTCTCTCGGTTCGGAACGCTGATGTAGAACTCGCTGTTGCTCGAGTCGCCGTCGTTGAACAAGCCCGTCTCGACAAGGTGAACGTATAGTGCCTTGGCCGTATTCAGTGCCGGATCGATCAAGGCAATGCGTTCCTGCATCAGCGAGCGGTACACGTACCGGCCATCTTCACGGAGATCGTGGAGTTGGCGGAGCTTGCTGCGAAACACGGCCGCGTAGAAGGGGTAGTGCGTGCATCCCAAGACGATCGCCTTGAGTTTCTTCGCGCCGGCTCCCTTGCGCATCTGCTCCAGCAGCGAGACCAGATGATAGGAAATGTAGTTCTCGACGGAATTCAGTTGTACGCTTCTCGGGTCTGATGCGGGGCCCTCGAAGCGCATTCGATTGCCCTGCCAGTCGAAACCGTATCGCGACAACAGAGCCCGGTTGATCCGGCAATCGGGATGCGTTTCGGCCGGGCCCCTGTATTCCTTTCGGGGCACGCGGGCGCCGGGGTCGATGTACTCCGGCGATCCGTCGATGGCGCCCGCCAGGCCGACGCCGGCCTGCTGGAAAACCGCGATCTCGCCGGTGTAGCCGCGAGCGGCTTGCTGCGCGCGGACGCTTCTGACGTAGCCTCCCGAGGCCACGGTGCCCGCCGTGGCAAGAATCCCGATACTGCCGTCTTCATCCTTCCCGAACGTCTCCAACGCGCCCGCCACGCCGGCGTCAATCACGCCGATTACCTTGATCGCCAGCCCGGCCTCGCGCAGCAGGCTCTCGATGTCGCTCTTCCCGTATGCCGTCGCGGTGTTGCAGGCGATGACGATGGCCTTGACGGGCCGCTTGTCGCTCTTGCACGCATGGGCGTCTCCGGACGGGTAGTACCTCTTGCCCAGCAGGAACTGCGCATCCTTGAGGATGTGCTCCTTGAGCAGGTCCGTCTTGTCTTCCTTCGGGTAGTTGCCGTAGGGCATATTGGCCTTGTCGCCAAGATAGACAAAGCACTCCTTCTCGAAATCACGCTTGCCGTCGCCGGTTCCTGTGAAAGAATGGCTGCGATTATCGTGCTTGTCGAAAGTGAGGATGGCATCCATCACCGTCAGCCCGCCGGTGCCCGAATCGAACACGCCGATCGGCAACGTCCTGTCTCGGAGAGGGTAGTTTCTGACGTCCAGATAGAAATGGCTGCTCTTGTCGGTCAGAATCGCGTCAATGATGGGACGGCGAACCGGGGACTGACCCGCGTCGGATTGTGCCCGAGCGATCGGGGCCAGCAGCGCGACGATTAGGCAGATGCGTCCTCTCTTCGCATGCATTAGCCGGTTCCTCCTGGAAACTCGTCAGTACGTTGCTTGCGAAACGCCCGGTCAACACGACGTCAGTGATGAGGGGGATGGTGTGCCCCCCCGAGCGTATCCACAGTGATCTCGGCGCTATCCCCGGCAAGAGTATCGTTCCCGCATGCAGGGGGCAACACCGGACACGTCGCCGGCCCGAAGTGACGGCAGGCAGGTCTTCTCCGGGCGGTCTCTCAACCTTCCATGCGATCAGTGAGAACTCGCTGACCTGGTCCTCTGCCGTATGACGCTAACCAGGTCCTCCCTCCAACGGCCCTGCGCGTCGCGGATCCCCGTCCAATCTCCGGCGACATCGCGATACGACCAAAACCACCAGCCCCCAAAACCACAATCGGGGGACACAATCGGGGGACACCATACCCATTCCCTGCCTCGAAGTTGACCTCCTCTGAGCGATAGCGCCATGCCTCGAATCGCGCGTGTGGCCGTCGCCGCTTGTCCTCGTGGCGGCACAAGGCGATCGCCCATAAACGTGCCGCCCGAGGCACCGCGCCCGCCCATCTGAACGGACGCAATGCTGCCCCGGTCGACCCCGCTCCATTGCTGCCGATCGTGAGCGATTGATCCCTCGCCCGGCCGACCAGCCACCCCTACGAACCGACGCACCTGAATCCGCTTGGATCGGCGATCTGTCTCCAAGTCGTTCCGCGGTCAGTCCACACCGCCCACAGTCTCCGCCCGCAGGTCCCCGTAGATCACCCGATACCCACCGTCGTCGAGCTTCCATCTCAAGAGAACCCCCTGCGAATCGCCCGGCCTCACCGTGGCCCCGAAGTACTCGGGATGGCGCCCCCCGTTGGCCAGCTTCTGATAGAACGCGGCAACGGCCATCGCCTTCACCGACGCCTCGGCGCTTGCTCGACCCGTCGCCATGCCCGATTCCATCGCCCGTGCCGTCCTGAGCCGAACGCGCTCCGCCTCGTCGACGTCCTTGGGGATCGGCTTCAGTGCCGAAAGCGTCTCGGCCAGCTTGCCCAACGCCGCCCGAGCGCCGAACGTGCCCGAGAGCCACGACATGTCCAATCGCTCGGGGTAACCCGCATCCAAGGCGGCTCTATCGAACAGGACGCGCACCTCCGCGGGAACCTCCTCCCCCTTTTCTTGCGCCTTCTTCTTCATCGCATCCACGCCGCCCCGGGCCTTGTCCTTCAGCTCCAGCCAGGCCCGCATCCCCTCGACAAACGCGCCTTCATCAACGGCCGGAAGCTGGATCGGTGCTTCCTTTGCGATGTCCTCCTCGGCCGGTGGCCGGAAGTCCTCGGCATCGAGCGCGACGTCCCACTTCATGTGGTCCCACCGGATGTGCATCGTCGCCGTCACGTCCGGCATGACCATCCCCTGTTCGACCTCCATGCGAATCGGCAGGTTCCGCTCGACGTCCACCCAAACCCGGAGCCGCAGATCCGAGTCGGCCGGCGCCGCGCTCCCCTTCATCGGGCGCGCCCCATATCCCAGCTTCCAGCCGGCGATCTCGAAGCCCACCGTGCGGCGACCCTCGATCACCTGCTCGCCAAGCTCGCGGTCGGGAGACTCGCTCACCTCGAGCAGCCGTCCCAGCCAATCCTCCGTGGCCCAGTGCTCACTCTTCTCGCCGGACTGGATGACGCGCGCCGTCTCGCCGTCCCATACGTAGCCCCTATCCCCGAGCAACAGGAAACGCATCTTCCTGCCCCATTGTTCATATGCGCAGAGCAGGGCGCGCGTGTCGCCGTCGGAGTACATCGACATCGTCCCTCGCATGGGCTCCTTTGCGAGCTCCTCCGGCAACCGGCCCTCCAACACGGTTATCGTCGTGACGAAATCACACGTCATCGTTCTCGCCTGTCGCATCTCCCGCAGCACGTCCGCAAACGCGTTCTTCTCACCCGCCATCAGCAGGAACACCAGCAGAATGCCCGCCGCCGGCGCTAGCGCGACCGCCGCCCACCGCGCCTTGTGTCGTCGCAACGTCATCGCAATCCCTCCAATCCACGCCCGCCCTGGCCCGGCGTGCGATCCCCCCTCGGCCGATGCCGCCGGCTCGGGCAGCATGGCCATGAGCTCCTGGCGGCGCTGGTCGTGATCGCGGCCGAACGCCTCGAGAGCATCAAGCAAGTCGGCGTGTTCCCGCGAGGCCTCCTGCCGTGCCGTACGGCACCGCTCGCACTCGAGAGAGTGTCGCCGGAGCGATGCCGCGCGGTCCTCGTCCAGCAGGTCCATGCTCAGCAGGTTCCACGTCCTGGTATCCGGACAGCTCATGACCGTACCTCCAACCGGCGATGAATCGCCGCGAGGCGTTCTCGTGCCCTGGCCAACACGCGATAGAAGGTCGATTTCCGCAGACCCAGCACGCTGCGGGCCTGCTCGGCGTCCAAGCCTTGCAGATAGAACGCCTGCAGACTCAGACGTTCACGCTCGGGAAGTTCGGCAAGCGCCTCCCGAAGCGTCTCCAGACGCGGGTCCGCCTCGTCCTGACGTGCCGCCGGCTGAATGCCCTCCGCCAAGGCACAACCCATCCGGCGGTCACGAATCCGCCCCCGTCGCCACTCGCGGCAGACCTGGCGGGCGATGCCCACCAGCCACGCCGCGAAACACTCCGGTTCGCGCAGGGAATCCAGCTTCGAGTACGCCCGCAGAAAGACTTCTTGCGTGAGATCCGCCGCCGAGTGAAGCTCGCCCGTTGCCTCGAAGCAGACAGCGCGGATCAATCGTGCCCGGCGATCGTACAGCTCGGCGAATGCCGCCCGATCGCCCCCCCGAGCCGCCCCGGCCAGCGCGCCGTCTGTCCCTGTCACCACGCAGCCTCCTCACCCGCGGGACTACCGGACGCCTCCGCCAAGTCGGCCCTGACGGCGGCACGCAGCCTCCTCACCCGCGGAACCACCAACAACCGTCACCACAATAGTGCAGGATGCCCCCCATTTTTCCCAAAAGAATCCCCCCCGCCCGGCAGCGCCGACCCGCCTGACTCCTCGGGAGGGCGAGCGTCCCCGCGAGCCGAGGCGCTCGAGAGGGGAAACACCCCCCCAAGCCCAGCCCTCGCGTAGGGCGGGCTCCGCCCGCCATCCTCCTATCGCTGACGCGTGAAACCCACCCCGCCGCCGTTCGTCGCCGCCCTGAAGTCCGGAGCGCCGAACACCCCTGGTCCCGTGGTGCAGGCCCTATGCACGCCTCAGGTCCCGTAGTGGAGGCCCTAGGGAGGCCTTTGGTCCCGTAGGGACCGTGCGAAAATAGCCCAGGATCTTCAGTCCTGGGAACCGATCCGTTCGCACGCGAGTCAGTCCCGTAGGGACGGCTGAAGTCTCCGCAATCGTAGGAAGAATCCTCGGCGGCCTTCAGCCCAACCCCACAAACGTCTCCTCTTCAGCCCCCGAACGGGGGGCGCTCAAATGTAGCCCAGGGCGACCATAGGGAGCCCTGGGTACGCTCCCCGTCATGACGCAGAGCCCCGTCAGGGGCCACGGAAGAATTGCCTTGCGATCGGCTGTCGTGCGTGATCGGAGGGCACGGAATGGACCGAAACCGCACCCGCCCCTAACGGATCCGTATCTTCCGGTTGTCGATGATTACGAGCGCGCCCAGCCACTGCTCATCGGGAACCGACTGGAGCAGCCGCTCGAGGGCCGAACGGGTGTTCTCAACGGTCGTGGGCCAGACCTTCAAGCGGATAATGCCATGGTGGGGGCCGAGGTGGCGCATCCGGGCATCGGCGAAATCCTCATCGAACGTAACGATGACCGCCCCGTTCTGCTGCGCCCAGACGTACAGCACCTCGTCCGGTTCCCTCGCGAATCCAAGGTCCTTGACGTGAAGTATTCTCCACGGAGGACGAACGCCGGATAGCCAGTCGACAACCTCGCGCGAAATGTTCTGATCGAGCAGAATGGTTACCATCGGGCCTCATCCGTGGGCGATGACCTGCTCCTCATCGATGACCTGCGCGGCATACTCCAGTGCGGCTTGGACCATGTCCGTCGTCAACTCGGGATAGGCCTGGATGATCCGGTCCCGTGTGTACCCGCCGGCCACCATGCCAAGGATGTTCTTCACCATGATCCGCGTGCCGCGGATGGTCGGCTTGCCCGAACAGATCTTGGGGTCCACCACAATCCAGTCGTTCATTGGGCACCTCGTCCTTGTCCGACGGCCCCTTCAGACCTCATACCCTCACACCTGCTCTCCTTATTCTACATAGCGGAAACGACAGACACCATGCATGCCGAAGCATGAAAGTCCCCCCAGCCCCCAGACGGAGCCCTGGGCTGCGCATCACCGGCTTGGATCGAAAACGTTCCGCGACTCCGAGTCAAACGGCGCATCGCCGATCCTGCGCTCGGAGTTCACGGGCCCGTCGTTCAGCGACCACAGCACCAGACCCACGTCCCTCGGCGCCGACATGCCCTTTGCATCAGCCTGACAGCGATAGCCCGTCCCGAAGACCGTCAGAATCGACCCATCCGGCAGCAGCACCGACGATGTCGCCTGGCTGCTGGGCCACCACGCGTTGGCACCCTTGTGATGCCCGATCCATTGGTGCAGGATGTACCGGTGGTCGAGGTCCCACGTCTGACCATGATCGCGGCTGATCACGGCCTCGATGCCGAACTGCGGGAAGCCATCCGCCGTCTCGACGTATCCCTTCCGCACCACGTACGTCATGACGAGGTCGTTGTTCGGCATGCGAACGAACGACGGGTGATGGCGACCCCAGTCATAGAGCTTCTTGACCGGAGACCACGTCCGCCCGCCGTCCTTCGACAGCGAGATGCCGAGCCCTTCATAGTGGTCGAGCGTCTCCCCTTTCATCCTCGCGGGGATGTCCGTCCGGCAGGCCGCCACCAGGTCGCCGTTGGCGGCGCGGATCAGGGCCACTTCGCTCACCGCCTCCCATTGCGGAACCTTGATCCCCTGGTCCCAGGTCTTGCCCTCGTCCCGGCTCCAACGCAAGTACGCCTGCTGGTGGGCCGTCTTCACCTCAGGCGGACGAATCCAGGTGTATCCCGTCTCCACGAGCCCCACCACCTTGCCGGTCTTGGCATCCCTGCTGGCCAGAGGCGGGTCCCAGATGTACCAGGGCTTCCCGTCGGGCGTCGGGCCGCGGGGACTGAGCGCCGCCCATGTCTGGCCGTAGTCTTGGCTGAGCCATCGCCCCACGCCATGGAAGATCACCTTCCCGTCGCCGAGGTACGCGAGACTCGTGCCCAAGGCCGCAACGATCTTCCCGTCATTGTCGAGCCCCACGGGGCGCGGCTCGCTCCACGTCGCGCCTCGATCGTCGCTGTGCAGGACCATCGGATGATGCGGGTAGTCGCAGCTCACCAGCATCAACAGCCGGTCCCGCTCGGGCATGTAGACGATGTACGGCACCGCCACCACGCGGTTCCACCGCTCCGTCACGATCTGAAATCGCGCGCCAAGCCCAATCGGCCTGTCACCCCCGTTGAGCTGGCGCACGATGTGCGGCTTCCACGTCGTCGTGCTCGTCGACGTCGTGGGTCTCACTGACGTCGCGGGAAGGTCCCGGCCCAAGCACTCGCGCAGCGATTGCGCGCTGGCCAGCTTGGGCATCATGAGCTGAAGCACCCGCCCAAACCCCCGGGCGGAAGGCCCGTACGCCTCGGATGTCTGCGGCCTCTGCCCGCTCGCACTATCTTCTTGTCCGCCTGCCGGCGACAGATGCGGAAACCAATTGAACAGGCCGATGCCGTCCGCACCCTCCTCATAGCACTTCAAGGCCTCCTTGCAGATGTCGTCACGATGACGGCGTCGCGCTTCGTTCCCGTCGACGGGCCGGTTCGGTGCGCTGTCGTGCGCCCAACCGGGCACGTACGAGATCGTCGGGTAGACCCCCACGTCGGTGCCCCTGGCCAGTCCGACGAACTCCTTGACCCTCGGCACCCCCATGGGTGAGAACAGCGAGGGGCAAATGTAGTCCACCAATCCTTGCTGAATCCATGCCTTCACATCGAGCCCCAGATTGCGGCACGACAGGTTCTCCGGCTCCCCGTAGTACGCGCCGGGGAACTCCGCCTTATCGAACTTGCCCTCCAGCATCGGGCTCACGCGGGCGCCCAGCATCAGCCGTTTCTTCCCCTTCCGCTTGGCCACCTCGTCGAGCATCTTCCGCGTGTCCGCCACCATCCGCGTCAGAACCGTGTGGTTCTTCAGCGGATCGGAGACCATGAAGTACCACCGCCGGAAATCGAGCTCGATTCCATCGATGTCGTACCGCTCGGCCACCTCCCTGAAGATCTTCATTCGATGCGCGTAGACCGCCGGGATGGCGGGGTCCAGGCAGCCCCGCCCGGGAATGCGATACTCGGGGTGCGCGCGCCCGAAGTCCGACAGCATCCACGTGTTCCCGTAGAGGTCTTCCGCGTTCATCCGATAGCTGGCCACAACGGGCACGCCCCGCCGGCGGCACGCCTCGATCGTCAAGGCCAGCGGATCGGTCCCTGCCTCGAACAGCCTCTTCAGCACCTCGATCTGAGCGGCGTACTGGAACTGATCCTCCTTTGGCCAGGTCTTGTGACAGACCTCTGCCCAATACTTGTCGACGCTCGTACCGACCTGCGTGGGGTAGAGAGTCCCCTCCGGGAACCCGACGCACTGAGCCACCACGCCGGGCTTGAGGTCGAGGATCCGGTACACGTACTCCTGATAGACCTGAGGCGTCATGGGCTTCTTGTGAACGCCCATGTGCCAGATGATGTTGTTGCTGTCGTTGTTGAAGATCGTCCCCAGCCTCTTCCCCGACACCTCGCGAGCCGCCGGTCTCGAAGAAGCCTGCTCCGCGCCCATCGCCGGAACGAGCGTCAATGACACGACAAGCCACGATGCCGCCAGTTGACCACGCATGCGTCGAACTCCTCGCCCATCCCGCTCCCCAGCCGAAATCGAGGAACATCATCGGGGGACACAATCGGGGCACATCAATCGAGGGACACCATACCCATTCCTTACCTTGAGATCGACCCGGTCTGGTGCCCCTTTCGGTGAGGCAGTGTCGTCGCGGGTGGCATGGGTCCGCACAGCGAAACCACTCCCACCGAACAACCAACGGACCAGCGAGCTGCACCACGCCGAATCAGCGCAGCGCTCCGCGGACCCGTGCTTCGTTCCATCTTGGAGTGCCTCAGCGCGTAGGGCGGGCTCCGCCCGCCGCGGGAGTGCCGTAGGTGGGTCGTCTCCACCTTTGTGGTTCTCTAGTCCGGGGAAACAACCACCCGAAACCCGGTGAAGTTGTTCATGCCCGACGGGGGAAGCCCGCCGCGCATCGCCGAGCGGCTGAGAATGACGTCGGTGTCCCAAAACCCCCACGACCCCCCGCGCGCAACGCGGTACGTGGAATCCCCCGTCGTCCAGGCGCTCCCGTCCGTGGGGGTGTCCACAAGCCCGTCACCGTCGGGATCGTAGCTGTCGCTCCACCAATCCAGGCAGAACTCCTGGACGTTGCCCGACATGTCATACAGCCCCCACGCATTCGGCAGTTTGCCGCCCACGTCCTTTGTTCCGTTAGGACTGTTGTTTCCGGGATACCATGCGTAATCAGTGAGCCGTGCCTCCTCGTTCCCGAAATACCATTTCGTATCGCCGCTGCCCGCCTTACAGGCGTATTCCCACTCGGACTCGCTCGGCAGACGAACCGTACGCCCTGTGTGCGCCGACAACGCCGCACAAAACGCCATCGCGTTGTACCAGTCCACGCGCTCCACCGGGCGATTCGGCCCGGTCATCTCCGACGGGTTCGCTCCCATCACGGCCTCGTACTGCGCCTGAGTCACCTCGGTCTTGCCCATGTAGAACGCCTTGGCGAAGGTGACCGTGTGCACCGGCCGCGAGAACCGAAGAAATTCGTCATCCGTCCAGTTCGTCCCCATCTCGAAGCTCCCGGCGGGGATCAGCACCAGCTCTATCGTCACCTCGCCGGGCAGCGCCAGCGTGATGCCGGTCGCCGTATACGTCGCCGACGCCACCGCGCTGTCGGTCATTCCGTACATGTA
>JAFGLZ010000268.1 GCA_016927755.1 Phycisphaerae bacterium
CAGGTTCGGGTCCACCGTCGCGCCCGCGCCGGACCCGCGAGTGTCGACGATGGCGATTCGACCGTCCCGGGAGCCGAACTCGATACGGTCCACGGTCCAGTACTGATCGATGATCAGAAACGGGCCCAAGTGCCACTCCGGCCTCTTGGTGACCCTCACCTTCCCGTCCCACTCGAACCCCGGCTCCTGACCGAAATCGAACTCGTAGGTTTCCGGTTCAAGGCAGCCGGCAACCGACAGACAGATCAACGCGCATATGCTCTTCCGGTTCATGGAATGACCTCCTGGTCTCAGCTTACCCACGTCGACACAGATCTGAAAGCACACACGGGGTAGGACCTGCCGACCCGATCTGCACCGGGAGGCAGACAACCGGAGACTTCGCCCTCCATTCCTGCGGACTCAGGAGTTCTTCAGCTCCAGACCATTCGCGACTGCCCGATCATCCCCCCAAGCCGGCATTCTCCCGCTGTTACTTGGGAAACAGCGCCTTCCTGAGGCGCACGAGCTGGCTGTGCGTGTCTTCCGGGATGTGACCGTTCTCGATGTCGATCGGAACGTTGATCGTGATCGCCCCGCCGACGCCCTTGATCCGGCGGACAAACTCGAACAGCTCCTTGTCCGTGTAATGGCAGAACTGGTTGGGGATCGCGGGGTTGAACGTCAGATCGATCGGCAGCAGGCAGTGCCATTGCATGCCGTCGATCATGGGCCCGTCGGGCAGGTAGTACCGCGCCTCCTGCCCGCGCTTCCGCAGCATCCGCTCGGGAGTCACGATGATGTCGCCGCCCGGTGGGAGGAAGTCGCGCCGAATCTTGCCGTCTTCCAGCAGGTGAATCTCCCCCGCGTGGTAGTCCGCGAGCTTGCACACCGGGTTGATCGGCCCGCCGCAGCAAAACTCGGCGCCGCTGAAGGCAACGGCCGCGTCCGGGTTCCCGGCCCGAACGGCCGCCAGATACCTGTTCCAGTACTCGTCGGGGTGCGGGCCGCAGCTATCGAACCACCAGCCGTGATGGAGCTTGCCGAACTTCACCGAATACTGCCGCAAGAACTCGAAGTAGCGATCCTCATGCCCTGCCTTGGCGTACTCAAAGATCTCTTTGAGGGCCGGGTCGGCGGCCTGCTCCGACGGAATATACAGGATCAGCCGCTTGCCCAGCGGCTCGAGCCGGTTGGCGATCTCGAGTGCCAGATCGCGGCGCGGCGTTCGGCCCGGGGCCTTGCCGTCGAGGTACGGGTTTGGGCTGCACAGGTAGCCCGTGCATTGTCCCAGCGTGAAGATCAGCCAGTCGGCCCCGGTCTCCTGAAACTGCCGTACGTAGTGATCCAGGTCGAAGGCGTCCACGACGCGGTTCAGATACGCGGTCTTCTCCTCCGGCGTATTCCCCTTCGGCGTGATGAGATAATGCGTCATGACGCCATACGTGCCCTGGGCCATCCACGCGGCCCGATTCTTGGAACCCCCCGGCGCCACCGTCCCGGTTGTCGACCCCTCCGCGGCGATGGCAACCGTGATAACCGAGGCCACCAACGCCACCGATACAACACACCCGAGCAGTACACGTGACATCCGATTCCTCCCTTCGATCAGGAATGGTTTGTTGAACCCGGGGCGCGCCAACGGCCCTGCCGTTCCGGTCCGGGCAACCCGACCGATCCGCCTGATCGGCCTGCCCGCGAGTCTCGATCCTCGCTCCGGACAAGTCAAGCTCCCCCTCACCGCGCGAAACCGGGGACAGTCACATGTGCCACGATGACGCAAGGTATTCCGCCCTTGCGGAAGCAGCGCCGATCTGAGGGATCGAGACGAACGAACCGAGATTCACATGGTGTGAGTCACTGCAAGAACGACCGCGACAGCGGCCGCGATGACGCCTCCAAAACAGGCGATGAGCACCCCCCCCTTTACCCAGCCGGGGGGGAGTGTCTTCTGCCGGGCCTGGTACATCGTACAGACGGCCGATCCCACAATGACCAAGGCCATCAAGTCCCAAGCAGCCTCGTGACGAACCAGACCCCGGTACACCACGTCAATCAGGAGTGCGTACGTGAGCAAGATGTACGGCCAGCGATAGCTGGCATTCTCCACTGCCACCGTCCGCTCATCCCGTACCACCGATTGGGGGGAACTCATGACTTGTCCTCCAGAAAGAACAGCTCCTCGACCCGCTTGCCCAGTCGTTGCGCTAGGAGCAGGGCGAGCAACGCCGACGGGTTGTACTGCCCCGTCTCAATCGAGCTGATCGTCTGCCGGGTCACGCCGACCAACGAAGCAAGCTGTTCCTGGGAAAGATCCTTCTCCGCACGCGCGACCTTCAGGCGGTTGCAGAGACGTGAGTTTCGCATCACATCCACCTCCTACCCCCCCATACTAGCCCGAAACCCCGGTCATGTCAAGTACACTTGTCATTTTGTCATGTAAAGGCGTCATAATGACCGTCATACTTGGCGTACCAACGACTCCAGGCATGTGGGGCGGAATCGATTGGGGATTGACAGCGCCAGCGCCCGCGACGAAGCTCAGGTCCATCGCATCGTTACCGTGGGGCCGCGGTGCCCACGATGAAGAGGCTTTCCCACCGTGAAGGGTCAAGACTCTCAGTCATATCTCAAGCCGAGGAAAGGGGACCGACCATGGACAACCAACGCGATCGCAACGAACCGAACGTCGCCAACCGACAGTCTTGCGGAGGCTGCTGTGGAAGTTCACGGTTGGAGCATACGACCGGCCTGTCGCGCCGGAGATTTCTGCAAGGCACGGGTGCTGCAAGCATGGCGATAGGGGGCCTCAACATGGCCGCGGCCAGCGTCTGTGGAGCGACCGCCGATGCGGTGCCCGCCGAACAGCCTTTCCCCCGAGGCGCCGCGCTCCGCATCAAGCCGATCCTGGTCTTCGACGTCCCACGACGTGGAGAGAAGACCTCCTGGCGCGGCTACGGTGCCATCCACACGCAGGAAGCCGCCCGGGCCGAGGCCGCTCGCATCGAAAAGGAACTCGACCAGTTGAAGCAGAAAGCCGACTTCCCCGTCCAAGTGCAGCCCGTCCAGGTGCTCGACTCGCAAGCCAAGCTCCAACAGGTCCCCGTCGAAGATACCGACCTGTGTATCGTCTACGCGGCCGGGTCGTGTACCCAATGGACGCTGAAGACCCCGATGCTCATGTTCGTGCGCCACCGCTCCGGGCCCTTCTACCTGGGCTTCGAAATCGCCCACTGGCGCTTCCTGCGACAAGGCGGCGACCAGCTCGCACTGAAGGGATTCGACACCGACGATGTGGTCGTCGACAGTTACGACGAGCTGCTATGGCGCTTGCGGGCCATGTACGGCCTGAAGAACGCCAAGGGCACGAAGATGCTGACCATCGGCGGATTGTGCGCCTACAGTCGCGAGGCGCAAGAGAACGGCCCCCGCGTGGCCAAGGAGCTCTGGGGCTACGACTTCGTCAACGTCACCGACGAGGAGTTCGCCAAGCGCCTCGCCGCAGCCCGCACGGACGCGCAGACCGCCAAGCAGGTCGAAGCGCAGACCGCCGCGCTCCTGAGCATGCCCAACGTCAAGCTCGAGACGAACCGCAAGTTCGTCTTCAACTCCTACATGGCCCTGCACGTCTGCCGGCAGCTACTGCAAGAGACCGGCGCGACCAACTTCGGCTTCGCCCAGTGCATGGGCCACGGCCAGATCGCCATGCTCGACACCCCCGCCTGCTTCGTGCTCAGCCTCGCCAACGACGAGGGCTACACCGCCTATTGCCACACCGATCTCTCGCACACGATGCCCGGCGTCCTGCTCCGCTGGATCGCCACCCGCCCGACTTTCGTGTGCAACTCGCACTATCCCCACGCCGGCGTGTTCTTCGTCGCCCATTGCCAGGGCCCCCGCCGCATGAACGGCCGCGACTTCGAGCCCGCCACGATCATGACCCACTACGAGTCCGACTACGGCGCGGCCTGCAAGACCCACTACACCAAAGACCAGGTCGTCACCGCCGTCGTCCCCAACCTCGTCTGCACCAAGTGGCGGGGCTTCCGAGGCAAGATCATCGCCGCGCCGTCCTACCCCGCATGCCGCTCGCAAATGGAGATTCTCATCGACGGCGACTGGAAGCGCCTCCTCCGCGAAATGGAAGGCTTCCACACCCAGATCGTCTACGGCGACTACACCCGAGAAGTCGGCTACGCCCTCAAGAAGCTCGGCGGCCAGATCCAGTGGGAC
>JAFGLZ010000269.1 GCA_016927755.1 Phycisphaerae bacterium
CGCAGAATCACCGCGTTGCCGCTCTTGATGCAGAGGCTCGCCGCGTCGCTCGTGACGTTCGGCCGAGACTCGTAGATGATCGCCACCACGCCGATCGGCACCCGCCGCTTCTCCACGCGAAGCCCCGACGGCGTGTTGTACGCCGAGATCGTCTCGCCCACCGGGTCCGGCTGGGCCGCTACCTCCTCGACCGCCCGCGCCATCTTGTCCACCCGGGCCTCATCGAGCGTCAGCCGGTCGATCATCGCGTCCGTCAGCTTGTTCTGCCTGGCCGCGGCGAGATCCTTGCCGTTGGCCTCGACGATCCGACCGCCCTGCTCGCGCATGACCCTCGCCATCGCCAGCAGCGCGTCGTTTCGCGCCTTGCCCGACAGCGTCGCCAGCGACCGGCTGGCATGCAGCGCGTTCTTGGCGAGCGTCTCCACGTACGTCTTCAGATCTACCTCGGTGGTCGTCATCACGCAATCCCCATTCATCAGCGATCAGAAGCCGGGTGGCCCACCTCTTCAGAGGTGGGGAACTCGAATTCGTGATACCCGCGGATGAAGCCCCAGGCGTCGCGCCTCAGCACACCACAGCCCAGCGATTCATCCTTGGCTACAGTGTAGCCAAACAGGGCACCATCCCGTAAGTGACGGCTTGAGTCGTCACACGGACGAATCTCCGGCCACTCTCCAATCGCCCCCCTACAGCTCCACCCGAAACGTCTTGATCTCATGCGGCGCGAGCTTGAACGTCAGCGCCGCCCCGCTCGTGACCGCCGCCCCAACCCGATCCTCCAGCAGATTCGTCTCCTGGGCCGTCTTGATCGCCCGGCAGAACGTCACCGTCACCGGCATCGCCTTGCCCGACGTCTCCCACACGCGGATCACCCAGCCCTTGCCGTCATATGCCCGCTTGCAGGCCGAGACGATCGCGCCGGCCGCGTCGACCTCGAGCAGCGAGATCGACGTCCGCTCGCCCTCCCGGGCCTCGACCGCACGCGTCATCAGCGGCGCGTTTAGCTCCGCAGCGCGCCGCACCGTCTGGGCCGGGTCCAACCCGCCCGCGTGCGGCCAGAGTGAGTACGTCACCGCGTGCTGGCCGACGTCCGCCACCGGGTCGGGCGAGGTCGTGCTCCGCAGCAGCGTGATCCCGATCGTCCCGTCCTTGGTGTCGTGCCCGTAGCGCCCGTCGTTGAGCATGCTCAACCCGTACCGCTCGTCCGACAGATCGAGCCACCGCTGCGCGGGCACCTCCTGCCGACCCACCGGCTTGCGGATCCACGCATACGGAATCTCCCAGGTCGCCTCCTTCGCCGCCACCGCCACCGGCCAGCGAACCTTGAGCGCCGTCTGCCGCTCGCGCCACTCCGTCTGGTTCGTCATGTCGATTCGATCGATCCCGTCGTACAGCGCGATCCGCTGCTCGAAGATCGACCCGCCGCGAGCGTACGACACCTGCACGACCGCCTGGACCGGGCCGTTGGCCACGACCTTGACGTCCGTCGGCGCGTCCAGGACGACCACGTTGTCGGTCAGCCGAAGCTCCCACGCGTCGCTGCCGCCGCCCTCGGCGATCAGCTCCAGCCGGTTCCCCGCCTGACCCTCCGGCACGAGCTGCCGATCGGACCGCTTCTCGACCAGCCCCGTCACGTGCCCCGTCTTCTCGTCGAGCGTGACGCGGTAGAGATCGCTCTCGAGCCCCGCCTTATCCGCCCGTAGCGTCGCGCCCTCGGCGGCCTTGGCGGGCGGCGACTCCCTCCAGTACGTCCCCTTCTCCCGATACGCCTTGTACAGCTCCTCCGTGATCGGCACCGAGAAGTCGTCCAGCGCCCGCATCGACCGCCCCGATTTGCTCAGCGCCTCGAGCCAGTAGACCCGCGCGCCCACCGGCGGTACGTCCCTCGCCACGAACACGATCTTGCACCGCTCGAACGACTCGTAGATCTTCATGTGGCTGACGACCTGACCCGCAACGACCCGCCCCTCGGCGTCCCGGACCCGCACCGTCGTCGGTACGGTCTGGTAGTCAAGGATCACCCACGCCAGGTCCGATCGCTTCCACGAGAGCGGGTTGTAGACCACCAGTGCCTGTCCCTCCCCTTTCGTGGCCAGCGCCCGGGTCAGACCCGATAGCGCCGATTCCGTGATGTCCTGAAGCGCCGCTTCGGCCTGATCGTACGTCACGTCCACGTCTTCATAGACCCGCCGGATGCTCGAACCCGGCAGGATGTCGTGAAACTGGTTGAACAGGACGTGCCGCCAGGCCTGCCGCAGCGCTTCCGCCGGATACTCCGCCGAGGCGAACACGCCCGCCAGCGCGCACGCCTTCTCGGCCGTCGCCAGCCACTGCTCGTCCATCCGGTTCCGCCGCTTAACCTCCATCTGGCTCGAATAGCAGCCCTCGTACGTGTAGTTCTGCTGATCGCGATACACCGGAAGCTCGCCGGCAGACTCCGTCATCGCCTTGAACGCGCGGTCCGCCCGGTCTATCACCACCTTCGGCATGTTCTTCATCTGCCCGACGGCGTCGAGAATGCCCAGCTCCTGCCGCGTCGGCCCGCCGCCGTGGTCGCCCACGACCGTCGCGGCGCACAGGTGCTTCAGCCCGATCTCATCCAGCACCTGACGGAGACGCGGGGCCATCCCGAAGATCTGCGCCGGGCTCTTGATGCCCTTGAACGCCTTCCCCGCGATGTTGATCAGCGCCCGGACGTCCACGCACGTCACGCCCGAGCCGTCCGGACCCTGCCACGTGTAGATGATCTTGCCCGGCCCACACCGCGTGATGACGTTCGAGTCGATCCCAGACTTCCGCATGATCTGCGGCAGCGACCATGCGTGGCCGAACGAGTCCACGTTCCACCCGACGGTGGCCTGCACGCCGAACTTGTCTCGGAAGTAGCGCTGCCCGTAAAGGTACTGCCGAACCATCGCCTCGCCGCCGGTCAGGTTCTGATCTGCCTCGACCCAGCTCCCGCCGACGACGCACCACCGCCCCGCCCGAACCGCCTTATCGATCTTGGCGAACAGCTCGGGGTCCGTCCGTTCGATCAGCTCGAACATCCAGGCAGAGCTCTGGTTGAAGATGAAGCTCTCCCGCTCGTCCACGAACCGGATCGCCTGGGCGAACGTGTCGTGGACCAGGTCGTAGCCCTCGTAAAGCCGCCACCGCCACACCGGGTCCATGTGCGACTGCGGCATCACGTGAATGGTGTATTCGTTCAGGCTGGGCTGGCTCGCGGGTGCCGCCTGGGGCTCCTCCGCCCGGGCCACCAACCCGACCACCAACGGCAAGACCGCCAAGAATCGCGTCAAAACGACAATGTCACTTCTCGGACGCACGAACGATACCTCCACTGCCTCGCCAGCACGCGAGAAAGGGCGCGATTATATCCCCCGCGCCGGAGTTCGGCCAACCGCACCGTCGGTCCGCCCGAGAGCACGATCAATCCGATCCCCAACCACATGAACTTCGCCTGAATGTTGACCTAAACTTCGCCGATGCTATCATGATGGGAGCATCCTGGCCCCGAAGTCGTTGCCCACACGGCGACTAGCCGGGCCTGCTCCCGGCTGGTGCGCGCTTTGAGTTCGCCCGGATGCAGCGCAACCGAGCGAGGAACACCCATGCGAACGGACGTAAAATTCGGTATCGTCCTGGGGTTGCTGGTACTGGCGGGCATGAGCTGGTACTTCCTCCAGCCGGAAGAGGGCGGCAAACCGCTCAGGCTGGTCGACGCCAACCTGGCCTCTCAGCGCGCCGGCGTCGGCGACGACGGCTCCCCGCTGCCGCCGCCGCTCATCAGCGTACACAAGGCGCAGGAGACTCCGGGCGCCAAGAAGCCCAAACCCCGAACCGACACCCCCAGGCCTCGAAGAACGCGACCCGCCCCGACCACCAATGGCGCCGCAAGAACCACCACGTCGCCGTCGCTCCTGGCCCAGGCCGGCGCGAACCGACGACTCAGCGTCGACGACATCCTCAAGCCCTCAAAGAGCGGGACCAAGACGAAATCCGGACTCCCCCTGATCACACCGCCCGGCACGGAGCTGCCCAAGAAGGCCGAGCGACAAGAGTCCGACAACGACAAGGCATCCGAGCAGGAACTCGCGGTCCCCGTTACCCCGAAGCCCAAGCCGAAACCCGAGCCGCTGCCCATCCTCCCGGACTTCAAGAAAGCCAAGCCGACGTCCCTGCCGGCCGATCGCTTCGGCGACACGCCCAGGCCAAAACCGGTTATCGAGATCCCCGAGAAGAAGAAGCCGGAAGAACCCAAGGAGCGATTCCACGAGGTCAAGGCGAACGACTCCTTCGCGATCCTCGCCGAGAAGTACTACGGCAGCCAGCGATTCGCCGAACTCCTGCTCAAGGCCAATCCCCAGGTCAAGGAGGCCCGACTCCTGAAAGTGGGCGCCAAGCTGCGAATCCCCCCGATGAGCGAGCTGATCAACCCGAAGAAGGAATCGGACGCCAACAAGACCGCGGCAGCGACCCGGCCCGACAAGCCCAAGAAGGAATCGACCGAGAGACCCGAGCCCGCCAAGAAGGCGCCCGAGGAGAAGTTCTACATCGTCAAGGCAAACGACAGCTTCTACTCGATCGCCCGCGAGGTCTGGGGCAACGGCGGCCGATGGCGAGAGCTCCACGCCATGAACAAATCGGTCTGCGCCGATCCCGAATCGCTCCGCCCCGGCATGAAGCTCCGCATCACGCCCCAAGCGGACAAGAAGACCCCCGCCAAACGCTAGCGCCCTGTTTGGATATATGGTCTCGTCGCGGGTGGCATGGGTCCGCGCGTAAAGACTATTCCGGCCGAACGAGCCACGGGCTAGCGGGATGCACCGTTCTGAATCAGTGCGGCGTTCCGCGGCCCCGTGCCTCATCCCCCGCACAAGCCCACGCCGAACAGTCATCCCCCCGCTTCGCACCAACCCGACTTTCCGCTATGATACTCACGACTTTCGAGAGGTACGTGCCGTGATCCACCAGAGACCCGCCGACGCCGCTAGCGCCTGATGCCAAGCCCTCCGACCATCAAGTTCATCGTCATGCTCGGCGTCATCGCCGTCTCGTCGCTCGTCGGCTACGTCGCCCGCCGACGCGGCTGGGTCATGGAGTCCGTCAGCCGCAAGATCCACATGGTCACCATGATCGGCGGCTACCCCATCGCCTCCATGCTGCCCGTCTGGATCCTGCCGCTGAACGTCGAGGACTTCTGGGTGCCCACCCAGTGCATCCTGCTCACGCTGTCCTGCTTCATCGTGGGCCTGCTCGTCGGCCGGCTCCACCGGCTCGATCGCCCCGAGCTCGGCGTATTCAGCTACTCCGCCGCGCACAGCAACATCGGCTTCACCATGGGCGGCTTCATCTGCTTCTGCCTCGGCGGAGAGCAGGCCCTCGCTTACGCCATCATCTACATCTTCGCCTGGAGCGTCCTCATGTTCGCCGGGTTCTTCCCCCTGGCCGAGACCTTCACCGACCGCGGCACGCGCCTCTCGCTCCGGCTCATCGCCCGAAACCTCTTCGACGTCCGATGCCTCTCCCTCCTCGGCACCCTCGTCGGCCTGGCGCTCAACCTGGCCGGCGTGCCCCGCCCCGAGATCGTCGACCAGTCCCACATCGTCGATATCCTGGTCATCATCACTACCGCGGCGATGTTCTTCGTCATCGGGCTCACGCTCCACGTCAGCCGGATCGCCGAGGCCAAGAGCCTCCACGTCTCGCTCGCCGTCATCAAGTTCCTGATCTCGCCGATGCTCGCGCTGATGTGGATCGCCGTGGCCGGCGTCGTGGGTATCCGGATCCCGGGCTTGCAGCGGGAGGTGCTCATCATACAATCGACGGCGCCCGTGGCCCTGTTCGTCACGGTCGTGGCCAACCTCTATCGGCTCAACATGCGGCTGGCCACGGCGATGTTCGTCGTCAACACCGTCCTCTTCGTGGCGCTGGTCCTGCCGGTGCTCGTATTTGCTTATGGAGGCTAGCTGCCGGATGGAACACGCAGTCATCATGGCGGGCGGCGCGGGCACGAGGCTCTGGCCGCTGTCTAGAAACCTCAGGCCGAAACAGTTGCTCCGCCTCTTCGAGGGCAAGTCGCTCCTCCGCCGGACCTACGAACGACTCGCCGCGCGGTTCGAGCCGCGGCAGATCTACGTCATCACCACCGCCGCCCACCTGCCCATGGTCGCCGACGACCTGCCCGAGCTGCCGGCCAGGAACCTCATGGGCGAGCCCGTCGGACGCGACACCGCCAACGCCGTCGGTATGGCCGCCGCCCTCCTCGACAAACGCGACCCCGGCGCGAGCATGGGCATCTTCACCGCCGACCACATCATCGAGCCCGTCGACCGGTTCCGCGCCGCGCTCGACAAGGCCTACGCCCACGTCGCCCAAACGCCCGACGCCCTCGTGACCTTCGGCATCCGCCCCGTCTCGGCCCACACCGGCTACGGATACGTCCACCGCGGCGCCTCCGTCGCCGACGGCGTGTACGGCGTCCAGCAGTTCGTCGAGAAGCCCGACGCCGACACCGCCGCCGAATACGTCGCCTCCGGCCAGTACTACTGGAACAGCGGCATGTTCGTCTGGCGGACGCAAACCATCCTCGACGAGCTGAAGCGGAACCTGCCCGACAGCCACGCCAAGCTCATCGAGATGGCCGACGCATGGGACACCCCCGACGGCCTCCGAGACGTCGAGCGGATCTACCCCACGCTCGAGAAGATCAGCATCGACTACGCCGTCATGCAGAAGGCCCGAAAGGTCGCCGTCGTCGAGATGGACTGCCGCTGGCTCGACGTCGGATCGTGGACGTCCATGGGCGACATCTTCGACGCCGACAGCGACGGCAACGTCCTCGTGGCCAACCGGACCGTCACCCTCGACGCGAGCGACAACGTCGTCGTCGCCGAGGACGACCACCTCATCGCCCTAATCGGCGTCAAAGACCTCGTCGTCATCCGAAGCGACGACGCCACGCTCATCTGCACCAAGGAGTCCGCCCAGCAAATCAAAGACATGGTCGGCCTGCTCAAGGACCGCCACGGAGAGCAATACACGTGACCCCCGTAACGCAGGCTTCCAGCCTGCCAAGAACAGAAGACGCCCCCCCCCTCGTAGCACGGGCATCTTGCCCGTGTCCAACGACCGCGCGGGTGCCCCATCGCTTCAGCGGTGGGGACCACGAATTCCCCCGCCCCCGCGCGCGTGCCCCATCGCTTCAGCAGTGGGCAACACGAATTCCATCAGGGTTAATGCGGTGCGCGTGGCGTGCAAACCTCTCCCCCACCCCACCAGAAGTAGGGGGGACCTAACCCGTGCCCAGGTACCTCGGCATCGACTACGGAAAGCGGCGCATCGGCCTGGCCGTCAGCGACGAGATGGCCACCCTCGCCTCCCCCCTGGCCACCCTCCCCAGCACCGGCAGCCCCTGCACCGACGCCCTCAACGTCATCGACGTCGCCGACCGCGAGCGGGTCGAGATCTTCGTCGTCGGCCTGCCCCTCAACATGGACGGCTCCGAGGGCCCGCAGGCCAAGCTCAGCCGAGCCTTCGCCGACGGCCTCCGCGCCGGATCCACCGCCCGCACCGTCGAGCTCTGGGACGAGCGCCTCAGCTCCTTCGCCGCCGACCAGCTCCTCGACCAAACCGGCCTATCCCCCGCCAAACGAAAAAAACGCCGAGACCAAATCGCCGCCCAAGTCATCCTCCAAAGCTACCTCGACAGCCTCCAGCCGCCCGAAGGCCAGTGAGCCGCCCTGCACATTGAGCCCCCGCCGCACGACGCAACAACACCCTCCTACCCCCCCGGCTTGACGCCCAACTTCTGAAGCCGCTCAACCGCTTGCCGCATCGTCGCGTCGGTCTCAGGCGATTGCCCATTCTCCTGCAAACGCTTCGCCAGCCCCCCGAGGCTGATCTTGTAGTTCCGCAGAAACGCCGCCGGCAGCCTCTCGACAAGCCGCCCGTAGATCTCCACCGCCTCTCGCGCCGCCCTCAGCGCGTTTTCACGCCGACCGAGCTCGCTGAGCCTGAGCCCGACGTTGTTGAGGCTCCCGGCCAGGTTGGGTAGGAAGGCATCGGGACGTTGATGCGAGAGATCTCGGAATACGTCGACGGCCTCCTGCGCGACAGTCAGCGCGTCCTCGGGTTGACCGAGTTCGGCGAGCATGTTTCCGAGGTTGTTCAGGCTCATGGCCAAGTCTGGCAAGAAGGTATCGGGGCGTTGTCGCGCGAGGTCGTGGTAGGCGCGGACGGCCTCCTGGACAGCGTTGAGTGCTTGCTCGCGTCGACCGACTGTGTTGAGCCTGATTCCGAGACTGTTGAGGCTCATAGCGAGGTCGGGGAGAAAGGCGTCAGGGCATTGCCGCACGAGTTCGCGTCTGATGTCGACGGCTTCCTGCGTGGCGTTGAGGGCGTCTTCGTGTCGCCCGAGATCGCCGAGGCGAGCCCCAAGGTCGTGGAGACTGTTGCCTAGGTCGGGAAGGAAGGCATAAGAGCTTTGTCGCACGAGTTCACGTCTGATATCAACGGCTTCCTGCGTGGCGTTGAGGGCGTCTCCGTATCGCCCGAGATCGCCGAGCCTATTCCCGACGTTGTTGAGGCTCGTGGCGAGGTCGGGAAGGAAGGCGTCACGGCGTTGACGGGAGAGTTCGCGTCTGATGTCAACGGCCTCCTGCGTGGCGTTGAGGGCGTCCTCGCGTCGTCCGAGGTCGCTGAGCCTGCTCCCGAGGTTGCTGAGGCTCATAGCGAGGTCGGGAAGGAATGCGTCAGGCCGTTGACGGGAGAGTTCGCGTCTGATGTCAACGGCCTCCTGCGTGGCGTTGAGGGCATCCTCAGGTCGCCCGAGTTCGCCTAGCATGACGCCGAGGTTATTGAGGCTGGCGCCAAGGCCGGGCAGGAAAGCCTCAGGGTGTTGTCGCGCCAGATCTCGGTAAACGTCGACGGCCTCTTGCGCAGCCTTGAGGGCGTCCTCTCGTCGGCCGAGTTCTCTCAGCATGACGCCGAGATTGCTGAGGCTGTCGCCGAGCCCGGGGAGCGAGCCCTCAGGACGCTGCCGCACGAGTTCGCGCCTGATGTCGAGGGATTCCTGAGTGGCGTTGAGGGCGTCCTCACGCTGCCCAAGGTTACTGAGTACGCCCCCGAGGTTGTTGAGACTCATGGCGAGACCGGGCAGGAAGACATCACGACGGTGTCGCGCAAGTTCTCGATGTACGTCGACAGCCTCCTTCGTGGCGACAAGAGCATCCTCTCGTCGCCCGACCTCGCTGAGCCTGGCTCCGAGGTTGTTGAGGCTCATGGCGAGACCGGGCAGGAATGACTCTGGGCGTTCACGCGCGAGATCGCGGTAGACGTTGACGGCCTCCTGCGTGGCCTTCAGCGCTTCCTCTCGCAGCCCTGCGGCCGCGTAAGCAAGGCCTACTTCAACGAGAAGTGTACCCCGCTCCGCGTCCTCCCTCGGGCGTCGCGCGCCAGGGGATATTGCGTGGTCGAGTTCCAGTAGGCGGTCCCGCAACGCAGCAATACTCTCTCGTTGCTCACCAACCTGCTTAGCCCGGAAGTCCTCGAAGGGTGGGGACAGCGGCAAGTCCGCCCTATGAATGTCGCCGACGGTCGCCTCGCTGAAATCGAACGTGGCAACGCGCCAGTGCCACAGATCCGGCGCCTCTTGTGCGAACAGCCCGGTCGCCACCGGCATGAGCCAGAAGACCACCGGCACGGGAATCTGTTTGGCAAGGGCCTCGCGCTGAAGATTGGCTTGTCGCAGGGCGCTCTTTCCGACACGCTCCGCGTGCTCGTAGTCGAGGAAGACCTCCAACCCCGTCACGACAAGCGCCTGACGCCATCCCTCCCCCGGCGGCGGTGCGCCGGCGTTGACGTGCTGGCGAAGCGTTTCAAGCAGGTCAAGCGCACCCCGCAGGTCGCTCAGGTCGACCTTCGTCATGTGTACCATGCGCCGCTCGAGATCGAAGCGCACTTCCTCTAGCAGACGATCACGAACCCCACGGTCGCGATAGGTCGCCAGGACGAGGCGGAACCCCTCACCCTCGGCCAGGGCCAGGCAAAGGGCGCGCAGCTCATCGCGCTGGCGGGACTGGCGCTCCCCCAACACTTCACTTGGAGTTGTCGGGTTTTCCGAGCGCGTCGGTGGCATCCTTGAAGGCCTGAATCCCGGGAATCACGGAGTGCACGTCGTACCAGCATTGGTCGCCATTGTACTCCAGCACGGATCCGTTGAAGAGCAGCTCGCGAAGGAACGCCCGGATCCTATCAACGCCCTCGGGCGAGATGTCCCCGGGGTTGATCTGCGCCTGCTTGGTCTGATGAATCCATGCTAGGACCGGATAGTATGCTTGCCCCGGCACCAGGAGTTTCTCGTAGTCCAGGCGAAGCTTCCGCACGGCCTCCTTCGCGGCGCTCATGTCAATCTTCAGCTTGTCCTTCGCTCGCGCGGACAATTGGGCGTAGTTGAGCAGACGGATGAGGTCCCGCACGCTTCCGCCGTTCATCTGCGCAAGGTAGCGAGCCACCGAACGGGAACTGAAGACGCCGTCTATGTCCAAACGGGCTTCTAGAACGGAAACGAGCGCGTCCATCTCCTTCTTCGCCAGCTTCCCATTTCGGTGCTTGGGCTTGAGCATCGGCATGGAGAACGTGTTCTCGAACACGTTGCCGATGTTCCAGGGCGAAAGCACCATGGCGATAGGCACGGAGAAGATGAAGTGCGCGCGCAGACGCTTGAGGAGCTCCCCGTTGTCGAAGTACAAGCGTCGCGCGACCTCCCCTGACAGACGATCGAGGTTGTCTTGCACCACAAGAAGGTCCGGCCCACGCCCCGCCCTTTGCAGGGCACTAGCCGCATCGTTCAGGAGCAGATTGACCTTGTTGACAAGCTCGCTGCCATAATTGCGCAGCTGCTGGCGCACCGTATTGCGACGTTCCACGTCGCCCTTGACCATGGACTTAACTCGCGCTAAGAGACTCAGTCCAAGGCAGTAGAAACCGGCCTTTGCCTTCGCCTCAGCTTGTATCTCCGATTCAATGCTTGCCTTGACCGTCTTCACGTCATCAACGGTCTTTTCGGCGAACCAGTGGCCGACGGTATTCACTAATCCCTTGTTGAGATCAGGCAGATCAGGATCTTCGGCGAACCGCCGTGCAAGACTCTCCGCCAGCCAAAGCAGCATGTCCGTGTAATCGAAATCACCGATGAGATCCTCATCCGCGTACAGGTGAATGGCGGTGAAGCGGTCCTTCAGATCGTGCTCCAGGCGCAGCAGCTCCGTTGACTTACCCGACCCACGATGCCCGATGAACGCGATCTTGGCGAATCGATTGTCATTGGCATCCTGGTCCTCGAGATGGATCTGCATCTGGCGGAGCTCGGTCGTGGTCCGCCCTTTGCGCAGATCCACGTACCGCGGATCGCCCGGCTGAAGCGGTTCAACAACCGTCTGCACCGAGACTTCGGAGAGTCTCTCTGCCTTCTTGGGGAAGCTCATAGTACCCATCCTAACAGGAGCGGCGCGTCGAGACTAGCAGGACGTGTCTTCAGGCGAGCGCGCCACCTCCAAGACTCTCTCACTTCTCTGTTGCTACTCCTTGCCCGCTTCCTCAATCGCCTCCACCAACCCCGCAATCGTATACGTCCCCGCCTCGACCGCCGGCTCGTACCCCGCCCGCCGGATCGTCTCCGACGTAATCGGCCCGATGCTGGCGAGTTGGACGTCTTTCAGGGCGGCTCGACCCGCCTCGTCCAGCAGCGCCAGGAAGTTCGTGAACGTCGAGCTGCTCGTGAACGTGATCATGTCGATGCCGCCCTCAGCCAGACCGGTCTTGACCTCGTCGGGCAGTGTCTCGGCCGGCAGCGTGCGATAGACGTCCAGGTCCTCGCAGACCGCGCCGGCCTCCGCCAGCGCCTGACGAAGCGCCGGCCGGGCGATGTCCGCGCGAAGCAGCAGGAACCGCTGGCCCCGAACGTCGCCGAGCGCCACGATGTGCTCGGCCAGCGCCTCGGCCACGAACTTCTCCGGAACCACCTCCGGCTCGATGAAATGCTGCCGCAGCCGATCCGCCGTCGCCGAACCGATCGCCGCCACGCGAACCCCCGCCAGCGACCGCGCGTCCAGCCCGCACGCCCGCATCCGCGCGACCGTCGCATCCACCCCGTTGACGCTCGTCAGCACCAGCCAGTCGTACTCGCCGATCCGCCGCAGCGCCGCGTCCACGGCCGAGAAGTCCTCCGGAGGCTCGATCCGGATCGTCGGCGCCTCGATCACGTCCGCCCCGAGCTGCGCCAGACGACCCGTCAGCTCCGACGCCTGCTGACGCGTCCGAGTCACCACGATCCGCCGCCCGAACAGCGGACGCCGCTCGAACCAGCTCAGCCGATCGCGCAAGCCCACCACCCGCCCGATCAGCGTCATCGCCGGCGGGCGAACCCCCTCGGCCTCGGCGCGAGCCGCGATCGTCGAGACCGTCGCCGTCAGCGTCTCCTGATCGGGCCGAGTCCCCCAGCGAATCAGGGCGGCCGGCGTGTCCGGGTCCAGCCCCTCGGCCATCAGCTTGGCGCAGTTCGCCCCGAGCTGCTTGACGCCCATGTAAAACGCCACCGTCCCGATCCGCGCCAGCGCCGAAAAGTCCACGTTCGACTCCGCCTTGGTCGGGTCCTCGTGACCCGTCACCAGCGCGAACGTGGCCGTCCAGTCGCGATGCGTCACCGGAATTCCCGCGTACGCAGGCGCCGCGATCGCCGCCGTGATCCCCGGCACCACCTCGAACGCAACGCCCGCGTCCGCCAGCGTCTCGCACTCCTCGCCGCCGCGCCCGAAGACGAACGGGTCGCCCCCCTTGAGCCGCACGACGCGCTTGTCCGCCCGCGCGTGCTCGACCAGTAGTTGCTGAATCTCCTCCTGCGGAATCGGATGCCGATCCGGCATCTTCCCGACGTCGATCAGCTCGGCGTCCGGCCGGGCCAGCGCGATCAGCTTCGGATTGGCCAGCCGGTCGTACAGAATGACGTCGGCCTGCGCGATCCGAACCGCCCCGCGCACCGAGATCAGCGTCGGATCGCCCGGCCCGGCGCCGATCAGGCTGACCGTCCCCGGACGCAACGGGCCGACCAGGTCCGTCAGTATGGCGATGGCATCTGCATCGGTCATCATCGCACCCCAATGATCGTGCGTGAATCCCGTCACTGTGGCACGGGCATCCTGCCCGTGATTCATGGGCAAGATGCCCATGCGACGTACTCATCGCACGCCCGGCACTTGACGTCACACGGTCATTCAAACATCACCCTAGCGGAAACATCTGAGCAAGACCATACATCGGATGGTTCGATGCGAGCCGCGCGTCCCGGTTCTATGGGGTGGCCCATCGCTTCAGCGGTGGGGGACGCGAATTCTCGCCACCCGCGCCGTGCCTCATGCCCACCCCCGCGCAGACAACGAGCGACTGGGATTGAGCGTGTCCCCAGTCGCCCGTCGCCGTCCCGGATGGCGGATACCCCCGCCTCTCCGGCTGTCAACCGTGCTATCGACCACGCCGTTCGCGAAGCGCCCGAACGGCAAGGCAACTCGTCACCTTTACGACGGGGACCCCGAACCCTACGATGAGGATCGCTCCGAACCCTCACTCCCAGCTATGTCGAACGCGACTAACTGCACCCGCTCACAAGACGCCTGACAGGTCGACAAGGTCCAGGCTCGGCGTGATCCCCCGCTGCGCGAACATCGGCCCCATGATCCAGTTGAAGAACGGAATGATCAGCGAAGAAAGCTCGACCGGAATGCCGCGCCCCGGAAGCGGGTCCACGCCAAGACTCACATGGCCGTCGTAGAACGCGATGTTCCCTTGCTTGATGCGCGCTATCAGCCCCTGCTCCAGCAGCGACGGCTGCAACTCGGCGGGGATAACAGACGAGAGTTTCGGTGTGCCGTGGTACTGCCCGATCTCGTCCCCCGTCGAGCCGAAGATGGGCTCGACGCCCATCCAGACCTCCTTGATGTTGACCATGCCGGCATCGGTCTTGCCGATATCCTCCGGCCGTGCGGCCACGTGTCGGTCCCAACGCTCGTCAAACATCATCTCCATCTGCCCCGGCGAATGAATCTGGCTGAACTTGAGGATCGGACCCGCCTGTCCGCACCAATTCAGCGACTCACTGGTCTGCACGTACGGAGAACCGACGACGCACTCAGGGTCCAGTCGGTTAAGCCACTTGCGACCCAGGAACGTCCGCGTGTAGTTGAACACGTTCTGCGATCTCGATGGGTCCGTCACGCGTTCGAAATCGGGACATCGGTAAAGCGTCTCGAACCTCGTGTACGGAAAGAGCGTCCCGTCCTGCACGCGGTGGATACTCGGGTCGAAGCTCGCCGCGTCCCAATAGGTGGGAGGATCCGGGATGCACCAGTCCTCGAACAACGCCCATTCCATCAACGTCTTGCCGTCATACATCTCAGAGTTGAGGCGCGCCGTATCATCGACGTCCTCCCATCCGCGAGCCAGGAACGGAGGCGTTTCGCCATAGTCGTCCCCGTAGACGAGGATCGACTTGGCGAGCTGGCTGATCCGAGACGCGCACAGCGTCGCCCTGGCCTGTTCTCGCGCCTTGCTCAGCGACGGCAGCAGGATCGAGATCAGCAGCGCGATGATGGCGACCACCACCAGCAGCTCGATGAGCGTGAAACCGGGTCGATAGCGGTAACGACGTGTCGGGTCCATCTCCATCACTCAACTTTCCTGCGAGTCTTGGCGTTGGGTCTCGCCATGCCTCGAATCACTCGGGGATGGGACTTCTCGGGAACTCGATCCCGCCGGTCGTGGCTCTTCCCCCGGGCCTCGCCGCCGCCGTGTATGCCGCCAGAGACGACCACAAGGGCGCGCAGACCCATCCAACAACTCTTAATCCTACGGCAACGGGCCCAACCCGACAACGGGCAACCTGTCCGGATTTGTCGGAGCCGGGCAGTCAACAGCCCCCTCCCCGCCAGCCTGAAGACCGGCGGCTTCGTCCGTACCCGCGCCAACGCCCCATCGAAACGGACGTAGCGCGCCCTTAGATCGGGCTCTTGAACATGCCCGCCTGCGGTTGCAGCCCTCGCTGGGCGAAGATGTGACCGTAGACCCAGTCCAGCAGGGCGGTTACCCCGAAGACTCCGCTGAGACCCTCCGCGTTCCGGTCCGGCAGCGGATCCAGATCGAGCGCCACGTGCCCGTCAAAGAACGCCACGTTACCCCGCGCCACCGCCGGGATGTCTTGGGCGTGGGGCTGCGGGACGGTCTGCGACGTCATCGGCGAGCCGTGGTACTGCCCGATCTCGTTCCCCCACGGACCGAACATGCAGTCGGCTGCCAGCCACTGATGCCGAATCACGCCGCCGCCGAACAAGCCCCCTCCGGCGATTCCGAACTCGTCGATCGGCGCCGCGCAGTGCTTGTCCCATCGCTCGTCGATCAGCATGTGCAGCCGACCCGGCGAATGAAGCTGACTCAGCTTCAGCACCGGACCCGCCTGACCGCACCACTCCACGTCGTTCTCGCCGTGCGACGGCACGTAGGACGAGAGACCCGTCACCTCGGAGTCAACCCACGTGAACCACTTCCGAGCCAAGATCGACCGCGAGTAGTTGAACGCCTCCTGCGATCTCGGAGGTGAGGCCACTCGCTCGAAGTCCGGACATCGATAGAGGTTCTCGAATCGCGTGTAGACCAAGAGACTGCCGTCTTGAACCCGCGCCTTCTCCGGCCAGCCCGGACTGCCGTACTCCTCGGACAGCCAGTACTCGGGCATGTCCGGCATCAGCCAGTTCTCGAGCATGGCCCAGTCGCGCAGCGTCTTGCCCGAGCCCGCCGGCCATTCGTCGTTCATGCGCGGATCGTCGCAGTCTTCCCACCCACGCCCCACAAACGGCGTCGACTCCGAATAATCCCCGCCGTACAGAAGAACGGCCTTGCCGAGCTGGCTGATCCGCGAAGCGCAGAGCGTCGTCCTCGCCTGGGCTCGCGCCTTGCTCAGCGACGGAAGCAGGATCGAGATCAGCAGGGCGATGATGGCCACCACGACCAACAGCTCGATCAGGGTAAAGGCCGATCGTCTGCGCCGTCGTCTCATGGGCTCCACCTTTCCGGCTGTGGGCTCGCGGGGTGGCGGATGAAATGTGCGATCGGTCAACGGTGCCGGCGTCCGGGTGCGGGATGAGTGATCACCGCCGAGGCCTTACCTTACCACGCTCGAGCGTCACCAGTAGGCTGACATGCTTGGGGCCTGTACTCCAATCCTACGGCCGGGACTCATCGGAGGCAACGCGCCGCGCCAAGACCTGCCGACCACGCGAGGCCAGGAAAGGAAAACGCCGCGCGACCGGCGCTCGCACGGCGTATCGATTCCACGTTGAATGGCCCCGGCCAGGCGTCCTAGCTCTCGCCGCCTCCAGGATTGAGCGGCGGGCGCATCTCCGCCGTCTGTTCCGGCGCCCGCGGGCTTTGGCCCTGGCCCTCTTGCTCTTCGGGATCCGAACTTGACAGCTTCTGCTTCATGAGCCGCCCGACCTTGAACTTCACGGTCCGCTTGCTCGGCACGTGAACCCGCTCGAGCGTCTTGGGGTTCTGGGCGACTCGTTCGGCTCGCATCCGGCTCTCGAACACTCCGAAGTCGCGAAACTCCAAGCGATTGCCCCGACCGAGCTCCTCAATGATCTCGTCGAGGAAGTTCTGGATGATGCGCTTGACCACGACGCGCTTATTGCCAGTCCTATCGGCAATCCTGTCAATAAGTTCTTTCTTGGTGATCGTTGCCATCAGCACGCCCTTGAAACCAGAAAACGCTTTCCACTCGCTGCGCTACCCCTCGCAGCCGAACCGCCGCCTTCGCCCTTTTCAGGATGGCTTCGCACGGAAGCGCCCAAAGCGTGCAAGTGATACTAATGCAACAAGTTCGAGCCCGCAAGGCCCTTTTTTCTTTTCCTCGCCCCCGGTGAACGACCCCGCAGGCCCCTCGGCGGGCCTCTCACTGACCTGATCGCCGGCATCTTCACGCCGGCAAATCGACGTGACAACCCATATCTCACCGGCCCAAAACGAGCCGGCACCGCTCACGGCGCGCCGACGAGTCAGCCGCGAATAACGATCACCACAACAGTAGATAACGACGGAACTAAACTGATTGCAGGGATGCCTGAACAGACCAGGAAGACCGAGTAGCCCATGGCTTCAGCCGTGAGGGACGCGAATTCCGGTTCGAGTTCGCGCCCCCCCACGGCTGAAGCCATGGGTCACCCATCGAAGACCTCTAAGTAGCGGGATCTCCGTCAATTGCTGCAGGCGGATTAGCGGTCGATTCGACCGACCTGATAGTACCGGGCGTTGCGATAGTAGTTGTCCGTGTTGTACCAGCCGGTCCCCTGGCTATCGCTCACGTACGTGACGTAGTAGAGCGTCTCGCCGCTCGAGTACCCCTTGTCGGTGCTGGGCCAGTCGCTGCGGTAGTTGAACGCCGACGCCGTCGGATACCCGGGAACCCGGTCAAACAGAAGCGCCGGCTGACGACCCTCGCGATCGCCAAGCACATCATGGCCTTGGCCGGCGTAAGCCGCGTACTGTGTGGTGGCCACAGGCTGGCTGCAGCCGACCAAGACCAGAAGCCCCAACGCCAGAATGGCTGTGCTACGCAAAAGATACACGCTTGCCTAACCCTCCTGCTTCACTCCGGAAAGCACTCCGTCGGGGATAGGCAGCAATGGTTGTGCCGGTCTGGGTCGGCCGACCAAACCGCCCGAACGCTTCCTCAACTCGCGCGGTTCCAGCCTCTTGTGCTTAGGTGGGAAAACC
>JAFGLZ010000270.1 GCA_016927755.1 Phycisphaerae bacterium
GCTGACGGTCACGCCGTGCAGCCAGCTCAGCGCCCGGTTCCACGAAGCCCCACAGATCAAGACCCCCCCGCCGCGCACCCACTGCTCCAGGCTCAGCAGCTCGTCGTCGCGGAGCGGCACGATCGGATTCAGCAGGAACAGTACGTCAATCACGTCGAGCGTCTCGGCCAGGAGCACGTGCTCCGACCGGCTTACGGCGAAGCCCAGCCGCTCGAGCAGAGTGTAGTACACCGCCGTGCCCTCGACGTTCGTCGAGTGGCTCGTCCGCATCTCCATCTTGCGCTCGGGCTCCCCGCCCAACACGCCCCACATCAGCAGCGCCACGATCACCGTCAGGGAAAGCGCCCCCATGACGGACAGGATCATGATGTCGGACCTATGGCTTCGGCTGGACATGCCCGCGAATCTGCTCAAAGACCCCGCTCAACTCCTGGTATGCCAGGCGGTCGCACGGCGCGCCGCCATAGACGGTCCGCTCGAAATCCAGCACGAACCGCCGGAACTCGTCCCGCGCCGGCAACTCCGCCGGAAACTCCCGAACGTAGTCGCCATTTGTCTTGCTCTGATGAAGGCGAAGGACATCAGTCAGGTCCAGCCAGCGCAGCAGCGCCGCCATCATCGCGCTGACGGCGTCCCGAAACGCGCCCTGTTCGGCGAACCGGCGCATCATCGCGTCCAGTTCCTCGTAGGACAGCGAGCCGCCGCCGAAGGGGACTCGCAACAGATGCGTCCCCCTCCTGGACCCGGCCCGATTCAACAAGAAAGTAATCGTCACCCAGACGATGTGCCCCAAGACGGCTAGTAGCGCTAGGATGCACCAGACCACGATGAAGTATCCCAGTACCGTGAACCAAGGCCCGCTGAAGTCCACGGACGGGCCCTTCCATGCGTTGAGCTTCTCCGAAAGCCACTGCCAGAACGTCTTGTGCGGCGAGAAGTGCGGATCCGCCAGGATCTCTCGAGTCGTCTCTCGGACGAGGGACGGCGCCGGAGTGTCGAAGTCTTCGAGCGCGGCGGCCGCGCTCGTCGTCGTCGCGCCGACGCCGGTCCGCGCGAACGAGGCGATCAACACCATCGGTAGAAGCCGGACGGTCCTATTCGGTCGGCACATCGGCATACGAAGGTTGCGCCCCGGCACCCATGCTCTGCGCGAGCATCTCGAGGTCGAAGCCTTCCTTTCGAATCCGCAGATCGTAGTACAGCAGGATCATGGCCGCCGCGCTGATCGGTGCCGCCAGGACGTTGGCGACAATGTCGATGCCCTGCGTGACAATCAACTCGACGACGCTGCTCTTGATGGGAAGCACGGCGAGGATCAGCATGGCGAGGATCCCGCCAGCATACTTGATGATTATCGTGAGAAGTCCGACCGACACGATAACCCCAAGGATCTTCCCCCGATTGCCCTTGCTCAGTTCCTTGCTGCGCTTGACGCCGCCCATGACCCCGCGATCCTCGATCACGATCACCTGTGTCGTCAGCGCGTACCACGCGATGAAGATGATTCCAGGAACGATCAGCAGCAGTATGCCGCAACCCACAAAAAGGGAAACGAGGATCTGCGCCACGATGATGGGCCAGACCTTCGGCAAGATGAAACGGTAAGCCTCGCCGACGCTCACATCGTTACCCAGATAGGACTCCGAGATGCTCTTGATCAACGCCGCATTGCAGAGCGTCATGCCCAACAACATCAGGAGGACACCTACCAGCACACCCACCATCATCGCCACCGCGACCCCGGGGGAGACCTCGGGCCCCGTGTCCGATTCCTCGGAACCGCCGCCCAAGTCCTCCGATTCGGCGCTCGACTCGAACCGGACCTGTTCAGAGGCCGGCACTGACGTGGCGGCCAGCGGCGCGACGACGGCCATCGCGATCAGCAGTAGGGGCACCTGCACGATCGCCACGATCGCGAGGAACCTGAGGAAGTGCTTGCGGTACAGCTTGAAGGTCTGATCCAGAATGCCGCCGACTGACATCGGCTCGAACTGAGTCTCTGCCATTGCTTTTCTCCTGACCGGGTCTTGTGCTGGATGTCAATCCAATGAGCGCGAAACCCTTGCGGCCTGATGTGACAAACGAAGGCGATTCGCGATCACAAACGCCTCAATTACGGTCAGGACTGGCTGGTGTCAAGACGCAAGCCGGAATATCGCGACGATTCTTCGAATCAGCAGCCGCACGAAGTGCGGGCCTGTCCGCCGCAACAAGCCGCCGAGACGCCCCGCCGCACCGCTCAGTCCTCGCGCCTCAGCAGCCCCTCGGCGAACGGCGTACCGCACTCGGGACATCGCGGCTCCGTCTGACCCCGCAAGTCATAGCCGCACCGGATACAGATCGGGATGCCGCGCTCGACGAGCTGACGCCGAAGCGAGACCCGCACCTTGCTTCGCAGGACGAGCACCATGAAGAAGGGCCACATCGCCCCGAGAAAGCCGGCGAGGGCCCCGCCCACGGCCGGCGGCATACGCACACCGGAAGCAACGCCTCTCGCGGCGATGTAGAGGCCGACGCCCAAACCCGAGCCTATCGCGATGCATGCAAGCGCCACCGGCAAGACGTCACGAAATCCGAGCGATCGCCACGCCTGGGAATAGGCCGACCTCCTCTCGGCACGGGTGCTAAGTAAGCTGAGCTCAGGGAAGGCTCGGAACCAGGAAGAGCCGAGACGCATTGCATTAGAAGACCACGATCAGCGGTCCAGCACAACGACACGACAACCGGCCACGGCAACGAGGCGCCACATCGACGTCATTCGCGCCCCCTACTCACCCCAGGCCAGCAACTCCCCGTCACCCAACACGCCCCAGTAGACGCGGATGTCCGACAACTCCCCCTGAAACGGCGTCGGCCCGGCGTAGCTGCCGACGAAGGACCCCGTGTCCGCCCCGATGCTCAGCGCGTCGGCGGGCTTGCCGGCAATGAAGTGTCCGTCCTTCTTGGCCACGCACCTGCCGTTGACGCAGAGGCTCAGCTTGCCGCTGGCGTCCAGAATACCGACCAGGCACGCGGCCTTGCCCATCGGCAGCTTGTCCTTGCCGGCCACCTCGATCAACTCGCCACCACACCGAACCGCGAAGCGAGGCAGGCTGTCCTTGAGGTACAGACTATAGCCGAGTGACCCGCCCCCCTGGGCGATCAGCACGCCGTCGCCCGACGCCGGCGTGCACCGGGCCCCGACCGTCAGCGGCTTGAGCGAGCAGTCGAGATCCTTGCGTGCCTTGCCGTCCGGCCCGTCGAGCTGGAGCACCTTCTCGAGCCCCACCTTCTTGATCTGCTTGCGGAGCCCGCGCTGTCGGAACTTCGCTCGCGGCGCCTCCGGCTCCGTGTCCTTGTACAGCGCCTGCAGCCGCTTCAGCTCGGCCTTGAGCTCCTTGACCACCCCGGCGTAGCTCGGATCGTCGCAGACGCTCTTGAGTTCCTGCGGGTCCTTCTCCAAATCGAACAGCTCCCACTCCTTCAGCTCGTAGTAGTAGATCAGCTTGTACCGATCCGTCCGCACGCCGTAGTGCCGATTCACCATGTGAACGGCCGGATACTCCCAGTAGTGGTAGTAAATGCTCTTGCGCCAGTCCGCGGGGGTCTTGCCCTCCAGCAGCGGAACGATCGACCGGCCCTGCATGTCGTCAGGCGCCTTCACCCCTGCGATGTCGAGGAACGTCTCGGCGAAGTCGAGGTTCTGCACCAGGTGCCGGTCGACCGACCCCGGCTTCGTCACACCCGGCCAGCGGACCATCAGCGGCATGCGGAGCGACTCCTCGTACATCCACCGCTTGTCGAACCAGCCGTGGTCGCCGAGGTAGAAGCCCTGATCGCTGCTGTAGATCACGACCGTATTCTTGGCCAGGCCCGACTCGTCCAGATACCCCAACAGCCGCCCGACGTTGTCGTCAACCGAGGCGATGCACCGCAGGTAGTCCTTGATGTATCGCTGGTATTTCCACCGGACGAGATCCCTGCCGGTCAGGTTGGCCTTTCTAAAGGCCTCGTTCTTGGGCTCGTACGCGGCCTTCCACGCCTCGAGCTGCTCGGGCGTCAGGCCGCCCGGCGGCTTTAATTTGAGGTCCAGATCGTTGAGATGCTCCGCGACGGTCATCTCCTGCATCTGGCAGGCCTTCGTGCGATTGGACCAATCGTCGAAGAGCGTCGGCGGCTCGGGGATCGTCACGTCGTCGTACATGTGCATGTGCTTCGGGTCGGGCTGCCACTCGCGATGCGGAGCCTTGTGTTGAAACATCAGCATGAAGGGCTTCGAAGGATCGCGCTGGGTCTTCAGCCAATCCATCGCCACGTCGGTCAGGATGTCCGTGGTGTAGCCGGTGTGCTTCTCGCGCCCGTTAGGCGTGCGCAGGTCCGGGTTATAGTAAGGCCCCTGCCCGTAGAGCACCTTCCAGAAGTCGAAGCCCGCCGGCTCGCTCTTGAGGTGCCACTTGCCGACGATGGCCGTCTGATAGCCCGCCTTCCGCAGCAGCTTGGGAAACGTCTGTTGCGAGCCGTCGAACGTCGCCACGTTGTCGATCACGCCGTTGAGGTGGCTGTGCTTGCCCGTCTGGATCACCGCCCGGCTCGGCGCGCAGATCGAGTTCGTGCAGAAGCAGTTCCGAAACAGCATCCCCTCGTTGGCCAACCGATCGAGGTTCGGCGTCTTGTTGATCTTCGAGCCGTACGCGCTAATGGCATGCGACGCGTGATCGTCCGTGAAGATGAAGATGATGTTCGGGCGCTTGCCGGCCTGGCCGAATGCCGGAACGGCAGCCATGCCAATCCCCCAGATCGCCACGAGGACGCGCCCCACTCCCCATCGGATCGGATCGGTGTTCTTGCCCATGATATGACCTCTTCGTGTGTTTGAACGGTGCGTTTGCCCAGCACGACAGTGCTCCGCCGGCAGCCTGCCCGGTGCGATCAGCCTAGCCCAAACGGTAGACAGCCGCCACCCCATGACGGAGACCCCGACGCAAGCCCGATGCACGCCCCCGGCAATACCGTCTGGCTCGGGCTCGACGGCGTTGCACGAGATGATCTGGGGCTCGCCTCTTTCCGCGGTCGCCCCCAACGAGTAGTCTATCCGTCCACGCATTCCTGAATGGTGAATCGGCCTCAGGACGCACTTCGGAGGGCAGAGCGAGTTTCGCGTCGGCGATGCGGCCAACATCGGTCAATCCGGGCAGCGTGGCGCTCCGCCGCTGCCGGCAAGGGGAGTTGACGGATGCTCGAGCGGAGATCGAAAGGCAGTCTCCTTGCGGCGGAGATCGTCCTGCTGATCGGAACGATCCTCGCGATGGCCTACCTGGTTGTCCCGTCGCACTGGACCTCCGTGTGGGGCGACCGCGAATTCACCGGGTGGGTCGCCCCGATCGCCAACCGAATGTCCGACGGGCTCGTGCTCTATTCGGACACGGGCCACTCGCCCATGCCACCGCTCTCCTACGTGGTGCTCAACCTGCTCTCGGGCGGAAAGGCCATCTGGTTCACGGAGAGCCTGGCGATCGGAGTCGCGCAGGGGCTCCTGGTCCTGACGATGTACTTCGGCCTGAGTTACTGTCTTCCCAGACCGATCCCGTTCCTCGCCGCGTTCATGTCGATTCCCGTCTACTACGCGTTGCCCAAGACGGTCTTCTTCGACGCGTTCCCGCAGTTGTTCGTCGCGATCACCGCCGTTGCGGCTTCCTGGGCCCATGCGGTGCTGAGTCGGAACCGGAATTCGGCGGAGGACCCAAAGGCCCATCGCGGCACACGCTATGCCAGGATCGCTTTCCTGGCCGCGCTCGCGGCCCCGTGTGCCATCGTCATACTGTCCAAACAGTCGACCGGCGCGGGTCTCCTGATCGGCGTCCTTATCGCGATTGCGATCGTTCCGGACTACGACAACTCCGCCCAACGCACGAGCAGCCTGATCCTGTTCCTCGTGCTGACCGCCTTGGCCGTCGCGATCTGCTCGATCCTGCTGTCACCATGGATTAACGTAAGCGGTATGTTCCACGACGTCTTCCTGACGGGCTCGGAGCCCAAGGGCGGCTTGCGCACGATGCTTCGCCACTCGGTCGGTTATCTGATAGAGATCGCACAGCGGTTCGGCATGATCATCTTCTTCGGCGCGGCGATCTTGGCGGCGATGGGATGGTCCCGGCGCAACGCGGAGATCCGCCTCGAGCCCGACGCCTCGAATCCGTTCGACGTCGGCGGCATCCCCGTCTTCTATGCGATCGCCTTCACCGGTCCGGCTTATCTTCTCTTGCTGACGCGACTGCCCGTCTTCGCTCGGCCCCACCCGTTGATCGAAATGACCGCCATCGGACCGTCCGCCACGGACTTCCTTGGCCACGCGATCCTCTGGTCGGGACTGTTCGTCTGCCTCTTCGTCTCGCTCAGGAGAAGCGGGCCCGATGCGACACAGGCGTCCCGCGAACGATACGACGGCAATCGCCTGGCCGCGATGTTCATCGTGCTGTTCCCAGCCGCGTTCTGTCATTCCTTCTCAATCCACGTCTTCCGGTGGACGTACGACAACAACCCCTTGATCTCGGTGGCCATCGCCGGCGCGCTCCTTGCCCTGATGCGCGTGTCGGGGACGCTGGCTCGCTCGGGGAGAGCCCTGGTCATCGCCTCGGTCGTCCTCGCCAGTTGCGCTTGTTGGGGCGTGTTCCTGGCCCAGCTCGAGGCATGCAGAGCCTGTACGGTCCGCTGGCACGACATCCCCTATCTGAAGCATGCGAGGCTGCGCCCCAACGCCAAGAGCCTGCATGAGCTCGTCTTGGCCGTGCAGGCGCTGGCCCCCGACACCGAGAACGACCAAGTCCTCGTGCTGCCGAACGACCCACATCTCGAGGAATGGATCAACCGTCCCAGGCCCAAGCTCTCCTGCGCCGTGGTATTCCCCGATCATTACTGGGATCAATACGTCGAGTCCGATTTCGCCAAACTAATGCGGAACCCGCCCAAGGTAATCGTTCTCGGCCCGACACAGGGATGGCGCCGATTCTGCGAGACGTGGAACCAGAACTGGGGCTGCACGCGCCTGGTCGATCTGGTCGTCAAGATACTGCTACCCAGTCGCTACGAGGGCAAGGCGAGAGCCAAAATCACCCAGTTCGGCCGGAAGGACACGATGGACATCTACGTCCGCAAGGACGGCGCGCCCGGCGGCAACCGATAGCATTGCGGCCGCCAGGTATCCTGCCCGAAGAACCTGCCAACGAACAAGGGACACGCAGGCGAGGCGATCACCCGCGCGTCCCTTGAACAACTGATTCGTCAGATCGTCAACCGACGCGTCAGACCGTCGGCCTACTCGACGACGATCGTCGCCGTAAACGTGTCCAACGGCGTCGTCGTGTCGCTCGGGTCAAAGAGCCCGAACTCGAGATCCGCCTGCCCGGCCTGAGCCGCGGTGAACCGCCAGATGTAGAAGCCCGGCGCCGCAGGATCGTTCGGGTCGCTCGAGTTGAACGCCGTGCCCGTCACCGACAACACCGGCGAGCCGTTCGACGTCAACTGCCACGACGGCCCCGTTCCCGTGGACCCGCCCAGCAATTCCGCTATGACCGTCCCGCCGACCAAGGTCGTCCTCGTCTGGCCGCTCTCCCCGTCCTCCAGCTCGACCGTTCTCGGGGCCCCGCTCGAGCTCCCCGTCACGTTGATCGTCACCGAGAACGTCTCTTCTGGCGTCGTGGTCTCGCCCGGCGCAAAGAGCCCGATGGTAATCGTCGTGGTGCCGGCCCGGATGGCGCTAAACTGGAAATCGTAGAAGCCGGGCGTGCCGGGCATCCCGCCGCTGCCCTGCGTGAACGTCGAGCCGGCAAACTGCAGGTACGGCAGATTCGACGATGTCACCTTCCACTCATATCCCGTTGAGCCCGGGTTGCCGATCAGCTCGATCCGAACCATCCCGCACACCGTCACCGTCCTGGTCGTGCCGTTGTCGGCATGATCGAGATAGACGCTGGTCGGACAGCTCGTGCTCGGCGGAATGCACCCCACCATGCACACCCCCGCACACACGAATACCGCTCCCACGACACCTTGCATCAGTCTCATCGTGCGCATCCTTTCTACTGCTGACCTGTTCGATATGGAAAACCGTTACCCCACTATCGACATGCCGCATGACCGAGGTTTAGCGCATACCGCTTCTTCCCGGCCACAGGATCCCTCCCCGACGCATCATCATCACACCGCCGAACTCGATCCGCAAGCACAAACGAGTATTCGCCTCTTGGATTCCACAAACAGGCATGCCGTCGCACAGCATTGGGAAGGGCCTAAGCTGCTTTCATGAAAGGTTGAACAGTGCGTCAGAAAGAACCTCGATGCGGGTGGCCCATGGCTTTAGCCGTGGGGGACGCGAATTCCCGATCGAATTCGTGCCGCCCACCTCTCAAGAGGTGCACCACCCAAGGTTCGCTAGCTGTCCAAACATCCTTGCAGGCAGCTCAGACGCCCAAGCGGGAGTCCAAACGGTCGGTGTCCTGTGTCAGTCGACGCCACCCGCCGCATCGTGGTCTTCTAGCGCGGGCCAGGACTCTCCCGCCGGTAAAAGCGGCGTCGAACCCCCGCACGCCATGGGAACCCCACTCATGCCCCTCATCCACCCTCGTGAGCTAGGATGATCCCCAGGAATCGCTGGCCGTACTTGTCGAACTTGTTCGCGCTAACGCCGCCGATCTTCAGCATCTCCTCGCGCGTCGTCGGTCGAACGCGAGCCAGCTCGTCGAGTGTCTTGTTCCCAAAGACGATGTAGGCGGGGCCGCCCTGCTCGTGGGCAATCTGTTTGCGCAGCTCGAATAACGCCTGGCGGAGCGACTCGCGATCGGCCCTCAGCGGATCGTCCAGTTCAGTCATGACCGGATCCTCGTACCCGGGCGGCGCCTCAACGGCGGTCTCATACGTGAGCTCCCGCGGCGACTGCCCGGCCTCGGCAAGGCTCGGCAGACCGACGTGCGAACGAATCAGGTCCATGAACGGTCCGCCGAACCGCTTGTACTTGGCCGGGCCCACCCCACTGATGGCCAGGAAGCCCTCGGCATGCGTCGGGCGGACGCGGGCCATCTCCCGCAGCGTCTTGTCACCGAACACCCGATACGCGGGCATGCCGTGTTCCGAGGCGATGCCCCTGCGCAAATCTCGCAGCTTTCCGAAAAGCACGACGGCGTCCGCGTCGAAAGGTTCGTCGCGCGACCTCGACGGCTCGGGACCGGCCACCTTGGCACCCCGCCCTTTCGCCGCCCCCCCGCGGCGCCCGCGGTCCCCGCGCGACCCCCGCTTGGACGCTCGACGTCCCGAAACCTCATACAGCTTTGCCTCGGCTTGGCCCTTGAGCACCTCCAACCCCTTGGTCGTCAGTTTGAGGACGCGATACTCGCCCTGCCGAGAGATAACGTCCTGATCGATGAGTTGGTCGATCCACCCCATCAGCGACGGCTTGGGCTGATCGGGAATCAGCCCGAACGTGCTCAACCGGTCGTGACCGCGCGCCACAATGCGTTCCGTGGCCTGCCCCATCAAAACGTCCGCCACGTGAGCGGCCCCGTGCCGCTGGTCCGTTCGCGCGATACACGAGAGGACCTTCTGGGCGATCACCGTCGAGTCGGACAACGGCGTCAGCTCTCCGTTGCACACGTCGCAGGCGCCGCAGCCGTCCCGCTCCCAGACCTGGCCGAAGTACGTCACCAACCTGCGGTGGCGGCAGCACGCCCCCGCGCAGAGCCGGTACATCTCCGAGAGCCTGGAGATCTGCTCGGCGCGGTGCGCATCGTCGGCGTCGCCGCTGCCCACAAGGGTCTGCCAGAGACCGAAATCCGCGCCGGAATAGAACAGGATGCACTCCGCGGGCTCGCCGTCCCGACCGGCCCGGCCCGTCTCCTGCTGGTAGTGCTCGATCGACTTCGGCATCGCTGCGTGAATGACGTACCGGATGTCGGACCGATCGATGCCCATGCCGAAGGCCACGGTGGCCACGACGACGTCAGTCCGCCCCTCGGCGAAGTCGTCCTGGGCGCGCGTCCGCTGGTCGTCGGTCATGCCGGCGTGATAGCCGATGGCCCGAACGCCCTTCGTGCGGAGCGCGGCCGAAAGCTCGTCCACGTCGGCCCGACGGATGCAGTAGACGATGCCCGCCTGACCGGGACGTTCGCGGACCGTCCTGATGACGTCCTCGAATCCCCTGCCGCGGCGAAAGACCCGGTAGGTCAGATTCGACCGGAAGAAGTCCCCGACGAGCATGACCGGGTCCTTCAACCCAAGTTGCGCGACGATGTCGTCCCGGACACGGGGCGTGGCCGTGGCCGTGAAGGCGTGAACCGGCACGTCGGGGAACCGCTCCTTGAGCTGCCCGAGCCGGCGATAGTCGCCGCGGAAGTCATGACCCCAGTGGCTGATGCAATGCGCCTCGTCGATGGCGAACGCGCCAACGCCCGCCCGCGAGAGCACCTGGAAGAAGACGTCGCCCGCGAATCGCTCCGGCGCGACGAAGATGAGCTTGAACTGCCCGGACCGGATCCCGTCGATGACGAGGCGTCGGTCGACGACCTCGAGGCTGCTGTTCAGGAACGCCGCTTCGATGCTCCTCTCGAGCAGGGCGTCAACCTGGTCCTTCATCAGGGCGATCAACGGCGAGACGACGACCGTCGGCTTGTCGTGGAGTAGGGCCGGCGCCTGGTAGCAGAGCGACTTGCCCCCGCCGGTCGGCAGGACGACGAGCGAGTCGCGGCCCTCGATGGCGGCGGCCATCGCCTCCCGCTGAAGGGGACGCAGGGCGTTGTAACCCCAGTACTTGCGGACAACATCCCCCGCCCGATCCGCCTGCTGATCCATGGTTGAAGCCGACTCGCTCATCCGTCTACCGTCATCACGATTGAACCCAGAACAGGGCCATTCTAAGCCGTAGACGATCGTTCGTCGAGCGGATACCGCGCAACGAACTCGCGAGCCGTCGCGAGAATGAAACGCGATCCGCCAAACCCCCCCGGTGGACGCTGCAAAGTGCCATGGGGAAAACCCCCATTTTCGGGTTGAAGCGGGACGGATGCCCGTGCTATGTTAGTATATACTAGTGGGGATGAAGAATGTTGGGGCCTTTCGACCGAGCCCTTCATGAGTCACATCATTGCGTGTTTTAGGCTGCGATTTGGTCAGCACCAGGGCGGACAAGGCCGTAGATCGATGGCGCGTCGTCGGAGGGTGGGGATCGATGTCCTATCCTCGGGACGAGACGCGTATCGTTTCACGCCGATCGATGAGCGTGAGCCGATCCGTCTGCATTCATAAGGGGGCCTAGCCCGTGGTCAAACTCGAGCACCTCAATGGCGTTCCCCAATACGCCCTGTCACACTTCGAGGAGGACTTCGCCGACCGGCACCTGTTGCACGGCGTCGTCGCCAAGTGGGCAAAGGAAACCCCAGACGCCCCCGCCCTGATCGAGGTCGAGACCGGAAACGCTTACACCTACGCCCAGTTCGACCGTCTCACCACCGCGCTGGCCCTCAAGCTGGTCGATCTGGGCTTCGAGAAGGGCGATTTTCTGGCCACCACGCTGCCCTTCCTCGCCGAGCACGTGTTTGTCGAGTACGCCTGCTTCAAGATCGGCGTCATCCACGCGCCGTTGGACATCCGCCTCAAGGCCCCCGAGGTGGTCCGCTCGTTGGGCCTCATCAAGCCCAAGGGCTATGTCTTCCTGGGCAAGACCGAATTCGTCGACTTCACTGAGCTGGGCAAACTCGTCCAAGCGAGGTGCCCCTATATCGAGCACTTCGTCCAACTGTCCCCGCCGGCCGAGACGATCAAGGGCGCCCTGTCCGGCATCTCCATGTATCAGGACCTCGGCAAGCCGTCGGACCTGACGGCCTCGCCCGCCTGGAAGAGATACCGTGAACTGACCGAGAGCGTGACGGAGACCGACGGCGCGCAGGTCATCTATACGACCGGATCAACCGGCCTGCCTAAACCGGCGCTGCTGAGCCATCGCAACATCACCGCTCAATGCATGTGTCTCGGCGGCGGGTTCGAGATGCTCGACGGCGGACGGATGCTCGTCGACCTGCCCCCGTCGCACGTGGGCGGTCAGGCCGAGCAGTTGATGACCCCGCTCTTCGCCGGCGGAACGTCCGTACTGATGCGAATGTTCGATCCCGTTCGATCGCTCCAGGCGATCCAGGACCACAACGTCGAGTTCTTCGGGCAAATCCCCGCGATGTTCGCCATGCAGTGGCGGCTGCCCAACTTCGGCGACTTCGACTTCTCGTCGCTCAAGGTCGCCATCTACGGCGGGCAGCAGGTCAGTCGGGAGTTCCTCAGGAACCTGTCGAAGATGGCCCCTCGCTCCGCCACCGGACTCGGACTGACGGAGCTGGCCGGCTTCGTCACCTATACCCCGCTCGACGTCCGCGTCGAAGACCTGGACGGCAGCATCGGCTGGGACATGCCGATCACCCCCATGTCGATCCGAAAGCCGATGAAGGCCAGCGGCGCCGCCGGCGAGGAACTGCCCGACGGCGAGGTCGGCGAAATCTGCTTCAGCGGCCCGCAGGTCTTCATCGGCTACGTCAACAACGAGGACGCCTATCGCCGAACCGTCTCCAAGGAGGGCGTCTGCTACACGGGCGACCTCGGATACAAGGGCAAGAACGGGCTCTACTTCTCCGGCCGATCGAAGCTCGTCATGAAGCCCAAGGGCTACCAGGTCCACCCGGCCCAGGTCGAGGACCACTTCACGCAACTGGCGGATCGGATCGCCGGCTGCGGAGCGGTCAGCGCCCCGCACGACGTCTTCAGCGAGGGCGTCGTCCTCTTCGTCGAGCCCAAGGACGGCAAGCGCCTCACGCGAGAAGAGCTGGATTGCCACGCCAAGGGCATCGCCAGCTACATGAGGCCGCTGCACTACATCATCCTCGAGCCCGGCAAGATGCCCCTCAACCGAGTGGCCAAGACCGACTACGTCGCCCTCAAGGAAAACGCCCTCGCCGAGGTCGACAAGCTCCGCGCCCAGGGCGGGTGGGACCGCTGATCGGCGGTCACACCCACTCGAACCCGTACAGCTCCCCCGCGCGAAGCCTGAAGTGCAGCGCGACGGTCTGTCCCTCGTCGCGCCCCAACTCCCCCCGTCCTTTCCAGGTGACCGGGTGTGCCAGACCGTCGCCGACGATCGGGTCGCACTCGCCGGCGCCGCGACCCTCGACGCCGTCCAGCCCGACGCGAAGCTCACCCGCCCGGCGGACCTTGGCGTTAACCCGAAGTTGCCGTCCCGCAATCTCGATGCCGAACGTGCGGAACTCCCCCTCTTCATCGGCCACGAGCCCGCTCAGCCGACCCTTGGGCCAGATCGCCCAACCCGCGCTGCCCCGGATAACGCCCGGCCAGCGCGGATACTTGTGCGGGTGCGTGCTGCCGAAGTACGGGATGCCGACGTGGTCCTTGCCGAGCGGTACGAGACCTTTGCCGGCGCCGATGAACTCGCCGTCCCACTGACCCGGATCCCCCGGCGAAATCACCGCCCCGCCCGGAACCTGCTGCCACCGAATCCCGTCGATGCTCGACAGCAGCCGGATCTCCGACGTCTGCGTGTAGCGCCGGTAGAACATCGGGAACATGAGGTGCTGACCAGGCAGCCCCGGATAGCACGTCCGGCCGTTCGTGTAGATGTCGTACGAGAACGGATCGTCCAGGCCCGGCGCGACGATCGGCTCGACGGGCGTCCAGTGCCGGAAGTCCTCCGACTCGGCCCGCGCGATCATGCGGCGATCCATCCAGTACAACCGCGTGTAGAGGACGTATCTGCCGAGCCACTCGTCCCAGTACACCGAGTTGTCCGTGTCGCCCTTGTGGACCATCAACGGCTCGGCCACGGCCTTCCACTTCTGGCCGTCCGGAGAGACGAGCGCGAACAAGCAGTTGATGTTGTCCTTCCTTAGCCGCTGATCGCGATATCGAGGATGCAGCTTGCTGTACGCCTCCCAGTACGCCGCGGGCGGCGAGAGCACAAGCGCATGGTAGACGATCTTGTACCGCTCATCCGCCGGCCCGTGCGGATCGATGAAGAAGCAGTCGCCGTCGATCCCGGTGACGTTCGAGACCTTGACCTCACAGACGTCCCGAGACGTCCAGGCATGGCCGTCCTTCGACTCGGCGTATTGCACCGTGACCGACTGCGCCGCCGCTTTGGAGTACGAGCCGAGATTCTTGCCCGCCGGGTAGTTCGTTCGCAGCGACCACGATCGATACCGGCCGTCATCGAAGATGATCCGCCCGGGCAGATTATCGACGGGGCCTTGCTTGGTCGCCGACTGGGCGACCAGCCGAATGCCGCGCGGCAGCCCGTCGGCCCTGGCCATCGCCTGCACCGGCGGGTCGGGCGGCCCGGCCACGGGGAGGCTCCGACCGTCAGGCCCCTGCCACGAGAGGTCGGACGGGCGGATATGTCGGTAGTCGGTGAAGATCACCTCGCGCGGCGGCGTAACCGTGAACCCACCGGCCGGGTCGGTGTCCCTAGTCCAACTCGGCGTGCCGCCCCCCTCCGCGGCGATCACTCGACGAAGCCCTCGCCCCGCCGAAAGCACCAACGACGAACCCATCAACGAGCAGAAATCGCGTCTACGCATTGCCCACAACTCCCAACAAGAGCGTCTACCGAGTACGCGCGCACGCCAATGACGTGCCTTGCGATTCTCACGCGACGACGCACTAGGCGTCAAGCCACCTAAATAGGGACGCACCCCATTTTCTGGACGAGCGACCGGTCGCTCGTCCAGACAATGGGGTGCGTCCCTATTTAGGCCCGTCCGCCACAGACGGGGAACTCGAATTCGGACGCGCACGCACGTATCCTGTCCAAGACGCGTGGGTCGTCCGATCGCAGCATCCGCGCAACACGAGGAGCATCATATGACAGTCTCGTACTTGGTGATAATAACGACCTCATTCGCCGCCGGCTCTTCGGCCGAAGCCGAGCAGCGCGTGGTCCCAATGCCCTACGCGGGCCGGCAGGTCTGGCCGTCCACTCCCCCCAAGGACTGCCCCTTCGAGCCGTCCAAGGCTCTCGGCGGGATCCTCTTCACCGGACGACACAGCGACTACCGCTGCGGCGATACGTGGTATCCCTCCTGGGCCTCCGACGACAACCTCTACTCGCCCTGGACCGACGGCGCCACCGAAGGCGTCCGCTGCAGTTCCGGCGGCGACAAGGCCTGCACCGCGCACGCCGTTATGATCGGCGACGATCCCCTCCGACTGACCATCAAGAACACCTCGCCCCCGCATCCGGCCAGCCCCCTCCCCTATCAAGGACGATATCCCTGCGGCAGCCTCGTTCGCGACGGTATCTGGTACTACGGCACCTACTGCCTCGGACCGTCCGGCAGCGTCAAGCGCGACGGGATGACCTGGAACTGGCCCGTCCTCGGCCCGATGCC
>JAFGLZ010000271.1 GCA_016927755.1 Phycisphaerae bacterium
GGGATAAGCGGGGGGTGTCTTTCGCCCCTGCGGGGCTGATGGGGTCAGGGGGGCGGGTCACCAGGGGTTTCGTCCGCAGGGGCGGCGGGCTTCACCCCTGGGTATTCTGTGTCGGCCCTTCGGGCCTGGAGGCAGGCAGGATGGCTGCGTTACGGGGGGGTGAGGGGCAGGCGGGATGGCTGCGTTACTAAGGTGGTGTCGGGCAGGTGGGTTTGGTTGTGGATATCCGAGGGCGGCGGTCTTAATCTGCGCTTGGTTTGTGCGGTAATTCGTCGAGATCATTCGGGGCTGACAACGGTTGGGACCATTGCCATGGGACGGACGAGGAGAGGCGCGTCGGGACGGGCCGTGCGGGTTCTGCACCTGTCGGACTTTCATTTCGGCTCGAAGACCGCGTGGGATTCGAGCCCGGTGCTGAGGGGGTTGGTGGAGGTGGTCGGCGGGCTCGGGGACGAGGGGCTGACGCCGGACATCGTGGCGATTACGGGCGACGTGGCGCATTCGGGCAGACCCGAGGAATACAAGCTAGCGGGGGAGTGGATCGACAAGGGGCTGATGCCCGCGCTGCCGAAGGGGTTCCGGAAGAACCGGCTTCTCATCGTGCCGGGGAATCACGACGTCGATCGCAAAGCAGTCGGATCGCTAGCCAAGGGCGCCCAGGATTCGTTCTTGGCCAAGAAGTCGCAGGAGGGCGTCGCCGAGGCATTGGAGAACCAGGCCGAGCGAGACGTCCTGCTGGCACGGCATTCGGCGTATCTGGACTTCGTGAACTCGTACCGAGGGGCCAAGGAGAAGCTGGACGTTCCGTGGTGGTCGAGCACGCTGACGGTGGACGGGGCTCGCGTGTTCGTGGCGGGGTATTGCTCGTCGTGGACGTCGTACCAGGAGTCGGAGGTCGAGCAGGGGAGGCTGCTGGTGAGCCGTTGGCAGTCGAACGCGCTGCTGGGGGCACGGGGCAAGGGCATCGACTTCAGCGTGGTGCTGGTCCACCACCCTTGGAGCTGCCTGGCGGAGTTCGATTCGAACGACATCCTCGATCGCATCCAGCGAGAGGCGGACGTCGTCCTGCGGGGGCATCTGCATGCGACGTGCTCGCAGACGTGGCAGAACCAGGACACGTCGTGCATCGAGCTGACTGTGGGGAGCGGATACGACGGTTCGAAGCATGCCAATGCGTTTCAGCTCGTCGAGCTGGAGCCCGGGACGCGGGAGGTCCGCGTTCACTACTGGATCTGGCACCGGGACCGGTGGACGCGCGACAGGATCACGTACGACAACGCGCCGGAGGGGGTGGCGACGTTCCGCTTGGGTGGTGGTGGCGCGGGGGCGGGCGGGGCGGTTCGCAAGCCCAGGCGAGACGTGCCGAGGGAGTATCTGCGGTGCGTGCGGGAGGAGACGTACTACATCGACGTTCGGGGGTTGGAGGTGGGCAGCGGGAAGGCGACGATCCTGCCGATCGAGGACCTGTACATCCCGCTGACGACGACGAGCGCGGGGAAGGAAGCGCTGGAGGAGGTGGAGGGCGGGGGTCGATCGCGGGGGATGCCGGGGCGCGAGGGGCGGGATGCGGACCTTCGCGAGGCGCTGAAGAGCCGTTGTCTGGTGGTGGTGGGCGATCCGGGGTCGGGCAAGACGACGTTTGTGCGGCGGATCGCGTTCGAGCTGGCGCGGCGACGGCTTGGCGAGCCGATCGAGACTCGGGAGGCGGCGTGGGATGCGCTGGGGGAGCGGCTGCCGCTGCTGATCAGGCTTCATGAGCTGGCGGACCATATGGCGCGAGACCGGAAGAAGGGCGAGGGCCCGGGCGGCGAGGACGCCCCGGCGTGGTTGGCGCACCATCTCGGGGGGCGGGCCGGAGAGGGCAATCATTCGCTGGACGAAGCGGACTTCCGGACGGCGATGGAAGGGGGGGATGCGATCGTCTTGTTGGACGGGCTGGACGAGGTTCCGACGAAGAAGCAGCGGGTCGCGCTGCGGAAGCTGATCGAGCGGGCGGCGCGGGAGTACAAGACGTGCCGGTTCGTGGTGACGACGCGGCCGGCGGCGTACAAGGGCGAGGCGATCTTGGCGGAGTTCGAGGAGGCGACGATCGCGCCGCTGCCGGGAGAGGCGATCGAGACGTTCCTGGATCGCTGGTGCCACGCGCTGTGGGCCCAGAGCGAGACACAGGCGAGAAAGAACCTGGACGAGCTGAGGCGGGCGCTGCGCGAGCGGCTCGAGATCCGCAAGATGGCCCGCAACGCGGTGATGCTGACGGCGCTGGCGGTGGTGCACTGGCAGGAGAAGCGGCTGCCGGAGCAGCGGGCGGACCTGTACGAGTCGATCATCGGGTGGCTGGCCAAGTCGCGCGAGACGAAGAAGGGGCGTGCCAAGGCCGAGCGATGCGTGGCATTGCTTCAAAACCTTGCGCTGGCGATGCAGGACGACGCGAAGGGTCGTCAGGTTCAGGTTCGGCGGCACTGGGCGGCGAAGGCGATTTCGTCGGGCTTTCGAGGGATGGGCGCGGATGAGCGCGTTGCGGCGGCTGAGGAGTTTCTGCGGGAGGAGGAGCATGACAGCGGCATCGTGGTGGGTCGGGGGGAGCATGATGTCCGCTTCTGGCACCTGACGTTTCAGGAGTTTCTGGCGGCGCGGGCGCTGGCGGCTCGAGACAAGGACCGTGCGGAGTGGCTCTTGAAGACGGACAAGATTCACAGGCCGGAGTGGCGGGAGGTGGTGTTGCTGCTGGGGGGTGTGCTGCACGGCAAGGGTATCGAGCCGGTGGACGAGATGTTGGAGGCGATCTTGGATCATGTGGGGTCGAAGGCGTCGCTCAAGGACAAGGCGCGGTGCGTGGGGTTGCTGAGCGGGGTGCTTCGGGACCTCTCGCCGGTGGACTATCAGCCGAGGGACGCGCGGTATCAGGGATTGCTGGACGACGTGGAGGCCGTGTTCGACGCGGGGCGGTGCGGGCGGATACCAATGGAGGACGCGATCGCCGCGGCGGAGGCGATCGGGCAGGCGGGGGATCCGCGGTTCGCGGATCTGGACTCGGACGATTTGTGGGTGACGATTCCGGGGGGGGAGTTTTGGATGGGGGCGCAGAAGGAGGATCCGAAGGGGCGGAACTACGACGCGGAGGCCTTGTCTAGCGAGTCGCCGCCGCACCAGGTAAAGTTGCCGGAATATCGGATCGGACGTTACCCCGTGACGGTGGCGGAGTATCGGCGGTTCGTGGAAGACGAGGGCTATGTGAGAGAGGGGTTGTGGGAGGGCGGCGGTTTCGGTGGTTATGGGGAGGGCCCGGATGAGTGGGAGGAACAATGCGAGCACCCGACGCGCCCGGTTGTCTGCGTGAGCTGGCATGAAGCCTCGGCGTACGCGGCGTGGGCGGGGTGTCGTTTGGCGACGGAGGCGGAGTGGGAGCGCGCGGCGCGGGGGGTTGACGGTCGCCGGTACCCGTGGGGGAGCGAGCCGCCGCCGAGTGAGCGTCTCCTGAACTTCAGTATGAACGTGCAGGCGCCGACGCCGGTTGGCGTGTATCCTTTGGGGGCGTCGCCGGAGGAGGCGCTGGACATGGCGGGGAATGTTTGGGAGTGGTGCGCGGACTGGTATGATCGCTACCCGGGAAACAGGGACAAAGACGAGGCCTACGGCCAGAAATACCGCGTTCTTCGCGGTGGTTCGTGGGGCGGCTCCGCGCGGTACTGTCGGGCCGCGCTTCGCCTCAGGCTCGATCCAGTCGGCCGCAACGGCAGCTTCGGGTTTCGTGTTGCCTCGGGGACTTAGCCCTTTTCTTCTTGTCCCTTTAACCCTTTTCGGGTCCAGGGCGGAGCCCTGGTCGCCGCGAAAATGGGCGAGCGTTGGGCGAGGAGTGGCCGTGGTGAAAGATGATCTGTTGGTGATTGACCGGACGTACGAGCTCGTACGGTGGTACCTGGGCCGGCTGGGCAAGTTTCCGCGGTCGCAACGGTACGGGTTGGGGCAGCGGATCGAAGGGCGTCTGTACGACGTGCTGGAGGGGTTGATCCGGGCGAAGTATGGGTCGGGTCCGGTCAAGCAGGCCACGCTTGCGGACGTGAACCTGAATCTGGAGGTCCTTCGAATGCTGTCGCGTCTCGCGCACGAGCTGGCGGTGCTTCCGCACAAGTCACACGAATACGCGATGCGAGAGATGGACGAGATCGGCAGGATGGTGGGCGGATGGCTGAAACAGCAGCGGGATCGGCGAGCCTCTGGGACGAGCTGACGAGCTGGCGAAACCTTGTCGCGGCGGCGCGGAAGGCTCGGCTGGGCAAGCGGCGGCAACCGGAGGTGGCGCGGTTCGAGCTGGAGCGCGAACGTGAGCTGCTTGGTCTGCAGCGGGCGCTTCGGGATCGGACGTACCGGCCGGGCGCGTATCGGGCGTTCCACGTGCACGAGCCGAAGCGGCGTTTGATCAGCGCTGCGCCGTACCGGGATCGGATCGTTCACCACGCGCTGGTCAACGTGACGTCACCGCTGTTCGAGCGCAACTTCATCACGGATTCGTACGCCAACCGGATCGGGAAGGGGACGCACCGGGCCGTGGAGCGGTACCACGAGTTCGCGGGGCGGTTCGGGTACGTGCTGCAATGCGACATCGTGAAGTTCTTTCCGAGCGTGGATCACGAGATTCTGAAGGGGCTGCTGCGGAGTCGGATTCGAGACGGGGACGTCCTTTGGCTGTGCGATCTGATCATCGACGCGAGCAATCCGCAGGAGCCGGCGGCGGACTACTATCCGGGAGACGACCTCTTCGCGCCGTGCGAGCGGCGGCGCGGGCTGCCGATCGGCAACATGACGAGCCAGTTTTGGGCGAACGTCTATCTGCACGGGTTGGACAGCTTCGTGAAGCGCGGACTCAGGCGGAAGGGTTACGTCAGATACGTCGATGATTTCCTGATCTTCGGCGACGATAAGCGCGACTTGTGGGCGACGCGGGGGCGGGTGATCGAGTACCTGCAGCGTCTTCGGCTGCGGATCCACGAGGATCGGGCTCAGCCGCGACCGACGCGCAGGCCGAGCCGGTTCCTGGGGTATCGATGCTGGCCGAGGCACCGGTATCTGAGCAAGGAGAACATTCGCCGGTTTCGGCGTCGGGGGCGCGCGATGCAGCGGCGCTATGCGGCCGGGGAGATGGGCTGGGAGGAGGTGAAGGCTCGTCTGTGCTCGTGGAACGCCCACGCGGCGACGGCGGACTCGTGGGGGCTTCGGTGTCGCTTGCTGGGCGGTTTGAAGTTCGGTCGTACGGGGTCCGGTTGAAGTGGCCGCGTTCTTCGCGGTGGTTCGTGGAACAACACCGCACAGAACTGTCGGGCCGCGAATCGCAACAGGAACGATCCAGACAACCGCAACGACAACATCGGGTTTCGTGTTGCCTCGGGGAGTCTCGACGTCGGGTGGGCCGGAATGCGTGTCACCACGGTGAGGCGCAGCGTGCCCCAGAGAGTCCGAACCGGATTCCGGCGCTTCCTTGCGGGGCCGCGGGGGAGGCGAATGCGTGACGTAGCCCCGGTCGACTCATGCAGGAATTGCCTCGGCCGGGGTGGTTTGGTTTGGATGGGGGCGGTGGCGGCGTTTGGCGGGGCAGGCAGTGTATTTCAACCACATCACGTTCGTTGCCAAGGAATTAGCGTGCTCTCGCCCCGGTTCTCGGGCTGGATGGCGATCGGTGGTCTGTACCAATTATTGATACAGGCATGACGGTATGGTATTCTTGGCGCATGGCCATCCGAGCGAGCATGAATGTGTCGGTTACGCCTGAGCTGGAGCGGTTCGTTCAGGACCTTGTGGCGTCGGGGCGGTACCGGTCGGCGAGCGAGGTCTTCCGCGAGGGGCTTCGGCTTCTCGAACAGGCCGAACGGCGGCGGCTGCTCGAGAAATGGCTGGTGGACGGACTGACTCCTGAGGAGCAGGCCAAGCTGCCGGCGGAGCTGCTGGACAAGGCGCGATCCGAGCTGCGGGAGAAGATTCAAGAAGGTCTGGATGCTCTCGACCGAGGAGACGGCGTCGACGGCGAGGCGTTCTTTTCTCAGTGGAAGGCCCGGCTTGTCGAGGCGGCTACCGTTGACGGTCCGTTGCCTGTAGAACGGGAGCCATGAGCGGCCGATTTATCCTCTCTGGGCCCGCGTCTCCGCGCCCGCGTCGCGGGACCTCGACGACATTCTGACGTATGTGCTCGAACGAAGCGGCGCGATTCGCGCTCAATACGTGGCCGAGCATCTGCATGAAGCCTTTCGGAAGCTTGCCGACCGGCCTGGGCTGGGGCATCGGCGCGAAGACCTGACGCACTCGCCGGTGCTGTTTTGGGCGGTGTGGTCGTATCTGGTGGTGTACAAGCCTGACTCGGAACCTCTGGAGGTTGTGCGCGTGCTTCATGGGGCGCGTGACTTGGACGCGGTCCTTGATGAGTTCGCGCCGGAGCCGTAGGGGGGCGCGAGATCGTCGCGGGTTGTTGGGGCGAGCTCGCGGTAGGCGGGGGATGGCGTTGGGGGGCCTACGAGGTGGTCCGGTTTCGATCGGCGAGGTGGGTCTCGTTTCTTTCAGTCGTCCCTACGGGACTTGGCAGGATTCGTGGGCGTTTGCGATTCCCAGGAGTGAACTCCTGGGCTAGTTTCGTGGCGTCCCTACGGGACGCGGGCGGTGGGTGAGGGGAGCGTTCGCGGGGGGA
>JAFGLZ010000272.1 GCA_016927755.1 Phycisphaerae bacterium
CGTCTCGAACCCTGCGGGCCCAACAACAGCCTGCCTCGCTCGGACGACAACTTAGGGCCCCTCGGACCGGGCTGATGCCTCACGTCCGGCCTACCCCCAAACCGCCGACCGCAGAGTACTCCGGTATTATACAGGTCAAGGACTCGACTGCAGGCAGGGGATCGCTAAAATAGCGGACTTCCGTGAGGACGGCAGTCCCTGAACGCAAGGCCCTATGAAGCGAAGACTTGTAGCCAACATCGCCGTGGCCTGCCTCTCTGCAGTAGCCGGGACCGGCTGCGCGGGCCCCCTGCTCGGCCCCGTCATTCCGCTATCGGTAACCGATCCGGGGGACTTCGACCCTCAGTGGGAGTGGGCCGAGTGCCTGCATCAACTCGTCCGTCTGGGCCACGTCCGCTATGATCGCCTGGCAGCGAACCCCGCGAAGCTCGATAACCTCCTGCTCCACTTGGCTTCTGACCAGGGCCCCACCGAACCAGGACCCGTGCGAACCGCTTGGATGATCAACGCATACAACACCTTGGCCTTGAGAGCTGGTTTGGAGAAGTACGCAGCCGCCCGAGGCAACGCCGATCAGGCTGTCGCGCCGCGAGAGGACGAGTACCGCTTCCAGCTATCCGGGCAAGTCGTCACACTGACGCAGATCCGAACGGCCCTCATGGCACAACCTCGCCATGACGTGCGGATCCTCCTTGCCCTCTGTCCTGCCCGGGCGGATGTCTTGCTGCACGATCAGCCGTTTGCCGGAGCGACGCTCGATCGCGATCTGTCTTCCGTCGCCCAGGCCGCCGTGGCGAACCCAAGGCTCGTCCAGATCGACCACATCGATGAGCGGCTTCGAGTGGCGGACTTCATCAAGCGGAACCAGGACGTGTTGGTCGACTGGTACTCCCGCCGGACAGGGACCAAGGAAGCGACGCTGTTCAATGCCTTGCTGGACCTGGCCGATGCCCACCGGCGGGATCTGCTCAACACCGCGATCGGATATCCGATCGTCGCCAAGCCGCCGGAGCGCCGGCTGAACGTGTACCTGTCGACCGCTGCCGATTGACGAGTCGATACCCAACTGTATCTGGAGAAGAACGCGAATGTCCGACGAGTTCAGCACCGACTTGGTCAACTTCATCAAAGAGCGAGCTTCAAGCGACGAGTACGCCGCCTACTGCCGGAATCTCCTCCAGGAGTTGGTGGAAATCGACAACCGACCCAAATCGGACCCCGCCGAGATGGCCGCCAGTGAGAAGCGAGTGTTCGACATCATCGAGAATGAGCTCCGCGGCCTCTGCGGCGATGAGGTCACGATTGACCGCGTGCCGATCGACCCGGCCATCGCCGACGATCCAAACTACAGCCACGCGTACTACACCATTGCTCGCGACCGCCCCGTGCCCCTATCGGCCGCCGAGACCTACAGGAACCGCCATAATCTCGTCGCGATCTTCAAGGCGGACGCCCCCAGTGGCACGGGCATGCCGGCGATTCACAACTGTCATATTGACACGGTCGCCGGATGGATTGAGCCTCGAACGGACGGACAACGCGTCTATGGTCGCGGCGCTTGCGACGACAAGGCGCAGATCGCCCTCCTGCTCGCGCAAATCAAGCTCCTGGGTGAGGTCCGCTCCAAGTTCGGACTGAAGTTCGCCCAAGACCGCGCGTACCAGTTCGTGATCGACGAGGAGAGCGGCGGAAACGGGGCCTTGTCGATGACACGTGACCCCCGGTTCGCCGGATACCAGGCCATCATCTATGAGATCACGACGAACACCCCTCACCCGGCCAACCGCGGCGCCATGTGGTATCAGTGCACGCTCACCAGCGGCGGCAAGGACACGGTTCGTCCCGTCGAGATGTGGCCGTTCGTCGTCCGCGCCCTCGAGGAAGAGGGCGCCAAAATCAAGGCTGAAAGCAACCATCCCCTCTTCCGCCCTGATCATGTCCAGACGAGCCACGGCATTCTGGGCTGCTACGGCGAACACCCCTCGGCCGTCAACGACCACGTCGCCATCAAGATCGAGGCGCGTGCCTCGGCCAACCCCGAACGGATTGCCATGAGGATTACCGAGATTCTAGAAGCCGCCATGGCCGAATACGCCAAGATCTACGGTGACAAGAGCAAGGAGCCCGACCCCGTCACCGGGCAGCCGAAGGTCCCGCAACACTACAAGCTGACGTTCGAGCCGTCCGGGGAACTCTTGGGGTATCGCCTTGATGTCTACGGAAAGGCCGGCCACATGGGTGCCATCGCCCAGTGCGATTGCGCGATCACGAAAGCGGCGTTCCTGCTGATCGCCCTCATGCGTGTGGCCCGGAACTACCCCGCCATTGAGGCACGAGGATACCTCGCTGACGCCCCTGACCTCCTCGACCCCCTCGTGCTCGAAGGCGGGCAGGGCTTCCAACCTACCCATCCCATGGCCCAACTCCGCGAGCGTCTGACGACAGCGGCACGGGCCGGCGCCCGACAGTACTGTGAGTTCCGCCGTGTCCCCTATGATGATTCGATGATCCAAATGACCTTCGAGAAGCTGCATAACGAGGCCTACGCCTCCCCGCCCGGCTGCCCGGCCATGCAGGCCTTTCATGCAACCTTTGCGGCGCTTGACTTGACCTGGCCGGAACCCGCGGCATGGCAGGTTAGCTGCGACGGACGCCTCTACGCCCTCGCCGGGCATGACGTGGTGGTCTTTGGCCCAGGTGAGCTGCAATTCGCCCACAGCGCCGACGAGTGCATAGACATCCGACAGGTGCAGCAAGGACTTGCCATTAGCGTACTCCAAACGGCTCGCTTGGGGGGCATGGCCTAGGAGATCGAGTAACCCTTGAGGTCCAGGCCTTCCGACCAGCCGCTGACACACCGGGCCGTCGATATCGTATACTAACCGAAGACGCGGGTGCAGGTTTGACCTTCTTTTGGCCGATAACGTTGATGGCGGTCTAAGCGTTTCTGACCACGAGTGGGGGCGTTTCTTGCACTATCGTCGCTAGCTGCGAGTAGGTTGGGAAGTGACCATGCGCTGCAAAACCGATATCGTGGGCGTCGCATCGTTCTCCGTTGGCATCATGTGCGTTTTCGTCGTCGGCCTGGCAATTTGGGCCGGCTGCTACTGTCCGCCCACGGTGCCGGAGGCTGATCCGAACACCGGGCAAGTCACCATACGCACGGATGATCCCCTCTCCGATCAGATCGCCGATGACGCCAACCTGCCCTATGATCGTCCCGCGGCCTTGACCGCCCTGGAGGAGCTCGATCTGCTCGAGCCCAACCTGGGCGGCTACAAGTTCGCGATCCTCTTCATTGTGCAGAACCAATTCGATAGCGACATCGCGTTCGACGTGTACGTCAACTTCCAGAAGATCGAACCACGTCGCCTCGTGCAGACGGGACGTCAGGAAATCGTCGTCGTCAGCAACGAGATCGTCGAACAATCCGAAGACGCGCTCAGGGCCGAAGGCGTTGCCAGCGGCGATCCCAATCTGGCGAATCTGGCGAATACGGCCGACATCTTCGGTAGGCCGTGCCCCTACATCGTCGAGCTCCGCAACTTCGTCTCGCCCGACGACCATATCATCACGAACCGGCCGTTCCTGCTCTCACCGCTCAACGCGCCTGGGCCGGACGGCACGCACCTTGCGCCCGTGACCAAGGACACGCCCCCCCTGCGTCTGGAGCCGGTGTATGAATGTCCGGCCATCCTCGCTGTCGTCATAGAGAAAACGCGGATCCGCTTGGTCGAGCTCGATCGCGAGTTCACCGTCCCCGACTACACCGAGGAGCCACAGGAGCCAGCCGACCCCGGCGAACTCCTCTTCCCCTTCGCCAGCCAGATCATCTGGCTCGACGAACAGATCACGGTCTTCGAACACTTTGGCCAGGAGTTCCTGCTTCAAGCGTACTAGGCCGGCTTGCGCTCGCTGCCCCACTGGCTCACTCGACGTTGACAGTCCTCCGTTTCTCTTCTATCATCGTCTTTGAGTGGGAAGGTCGCTCGTCGGGCCTCCCTGGCTGCCGGGGTGTAGCTCAGCTTGGCTAGAGCGCTGCGTTCGGGACGCAGAGGTCGCTGGTTCAAATCCAGTCACCCCGATGAGACGGGCTTCCGGCGGTTCGGAAGCCCTATTCATTTCCTGGCAAGCTCATGTTCCATGTCTACATCTTGAGAAGCCTGAGGAACAGCAAGCTGTACATCGGCCACACTGATGACCTGGAACGCCGCCTCGCCGAACACAATGGGGGACGCGGTGGCAAGTTCACCCGTCAGAACGGCCCTTGGCAACTCGCCCACGCGGAGCCCCATCCCGATCGGTCGGCCGCCATGAAGCGAGAACGCTACCTCAAGAGCGTCGACGGATCCCGCGAGAAAAAACGTCTGGCCGGTGAGAGGAAAGCTGGCTAGAGCGTCCCGACGGGAAGGTCGCTGGTTCAAATCCAGTCACCCCGAGTTCCCTCCTGAGGAAGCCTTCCGCCAGATGACGGAAGGCTTTCTTCTTTCGCTACCGGTATTTACAATCTTGGCAAGTGCTTCGCTGGTTCAAACTCGGCGGAGAGGCAACTGGATTGGCAAACGGTGCCATGGGGCCGGCCGAGCAACAACTGGCCACACCGCCAACGCGGAAACCTGTATGACCTACTCGATTGAGCTACTCTTCGACCCTGCAACCATGGAGGGCATACGGCTCACCTGGTCCAAGCTGGCCGACACCTCAGGCAGTTCTTACATGGTTGACAACGGTGTCTACCCTCATGTGGCACTGGCCGTCTTCGAAGCTGATCGGCTTCCTCCAGACCTGACGGTTCTGCTGGAACAACTTGCTGCTGCACTGGAGCCAGAGGCACTGCGCCCAAGAGGGATCGGAAGATTTGAGGTCCAGGAGCCTGTGGTGTTCATCGGCTTCGACACCTGCTCCTTCCTGAAACAGGTCCACGGACGCGTGCAGACCGTCTTGGATCATTTCGGCATCCCCAACCACGAATACTATCGGTCCGGAGAATGGGTTCCGCACTGCTCGGTCGCCATGAAGTTCCCTTCTTCGCGGCTGCCGGCAACGCTCGAGGCTGCCGCGCACCACGGGCTGACGTTGCCTTTCCGCGCCACGGAGATCGGTTTGATTCAGCACCCGCCCACTAGACTGCTTTGGAGACGACCGCTTACGGATAGCTGCACGGGCCCATGAAGGCGGCCCTGCCGCCAGTCATCCTGACAAGGAAAAAGACGTACGCCTCCGGCGGGTGCAGGAACGTCTCGACGTATGGCCGAACCGCCACGCCCGGTTCAAGGTCCCGCCAGTCACCCCAAGTGGTTAGCCGGATTGCGACCAATCTGGCTGAAGGCAACCGCCGATGAGCGAAAGCCGAGCGGACTGCGTCCAAACGAACTGAGCAACTCTCCCGATCAACAACCCCGACGGGCAGCCGCGCGCCGCCGGGACCTGATCCCCGCTGTGCCTATCGCCAGCAACGCAAGCGATACAGGCTCCGGCACCACCGCGAGCGTACCCGCCGTGTACAGCGCTCCAGTGTCCCAGGACAGATCAGGATCGGCGAAATCGGGCAGAAGGATGCTGCCGAACTGACCCGTGAGGAGCCCCCCGCCCGTCACGTCTAACAGTGTGAAGGTGTCACCCAGCCCGGCCGTCCTCACGAACTCCGGCCCGTTGACCGCTTCGAACACGTCAACGACAAAGCCCGTAATCGCATCGGCCTTCAACCGCTTCGTGCGGGGCCGGTTTCCGGCGTGTTTCTCGATGATCTCGGCCATCGGAAAGCCCGACGCCAGTGCGTGCGCCAGGGCGCGGCGGCGGAGATCCGCCTTGGTACCGAAGTGGTGCGTGATCGTGTTCGGTTGCACGTCGGCCGCTCGGGCCACCTCACGGATTCCCACCGCGTCGGGGCCCCTCTCCCCGAAAAGGCGAATCGCCGCCTCGAGGATCGCGTCGGAGGTCGTCTGTGATTGACGTCGTTTGGGCATACTCGCAGCGCCTCGGCTCGCGTGAAACGCTATGTCAAGCGGTCAGAAGAGGCAACAACCATCCTGCCGCGCCACCATCCTCGCGGGTTACAGGCCGAGGATACGGTTCGAGTTCCCTCCTCAGATCCATCGGCCTCGGTCCTGTTCACGGCGTGAACTGAAACCCATACAGCTTGCACGCTCGCATGACGAATCGCAGCCGGACCGGGCGGTGACAGAGGTTGCTGAGATCGGCCTCGCCTCGCCAGGTAACCCTCTTGGCGACATGGTTGGCGCCGATCTCGTCGCAATCGGCCAGGGCGCGACCCGACACCGGCTTGCCCGACTCGTCGAGGATCTCGACCTTGCACCTTCCCATCGCGCCCGCATTGACGTTGAGGACGAGTTGCTTACCCGAAAGCCTGAGCGGCGGCGTGGTGAACTCACCGCCCTCGTAAGCCGCATCCGTCGAGACGAACCCGTCCAACCGCTGCTCCGTCCGGAAGATGCCCCCGGAGTGGTCGGCCTTGCTGAACTCTCCGTGTCGGTGCTCGTATCCGCCGTAATACTGGAAGATCTGGTCTCCGCGACGAACCATCCCCACCGCCATGTAGAGCTGCGCGGAATCACGCTCCCCCTGAAGGCCAAGCGGCACATAAGGTTCCCTGGAAAGTCGAGCCCACTTGACGCCGTCGCGGCTCACCGCCATCTGGATGTCCAGATATCCGTCGTTGTGGTATTTGCCCTTCGGCGGAGGCGGAAGGTGCCGGTAGGCCGAGGGAAACATGAAGTAGGCATCGTCCGCCCACGGATACTGCACACAGGCCGGGTTGTAGTGGTCCGAATCGGGCGGGTCGTGCTCGTCATACTCGAACACGATCGGCACCTCTCTGCTGGAAACCGCGACCTTGTCCTTGCCCCAGATGTGATACGGCTTGTCCAGCTTCTTGAACGGCCACGGCTTGGTAATGTCGTCCATCTCGACGCGCCCCACTTTGCGCAGCGGTGCCCAAACTCGAATGTTCGCCACGTACTTCTTGAGCCGCGTGTCGTAGAACGCCTGATTGGCCGTATCGGGCGCGAGAGGGAACACGCGCGTGTCCGACTTCGTCCAACGGATGCCGTCCGGCGACGTATGGATGTACAAGCCCGCTCGCTTTGGGTCCGGCCAGTGCATCATGGAGACCGTCTTGAACCGCGCCTCGGGCGGCGCGATCGGATCCAGAAAGACCGTTGTCTCGATGACGCCCGTCAGGACGATGTTGTTGTCCTTCGACCCCCGGTACTCAATCAGCCCCAGGCTGGGCTTCGTCCAGGTAATTCCGTCCTTGCTCCGGGCGAAGCAATAGCGGAGGTGCTCTTCCTTCTCCTTGGCCCGGGCCATGTACCACATCCTGTACTCGCCCTCGTATTGGATCACGCTGACGCAGAACCCGATGTCCTGCGATTCCCACGGCTTGTCCGGCAGTAGGACGGCCCCCGCCTTCCGCGGTGCATTCATCGCTAGCGTGATGCCTTTGTCCCGCGTCACGAACCGCCGATCGATCAGGAGTTGCCTGCGATCACCGACGTCGATGGCCGCCTCCGCAACGGCAACACTCTCGTGGCCCGCCCCACACACGAACGAACACGTCAACCATAAGATGGCCGTGCCGGAAGAACGCATGATCATCCCGTTTCCTCGCAAAGATCCGTAACGCTTCGCTACCCGCACGACGCGTGTTGTCGCACACGACTCACAGCAAGACAAGAACCCCCTTTCCAGAAGCCTCAAACGGGCGCCCAAGACGCCGTCCTGATCGCTCATGAGCGAAGCGCCCCCCTGAAAGACGGTCCCCTTTCTCTCCGCAGCCCGAGAATGCTACGGCGGCCCTCCCGCCTCCATATCTCGCCCCTCGGGCCCACAGAAGAGGCTCGGCTTCTCGGACCTTGGCAAACCACCAACGCTACGACAGAGCAGCACTCGCTCCGATAACCTGGACGCCAACCAGAGTCAATGAAACCGTACCCGCACGGAACTGGGATGGCCTTTTGAGGGCCTAAGTGCTGCGGTGTAAACGCTTACTTGAACACGCCCGCCAAATACCGAGTACGAACAACCACCTACTCTCGGTAAGTATATCTAAGGATTACGTTAAGTGTTTTCTTCTAATCGCAGGCGTAGCGTCCTCCGATCCCCATCAACGTAATGATGGATTCCAGCACGGCTTTAAGGGCGATGTCGCACGCGAGTCGTGGGTAGCCGGTAGCGTCTCGAGGATTCTGCCGGTCATTCGCGCTGCGGCTGTCCTGCATCAATGATCAGGAGAGCGGACGAGTCAGGCTGAATCGGGATTCCCTGTGGCGAGCGCTTTAAGGCGCAAGGAGAAACACATGTTTAGGAACATGAGACTCTCGACGAGACTGAGCCTGGGCTTCGGTGTCCTTGTGGTCATCGCGGGCACGCTCGGGCTGATGGGCTGGTCCAGCCTTGCGAAGGTACAGGGCAAGGTGGACGTCGCCGACGACGCCAACCGAATGCTGAAGGAATCTCTCACGGGACGAATCCACGAGAAGAACTTCATCATCCGTAAGGACAAGAAGTACCTGAGCGAAGCGGAGCAACTCGTCGCCGATTTCCAGAAGCAGGTTCAGCGCACCACGCTGAAGCTTCAAGAGGACCAAGAGAAGCGGACCGTCGCCAACGTCGGTGAGGGGATCAACTCCTGGCTCACGTCTCTCAAGCAGTACGTCAGACTCGAGGACGACAAGACCAAGGCCGACGAGCAGATGGTCGTCGCCGCCCGGGGGGCGATCACACAGATCGAAGCGATGCGTTCCGACCAGAAGGCCAAGCTCCTGGAAGAGATGGAGCGTCAGAAAACCGCGGACGTCGTGAAGGAACGTCTGGCCAAGGCCGACGACGCCAACCGCCTCAATAAGTTCGTTCTGGAAGCCCGACGTCAGGAGAAGAACTACATCCTGCGAGGGGACGCCAAGTACGTCGGAGATGTCGGCAAGACGATCACGGACTTGACCACCCTGGCCAAGGACATGAAGAGCCGCTTCAAGGACCCCGCCAACCAGAAGCAAGCCGACGCGGTCCTCGCCGCCGTCCGTGACTACAAGGCCGCCTTCGACCGATACGTCTCCCTCGTATCGGCTCAGAAGTCCGAAGAGGAGAAGATGCTCACCACTGCCCGCGACCTTCAATCCGGCGCGGACGGTCTGCGTAAGGAGCAGAAGGATGAGATGCTGGCGATCTCGAGCTTCTGGAGCTCCTCCATGATGATCCTCGCGATCGCCGGCATCGCCATCGGTATCGTCCTGGCCGTATTCATCACGCGCGCCATCACGAAGCCCATTCATCGAATCATCGCCGGGCTGAACGAAGGCGCCGAGCAGGTCAATGACGCGGCCGGTCAGGTCTCCACCGCCAGCCAGACGTTGGCAGAGGGTGCGTCCGAACAGGCCAGC
>JAFGLZ010000273.1 GCA_016927755.1 Phycisphaerae bacterium
TCGCTCTGGGAGCACTTCAACAACATGGGCGGATGGAACAAGACGCACGAAACGGGCTGGTTTCTCTGCCAGACGCGGATCATGCTCGTGATGGAGCGAGCCGACGAGCTGTGGCTGGCGCCGTTCGTCACGACGCACTGGCTGGAGGACGGTATGATCGTCTCGCTGGGTGACGCGCCCACCCGATTCGGCAAGGTATCGTACTCGATCAAGTCGTCCGTCTCGCAGGGCCACATCGACGCCGTCATCGAGCCGCCGACTCGCTCGATGCCCAAGGCCCTGGTCCTGAGGCTTCGCCACCCGGAGGGCAAGCGATTCGCGGCCGTCTTCGTTGACGGCAAGCCGCACGACGACGTGGACGTCGAGGCCAGCACAATTCGCTTGAGTCCGTCTGAAAAGACCATTACCGTTCGGGCGTCCTACTGAGGGCCTCATCGGAGAAGGAGCACAGGCATGCGGAAGATCACGACCGTTGTCGTCGGCGCAGTGTTGGGGCTGGGCGTTGCGGGCTCTACGCGTCTCTGCCCGGAAGCCCGAGCCGCCGAACCGACCGGACCGTTCAAGGCTGACTGGGACTCGCTCAAGAAGCACGACCCGGCCCCAGAATGGTTCCAGGACGCCAAGTTCGGCATCTACTTCCACTGGGGCGTGTACTGCGTGCCCGCCTTCGGCAGCGAGTGGTACCCCAGGAACATGCACATCAAGGACCGCCCGGAGTATAAGCACCACGTGGCGGAATACGGCGACCCGTCGAAGTTCGGCTATCACGACTTCGTCCCGATGTTCAAGGCCGAGAAGTTCAACGCGGACGAATGGGCGGCGCTCTTCAACAAGGCCGGCGCCCGCTTCGCCGGTCCGGTCGCCGAGCATCATGACGGCTTCGCGATGTGGGCCAGCAAGCTGACGCCCTGGAACGCAAAGGACATGGGCCCGAAGCGCGATGTCACCGGCGAGCTGGCCGAGGCCGTCCGCAAATGGGGCATGCGATTCGTCACGACGTTCCACCACGCACGCAACAACCAGCATCAGATCGTCCAGAACGGCAAGAAGGTCTGGACCGGCCACTATCCGCGCGTCGAGGGTTGGCCGACCGTCTCGGAGGATCCGAAGCTACGCATGCTCTACGGCAACTTGCCGCGCGAGCAGTTCCTCGAAATGTGGAAGGGCAAGCTCTGCGAAGTGATCGACGAGTACCGGCCCGACATCATCTGGTTCGACTCCTGGCTAGACGAGATCCCGGCCAAGTACCAGACGGAATTCCTGGCGTACTACTTCAACCGGGCCCACGAGTGGGGCAAGGAGGTGGTGGTCACCGTCAAGCAGCGGGATCTGCCCCACGAGATCGCGGTCGAGGACTTCGAGAAGGGCCGGGCCGATCACCTCACGAAGTACGTCTGGCTCACGGACGACACCGTCAGCCGAGGCTCGTGGTGCTACACCAAGCAGCTCCGGATCAAGAGCGCCGACGAAGTGCTCGATACCCTGATCGACATCATCAGCAAGAACGGCATCCTGCTACTCAACATCTCACCGATGGCCGATGGCACGATCCCGGACGATCAAAGGAACGTACTCCTGGCCCTGGGCGAGTGGTTGGGCAAGTTCGGCGAGGCGGTCTACGGCACGCGGCCCTGGCTCGTCTTCGGCGAAGGCCCGACGCGTCTGGAGAAGGGCGGCCACTTCGTAAGGATGAAGGGCGGGTACAAACCCGAGGATATCCGCTTCACTCGCAAGGGCGGAACGATCTACGCGATCGCGCTCGGCTGGCCGGGCGAGAAGAAGCAGATCGTCATCAAGTCCTTCGGCAAGGCCAAGATCCAGGGAGATCTGAAGGTCACGAAAGTCTCGATGCTCGGTAGCCCGGAAGCCATTCCCTGGGAGCACCGCGACGAGGGCCTGATTGTTACGACCCCCGGCACAAAGGTCGACGACATGGCCGTCGTCTTCAAGATCGAGACGACGGGCTCGGCGAAGCTCCGCTGACGACGCGACGGCGATGGCGATGGCGTGGGCTCGGGAGTCGCGAAACTGAAGGCGTGTGTCTTTGGCGAACCCGCAAGTCAAATCGGACCCCACCGGTCTGTTGATGCACGGCAAAGGAGAGAATCTGACATGAAATGGTTAACCGGAATGATCGTCGTGGCAGTCTCGAGCGCGACTGTGAGCGCGACCGACAACCAGCTCACCGCGAAGGAAAAGAAAGAAGGCTGGCTCCTGCTGTTCGACGGCAAGACCCTCAACGGCTGGATGACCAGCAACAAGACGCCCAGCAAGACGCCCGTGCAGGATGGCACGATCAACCCGCACAAGTGCGGCGGCTACATGATGGTCCACGAAAAACAGTGGGGCGACTTCGTCCTCTCACTCGACTTCAAGATCAGCAAGTTCTGCAACAGCGGCATCTTCCTGAGGACCTTCCCGCTGACGTCTCGCGGCAAGTACAGCCTGGGCTACAACGGACTCGAGATCGCCATCGACGACACCAAGGGCGCCAACTATCACGACACCGGCGCGATCTACGACCTGGTCAAGCCGATCAAGCAAATGACCAAGCCCGCCGGCCAGTGGAACCACGTCGTCATCACGTGCAACGACAACCTCATCGAAGTCGAGTTGAACGGCGAGAAGGTCTCGAGAATGGACCTCAACGAATGGACCACGCCTCTTCGCCGCCCGAGCGGAACGCCGCACAAGTTCCCCACGGCCTGGAAAGACCATCCACGCAAGGGCTACATCGGGCTGCAGGATCACGGCAGCGACTGCTGGTTCAAGAACATCAAGCTGCTACCGCTTAATCGGAAGTCGACGACGGGTTCGTCGGAGAATCCAGGCAAGTAGCTCGCGAGTCAGTTCGTCAGAAACGCGCCGGCTGGCGATCGCGCGCGATCTGATCCCGCCAAGTTGGGTGGGGCTGCCACTCATCGAAGGACCCCTCCGGCCAGGAATCAGGCTCCGACAAGCGTTCGATCTGGTGAATTGTCAGCATCTTCGAAGACAGGAGCTGCCATGGCCACGAGTCCAAGACCTCTTCCATGAAGTGCTTCCGATAATTGGGAAGCCTTCCAGAGGCCTCGGCCTGGGAGAGGATCCTCCTGGCGAAAGAGTACTGCTCGTCGCTGAGCCCGCTCATGGACCTGGCCACAAGCCGCTCGAGTTGCCGGAAGGGCCATCGCTTGACGTCAGCCTGCATCGTAAGGATGTCATCGATCAGCGATTCCATAGCACTTTTCCCCGGACAATGGCCAGAGTGGGGACTTCACAGTTCCAAGCTATCTGTTTCTATTCCTTTGTGTTGCGGCGGATCGAGGCGCCGAGCCTGACCAATCCGCACGGCCGTAATCCATCCTACTCCCGTGTCTCGATGCTGATAGACGACGTGTGACTCATGTAAACATCTCTGTAACAGTCTTTTACAATATGAATGGGCCGCTGGGAATAGCCTGATGCGCCGACTATGAGATCTGCCTCGACTCTGGACTCGGGGTTGGGCGTCAAATCAACCAGCACATCGGAGGCACTCAGCAGGTCCACGAATGGCTCCCTATCAGGCTACCTTTGTGGGATATCGTCAGCTCAACACCAAGGGCACCATTAATTAAGAGATGTTTTGTGAATCTTGACCGTGCCTTCTTCGAGGAAGCCCGGCCTGTCATTCAAGATCGGGAATCGGACGGCTTGACAACATGGGGTTGATTGTGTAATTCGCCTACCGTGGAACCCTATGCGTGGCAAGGGAATTCCCCGGACGCGTCCTCAGGCTTCCGCCAACCCCTCTCGAATGGCGAATCGCGCGAGGTCAACTCGATCATGAATGCCCAGCTTGGCCATCAGATGACTCGTATGGGCCTCAATGGTCTTGACGCTCAGTAGCATGACCGCACCGATCTCCTTCTTCGTCAGGCCCTGAGCGATATACCGTAGGACTTCCAACTCGCGGGCGCTAAGCGTGGAGGCTCGAGTGTGCGCACGATCGCTGAGTTGGATGCCTTCACCGTCGAAGACGATCCTGCACTGGACATCCGGGGAGTAGTAGGACATTCCGGAAGCGACCTTTCGGATGGCCTCGATAACGGTCTCGATCGGTTCGGTCTTGATGATGTACCCGGATGCCTCAACAGCCAGAGCCTGCTCGATGTATCGATCGTGGGAGAAGGCACTGAGGAAGATGACGCGCGTCGCCGGACAGCGCGTCTTGATCTTTCTTGCGGCGTCGAAGGCAACCTGACCCGGCATGTCGATATCCATGAGAACCACGTCGGGCCGCAACTCCAGCGACCGCGTCACCGCATCGTCCGCCGTTCCGACCTGGGCAAGGACGGTCAGATCGGATTCAGCCTCGAATCGATTGACCAGCGCCCCACAGAGCAACGCATGATCATCCGCCAGCACCAATGAGATTGTCTGACTCACTTGGTTTTCTCCTCTGAGGCCACCATGAGAAACATCCGTCGGATCAGCCTTGCCAGCTCCGACTTCTGGAACGGTTTGCGGAGGAGGGACGTATTGGCGATAGGCCCGCTCGGCAACTCGAACTCCGGGCTGCCCGAAACGAAGATGACCGGCGTCTCGACGCCCTCGCCTCGCAAGTCGCGCACGCACGCCGCTCCCGAACGCTTGGGCAGATCCTGATCGATGATCATCACCCGGATCTCGCGGCCGTATTGCCTGTACGATTCGATGAGGGTATCGCCGTCGACGGCCTGAACCACCCGATACCGCAACGAGTCGAGCATCATCGCGACAGTCTCCCGAACGAAACGACTGTCTTCCGCCAGGAGAATGAGCTCCCCGTCGCCGAGGGGCAGATTCTCGGGGGCGAGGGGGTCGTCCACCGCCGCCAGGAACGCCGCCGGCAGCAGCGGCAGGAGGATCCTGAGCGTCGTCCCCGTCCCCACTTCTGATTCGAGATCGATGATCCCGCCGTGCTCCTTGATGATCCCGTGGGCGATGGAGAGTCCCAGCCCGGTGCCCTGCCCGCGTGGCTTCGTGGTGAAGAACGGCTCGAACGCGCGCGACCGCACCACGGGAGGCATGCCGATTCCCGTATCCGCGACGGTCAGAAGGGCGTATTCACTCGCGGACGCGACCGTCGGTGACTCGATACCGGGATCGCCCTTGATCTCATCGAGATCACCGGCCGACAGTCGAGACAGCAAGATGCTCAAGCATCCGCCGCCAGGCATCGCATCACGCGCGTTGATGGCCAGATTGAGCAGAACCTGTTGAAGCTGCGTGCCGTCCGCGCGGACGATCAACGGATCCTCAACTCCGGTGTGGACTGAGAGCTCGATCGAGGCCGGCAGCATTCGTCGCAGCAGCCTGGCGGCCTGTCGAACGATGCCGACTAGATCTTCCGGCCTCTTGAGGATCGGGAGCTTGTGGCTGAAGGTCAGAAGAGACCGCGTAACCTCCATCGCTTGTTGCGTGGCCTGCTCGATCATCTTCAGGGCATCGGCGACGGTTCCGTTCTCGCCGAGGGCTCGTCTGGCGGCCTCGACGTTTCCCAGAATCGCCGTCGTCAGATTGTTGAAGTCATGGGCTACTCCGGCGGCCAGTTGTCCGACGGCCTCCATCTTCTGGGCCTGGTGGAGCTGCTCTTCCAGCGCGACCTTCTCCTCCTCGATGGCCCTGCGTTCGGTGATGTCGATGCCGACGCCGAAGAAGTACCCGATCGCACCGTCCTCGGCGAAGACCGACCTGCCGTGCCACTCGACCAGCAGCTCTCTCCCAGCCTTCGTCAGAATCCGACTCTCGTTGACCGTTGATTTCCTGCTCTTGACCAGTTCCCGGAAGACCCGCCCGATCGGTTCATGGTCGGAGGGGGGGACGAAGGATTCCAGGAAATCCTTGCCCTTGACCTCTTCCGATGAATAGCCTATCGCCGCGAGCATGGCGTCGTTCATGAGGATCGTCTTGCCCTGCGGGTCGATCGCCACGAAGAACGCCGGGGAGGCCTGTACCAGCGTGTTGCTGAAGTTCCTCTCCCTTCGAAGCTCCTCCTCGGCGCGTTTCTCCGCGGTGATGTCGCGGTGCGTCCCCACGATCCGAATCGGGTTGCCCGAGCGATCCCGTTCAACCACTCGGGCGCAAGTACCGACCCACCGCCACTGGCCCGATCCCGTCTTGGCGCGAACCTCGTCCCGGTAACTCCCCGCCCCTTCCGCCAGTTTCTCCTGTAACGTGAGACGGAGGCGGATCGCGTCATCAGGATGGACCTTGCTCCACCAGAACCCGGCGTCGGTCGTGACGTCCTGCCCGGCAAAGCCGAGGATCTCCAGGCCCGCGTCGTCGAGGATGATCTGGTCGGTCGCCAGATTCCACTCCCACGTCCCCTCGGATGCGGCGTCGAGCGCGGCGCGGAGTCGCTCCTGATTCTCTCGAAGCTCCTGCTCGGCCTTCTTCCTGGCCGTGACGTCGCGGGAGATCTCGATAACGGTCTTCGGCCGACCGTCCGTGTCCCAGGTCGCCACGCTGGCGGTACACCAGAAGTGGTACTCGTTCCCGTCCGCGCCGAGGACCCGGGTCTCGTGCTCATGAATCTGACCGTCCTCGAAGACTTGATGCACGACACATGACGCGCACGGCTGATCGCGTCGGTGATACAGCCTGTAGCATTTCTCTCCAATGAGACTGTCGCCGAAGATCTCGCGGGCGACATGATTGGCCCAGACAACGGTCAACTCACGGTCCATCATGCTGACATGATCGGTGATGGAGCCGATGATGCCGGCGAGCTTCTCTCTGCTCTCGCGGAGCTCCACCTCGGCCCTCTTTCGCTCGGTCACGTCGGAGCAACTGACGGTCAGGGCCGCAACATGGCCCCCATGCATGATCGGACCGGCGCGAACCTCCATCGCCTGAGCGATCCCGCCAGGATCGACGTACTCCACCTCGCACTCGCCCGCTTGACCCGTCCGCCAGACCCCTTCGAGACATTCCTTTAGGATCGACGCATTCTCGCCAACGACCAGGTCGTATAGACACGTGCCGAGGATCTCCGCTCGGGAGAAGTCCGGTGTGTCGCGATTGGCGAAGTGGATGGTTCCGTCATGGTCCACCTGTACGATCCAGTATGGAGAGTTCTCAGTGATGGCCCGCCATTTCGCTTCGGACTCCGCGATCCGTTCCTGAGCCCGCTTCAGTTCAGATACTTCGGAGCAACTGAGCGTGAGCGAAACCACCTTGCCCTCGTGCTTGATGGGCGCGAACCGAACGTCGATGTCCTCCACCTTACCGTCGCGCCCACGATAGACGATCTGGCATCGGTCGGGCCTGCCGGTCGACCAGACCCGTTCCGCGCACGCCCGGACCGTGGCGATGTCCTCGCCCCCGAGCAGTTCATAGAGACATCGACCGACGAGTTCCTCGCGTCGGTAATCTCCCGAGTCACGATTGATGAACAGCGCGGTGCCTTCTCGGTCGACCTCGACAATCCAATCAGGGGAGTTCTCCGCCAATGAGCGCCATCTCGCCTCGGATTCCTGAATTGCGGCGTCGGCGCGGCGCTTCTCGGTCACGTCGGAGCAGTTGATCGAGATCCCCACGACCTCGCCCCCGCGGCGAACGGGCCCGACGCGGAGATCCATGATCTGCTCCACGCCGTCCTTGCCGATGTAGACGGCCTCGATACGGTCCGGCTCGCCCGTGGACCAGACTCGCTCGGCGCACGCCTTCAGGGACGGTGCCTGCTTCGGGTCCACCATGTCATAGAGACTCGACCCGATGATGTCTTCCCTGCGGAAGTCCGGCGAATCACGATTCACGAACAGCGCTTTGCCGTGGCGATCCATCTCGATGATCAGGTCAGGTGAGTTCTCGGTCAAGGAGCGCCATCGCTCCTCGGCCTGGCGGTGGGCCTCCTGAACCCGCGTGCGCTCGGTAACGTCAGAGAGACTCACTGTCAGAGCGACGACTTGGCCTTGCTGAAGCACTGGCCCCGCGCGCGCCTCCAGAATCTGACTCGATGCCCCGTCTCGACTGACGTACGAAATCTCGCAGATACGCGTGGCCGCGGTTGCCCACACGGCCTCGAAGCACTCCCGCAAACGTCGAGCCTCTTCGGGAGCGAGCAGGTCATAGAGGCACTGGCCTACAAGCTGCTCTCGCGTGAAATCGCCCGAGCCACGACTGGCGAACGTGGCCCGCCCGTCTCGGTCGACCTCAAGTATCTGGTCGGGAGAGTACTCCGTGAGCGACTGCCATCGGGCCTCTGCCGCTTGAAGGGCCCTGTTGAGCCTGGTTACCGATCGATACCGCCACGCCACCAACAACGCGACGAGCAAGACGAACAGGCCCGCAATGGCCAGGGCCATCCCGCGCGTCGTCCAGACCACTCCGGAAGGGACGTGAGCGGTCGACGGGATCCTGAATGCCGGGGGAACCGCTGGGAGGTCTCTGGCGGTTGAGCCGAAGTGGCTGGGCGAGCTCGCCCTCTTGGTGATAATCGATGCGTGGACTGCTTGATCCGTCACGGCCTGTGACGCCTCGCAGAGCATGCACACGGTCAGAATCGCCGTGAGAAGCACGTTCCGACTCAGGTCAGGGTGTCCGTGCCCTGGCGGCAAAGCACGAGTCCCCCTTTCTTCCGATTGTCTAGCCATGATGGCACAGGCACACAGCCGCCCGAAGTGGCCGCGACGAGAGCATCCAAGGCGTTCCTGCCGATCCGCAGGATGCCTTCTGCCCGCAACCCGATCGCCGCCGATCGCTTCAGGTCCACTTCCGCGGAGCCCGCGGTCCTCGGCGTGAGCGACGGACCTTTCCACAACTCTCATCAAGTTCCGTCCGGTAGGGCGCCCTTCACCACGAGGTGGACGCTTCGGGCGCCCGGAGTCTTCCATTTGACCTAGATTTCATCCACAACGACTACCGTTGTCGGCCCGCCTTCGAACGGCGGATGGGATGCGGGAAGTGTCGACCGGCGAACCGAGAACGTACTCCAGTGCATTTCATTATACCGTGCGGCTCAACGCCCTACCTATCTCAATCGGCAGAGATGACCACAAAGATGTTGCCTTAGTCACATCTGCTTGTCGCCAGCACTGGCCAGAAGAGGCACAGTAGGCTTAACTTCTTACGCATGCATGTCTTGCACAGACACGAAGACACGGACTCTTCTGGAGTCGATTCCGCGCGATGGAACGTCATTGTCCCGACCGCCGGATCGGTCTCGAAAAAGCCACTTGCCGCCGTGCGCGCCTGCGGCCGGAGGACGTATGATGGTGTGAAAGCTTGTGGCAGACTCTAGAGGGCGACCCGCCATGTCAGATTCCCAACAGGAGTTGATCGTCGAAAGAGGCGGCTGCAGGGCGTTGTTTGCGTACGACCTTGGACGGTCCGCCGATCTGGAGGCGTGTGACCGGCGGATCACGGCCATGAAGACCCGCGCGATGATCAGGCATCGTCGCAGTGGGCGGAGCGCGCCGAGTGCGTTCCAGCACGGCTCCCTTCCACTGCGCATAAGTCAGCAATCGGAGGCGATCTCCGTCGGCGACTATCAGACGGATTCGGTCGTCGAGCTGGTCCTCTACGAGTTCGGGTCGGTCAGCGTGGGATACCGGATCGACATCCGGGGCTCCTTCGACAAGCTGTCGGAGTTGAGTGAAGGACTGTACGAGAATGAGGTGCTGCGGACGGACTCTCGCCGGCGCGTTGAGCAGCTTCTGGACGTCATCCGCCCCGACGTGGAGGCGCCGGAGGTGTCGGTGATCGTGGAGGACTACGTCATCTACGAGATCCACTCGGTGAGCCCGCACGTCTCGGTCCAGGAGTTATGCGACAAGCACGGACCTCGGATCGCCCAGATCCTCAGATCGGAGCAAGAGCCATTGTCGCGTGACGAGATCGACGACGCGCATGCATGTCGGATCTCTTTCGGACCGGGCGACCTGACGCTGATCGACTGGAACGCGGCGATCGTCTTCGACGAGGAGGCTGAAGACGTTCTGGCGGTTTTGGAGTTCGCCAACACGCAACTAATGGAAATGCGATCATTGGACCGCCGACTAGATCGCGACATGGACGCCGCATACGAGGTTCTTCAGGGCTCGAAGCGACCCTACCTGTACCTGCCCGGCATTTCGGCCCTCGCCTTGCGGCGGATCGCCGAGATGCAAGCGGACAACGCAATACTCTTCGAGGCCCTCAACAACTCCCTCAAGCTGATCGGCGATCAGTATCTGGCGCGCGTCTATCGTCTTGCGTCGCGCCGCTTCCACCTTGCGGAGTGGGACGGCAGCATCGTCCGCAAGCTCGAGACGTTGGACAGCATCTACCAGAAGATGTCCGATCGAGGGGCCGCGCTTCGGATGGAGCTTCTGGAATGGGTCATCATCCTGCTGATCGCGGCGTCGATCGTCATTTCGCTGATGCCGGGGCATTCGAAGCCGTGACGGCTTGTCGAATGGCGCGGCGATCAAGGGAAGGATTCTTGCCGAGGTCCGCCACGAGCAGGGCCATCGGCCAAGCCGGGTCATGGGCCGTAATCTAGAAGCAGATCGGTCAAGTCGCTCACGGATACCGTGGCAAAGCTGGTGGCCTGGTCGGACATCGCGTACGGGATAATCAGCCGGTCGTTGTGGATCATCGAGCCGCAGGAGTAGAGGACGTTGGGCACGTAGCCCTCGCGTTCCTGATCGGTGGGAATGAGGAGCGGGTCCTTCAGGCGTCCGATCACGCGTTCGGGATCCTGCCGGTCGAGCAGGATGGCGCCGATGCAGTAGCGGCGAACCGGCCCGACGCCGTGGGTCAGGACGATCCATCCCGCCTCGGTTTCGAGAGGCGAACCGCAGTTGCCGAGTTGGATCAGCTCCCAGGGCTCCCGGGGCGCCTGAAGCCTGGACGCGCCGTCCCAAGAGTAGAGGTTGTCCGACCAGAGCAGCCACAGGTTCTCGCCGTCGTGGCGAGAGACCATCAAGTAGCTGCCGTCGATTCTACGGGGGAACAGGGCGAGTCCCTTGTTCTTGATATGTCTTCCGCCGAGGGTCCGGACGTGGAAGTTGGCCAGGTCGGCCGACCGGAGGAGCATGGGCCGCGTGCGCGCGGCCCCGTAGGCCGTGTAGGTGCCCATGTAGCTGACCTGGCCGTCATCATCGACGAATCGGGTCAGGCGCAGGTCTTCCATGCCGTGGCGCTCGCTCTCGGTGGCCGGAAAGATGACGATCTCGGCGGGATGGCAATCCTCGGGAAACCTCACGTCGTAGTTCGCCCGCGCGAGCCAGAGCATTCCGGCGGCGATGTTCCTGAAGGCGGTGCGCTTGCCAGCGGTCTTCTTGACGCACGCGATGGTTCGATGGAGGGCCTCGTAGTCGAATCGATCCGGAAGCGCCTCGAGGATGCGGATGGCGAGCTCGTCGTACAGGTGCATCTCCGCCAGTTTCCGAATGAACCAAGTCTTGTCCAGCATTCTGTCGGGCGTCAGCCTCGAGGGGCGCGCGTATCTTGGCGGCGGATCGAAGGCGATATCGCCGCCGGCGCCGATGACGCCTCGCCGAAACACGATCGAGGAGACGTGCCCCTCGCCGGTGGCGCGGAGGCTCATCAGGAAGCGAACGGCCCCCTCGGGCAGGTCGGTCTGGTCCGGGTGCATGACGATCGACGGGTTGAAGAGCGCCGCCGATTCGATGGAGTATTCGAGCGTGAAGTAGGCGCCGATCAGCAGGCGCCGCGGCTCGGAGATCCCTCTTGCGGGATCGATGTATTTCAGAACGCGGTTGAAGCTCGCCAGGAAGTCGGCCTCGACATCCCGGTGGCGAGACGAGAAATCGCTCATCACATCCTGGAGGAGCGGCGCGACATCTTCCTCCTTGATCCTCAGGAGCCGCCTCAGGATCGAGCGGATACGGCGAGGGCTTCCGAAATCGAGATACCGTGTGATGACGCGTTTATCGTCCGGCAGGAGCTTCTCGGGACGACGAACGACCTGGATGCGCGCCGGCTCGATGAGACGCGAACACGCCACGCTGATGCCTTCGGGCGCCATACACTCCCCACCCTTCAACGAGGTCGACGGACTCTCCGGGGCAAGACGCACTCACACCACGAGCGTGGTGATCGTCCTCGGATGAGTTCAGTGAGCGATGGCTACAGCGGTAGGCACCCGCCGTCCCGCCCCGTTCGACCAAAGAGATCGTACGATGCAGACGCCCTCCGTGGCAAGTGGCGGGGGCATGAATCGGTCGCGTCAGCGATCGTCAGAGGCGTGGTTATCGGAGCCGTTGGAGACCCAGTCCTTGATGGCCACACCCGTGTCCTTGACGCGTTTGAGCCAGCGTCGGGCGAAGGTGAACTCAACGGCCAGGATCGCCAGTCCGAGGACGATGGTGGCCAAGCCCGGCCCAGGCATCGCGAGCATGACGATACCGATGATGACGACGGTCGATCCGACAATCAGGATGACGATCCGCTTGGCGGTTCGATATGTTATCTCGGCAAACGTCGACACCTCCGTAGGGATCGGCGAGGCCAGCGGAGCGGTGTCGCGCCGTGCTCCAAGGAAGGAGGCGAGGATCGATACGAAGAGGATTCCCGCGATGACGGCAAGAGAGACGACGGTCGGGATCGGGTGATGGTGCGAGAGGAGCATCTTGACGCCGACGTAGGCAAGGATGAACACGAGTCCCATCTTGAGGTATCGAAACCGGTCCATCAGTCCGGCCAGGGCGAAGTAGAGGCTTCGGAGCCCCAAGATGGCGAAGACGTTCGAGGTGAAGACGAGGAAGGGGTCCCGCGTGACGGCAAAGATGGCGGGAATCGAGTCGATCGCGAAAAGGACGTCGGAGCTCTCGACGACCAGGAGCACGAGGAAGAGAGGCGTGGCGGCGCGTCGGCCATTGATGTGTGTGAAGAACTTGGGGCCCTCGAAATCGCCCGTGATCGGAAAGAGGCGCCGGGCGAGCTTGACGAGGGGGTTCCGATGGGGCTCGAGGTTGTCGTGCCGGGCGATGAGCATCTTGACGGCCGTCAGCAGGAGCAGGCCGCCGAAGACGTAGATGATCCAATCGAACCGGCGGACGAGCGCGGCGCCGGCGGCGATCATCACGCCGCGCATGACCAGGGCGCCAAGGACGCCCCAGTAGAGCACGCGGTGTTGATAGATCGGGGGCACTCGGAAGTAGGTCAGGATGAGGGCGATGACGAAGATGTTGTCGAGGCTGAGGGATTTCTCGATGACGTAGCCGGTAAAGAACTGGAGGGCGGCCTGCTGCCCGGTCAGCTCGTGACCGATCTCCCGACCGATGCCGAACAACTGGTGTTTGTACAGGTAGTAGACGCCGACGTTGAAGATCAGGGCCAGGGCGATCCAGAAGGCGGTCCAGGCCAAGGCCTCGGACGTACGGACGACGTGGGCCTTGCGGTTGACGACGCAGAGGTCCAGGGCGAGCAGTAGCAGGATGAGGGCGACGAAGCCCGCCCAGAGCAGGATCATGACGCGGGACCCTTCCACATGGCATGGAAGCGATCCGGTCGCCGAAGTCCCCCCGCCCTCCCGGCTGGGGCGTTATGCTCGCCCAGATACGTCATTCTCATAGGCACAGGATGCGTTGCGGGGGGGTCTGCTGTCAAGTCTCGCAAACCGGCCTGCGCGAGGCAGAAGGGCAGGCGTCTGGTCCGCCGTTGGGACCCACGACGGGTCAAGCGCCTGCCCCTGCGAACTAGTCGGTCTTCACTTGGATTCGCTTGGGCCTCACGTCCGTGCGTTTGGCCACGGTGACCGTCAGGAGCCCGTTCTTGAACGCCGCGTCGACCTTGTCGGGGTCGACGGTGTTCGGCAGTCTGATGCTTCTCTGGAACTGTCCGTAGCGGCGTTCGTGATAGTGGTAGTTCTTCTTCTCGTCCTTTTGCTCCTGCTCGGTCCGGCCGCTGATGGTCAACACGTCACCGGTGAGCCGGATGTCGACGTCCTTGGGGTCGATTCCGGGGAGTTCGGCCTCGACCTTGACGTCGTCCTCGGTCTCCGAGACGTTCACGCGAGGGCCCCATCCGAGGCGCGATTCGAGGGTCTCGCCGGACGTCAGCGACCACGGGTCTCGCCAGAAACGATCGAACAAGTCGTCCATGTCATGACGGAACCTGGCCAACGTGGTGTCGAGCGGAAGCTCTTGCGATTCTCTTTGTTTTCTTCTCCATGGTATGAGGTTCATGTCACACCTCCCTTCGAAACAAACGTCCTCGACGTCGGGCGCGACGATCACGGGGTACGTCTACGTTGTCTTGACCTCGATCCGCTTGGGCATGACGTCCTCGGATTTGGGCAGATGCAGCGTCAGGACGCCGTTCTTGTACTCGGCGCTGATGGCGGACGGATCGATGCCCTCTCCGATGCGGAAGGCACGATGGAAGTCGCCCTCCGCGTACTCCCGAAGCAGGTATCGCGTCTGGGCCGGGTCTCGTCGAGGCTCAACGTTCGCTTGGATCGTGAGCAGCCCGGACTCGTAGGTCACCTCGATCGCATCAGCGCTCGAACCCGGCAGATCGGCGCGGACCATGTATTCGGACTCCGACTCGCAGATGTCCGCGTAGGGTCTGAATACGGGGCCGCTGCGCATGACCTCGGGCTGGGTCGTGGCCTGGGGTTTCTCGATTGCGGTATCGGTTGCCATTGCTGGATTCTCCTTTCATCGCTCGCAGGAAACGAGTGACAACAGTGCCGTCACCGATGTCTTGGGCGTCAGGTCGTCTTAATCTCGATCCGCTTGGGTCGAGCGGCCTCGGCCTTGGGCATGGTGAGCGTGAGAACACCGTTGCAGAGCTTGGCCTGGACCTTCTCGGAGTCGACGTCGGACGGCAGCGTCAGGGAGCGGCTGAACGAGCCCATTCCCCTTTCCTGTCGGTGGCAGACGATGCCCTCCTGGTCGGCGGGCTTTCGCTGTCCCTTGACGGTGAGCTCGTTGCCGACGACGTAGATCTCGAGATCCTCCATCGGGACGCCGGGGATCTCCGCTTCGGCGTAGAGATTGTCGCCGTCTTCCCAGACGTTAAGGGCGGGGAAGCCGGCGGGTCTTGCTCTACCGCCGTTGGTGCCGAGATACCCGTCGAAGAGTCGATCCATTTCCCGACGGAGCTCTGAGAAAGCGGAACCTGGGGACCACTCCGACAGCAACATGATTCGATCCTCCTTGCGATTCTCGGTCGCAGGTTCGCCCATCCCGTCGATGGGCTTCACTTAGTCAAGGGAGCAAGATGCATGCCAAAGACCGCAGGGCGAGTCCGCGTGAATGCGGCAGCCGTGCAGTGAACGTAAATGACTATAAAGAAAGAACTTATGTAATAGGCCCTTCCCTGGTCCGTCGCGTCCATTGAGGTCAAGCGTCCGTGCAAGCGGTCTGTCAATTTGACGCAGTTGGTCAGTCTTGCAGGCAGGGCGTTGGGCGGCGTCCCGGCGGATGCGTCAGACGTCGAATGGGTCGTCGTAGTGGAATCGACGAGCGACCTGCTGGACGGACCTCATTCGCCAGGCCGAGGCCATGAGCCCCGCGCCGACCATGCAGACGGCGGTTGCGACGAGGGCGACGAGGATCTGGGGGAACAGCGCGATCATCACGCCCATGAGAACGAGCACGACTCCCAGCATCATTTGGAACTTCCACATGAGTCCCCATCCTTGGCTTTGAAAACCGAAGAAGTTGGCGTTACGCATGACGCACCTGAGCTGCCTTCAACAGGAAACGAACGGTCCAATGACGAAATCCCGGGCATCAGGCTTCAGGCCTCAGGCTACAGACCTCAGTCCTTGCTCCCTGCAACCTGGGGCCGGAAGCCGACTTTGGGAGGCGTCAATGGCTGTCAATGCACCACAATACCGCATAATGCGCACTTTCTCGCGTGGGCTTCCCGTTGGCAAGCTCGGCGAGAGGGTTGTCCGGACTTCGCGTGGTACTGGTCACACCAAGAATCTCCCCGGCCAATGGGCTCCGCTGGTGATGATAAGGGGCTCAGCGCACCGCTGATCGGGCTGCGAGAGCGAACGCCGGGGGGCCTCCTTCCTGGCGCGCGGCGCGGATCGGCGATCGGGCAAATCCGAGGCTACTTGTCTGACTTGAAGCGCGAAGCGGCCTTCTCGTAGGCGCTGTCCAGCTCGCCCATGGCGGCGTCGAGGCCGGACTTGAGGGATTTCCAGGCCTCGCCGGTGGCGGTTTTGGACTTTTCGAGCTTCTCTTTGGTCTCGGCGATCTTCTTGTCGAGGTCGGCCTTTGTCTTGTCGTACTCGGCCTTGGCCTCTTGTCCCTTGGCGTCGGCGTGCTTCTTGAGCTCGTCGAGCTTCTTCTCGAGGTCGGCCAGTTTGGTTTCCATGGACTGGAGGGCCTCGTCCTTCTTGACGGCGAGGAAGCCCTTTGCGGCGTCGACGGCCTCTCCTGCCTTGGCCTTGACCTGCTCGGCGGTGGGTGCCGGGTTGGCTGAGGTGGGGGGGGCGGGCTCCTGCTCCTGCTTGCCGCAGCCGGCGAAGCCGAGCATGCAGGCGATCAGACCGATCCAGGTTCTCCTAGCGACCATGGCGTGACTCCTTGAGTTTGGTGTTGCTCGGCCCTCTGAGGATCCGAGGGCGGTGACCCGACGGGGCGGGGGACGGGCAATCTTACCGCGTCCCTATAACTTTGGATGCGCGGCCGGCGTTTCCATGTCAGAAAACCCGAGGTCTTCATCCCAAGCAGTTACGAAGCCAGCTCTCCGACATTCTCGATCACCTTGACGATGGCGTCGGCGTATTGCCATATCCTCTCGGGGCCGTGGGGCGCCGAGAGGCTGTGCAGGACGTCAGTCCGCGGATCGAGACGCATTGGACGTCTCCGCCAGACGCCGTGTTCCGCTGGCTACATCTCGCACGCGGATCCGCCACGATCCTTGAGGCGCATCGTAGCCGACGAAGAGACGCTGCTCGATGCGGCCTCCCTTTGCCAAGAGGTTGCTTGTCAGCTCGGGGCGTGGCCTGCCCGTCGGGTCGGTGACCTCCAGGTGGAAGACGTGCGTAACAGGCGCGGCCTCGGGATCGCCGGGGACGACTCGGGCCGAGACGGTGATCGCGCCTTCCGACGGTTGAGCGGCGACGACGAGATCCCGCACCTCGTAAGGCAGCAGTGCGTACAGCTCCGCGCGGGCCGGGTAGATGACGTCCTCGACGCGATCGGTCAGGCCGCGGTACATCCGTCGTCGCACGTCGTAGACGTGCGCCTTTTCGTCGAAGGTGATCCAGACGGACTTGGGGCGCATGTCGGCCATGTAGACGACGTCGTCGGGGCGGAGCTTGCCGAGTTGGAGGAGGCCGACGTAGCGTGCGCCGCCCAGCTCGCAGCGATGGATCTCGGTCGCTTGGATGCGATGGGACTTCTTCTCCCGGCCGCACTCGACGTCACAGCGGACTTCCGGCGTAAGCTGAGCCGTCTTGGCCAGCACGTCGGCGACGGCGTCGCGGAAGGTCATCTCCGTGGCGAGGGTCCGCCAGATCTGATAATCGCGCGATAGGAGGTTGAGCAGGACGGCGTGGCCTTTTCCGCACTCGTGGACAGTGAGGATCGGTGTGCCGCTCTCGGTCTTGGCATGAGCCTGTGCGCCGGCGAGCGAGACGCCGCTATTGGCAACGACGCGGCCAAGAGGGTGGCCATCCGCTGTCATGGCATCTTGCATCGCGATCTTCGCACCGGGCAGGCCGCCGTCGAACCGCACGCCGAGCACGTCGGCAAGCACTCCGTTGTGGTTCGCGCGGCACTGGCCGTCGAAGACTCCCGTGAGGGCGTCGGCGACGAGGGTGCCGCCTCCGCGGACGAAACGCCGGATCGTCTCGGCCTCGCCGGCGGTCAGACGGAGATTGAGCGGCAGGACCAATACGCGGAACGACTGGTCGAGGAATCGGCCGTCTTCGATCTGTGAGGACGGCACGACGTCGAACGAAAACCCCATGTCGCGCAGCAGGTAGCTCATCCCCTCCCAGCACTGCATGTACAGGTACTGGTTTGAATCGGTGAACATCCCTTCCCATTCCGCCGCCTTGGGCAGGCCCTTTTCGAATACGGCCGAGGCGTGGAGGCTCGCGGGGGAGTAGGCGATGGCAATGCCGTCATTCTCTCGGTTGGCATTGAAGAGCAGCTTGGCGACGCCGCCCTTGAGCTCTTTGAAGTTCGCGAGGATGTGCTGGAAGGTGGGCAGCGGGCCGAGGTCGGCGCCGAGGAGGCGCTCGCTGAACCAGGCGGTGCCCTGGCCGCCGTAGTATTGCCCGTGGAGATTGATGCCTCGGAAGACGGACCACCACGGGAAGTAGTCGGGGTCGTAGTGCGGCGGGTAGGTGTAGAGGCCGTAGCCACCGTACCAGGTGCCGTGGAAGGCATCGCGCCGGGCGGCGCAGCGAAAGATGTCATGGACCCAGGGATTGGGGTACTGGAAGACGAGGTCCTTGCCCTCGGCGAGCTTCCAGAAATCGAATCCGGAGCCGGGCCAGGTCCAGCCGACGACGGCGGAGCCCATGTTGGAAGGCGTCCGTGGCGCGACCTCGTGGATGGCCGTGCCGAGATCTCGCCAGAGCCCGGCCACCTTCGCGTCGGCGCAGAGTTGATGATCGACCCAGTGGCACAGCGGCCCGAACTGGCCCTTGGCGGCCGCGGCGAGGGCTTCGGCGTGTTTGACGGGCGCGATCTGGTCGAAGGACGCGTACGACGTTTCCCAAGCCTCATTGACCTTGGCGACGGTGTCGTATCGCTTCCGCGCCCAGTCGGCCAGGACGGCGCGGCAGGTGTCGGACCAGCAGGCGTCCTGACCATATCGCAGGTAGCTCACGTCGTCGCCGAGGTAGAAGAAGAGTGGGGCATAGGGGCCGAGTCGCGTGGCCTCTTGCTTGATCTTGTTGACGGTCGAGGAGCGGAATCCCGGGGACGTGATGCACGGGCTGGCGACGCCGTTCTTGTCGGGACTCACGCCCCCGTGCATGCGGAAGGCGTAGGCGACGGGGTGAGCGTTGGCCATGACGGCCGCCTCGATGCCGTCGCCGCTGGTCAAGGCGCCGGCCATGCCGAGCCTGGCGAACTGTTTCAGGAGGATGCGGCTTCGGGGATTGAACGCGGCGCCGGCCTCCCAGACGATCCAGGACAGGTCGTCGCGCGGCGGGCCGGGGCGAGCGACGTAGAAGGCTCGCCGGTCCTCGGCCAGGAGCGCGCCGTCAGCGGCGAGCAGGCGGACGTTGGCGTAGTTGTAGATGTGCAGGGATTCGGCGAATTCGCCCTCGAACGTGGTCTCTTTGGATGCGTCGCGGACGGCCCTGCAGACGGACCGTCCGTAATTGTCGATGACGTCGAACCGCAGCTTGGCTCCGGGCGGGGGCGAGCCGGTGAGCGTGACCTTGGCGCGGATTCGCTCATCGGGTTTCTTGTGGATGCCGTCCAGTTCGATACTCGCGATGGTGACCGGGCATTGCACGAGGAGCGTACCGAATTGCCAATCGGTGACACGTTCGGAGCGGAGCAGCCGAACGCCGACGAAGTGTCGACCGGCGGGCAAGGGGGGGAGCGTGGCACTCGAGCCTTGATGTTCCGGTCGACCGTCGGCATCCCACACCTGAACCGCCATCGACGCGTCCTTTGGCGCGTCGATGGGAAGCTCGCACGGCATCGCGTCTCGGCGAATCGTCTGCTGGGGCCATTGGATCTTCAGGGGGCCGTCCTCCGGTAGTCGGCGAGCGGCCCACAGGACGGCTCGACCGACGAGGGAGCACCAGGCCTCCTGCTCCATGTCGACGAGCCAGAGGTACTGGAGGCGATTAGCGTCGGGCTTGTCGGCGTCTCGGGGGTAGCGGGACGGATCGGCGAGGCGGCCGGCCTTGGGGTCGTCCCACAGTTCGAGGATCTTTCCCGCGGCTCTTCCGGGGGAGTCAAAGTCTTTCGAGAGGCGGCGCAGCGCCTTGATCGGGACGGAGGCGGCGATCAGCTTCTCGGCGGTCTTGGCTGCGTCGGACCGGCCCGTCAGATCGAGCCCCTTTGTCGGCCCGACGTAGCCGACGCCTTTGGCCAGGAGCTCGGCGAGGCGCTCGACGACCACGGGGCCGAGCGTTGCGAGGGGGACGTCGTTGACGATAGCGTCGACGGGGTCGTTCATGGCCTGGAGCAGGCGAGCGACGACGTCGGGCGCGTCCTGGTTGATCATGCCCTTGGTCATTCCCGTTTTTGGGGCGCCGAGCCGTTCGGGGCCGTGGCAGTAGACCGTGGTGACGTCGAAGTCGAATCGCTGGGCCAGCTCCACGGGCCACCGTCCCTGGCTCTTGTGCGCAACGGCCAAGACGCGCACGGGCCCACCGAGGAGCGGCTTGGCCCAGCGGACGTGCGGTGTGACGACGTCATGGAGGGCGGTGAGTCGCCGGACCTCGTCGTCGGCGAAGAGGTAGGCGGAGGCGACGCCGTGCCCCTCGGCCTTGAACATTCGGCTGGGGACTTCTTGGGCCGCGGCGGACGAGAGGGTGAGGCACGCGCACACAACGCTGACAGTCATGCTGCATTGGGGGGTGGGCATCTTCGCCTCCGTTTGAATGCGTCTGTTTCACGTCGCCAAGGTCCCGCAAAGATGAATGCATAGTGTACTCATCGAGGTTCCTCGATGCGTGGCTTATGTCTTCAACCTTCGGGGACGTGATACTCGGGACGAATTCGAGTTCCCCACCGCTGAAGCGATGGGGCACCCGCTTCCAGCGATCTATTCGAGCATCTTGCACGCAACCCGGCTCGGCTAGGGCTTCCGCGTGATTCCCATACCGCAGAGTGGGAGGATCTCGTTGGCCTCGGTTGCGCCGTAGTTGAAGACGGTAAAGCCGCCGGTCTTGTGCTTTCGCGTGATGTCGATCTGCTCGATGAGTCTGCAGATGTCGCCGTCGCGCCAGACGGAGAGCCCGATTCCGGGGTAGCAGGGCACCTTGCCCGCCCACTGGACCTGCAGGCCGACCATCTTGTCGAAGTGGCGGCTGTCTCGCGTGTAGTCCATGGGGCAGACGAAGTCGAGGTAGCCCTTTTCGCACCAGAGCTTCCAGTCCTGGGCGACGGTGTCTCGGTGCGTCGGCCAGTTGTTGAAGACGGCGGCGGAGATCTTCACGTTCGGTTTGGCCTTGCGGACGGCCTGGGCGACGCCGGCTACGACGGCGGTGATCTGCTGCCGTCGGAAGTCATTCCAGCGTTCCTGGTACTTGGTGTCTCGTCGAACGGCGTTGGGCCAGCCGTCCACCTTTTCGCCGATGGCCTTCTCGAACCGCTCGCGGCAGCCGTCACAGAAGCAGGTGTGGTTGCCGGGATAGCGGATGTAGTCGAAGTGGATGCCGTCGACGTCGTACTTCGTGGCGACCTCGACCATGGAATCGATCTCGAGCTTCTGGTTTTCGGGATGGGAGGGGCAGAGCCACTGCTCGGGCTTGCCATCGAAGCGGACCTGGGTTCGGCCCTGGCGGGTCATCTCGTCGACGAAGGCCTTGGGCGAGTGGTGTCGTGCGTTGTAGTTCACCTTCCAAACGTGGCACTGGATGCCGTGCTTCTTGCAGGCGGCGAGGCACTGGGCGATCTGGTCGCCTTTGGACTGGATCTCTGGCGCGACGGGCAGGACCTTGCTGTCGTAGTAGGCCACGCCGCCCCAGAGCATGTTGGGCAGGATGGCGGTAAAGCCGTTGTCGGCGAGGGTCTTGATGGCCTGGTCCCATGTCATTCCGTCGACGCCGAAGGCGCTATGGCACCAGAACGCGCGGTGCTCGCCGGCGAGGGGCTTTTGCGCGGCGACGTAGGCCTGGAGCATGATCCGGCAGGCCTTGTCGGCGGCGGCCAGGGCCTCGGTGTGTTTGCCTTGGGAGGAGAGTTGGGCGGCATCGTCGCGGAGTCTGGAGACCTGTTCGACGGCGTCACGGACTCGCTGGTCTCCGGCGGCCAGCGAGAGGGTCTGCGTCTTGGCCTCGTCGAAGGTCTTGTATGGGCCGAAGCGACCGATCTGGGCGAGGCGGTGTTCGACGGAATCGCGCCAGGCGTTCGGGAGGAAGTGGCCGATCATGGCCAGGAGCAGGGCTCGCTTGTTGGTCGCGTCGTCCTCGAGCATGACGTGGGTCATCCGGATGCAGTTGTCGGAGACGACGACGGCGGCCTGACCGGTTGATCTTCCCTGCGCGTCGAGCCATTCGGCGGCGGCGCGGCTCTTGCCTTCGACGGGGAGGGCCTCGGAGATGTTCCATGATCGCTGCTTGACGATGGGCGGCGCGCCACGGAGGACGTCGCCGGATGCGCCGATAGCGGCGAACTGGTCGGGGCTGGACGGCTTGACGTGTCGTCCGCCGCCGATTCCGACGACATCGCGAAGCTTGGAGGGCAGGGAGTAGAAGCAGATGAGCTTTCCGCCGCGTTTCAGGAAGGCGGCGATGTGATCGGCGACGTCGTCGGGCATGCCGGGATTGTGCGGGAGGATCAGGAGCGACTTGTTTTGGAGGCGCTGGGCGGTGAGGTCGAGATCGCTGATCGTGCAGTAAGGCAGGCCGAGGGACTCGAGCGTCTTGGCCATCGCCTGGCAGAACATCTCGATGCCTTTGACCTCGCTGGGGGAGGTCTTGGCGGCGGACTCGGCTCGGACGAGGACGATCGGGGCGTCTGCGCCAAGCAGGCCGAGGTTGGCGAGGTAGAGGGTGGCGGGAGCGTCCTTACCGCGCCAGGCGGAGAGGCGGAGCGTGTCGATTCGTCCCCAACCGGCGGGTTTGTCCTCGATTCGGGCGGCGTCCTTGTCTAGGGTGATCGTGTGCCATCCGCCTTCGGACGGGACGGAGAAACCGAGGGCGTACCATCCGCCGCCGCTCTTGAGATAAGCGGTGCAGCTCGAGATGGGGGCGGGGTCGGGGCTGTAGACGCTGAACCGGATTCCCTGGCAAGCGGCCATGTCGAGTGGGACGGCGAGATCCCAGGAGGCGCGCTCGATCTTCGCGGTGTCGAAGGGGCAGTGCATCTCGAGCACGCGCGCGTCGCCGACGGCGACGACGGACACGGGGGGTGAGAGTTCCATCGGCTTCCAGGCGGCGCGCTCGGTGGCGGGGTTGAAGGTGTGAAACAGGGGGCAGTCGGGCTTTGGCGGTGGGGGGATCTGTGCGGCGGTCGCGAGGACTGCGTGGAGGGCGATTGCATAGGTGCAGGCGAGTGCTTTCATGGGGTGGTGTCCTTTCGGTTGTGGGGGGCGTCGTGCCCGGGCATTTGGGCATCGTACCTGTTCTTGATCGGCGGGCAACCTTCCCAGGCGGACTGCACTTGTGGAGAATTCGTGTTCCCCACCGCTAAAGCGATGGGGCACCCGGCCACGGGCAGGATGCCCGTGCTACGCGCGTGGGGAGAGACTACGAGCGGAGCGAGGTCGGGGGTCGGGCAAGATGGTTACAAGCTTGGGTGGTGGCGGCTACAATGCGGGGCGTGGACAGGTTTTCGGGGGCGTGTCAGAGAGTCGAGGAGCGGATCATGGCGGGAATCGCGATCGGGGCGAACATGGAGTTCATTCGGCGAGAGGAGAAGCCGTTCGCCTGGGGCGTTGCGAAGGCGGCGGAGCTGGGCTTCGAGTACATCGAGCCGATGGTGCATTGGGGTCGGGAGCTGATGAGCGAGGCCGGGTATTACCACACGGTCTCGATGTACGAGGATCCGCTGTGGGTCCGCGAGCTGTGCGAGAAGCACGGGGTGAAGTGCTCGGGGATCCAGGCGCACAATCCGCTGGCGCAGCCGGACATCAGCGTGAACTACATCTCGTTGGCGATCCGCTTCGCGTCGCACCTGGGGGCACCGGTGGTGAGCACGGACGAGGGGATCAAGCCGGACTTCACGGACGAGGAGACGGACCACATCCTGATGAAGTACACGCTGACGAAGCTGACGCGCGTGGCGGAGCGGCACGGCATCCTGATCGGGCTGGAGCCGCACCAGATCTACAGTCAGCGGCCGGCGGGACTGGACCGCATCTGCGAGCTGGTGAAGTCGCCTTCGCTGGGGATCAACTTCGATACGGGCAACGCGTATCTGGCGGGTCAGGACCCGTACACGTGGTTGGCGCACGTTCGCGACCGGCTGGTCCACGTTCACGCCAAGGACATCAGCGTGCAGCACAGCGAGGCGGAGCGCGGCAAGGTGACGGGCACGCCGGTGGGCTGCGCATGCGGCGAGGGCGTGATCGACTGGAAGGAGATCGTCAAGATCATCAAGCCGGTCGAGCGGCCGATCGTGCTGAGCGTGGAGTGCGGGACGGTCGACCAGGCAGCGGCCAGTCTGGATCACCTGCGCGGGCTGCTGTAAGGGCAAGGGTACGGTTCCGATGACCGGGCGCCACCGTGGCACGGGCGTCTCGCCCGTGATGGTTCATGGGCAAGATGCCCATGCTACGGGTTCGCCGCGGGCAATCGCTGACAAGCGCAAGTGGGGAGGACTTCAGATGCGTGGACGGTCGCGAAGCAAGCTGGGGATTGTTGGATGTCTTCTAGTGGCGACGTTCGGTTTGCTCGTCGGGGACGGGGTGGGCGAGGCCCGGGCGGGCGAGGCCACGGTCTTGAGGGCGGGGGCCGCGGCGGTCGACATCACGCCGGTCAAATTCCCTGTCATCGTCAACGGAGGCTTTCTCGAACGAACGGCGGATAAGGCGCACTGGCCGCTTCATGCGCGGTGTCTGGCGCTCGACGACGGGCGCGCGCGGGTCGCGATCGCCGTGGTCGACACCTGCCTGATGCCGCGCGAGCTGTTGGACGAGGCGAAGGCGATCGCGCATCGGGCCACGGGGATTCCCACGGAGCGAATGTTGATATCGGCGACGCACACGCATTCGGCGCCGTCGGTCATGGGGGCGCTGGGCACGGGCGTCGATGAGGGGTATGCGCGAACGTTGCCCGGCAAGATCGCCGAGGCGATCGAGCGCGCGTGCAAGAACCTGGCGCCGGCGGAGGTGGGTTGGGCCGTCGTCAAGGACTTCGAGCACACGAACTGTCGCCGTTGGATTCGCAGGCCGGACAAGGTCGACGTCGATCCGTTCGGGGGCCGGACGGTTCGGGCGATGATGCACCCGGGCTATCAGAACCCGGACTACCTCGGCCCGGCGGGCCCGGTGGACGCGGATTTGTCGATCGTGTCGGTTCGGTCGAGGCAGGGAAGGCCGATCGCGGTTCTGGCCAACTATTCGATGCACTACTTCGGGGCCCCGGCCGTTTCGTCGGACTACTACGGTCTGTTCGCCGACAAGCTCGCGGGGCTGATCGGGGGCGAGAAGGCGGAACCGCCGCTGGTGGCGATGATGTCGCAGGGGACGGCGGGGGATCTGCACTGGATGGATTACGCCAAGCCTAAGAAGTCGCTGACCATTGACGTGTATACCGAGGGCGTGGCGCGGGTCGGCTACGGGGCCTACAAGCTGATCACGTATCGCCGGGACGCCTCGATTGACATGCGTGAGAAGGCGATGACGCTTCGGCGTCGCGTGCCGGACGCGGGGCGTCTGGCCTGGGCCAAGGCGATTCTGGCGAAGATGGCGGGTCGGATCCCGCGGGACAGGGTCGAGGTCTACGCGCGGGAGCAGGTGATGCTGGCCGAGGAGCCGACGCGCGAGCTGAAGCTGCAGGCGGTTCGGATCGGCGAGGTGGGCATCGCGGCGATTCCGTGCGAGGTTTACGGCATTACGGGTCTGAGGCTCAAGGCGCGGAGCCCGCTGCGGCCCACGATCAACGTCGAGCTGGCCAACGGGTGCGAGGGCTACATTCCTCCGCCGGAGCAGCACGTGCTCGGCGGTTATACGACGTGGCCGGCCAGGAGCGCGGCCTTGGAGGTCGAGGCGGAGCTGAAGATCGTGGATGCCTTGCTCGGGCTGTTGGAGGAGGTCTCGGGGAAGTCTCGTCGCGCGATCGTCGAGGTCGACGGTACATATGCCAAGGCGGTGCTGGCGTCGAGGCCGCTCGCTTACTGGCGGATGGGCGAGCTCAGCGGATCGCGCGTGGCGGATTCGAGCGGCAACGGCAACCACGGCACGTATGAGGGCGGCGTCGCGCTTGGCCTGGAGGGTCCGGAGTCGGCGAGCTTCTGCGGCGAGGGACGGATCAACCGGGCGGCGCACTTCGCGGGCGGGAGGATGAAGGCCGGTGTGAAGGGGTTGTCGGACGCGTACACGGCGGAGATGTGGTTCTGCAACTACCTGCCGGTCGACGCGAGATCGGTCACGGGGTATCTGTTCTCGCTCGGGCGCGACGGCGCGGAGGGCGCTCGGGGAGACCAGTTGGGCATCGGCGGCGCCGGCTCGGCCACGGGTAAGGTGTTCTACCGCAACGGCGATGTGGGGGGGCAGTCACTTTCGGGAAAGGCCGACGTCCGGCCGAAGACCTGGCATCATCTGGTCATGGCGCGGGACGGCAAGGCCGTCAAGGTTTACCTGGATGGCCAGGTGATGCCCGAGGTCAGCGGTGAGGCGGACGTCGTTCCGGGCGGCGGGGCTGCGTGGGTGCTCCTCGGCGGGCGGAGCGACGGGTTGGCCGGCTTCGAGGGGCGGATCGACGAGGCGGCGGTCTATGGACGGGCGCTGCTGGCGGAGGAGATCGCGCGGCATTATGCGGCGGTCGAGAGGCGCGTTGCGGTGAAAGGGGCGAGCTGACGGTTCTACTCTCCGGCGGGGGGAGGCAGTATACTGCGTATCCTTCGCCGTCCGCCGGAGCGCGGCGGGCGGCGGTTTCTCTTCGAGCCGCGTTTCCACCGTCGATGCGAGGTAACTTCGTATGCACCATCAGATCCGCGCTGCGGCGATCTTGATGACGTGGCTGGTTGCGCCGGGCCTGGCAATCGGGGCGGCGGCTCAGACGTCAAGTGCGACTCGGCCGGCGACTCAATCCGCTCGGAAGCCGGCGATGATCGCCGTCCTCACGTTCAAGAACCTCAAGGCGGACAAGCAGACCGACTGGGTCGGCGAAGGCGCGGCCGAGACGCTCACGACGCAGCTCACGGGGGTTCCGCAGCTCATCGTGATCGAAAGGACGCAGGTCAAGCAGGTTCTCGACGAGCAGGACTTCCAGAAGACGGACGTGGCGAATCCGGACAGCGCGGTGGAGGTGGGCAAGGTCCTGGGGGCCGAGCGGATCGTGATCGGCACGTTCGCGAGCGAGGGCGGGTCGATCCTGTTCAACGTTCGCGTCGTTGATGTGAAGACGGCGGTGGTGTTGAGCGCGGTGAGCCTGACGGGCAGGTCGTCTCAGATCTTCGAGACGCTGTCGAAGCTGACGGACGCGGTGATCGAGTCGTTCGACAAGAAGGTGGTGGTCGTGGGGTCGAAGGCCACGGCGGTGGCGGCGCCGCGGTCGGAGCGGATCGTCCTGACGGACGCGCAGAGGACGGCGGTCAGGAAACAGGGCACGACGAACCTCACGGCGTACAGCGCGTTCTCCAAGGCGCTGGCGGCCAAGTCGCCTGACGAGCGGATTCGCCTGTATGACCAGGCGATCAAGGCGGATCCGAAGTACGCCTGGGCCTACAACAATCGCGGCAACGCCTACCTCGACAAGGGTCTGCTGGATCGGGCGGTTCAGGACTATGATCGAGCGATCCGACTCCAGAGCGACTACACGCTGGCCTACCGCAACCGGGGAACCTGCTACTATCGGAAGCGGGACTACTCGCGCGCGCTGCGCGACGCGGAGACAGCGATTCGGCTGGATCCGAAGTACTCGCCGGCCTACAACGATCGAGGGGTCGTCTATTTCAGAACGGGCAAGACGGATTGGGCCATCGCGAACTTCAGCAAGGCGATCGAGCTTCAGGCGAACTTCGGGCTGGCGTACCGGAACCGGGGGTTGGGTTACGCGAAGAAGGGGCTGTTCCAACAGGCGGTTCAGGACTATGACACGGCGATTCTGCTGTCGCCGCGGGAGGCGGTGACGCACTATCACAAGGCGGTGGCCTGCGAGCGTCTGAATCGACGGGTGGAGGCCGCTTCGGCGTATCGGCGGTATCTCGCGCTGGAACGGAACACCAAGGATTCGAAGGTCCGCAAGGCCAGGCAGCAACTCAGCATTCTGGAGCGAAGGTGACACGACCGCAGGCAGACGTGAGACGGATCCGCCGGCACTGGCATGTCCTGTGCGAGCGGATCGGCAATCGGTACGCGGGCACGCCGCGAGAGCAGGCGGCGGCCGACTACGTCGAGGGCGAGTTCAAGGCGCTGGGCCTGGCGGAGGTGCGCCAGTTCCGCTTCGAGTTTCCGGGGTGGGACTTCTCGCGGTGCGGTCTTCGGATCGGGCGGGGGCGGAAGATGCGGCGCGTTTCGACGGCGGTGCCGATGGAATACTCGGTCGGCACGCGGCGCGGCGGGGCGCGGGGCTCGGTCGTCTACCTGCAGGGCGGCAGCAAGGTCGACCTAGACCGCGACCTGCGCGGCAAGGTCGGTCTGCTCATCGGGTCGCTGGCGTTGGGCGATCCGGCCACGAAGCAGCGGATCGTGGAATCGGGGATGACGGCGCTGATCGCGGTGGATTCACGGATCCCGTTCGACTGGAAGGTGCCCATCGGCGCGGCGCCACAGTGGACGCTCGGCTATGACGTGCCCACGTGCTGCGTTCCGTACATGGAGGCGGTTCGGATCGTTCGCGATCTGCCTCAGTCGGCCCACTACGACGTGAAGACGCGGGCGTTTCCGGCGGCGAGCCAGGTGGTCGTCGGCGAGGTGGCGGGGACGGAGCACGCGAATCAGGTCGTGATGGTTTCGGGACATCACGATTGCGTTCGCGGCAACGTCGGGGCGGACGACAACGCGAGCGGCGTGGTGGCGACGATGGAGCTTGCCAGGCTGTTTTCGCGTCGCCGGCCGAAGCGGACGATCCGATTCGTCAGCTTCGGGGTCGAGGAGCGGCTGAGCGTGGGGGCGTATCTGTACATGCGATCTCTGCCGGCCAGGGAGGCGGGCAAGATCGTGCTGGCGTGCAACCTGGACTCGGTGGCTTCGCACGTCGGGCAGGACGTGGTGACGGTGACGGGCTCGCCGGCGCTGGAGCGTCTGGTGCGACGGCATTGGGAGCGGCGGCGGCATCCGGTACGGATCGACCGCGCCGTCACGCCGTACAGCGATCACTTTCCGTTCAACATCGCCGGCGCGCCGTCGCTGTGGCTGTCGCGTCCGAGCATGACGTCGAGCGGGTACTGGACGCTGCACAGCGAGCACGACAACCTGGACAACGTCTGCCCGAACGTGCTGGCGCGGACCGTGGACAGCGTGTATGCGGCGCTTAGCGAGGTGGCGACGGCGTCGCGGTTGCCGTTTCCGCGGAAGATCTCGCCGGCGTTGGCGGCGGAGGTCCGTCGGCTGGCCAAGAGCGCGTATCATCATCCATGGTCGGCGAAGAGGTTCGACTACGAACGATTCAAGTAGCGGACGCATTGATGCGCCTGCGCATGGCACATGGCAGCTCAGTTGCTGTCAGGCAGGAGTCTCCGAGCGAGAAATGCGCCAAAGCCGAGAGCAGCCATCGCGGCACCAGCACCCGCGGCGTACAAGTGGTTTACGCCTGAAGCAGGCAGCTTTGTTCCGAAGAAGTGATACGCGGCGACGCTCCCATCATGAGGTACACCCGTAGCGCATTCATGCACATAGCATCCCAGCGTCCCAACCAACCAGAGGACGCCGGCAACCGTCGCTACGCATGAAAAGACGGTCAGTAAGGCCCTGATCGATCCGACGAGGCATGTGACAAGCGTGTAAGTCAGGACGGCGGCGCCGACAGCAAGAGCAAATACTGACAATGCTAGCTGGTGAGCATTCGGCAAGTACGGCCTGCTGATCGTCCCCGCGCACAACACCAAGAGCCAGAGCAACCGGTACTGCTGTCCTTGCCGAGACCAGGCTCGTCGTCGCAGTACCATCCAGGCTGCGGCGAACGCCCACATCAGGACGATCCAGACGATCTGGGCGGCAGTGTTGATCCGGGTCATACCCCAACTGTACTGGGACCATGCGAGCAGCACTGCCACTCCCAAGGCAAGGGTGGCAAGCGGACTGACTCTGTCCGGGGGCGTCCGAACGAGAGGTAATGTGGTTGGGTCAAACGCGTGCCCGCACTCAGGACACCGGTTCTCGGTAAGGCCCCGGAGGTCGTACTGGCAGACCGGGCAGTATCGCGTCAGATCACCGGCCTGCCCGTTGGCGGGCTTGCCGCGTTCGTTGGGCATGGCTCTGTCGTTGTCTCGATGCTTCGACGTCAACGCGTGACGCGCCTCATGCCTACCCCAGCTTGGCCTGGGCGCTGGCCACCATCTTGGCGAAGACTTCACGCTGTTCGTTGAGGGCGGCGATGCGGTCTTTGGGCTTGGTCCGGGCCTCCAGCAGGATCCACCCCTTGTAGTCCATCTTGACGAAGAGGCTCATCAGCTCCTGGTAGGGGTAGTCGCCGAGGTTGAGCTCTCGGACGTGGACGGTGTCGCCGAAGCGGTCCTTGACGAGGTTGAAGTTGTGGACGAGGCCCTCGCCCTTGAGGTCCTGGCCGTTGCAGTTCCAGCAGACGGCGACGCTCGGATGGTCGGCGACGTCCATGATGGCCTTGATGGTCGGCAGCTCGCAGCAGCTTCCGTGGACCTCGAGGCGGATCTGCTGGCCGAGGTCGGCGGCGAACTTGCCGACGGTGTTGAGCGACTTGCCGATCTGCTCGATGGTCTTCTCGTGGGGGACGCCCTTGTGAAAGTCGTTGGGCTTGACCTTGACCCCGCTGCCGCCGCAGTCGCGGCTGAGCTTGATCCACTCCTTGGTCCTTTCGATCATCTTGGCGAGCTTGGCGGGGTCGGGGCTGTCGTAGCACTCGTTGGTGCCGGGCCCGACGAAGACGACGGGGCTGTCGTCGAAGCGTTTCTTGACCTCTTTGCGCTTCTGGGCGCTGATCTCGGGCTGGACGCCGTGGGCGTGCTCGGTGCGGAGCTCGACGCCGAGGATCTTGGTCTTCTCGCAGTTGGCGATGAGGGTGGGCAGGTCCCAGTCCTGTCCCCACAGGTAGGTAACGAGACCCAGTCGCATCTTGGAGCCGGGCTTGGCCGATGCGGCGGCCTGGAGCACACCGGCCGGCAGGGCCGCGCCTGCCAGGAGGCCCGCGGCGGCGCGTCCGCCGAGGTCGAAGAACTCACGTCGTGACAGATCGGAACGTTCGAAAGGCATTCTGCTTCTCCTGTGATGTATGACCCACGCGGGGAGCCGGTACGTTCTTACCGAGGGGTACAGGTTACGCTTTCGCCTGGGCCTCGGCCAGCATCTTCTTGAACAGCTCGGCCTGCCGGGCGAGGGCCTTGACGCGGTCCTTGGGGTTGCTGCTGGCCTCGATCATGATCCAGCCGTCGTAGTCGATGCCGACGAAGAGGCGGAGGAGCTTGTCGAAGGGGTATCCCTTGTAGTCGAGCTCGCGGACGTGGGTGGTCGGTCCGAGGCGGTTCTTGACTAGGTTGAAGTTGTATTCCAGGCCTTTGCCCTTGAGATCCTGTGCGTTGGAGTTCCAGCAGAGCACGACGTTGGGTTCGGTGGCGACGTCCATGATCGCCTTCATGGTGGGCAGCTCGGCGCATTGGCCGTGGACCTCGAGGCGGATCTGCTGGTTGTAGTCGGCGGCGAACTTGCCGAGCGTGTTGAGCGACGTGCCGATCTGCTCGATGGTCTTTTCGCGCGGGACGTCCTTGTGGAAGTCGTTGGGCTTGACCTTGACGCCGCTGCCGCCGACGTCGTGGCAGCACTTGACGAAGGCCTTGGTGGCCTCGATGGCCTTGGCCAGTTTGGCGGGGTCGGGGTCGTCGAATCGCTCGTTGGAGCCGAGTCCGACGAGGGTGACGGGGCTGTCGGCGAATCGCTTCTTGACCTGCTTTCGCTGCTCGGCGCTCAGGGCGGGCTCGACGCCGTGGGCGTGCGTGGTCCGCAGCTCGACGCCGAGGGTGCTGGCCGTTTCGCAGTTGCGTATGAGCGTGGGGAGGTCCCAGTCCTTGGCCCATTGGTAGGTGACCAGGCCGAGGCGCATCTTGGATCCCCTCTTGGCGGACTCGGCGGCACGTAGCACGCTCGGCAAGGCGGTGCCCGCGAGGAGGCCCGCGGCGGCGGCTCCGCCCAGGTTGAAGAGGTCGCGTCGTGAGAGTTCCGAGTAGTTCATGGGCATCGTTTGTCTCCTCGTGGTTGTGCTCCGCTGTTTGGAGCAAGGCCGACCGGGTCGGGTCTGACCTACCTGTCTCCTTCCACCGGTTCAACGGTCGTTTGCTGGATCTTCTTGCACTCGCGGGTCCATTCGGTGCCCGCGTCGAGCGCCTGGACGTTTCGGGCGATGCCGTGCTCGGCGCGGACATGAACTCGCGACTCCGTGAATCCGACGAAAAAGGTAACCCTAACCGGAGCCCGGCTAACCTGGCAACACCGCTCGTGTCTCAATTCGCAGAGTGAGGGCGTTTCACCACGGCGTATGACTCCGCCGCTCGCCTCTACGCCCGTGCGGATCGGGAGATCCTGGCCCGAAGGGCCTCTTCAGCGGATTGTATCGAATAGAATCGGAATTGACGTGGTTACGGGGTGGGGTTACAACACTCACAATCACTACTCATTTGGGAGGATGGCACAATGGGGAGCCGAACTCAATCATTGGCAGGCGTATTCCTTGTCCTGATCTGTGCGGGACTGATGCTGAGTTGGGGCTGCACGCCGCCGCCTACAGGAGGAACAGACCCGAACGCGACGGGCGGAACGGACCCGAACACGACGGGTGGCACGGACCCGAATACGACGGGCGGCACGGACCCGAACACGACGGGCGGAACGACGACGCCTTCGGGGCTTGCTACGATCGATTTGAACGTCGTGAAGCTGGACGTGGAGGCGACGACGCAGCGTGGACCGGCCGTCGGGGACGGGGTGTTGGCGTTCGACGCCGCGGGCGGGGCGGTGCTCGCGTGGGTCAAGGCCGGCTCGACGACGGCTAACGAAGTGCAGGCCCCGGCGGGGATGACGCACGATCGCAGTGCCTTCAAGTTCGCCGGGAAGAACCTGGTGGTTCGCGATCGGTTCAGCGGCGCGCTCTACGTCTTCGACACGGACGCGGAGGTTTCGAAGGCCATCTCGGACGATTCGATCGACATGGGCGGCAGCGGCGGTCCGGACCTGTGGGAGGCCGACGGCGACCTCGTCGCGACGTTCAATTCGTGGGTGACGACTCAGGACGGCGCGCACAAGTACGTCAAGGTCGCCGACGTGGGCAACGTGAACGCGATCACGGTGACGCCGTTCGACGTCGACCCGGACAACACGACCGGGCTGGCCATCGCGCTCGACGCGGCCGGCGGAAAGATCGTCGTTCACACGAGCGACGGGCTGTACGTCTACACGATCGCCACGCCGAACGCGGCGCCACAGAAGTTCACGCGCAGCGCCCTGAACGGCGGGCTCGGGATGTCCGACATCGTTATCGACGGCAATTACGTCGCCTTCTTCGACGACAACGAGGACTACACGGTGCTGAACATCAGCACGGGTCAGTTCAGCCAGCCGTCGCGCAACCCCGGTCGGCAGAACCGCGGCCTGGCGCTTCAGGCATCGCGACTCGGTTACTTTGCCCTGCAGACGAACGACGACGGGTACTCGACGAGCGTGATCAACCGGTGCATGGTCGGTCGGGTCACGTCGCTCAACAGCCTGTATGATCCGTCGGGCGCGTTCGTCAACGGCAGCGACGAGAACGACGGCCGGCTCGGCTTCGGCGCGACGGTGGCGATCAGTCCGAACGCGCGGTTCGTGTTCGTCGCCGGCGAGACGGCGGTGGGCGTGGACGAGCAGGAGCGGCTGTACCTGAGCATGGACGGCGGCTACTTCGAGTGCGTGCTGGACGACGACGATCCGGACGACGTCCTCCGCGCCGCCGGCGTGGCCTGCAGCAACAACCTCGTGGCGTTCCTGATTCCCGCGACGCTCAGCGGCACCACGAGCGACGTGAGCGTCGGGTATGCCGTGCTGCCGCCGAAGTAGCTCAGCATCGGCCGAGTCCGCAAGTGAACAACGGGACCGCTCTGTTGTCGGGCGGTCCCGTTTCGCTTGCAGGCCAGACAGGAGACCACTCGGGAATGAAGGCGAAGTTCAGCAGACCTGTGACAACGCTTCTCGGACGGTTGTTTTCGTTGACTGCGCCATCCATTTAGGTTTGCCTCTTGACAGGAGCGGACTCCTCGCGAATACTCCATCCGTAGATTCGGGTTGCTGGAACGTGCCTCATGAGCTCTGATCCGCTGATACTACTAGAAGGCTCGGCGACTGATGATGGCGGAGCCTGCGCCCAGAGCGCCAAGGAGTTAGGGGCCTACTACACTGATGCGCAGATTGCGGACTTCCTGCTGTGGTGGGCGCTACGCAGACCGGTCGATCGTGTGATGGACCCAAGCTTTGGCGGCGGCGTCTTTCTCCGCTCTGCGTGCAAGCGACTCAAGGGGCTCGGGGGCGACCCGGTCAGGCAGGTGTACGGAGTTGAGCTTGACTGCGGCGTATACGGGGAGATCAGCGGGAGGCTGAAGGATGAGTTTGGCGTTTCCTCACGTAACCTTGTGCAGTCCGACTTCTTCGATCTTGACGTATCCAAGGGGCATCGAATGGATGTGGTCGTCGGAAACCCTCCGTTCATCCGATACCACCGATTCCACGGAAACACCAGATCGAAAGCCCTGAAACGGGCACAGTCTTCTGGGGTGATGCTCAACCAGCTAACGAGTTCCTGGGCGCCGTTTTTGGTGCATAGTGCCGCACATGTCCAGCAAGGAGGCCGGCTAGCGATGGTGGTGCCCATGGAACTGGTTCAGGCTGCCTACGCCAAGCCGGTCCTCGGGCATCTGAAGGACAGCTTCGGCCGTGTGACTTTGCTGACTTTCCGGCGCAAGCTATTCCCTGACCTTAGTGAGGACACGTTGCTGGTGTTGGCCGAAGACAAGGGGCGGGGTCCTGCACGGCTTCTCTGGCGCGATCTGCACTCAGCGGGTTCCTTAACGGAGATTCGGAGAAGGAACCACCTACCAATCTACGGGACGCGTCGGATTGACGCCGAAGAGTTGGCCGGCGGCCGGCTACGGTTCGTTGAACTACTCCTACCAGCGAGGGTGCGCGACCTATACGCTTCGCTCGTTAAGGAAGGGCTTACTCGCCGTTTGGGCGAATTCGCGGATGTTGGAATCGGGTATGTTACCGGCTGCAACGACTTTTTCCATCTGAGTCCTGCGGCAGCCGCAGACTACGGGATACCCAGCACCTATCTCCGCCGTGCCGTACGACGCGCTCGCGCACTGCGTGGAGTGAAGCTGACGTTGGAGGATTGGCACACCGCAGCCGCGGCCGGCGATGCAGAGTATCTTCTTCTCGTCGCTCGCCCGAATGGTCTTCCGGATTCGGTTCGACGCTATATTGAATCCGGAGAGCGTCAAGGTGTCCAGAGAGCTTACAAATGCCGGACCCGAAGCCCATGGTTCAAGGTCCCACACGTTTACCAACCCGACGCGTTTCTGAGCTACATGAGTGGAACAGGTCCTCGTCTTGTGTCCAATGATGCGGGTGCCGTCGCCCCTAACACGCTGCATGTGGTTCGGATTCATCCACTGTCGACTCTGACTGGGGACAGCCTGGCAACGCTTTGGCACACGTCGTTATGTCGGCTCAGCGCCGAGATCGAGGGACACTCCCTTGGCGGAGGCATGCTCAAACTTGAGCCGACAGAAGCCGCCCAGTTGAGCATTCCGTTCTGGTCGGGCAGATCACAAGCGCTTGCGGAGTTGGTCGGGCAGGTCGATTCTCTGCTTCGTTCAGGCAGAGAGGAAGCGGCCTACCAACAGGCAGATGCTGTGATCCTCAAGGCGGAACTGGGACTAAGCAGCAAGGAATGTCGTCTACTCGCAGAGGCGGCGGATGCACTCCGACAACGTCGCTATTCCAGAGGGTCGGCCGCATGAGCCTAGCGGATGCGATAGTGGCAGCCGGTCCGATACCACCCGATACCGCGCCTAGGGCGACAAAGAAGCGGTATTCCGAGCTGCTTTCGAAGCACCTTGCGTACGAACTGGCGGCCGAACTTAGGGAGGTTGGGTTCGACCCCGTCTATCCGCAGCCGGGCGGCGCGGGTGAGCGCACATTTCAGGGCGGTCTTGGGCCAAAACGCGTGGACGTCACACATTCCGATGAGCAACATGGTCTCCTGCTGGCAATCAGCGTCAAGAGTATCAACTTCGCACCGTTCGGGAAGAATCTGAAGAATCGGTTCGCGGACCTCTGCACTGAAGCGGTGACCTTGCATATGAGGTTCCCCTACGCAGTCGTTTGCGCTTTCTTCGCGTTTCCGGTGACTTCTTCCCAAGACGGCTCGGAAGGACGGCGAATCTCGACTTTCGTGCGAGCAACGAGGCTTCTCGCCACAATCAGCGGGCGTAGTCAGCACACCGACCCTGCGGAGAAATACGAGAACATCACGATGATGCTCTATGAGCCCATGATGTGTCCTACTGCATCGCCCTGGCTCAAGCTTGTTGACGCCGAGACTGAAGAAGAAGTCACGGTATCGGATTACTTCGCCAGGTTGCGGAAGATATACGACCAGAGGAATCCTCACACGCGAATCGCCGATGTAGACTGAGATCTATCTCCTTCAAATGCCTGATTGCTGTCAGGAGGTCCTGCTGGTCCTAACGGATCTCATCTATCCAAACGCTCACCTGGTCCTGATCGCCTGGATCCAGCCGCAGGCCCGTGATCTGCTGGCCCTTCCAATGGGGGTGATCGCCGACGGGTAGGCGATAGTCTTTCATCTGGCCCGGGGCGAGCTTGAAGACGATGACCTTGTGCTCGTCCTCGGAGGGGCTGGCGGCGGTGGTCCAGTAGAGCTGGGCGTTTGCGCCTTTGTCGACTTGCATTCGGATGACGATCTCCTTGACGGTGTCGGGGGCGATTCGCAGGCCGGGCCGGCGGATGTAGGGGTCGCCGCCGGTGGTGGTGAAGACGAGGCAGCCGTCCTTGACGCCGAGGTCGCCGACGTGATGGGCGCCTCGCCAGCCTTCGGCGCCCTTGTCGAACTTGAAGTCGATCGTCGTTCGAGTCTCGGGCAGGATCTCGGTGGGTCTGGGCTCGATGCCGGCGACGGTCACCTTGTGCTTGCCGGGGCTGGGCAGGGCGACCATGAGGAGGTTCAGGCCGGGGCGATAGAGGTAGCCGGACTGGGTCAGCCTTGTCGTGTCGTCGGGCAGGGGTTTGAGGGCCTCACCTCGATCGCTGACGGCGGCGGGACGCGTGGCACCGGCCACGACGAGCCAGGTGGAGTACGGGCCGGGGATCTCGACGTCGACGTTCAGGTCTTTGCCGACGCGTCGCACGTCGCCGATCTTGCCGACGGCGCTGATGACGAACCCGTCGGCTCGCTTGGTCGCCGGTTCCGCGTCTCGTCCCATCAGGGCGTATACGTTCTTGAGGATGAGTCGTGGGGCAAACTCCCAGTTGCTTCGGCCGGCCTCGTCGACGCGGATGCTGTCGGGCCAGAGGGCCTTTCGTGGGCCGTCCGTATGCTGCTGATACATGGCGCTGACGGTCAGACCCTCGGCGATCTTTCGCCAGGGGCGGGACTGATCGAGGTCGGACAGCTTGATGAGGGCGTAAGCGTATCGCAGGCCGTTCCATTGGACGATGTTGGCGATCCAACTCCATTTCATCCAGCTCGCGCCGAAGACGGGGATGGAGCCGTAGAGCATCCAGGGATACTCGGGCGCCTGCCAGACGTAGACGAACGGGAGACCGGCCCTGGCCCAGCGGACGGCCTGGGTGAGATGCTCGCGGTTGCCGTCGACGCGGTAGGCCTCGAGGTAGGCGTCGACGGCGTCGGCGGCGGCGAGGATGTCGGGCGAGTGGACGGGCACCTCCCAGACCTGGGCGGCGCGGGGGACCTCGAAGCGTTTCATGAAGGCGAGCGTCTTGAGCCCGGCCAGGTAGGCGCGGCGGTCGCCGGTGAGGCGGGCCAGGAGCAGGATCTCGTAGGCCTTGCGGGCGCAGGTGCCGAGCTCGACGGCGTTGTCCTGGCCAAGCTCGTGATAGTCGAAGCCCTTGAAGACGCCGGTGTCGACGAGGTCGGCGTCGAATCGCCACTGCCCGTCGGGGCCTTGTTCCTGGATGAGTTGGGCCACGCCGGCCGAGCGATGCTCGAGCATTCGATCGGGTCGGCCCATGATCATGCCCAGGTCGTCGGCGCCGACGGGAACGTTCCTCTTGAAGAACATGCGGTCGACCATGGCCTTGCAGGGCTCGCGGACCTTGGCGTCCCCGGCCAGGTGGGAGCCCATCCAGACGTCGAAGCCGTAGTTCGGCTGGGGCGAGGGCTTGCCCTGCAGCGATCCGGGCCCGCCGACGGAGCTATGCCAGCCGTCGGCATCGGGGACGTAGAGCGTATCGAGATAGGCGATCATGCTGAAGCCGATCTCCTTGGCCCACTGTCCGCGCGGCGGATCGAGCGGCTTGGGCAGTCCGTTGACGTTCATCCACGTATCGAGGGCGGCCAGGCTGTCCGGGGCGTCGGCGGAAACCCAGAGGTCGGCGGTCATCGTCCAGCGCGTGCCAGCCTGGAGGGCGATCGGCTCGGGTGAGCGTCGGACGTTTCGCACGTTCATCTCGCGGACGGTCGGCAGCATCAGGCCCATCAGGTGGTGGTTGCGGTGGCTGAAGTGATCGGGGCTAGCGAAGACGGGTTGCGGACCCCAGCGCTGTCCGTCGAACGGCTGGCGCGGGTCCCACATGAGGCCGATGCCGAAGCGATCCTGTGCCAGGGCCATGATCGGCCAGGTCAGCTCGTTGGGATGTGGCACGTAGCGGGTGCGGTGCTTGTGCCCGGGCGCGAAGTCGAGATCGCTGCTGCTGATCTCGTCGCCGACGAGCCACTCGATGCCGGGGACGACGGCGTCGCGTTTCTTCGCGCCGAACGACCCCTCGCCGGGCCAGAGGATGAGGCCCTCGAAGGCCCGCACGGCGCGATTGCGATCGCAGTGCAGCTCGTGTGAGACGCGCAAGAGGCCCTCGGCGGGGCCGGGGGTGAATCGGACGGTCAGCTTCCACGTCGCGCCGGCGGCGTCGACGCGTTCGGCGGTGATCCGCGCCTCGTGCTCGGTGGTCGTGAGGGGGCCGAAGAAGTCGATGATCTCATCCGAATCGGCGTCGGTGGCGGGCGCGCTCGCGGGGGTCTTTCCCGGGAGGACAAGGCGGGCCGCGCGCGGGATTCTGGCGAGCAGATACGGGTTGGCGGGGCTCTCGCCGGGTCGGGCGATTCGCACGCTCGTTGCGCCGAAGCCGAGCGGACTGCCGTGGAAGAGCAGTTCGATGGGGCCGGCGCGCCAGGAGCGGTCGCCGGGTCGGTCTTGTCCGACGCCGGCGAGACAGACGAACTCCTGACGGTCGACAGCCAGCGGGGTGTCGGGCGAGTGGACGGTCAAGACGGCCATGGCGCGGGCGTTGGCCTGCAGGGGTTCGAGCTGCCAGGTCGGTTGCTTGATCTGACCGGGAAGGAGGGCGGGCTTCGCTTTCCACGGCGCCAAGGCGCCCGAGAGCTTGAGGCAGCGTGGCGGCGCGAGGGCGACGAGCCAGCGGATGTCTCGCGCGGCGGCGGTTCCGGTGTTTTCGATGTGGGCGGTTACCTTGGTGGGGCCATCGCCCAGGAGGATCGACTGTTGCGGGACGAAGCGGACGGTCAGTTCCGGTTTGAGCTCCGCGGTTTGCGAGGCCGACGCGTTGGGTCCTTGGATCGTTACGACCAGCTTGTCGCCGGGGGATCGGGGGCCCTTCAGCTCCCAGGAGAGCGTTTGGGTCTCGTCGACGGCGAGGGCTTTGAGGCCGCAGGATTCGGATTGGCTCGTGATCGAGCAGGATTTCGGAGCGGCCAGGGCGATCGCGAGTCCTTGGGCGGGCTCATCGCCGCGGTTGACGACTTTGCAGGACGCGCGGAACCGCAGGTCCTCGGGCTTGCCGAGGGTGGTGATATCGAGGGGATCGACGTCGACCAGCGGTCCGACCTTGGGCAGGTAGGTCACGTCGTCGATGAGGACCTCTCCGGTGCCCGTGTTCAGGCGTCCGGCGACGTGGACCCACTTGACCTCGGGGTTGCCTGAGTAGTCGTACTTGAAGACGGCTCGGTGCCACTGGCCGTCGGCGACGTGGGTTCGGGGGACGGTGAAGATCGTTCGCTGGGCGGAGGTCTCCTCGATAGGCAGGGCGTTCATGGGAATGGCCATGAGCTCCATCTCGCCGTCGGCGCTCAGGCGGAGGACCTTGTACCAGAAGACGAGCCCGCCCTTTCGCTCGGCCAGCATGGCGCCCTGCTTGCCGGCGCTCGGCGCCCAGGCGCGATTGAAGCCGACCTCTCCGCGATCGACGGCTCGCAGGAGGCGGAGGGCGCGGCTTCCGGTGTGTGCGTCCGCGCTCAGGTCGTAGCGATTGGCGGGATCTTGGACGACGGGGCTCCAGTCGAGCGGGAGTCCGCCCTGGGCCTGCTCGAACCCGCCGTTGGCAACGACGGGCTTCGACGTGGGCTGGTCACTGACGACGGAGACGGCCAGCAGCATTCCGACACTGAGCCAACACGACATGCCTCGTCCTCCGCGGGAGAAGTGCCGAACTCGGTTGATACCAGATGTTTGGTGTCTTGCGGGGAGTATACCATCCTGTTGCTCAGACGGTAGAAATGTCCTGGCCCGGTCGCTATGATCTTCGTCTATATGGCGATAGGCCGCGCTTGGGATTCACAGCGCCATGTCCTGTCTTGTGGCCGTGGATCGCGCCGGTGCTGGCGACTCGTGCAGCGCGGTGATCGGATCGACTGATGGAGCACATCCTACTCACGGGGTTTCCGGGCCTACTGGCCGAACGCCTGATTCGGAGTTGTCGGGAGGCGGAGGCCGAGGTCTTCTGGCATCTTCTCGTGCTGCCGGACGAGATGAACCTTGCCGGTCGCCGAATTCGCGCGCTGGGCCTGACGGCGCCGGACTACTCGGTCTATTCGGGCGACATCACCCGGCCCGACCTGGGTCTGCCGGGCCGGGACGCCGAGAGGATCCAGGGCCTGGTCCAGCGGTGCTATCACCTGGCGGCGCTCTACGACCTGACGGCGGCGGCGGCGGTTTCCGACGCGGTGAACATCCGCGGCACGCAGCGGGTTTGCGAGTTCCTCAAGCGGTGTCCGAACCTGCGGAAGTTCAACTACATCAGCACGTGCTACGTTTCGGGGACGCGCGAGGGACCGATCGAGGAGGACGCCCTGCCGGAGCCGGCGTCGTTCCGCAACGAATATGAGCGGACGAAGCATTGGGCCGAGCATGTGGTTCGCGACTACGTGGACGACCTGCCGACGACGATCTTCCGTCCGGGCATCGTCGTGGGCGACTCTCAGACCGGCGAGACGGGCAAGTTCGACGGACCCTATGTCATCGTCGGGTTCTTCCAGGCAAGCCGGCGGCTGATCTATCGCCTGCCCAATCTGGGGTTCGACACGAGCTGGCTCAACCTGGTGCCGATCGATTTCGTGACGACGGTTCTGCGGGACGTCGGGCTCTCAGATGAGTTCGACGGCAAGACGATCCAGATCGCGGACCCGAACCCGCCGACGACGAGCGAGAGCTACGAGGCGATGTACGCGCAGGTGACGGGCCGGAAGTGCTTCAACCTCGACCCGAAGCTCCGGGAGGTCGCGCTTCGGCTCATCCGACGTTTTCCGATCGACCTGATCACGGGCATCTCCGCCGAGTCGATCGAGTATTTTCACCACCGGGGTCAGTACAAGACGGACAACCTGCGTCAGGCGTGTAGGCGTTTCGGGATTGAGATTCCGCAGTGGCAGGAGTTCTACAAGCCGGTCATTCGGTACGCGCTGACCGAGCGGAAGCCCGCGCCGAACGCGGGGCTGATGCGAGAGTTTCGGCGTTGGTGCCTGAGCTTCCGGTTCATCTACGTGCTGGTGGGCCTCCTGTTTCTGTTTGCTCCGGGCTCGGTGGCGCGGCTGCTGACGGTGCTGGACGACCCGACCGGGGCCGAGGCGCTGCTAAGGGACAACCTGCTCTGGCGACCGCTGGGCGTATCGCTGCTCGTGGCGCTTTTCGTGGCGGTGACGTTCCTGCAGCGGAACCCGTTCCAGAAGTCGCTTCACGGGCTGATCATCGGGGCGAAGATGTTCTCGACGGGCATCTTCTTCACCTACGCCGCGATGACGGGGCTGATATCGCTGATCGCCTGCGGCGTCATCGACGGCCTGATCTGCCTGATGCACAGCCTGTTCTACTATCGTTTGCGGCGGGTCCGCGACATGGAGGGCAGCGAGTTCCGGTGGGACCCGTACAGCCTGCTGTTCCCGAAGCGGTTCGTCGCCGCTTTCGCCGAGTCGATGGTGCCGGAGTTGAACGATCCGATCGACATTCGGACGGTCGTCGAGAACGTTCGAGCCGAGGTGGGCGGGTTCCCGGCACTGCACCGGTATGCCTTCGTTCTGGCGTGCTACTACGTGGAGTTCATCCTGCCGGTCCTGAGCGGGTTCCGTCCGTTCCCGCTGATGGACAAGGAGCTTCGGCGGGAGTTTCTCAAGCGTCTTCAGTATGCGCGCCGGTTGTGGCAGAAGATGCCGATGGTCTTCGTCAAGCTGATCTGCACGGCGCACGTCTTCGCGCAGAAGCCGTATCTGCGCTCGATCGGAGCGGAATGACCTCGTGGTGAAACGACCCAAGGGCATCGTGTTCGGGAGCGAGGTGAACGGTCACCCCCAGGAGTCGTGCGACGTGTGCATCGTCGGCTCGGGCCCTGGCGGGGCGGTGGTTGCCGACGAGCTCACTAAGGCGGGGCGGAGCGTCCTGATGATCGAGGAGGGTCCGCTGCCCTCCCCGGCCGAGTCGATGACGCCCAAGGAGGTCGTCGCGAAGTACTACCGCGAGATGGGGCTGTTCACGACGCATTGGCCCGTTCAGTTCCCGGTGTTCACGGGAAGAGTGTTCGGCGGGACGACGGTGATCAACTCCGGGACGATCCTGCCCACGCCGGACCGCGTGATGGACGGGTGGGCGTCGGACATCGGCGTCGAATTCGATCGGCGCGTTTGGCGACAGATCGAGAGCGAGCATGACGAGGTGTTTTCGGTCAAGCCGTGCCCGACCGAACGGATGAGCACGTCGAACCGGTTGTTCGCCGAGGGGCTGGAGCGGCTGGGGCTGCCCGGCGGCGGGCCTTTGCCTCGATGCGAGCGGGACTGCGAAGGCTCTGGTCGATGCGTCTTCATCTGTCCCAAGGACGCCAAGCAGTCCGTCAATCTGAGTCTGCTGCCGAAGTCGCTCGAGCGTGGGATGCGGGTGTACGTGGAGACTCGGGCGGTCTGGCTCAACAAGAGCAAGCGGAAGGTCAAGGGGGTGATCTGCCGGACGGCGGCCGGGGGCGAATTGGTCGTGCACGCCAAGACGGTGGTGCTGGCGATGGGGACGTTGGAGACGGCGCTGTTCATGCTGCGCAACGGCATGGGGTGGCGGTATCCGGCGGTGGGTCGGAACCTGTCGATTCACCCGGCGGCGAAGGTGTTCGCGGAGATGCCCGAGCCGGTGCATTCGTGGAAGGGCGTGCCGCAGGCGTATCGCTACGAACAATCGGAGTATCCGGACGTCCACTTCGAGGGCGTCTTCCTGCCGGCACCGATGGGGGCGATCGGGATTCCGTTCTTCGGGGGCGAGCTGGCCGACTGGATGCGGATCTACGACCGTCTGGCGGGCTTCGGGTTCTTCATATCGGATTCCAACCACGGGCGCGTGCGGCGGATACCGGGCGTCGGTCCGTTCGTCACGTATCGTGTGACGTTTCGCGACCTGGACAACTTCTGCTTTGCGTTGAAGCTGATCGCCCGAGCCTACTTCGCGGTCGGCGCGCGGCGCGTGCTACTGCCGCTGCTGGACAGGAAGAACCTTTACGACTCGATCGAGTCGCTCGACAATAACTTCCCGGGTAAGTCCCTCCATCCGGGCCAGATGTACGCGATGGCCTTTCATCCGCTGGGGACGTGCCGCTTCTCGGCGACGCGGGACCAGGGCGTCGTCGACGTCTCGGGCCGATGTCATCGGCACGACAACCTCTACATCGCGGACGGTTCGGCCATCGCCGGGCCGCTGCATGCGAATCCGCAGATGACGATCATGACGTTTGCCAGGCTTGTGGGGCGCGGGCTGGCGTGATGACGTCGCTGATTCCCCGATTTCGGGAGCAAGAGGCGTTCCGCCCCCGGAGCCGCACACGGCACGGCCTGTGGCACAAAGACCTGCAACGTCACAGTGCGCGCGAAACAGGCGACAAGGCGATCCGGCGGATCGCTCACTGGGAAATGCTCAGTCCGCGCTGAGCGAATACCTCTCCATATGTGAAATCCAGTAACTGGATGATCTCGAAGGTGTACATTCGCGTGGGCCAGGGATCTCGCATGAGGCTCACGTGGCCGTCGTAGTAGGCGACACTGCCCTGCTGGACGCTCATGAGTTCGTTCGTGACGGGATCGATCGGGTCACCCTGGACCTTGGAGCCGTGGTACCGGCCTATCTCATCGGTCAGCGGGAACCAGATCGGGTCCGTTCCCATCGGGCCGCCGGTAGCTAGGGTATTCGGATGGTCATCGTTGGCAGCGAGGTCGCATCTAGCGACGCAGCCGTCCCACCATTCGTCTATAAGCATCATGAGCTTGCCGGGGGCGTAGACCTGGCTGAGCTTCATGATCGGACCGGGCGCCCCCGGGGGGATGCGCAGGGGCTCGGGCTCCCAGTAATCGGCCTCCGCCATGACCCAGGGCGGGAGGATCAGCTTTCGACCCAGCATGCTCCGACTGTAATTGAAGACGCTCTGAGTCTTTCTCTCGGACTGAACGCGCTCGAACTCGGGGCAGCGATAGAGCGAGACGAAGCGAGCATAGTCAAAGAGCGAGCCCGTAGCCGTGACCCAGTCGGGCCTCCACTGGTAGCCGGCGGTGGTGGCGAGGGCGGGCCAGTCTTCCTGCGGGTTGAGCCAAATAAGGTCGGTCTCGCCCTGTTTGAGGGGTTGCCAGGGCCAGTCCTCGAGCAGGGCCCACTCGGCCGCGGTGTGCGAGGCGATGTCCCAGTTCTTGCACAGGCTTGTATCGTCATCGAAATCGGTCAGGTCGTCGAAGGCCAGACTCATGAAGGGAGGGGTCTCGTCGTAGTCTTGTGCGTAGATATGGATCGACTTGGCAAGTTGGCCGATCCTGGTGGCGCAAATGGTGGTCCGGGCCTGAGCCCTGGCCTTGCTCAGCGACGGCAGGAGGATGCTGATGAGCAGCGCGATGATAGCGACGACCACCAACAGCTCGATCAGCGTAAACGCTGCCTGATGACGCCTGGTCGATTGTCTCTTCGATTTCATGGCTATCCTTCCAAGCGGATCACATGCCGTGCCGGTACCCCATCCGGGGGGGCCGGTCATCGGAAGACCGTGCTCCGCGCGAGAGATCCTGTCTCGTGACCTCTTGTCTTACTCACCGCCCGCGCTCCGCTGCTGATGTGCGAGGTCGCTGAAGCCGGGGGCGCTTCGTCCCAACGGCGCGGCGTCGCCGATAGCGTAGGGACGAACAATGGTCTAAAGACGAGTGCTGTGTTAATTCCATGCTAACTGATGGCACCCGCCTCCCGCAACGACAAAGCTCAGAGGAAATGCCCGAACATCGCCCCGTCAAGATGAGCATGAGGTTCTGCCGATGGGCCGTGCCTTGCGCTCCGCGTGTCTGATGCCCGAACTTGCCGTGTCCTTCAGACGTTGCAGTGGAATGCATCCGCTTTCCGCACATTGCCATATGGCCATTGGGCATCGCGGGCTCGGGGCGGGATCGCCTGGCGACGGAAGCCGAAATGCCCAGTCGGCATCTAGCCTTATGGGCCCGGAGGTGTCTAACGACTGGGGCGGGTGGACATGCCCGACGGATCCGAGGCCCGAGAGCTCAGACGAGTGGGAGGACTCCGATGAGGTCGTTTTGGATCATCCTGGCGGTTTGGGTCGGCATGCTCGTGGTCGGATGCGACACGACGGGCACGGGAAGCTGCTCGACGTGTGCGACGAGCGAGCGGGCGAAGGAGCCCGGCATGAAGGACAAGGTCGTCAAGTCAAACGAGGAATGGAAGCTGCAGCTCACCCCTGAGCAGTACCGTGTCACGCGCGAGAAGGGCACGGAGCCGGCGTTCCGCAACGCCTACTGGAATCACAAGGGCGAAGGGACGTATCGTTGCGTCGGCTGCGGCCAGGAGCTCTTCAGCTCGGACGCGAAGTTCGATTCCGGCTGCGGGTGGCCGAGCTTCTCCAAGCCCGAGAGCCAGACCAGGGTCTACACCGCGAGCGACCATAGTCACGGGATGAACCGGTCGGAGGTCCTGTGCAGCCGCTGTGACGCCCACCTGGGGCACGTCTTCGAGGACGGTCCGAAGCCGACGGGTCTGCGTTATTGCATCAACTCGGCCTCTCTCGAGTTCGACGAGTCGAAATCCCCGGCGACGCAGCCTACCTCGACGCAGCCCACCGCGAAGAAGTAACCGCGACACCCCACCCCTCTTGCTGGACAACGCAAAGGCAGGGCGATCTAATATGCCCACGCGGGTTCGGCTTCGAACGAGCACGGTCTTGATCTGTGAGTCGCGTTGGCAATGGCCGTCATGGTCGGCTTAGGTGAGGTTCTCTGGGACATCTTCCCGGACGGCAGGAAGCTGTTGGGCGGAGCGCCCGCGAACTTCGCCTTTCACGCGCACCAGCTCGGGCACGAGGGCATCGTGGTCAGCCGGGTGGGCGAGGACGAGCTGGGGCAGCGGATTTTGCGAACGCTGTCCGATCGGGGCCTCCGGACCAGCGCGATCCAGTTGGACGGGACGTACGCGACCGGGACGGTGCACGTCGTGGCTCGGGACGACGGTTCGCACGACTTCATCATCACGCCGAACGTGGCGTGGGACCGGCTTGCGGCGACGCGGGAGCTGGCCGACCTGATCGCCAAGGCCGACGTGATTTGCTTCGGCACGCTGGCCCAGCGGGGCGAGGCCAACCGTTCGAACATGGATCTGTTGCTCGGGCGAGCCGAGGGGCTCAAGGTCTTCGACATCAACCTTCGGCAGGACTACTGGTCGCGCGAGGTCATCGAGGACGGCATGAGACGGAGCCAGATCGTCAAGCTCAACGACGACGAGCTGGCGGTGATCCGGAAGCTGGGGCTGGCGCCGGAGGAGCGGGACACGGTCGGGTGGTGTCGATCGGTCATGGCCAAGTACGGCCTCTCGTTGCTTGCCGTGACGCGCGGCGAGCGAGGCGCCCTGTTGGTTACGAGCGAAGAGCTGGCGGAGGAGCCGGGCGTGAAGGTGAGTGTGGCGGACAGCGTTGGGGCGGGGGACGCATTCACGGCCGCCCTGGCGGACGCCTGGTTGAGGAAGCTTCCGCTGGCCGAGGTGGCGCGGTTCGCCAATCGCGTCGGCGCGTACGTGGCCTCGCGGCCCGGCGCCACGCCGGCGCTACCGGATGAGTTTCGTCGGACATAGGGATTGCGGATGTCTCGCAAGTTGAAAGAGAACCTGTATCGCGTGCTGGATCGCGTGGGCCTGGCCGCGGCGAAGACGGCGCGAAGGTCGGACACGATCACGACGGTGGTCGTGACGAAATCCGTCGACGAGAAGCTGATCAAGAAGCTGATGGACCTGGGACACGTGGACTTCGGCGAGAACCACGTCCAACAGCTCACCGATCGAGCGGACCGCCTGGGCTTCCGGACAACTGCTTCGGCGAACAACGAAGCTCCGGCGGAGTCGGACGCCGCCAAGCCGCGGTGGCACATGATCGGGCATCTGCAGCGCAACAAGGTCAAGCCGCTTCTGCCCCGTATTCGCTGGCTGCATAGCCTGGACAGCCTCCGACTGGCCGAGGAGATCAACAACCAGGCCGCCAAGACGGGTCAGATCGTCGAGGCGTTTCTGCAGGTCAACGCGAGCGGCGAAAAGAGCAAGAGTGGCGTGGCGGTGGGGGCGGCCACGCATTTGATCGAGCAGGTTCAGACGCTGTCTCACCTCCAAATCATCGGCCTGATGACCATGGCCCCGCTGGTGGACGACGCGGAAAAGGCGCGGCCGGTCTTCGCGCGAACGCGCGAGCTGTTCGAGGAGATCGCCGGCGAGCGTCTGGCGGGGCCGGGATTCAAGCATCTGTCCATGGGCATGTCTCAAGACTTCGAGGTCGCCATCGAGGAAGGCGCCGACGTCATCCGGGTCGGCACGGCGATCTTCGAGGGTATCTAAACGACCGTACATGAATCAGCGCCACACCGCGGCACGAGCGTCTCGCGCGGGATGGTCATGGGCGAGATGCCCATGCTACGTGGCGGCCGCGGGGCAGGCTGCCGCTGGTTTTACTTTGCCGCGATGAACAGGTCGTACCGTCGGGCGGATTTCGGCAAGGTCAGGACGAGCGTTCTCGGCTTGAAGGCCTGCAGCTCGTACCGGTTGGGGCTCAGGGGCGGGCGACGCTGTCCGGAGGCGTCGAGGTGATAGGCCAAGACCTCGACGGACGAGTCTTCGGGACGGCTCAGGAGTCTCAGCTCGACGTGCAGCTTCCCATCGGCATCGCGTGTCGTCCGCTCGCCGAGGATCGAAACCCTTCCGGCGGCGAGGGCGGGGTCGAGATGGACCTGGCCGCGCTCGAAGGTGATGACCTGATAGGATCGTTCGGGCTGTCCCGGCCGGGTCGTCGGGGCGGCTCGGGGCCGAGGGCTGAAGAGGCCTCCGCCGGCTTGGGGGGGCGGCAAACGGCGGACGATGGACACCTCCTCGAGGAGCGAGGTCTGCGTGCCCGGTCGGAGGACGTGCAGCGTCAGGGCGAGGACCGCCTGGTCCAGGTTGTTCCTGGCGGGCTCGAGGACGAGCTCCGAGGCGTACCGGCATCCGATCGTATTGGCGTGAACGATTTTCACCTTGGCGCCTACCCGGAGATTGACGGCCTCGGCGAGCTCACGGGCGACTTGCTGACCGTCACTGACAGCCAGGGGAGATTCGTTTTTCCATCGCGGCGCGGCGAGCAGGATCTGCTGGTCGGCCTTGTCGACCACGGGCCAGCGTCGCAGGGCGTCGGCGAATCGGGCGGCACAGTCGTCGAACTCCGGCGGCGTGAGGAACGACTGGTGGTGTGCCTGCCGAGGGACGGGGGAATTCGCGGGTTCCTCACAGCCGCTGATGAGACACTCGGCAAGGAGGCAGATCATCCCAAAGGCGCTCGCGGAGCGTGACGAGATGGGTCTTTTCGCCCTCGTGTTAGTTCGCAGGCGTCTTTTGCTTTTGGCCGATATCATTCCTATAGTCCTATAGAGGGAGGGTGTCACCTGCCCTAGGCGCAATCGGTACCGAGGAGGCCATCATGGTCGCTCGACACGCGAAACGCATGTTCACGCTCATCGAGCTGCTGACCGTGGTGGCCATCATCAGCCTGTTGATCTCGATTCTAACGCCGTCTCTTTCTCGTGCGAGGGCCCAGGCCAAGGCAGCGGCCTGCGGGGCCCGGATGCACGACATGGGCACCTCTCTGACGATCTACGCCAACGACTTCGGGAGCCAGTTGCCGGTGGCGGAGTACACGTCCGGAGGCGAGGCTCCGAAGTTCGGCTGGGCCGAGCTGATGTGCAAGCAGAACTACGGATATCAGGCTCCCAGCGATCCGAACGAGCCGTTCCCGATCCAGTACAACACGAACGACGTCGGGCGATACTGTTTCTATTACTTCAATTGCCCTGGTCTCGGCAAGGAGGTGGACCACACGGGCCACTTCCGCGTGTACCTGCCGGGTTGGGCGTACGGGTCTTTCAGTCGTGACGGACAAGGCAGGATCACGACGCCGGCGGATCCGACCAAGACGGCTACGATCGATGCGATCCCGCTGCAACTTCCCCTGCTGGGCGACGCTCGTCGCGGCGTAACCGGCGAGGCCAGCAGCTACATTGCCGGCGGCGAGGCGATCGCGGGCGAGGGCACGGCGACGTTCGACGACCGCCACTATGGCCGGGTCAACCTTCTGTATCCGGACGGTCATAACGAGCTGGTGGTATACGATCCTGACCCGAACCACGCGAGCAGCTTCTTCGTCAGGCTCAACAAGGACTGGGACCTCAACGGGGTGAGCGACGACCCCAACGAGCCCAACACTCCCTGACGGCCCCGCGGTCGGAGCGCGAGGGCCGGGCATTTCCGGACGACAATATGTGGCACCACGTAAGTTTTTCCGTGACGGCACGTTAGATCGTGCTTTCAGTGGGAACTGAACGGTGGGAATCGCCCGCGTCGAGGTGGCCAATGGCCGCTGACGGGCCTATGATTAGATGGTCGCGCGGCCGTCATCGTCGCAGGACGTACAAAGGCGAGTCGGAGCCCATCCCTGGGCAAGAGAAGGCCCCCCGGTGGTTCTGACGAGAGTCTGATTCTCATATCTCTGGCGCGCGACCCGAACGGTGGGACAGTTACTACCAGGCGATGTCACCTTCCGGAGTGCAAGGCGTGATCCGGCCGAAGACGATCTTCGTATCTGGCCCCCGAGGCGGGGGAAAGACCCGACTGGTTGACCTGATGGTTCACGAGGCGATGCAGACGCATCCGCACTATCTGCGGCTGATCCCCAAGCATGGGGAGCGAAGCCCGTTTCTGCAGCTCGTGCGCCCCGGGGCCGAGGCCGCCTTGGCCAGCTCGCAACTCGTCGTCTACAACGCCGAGCGCTGTTTCGAGGTGATTGCCGAGGCGCTGCAGACGCTCCCCCCGGGGAGCTCGCCGTACATCGTCCTGCTGGAGGGCGACGGCGATCCCTGTCTTCGATACGCCTATCCCTATGATCGCCGGATCTTCGTGATGCCCGCGCCGTCAAACATCTACGAGGTCTTCAGGACGCCCGAGCAGGCGGCTGTAGCGCTACGCAAGGTGATGGAGGACACCGCCGATTTCGCGGCGGAGATCTTCGGGTTGTTCGACGAGGACCAGATCGAGCAGAACACGGGGCTCCTGACGCCGGAGGGCGGTTCGCCCTGGTCGTGGGATCGTCAGGCACATCAGGCCATCACGGTCGATGAGGGGGAGCTCCGCAACTTCATCGAGTCACCGATCGGGATGGAAATCGCCTCTCGAATCCAGCTCCAGCCGGAGTACCAAGGCCTGGTCGAGAGCGACGTGATTCTGGTAAACGTGGGCGTCGGCGCGACGACGGGCGTGGTGGACGAGGTCGCCCGCCGGTTGGAGCTGCTGCTCAGCCGCATCCGCAGCCAGGCCCAGAACGACGGTCTGCTGTTCTGCTGCGATCCCTGCGAGCGGTGCGATCCGCGCCGCGTCAAGCTCTTCGAGAAGCTCTGCCTGATGAATCACGCGTTAGCGTCGTAGCGATTCGGGCCGGACGCGCGTATCGGCATCGGGGAACTAGCGCCGCTTTCCTTCAATGAGTCTCGTGGCGGGTGGCATGGGTCCGCACAGGTGGACCATTCCGACTGAACAAGCCACGGGTCAGCGGGATGTACCGCTGGGAATCATCGCGGCGTTCCGCGGACCCGTGTTTCGTTCCATGTCAGAGGGCCCATCTGACGCTGACCCA
>JAFGLZ010000274.1 GCA_016927755.1 Phycisphaerae bacterium
CCGAGCGAGCGATCTGAGGCGCCGCGCTGGACGTCTTCAGTCCCACGTCCCGAGCGAGCGATCTGAGGCGCCGCGCTGGACGTCTTCGGTCCCGGAGGGACCGTGTGAAAATAGCCCGGGACTTCAGTCCCGGGAACCGAGTCGGCCCCAGGTACATCAGTCGCGTAGCGACGGCTGAGGTTTGGGGAATCGTTCGGAGGAGCTTGGGCAGCCGTCAGTCCACCCCAGAGTCGCCGCCTTGAGGCGGGCGTGCTCCACTGTCTTACGTGTCCACCGCCGCCGGGCTTCGCCGAAGCACCAAGATCGTAAGATCATCGGAAGGAGGAGCCCCCTCCGAGAACCGCCGCACCTCGTCCAGAATCGCCTGCAGCAGGTGCTCCGCCGACGCCGACGCGTGATCCGCCACCACGCCGTGCAACCGCTCCTCGCGGAACATCTGCTTTGTCGGATTCTCCGCCTCGGTCACGCCATCGGTGTACATCACCACGCAGTCACCCAGCCCCAGTTCCGCGCGACAAAGCGAAAACTCGCCGTTGTCCTTCACCGCCAGCGGATACCCCCCGAGCTCCAGCGATACCGCCCTGCCCGCCTGCAGCAGCACCGGCGGATTGTGACCCGCGCTCGCGTAGTGAAAGCAATGTGCGTCCAGCTCGAGCTGAGCGCAGAACATCGTCACGAACTTGCCCGCGCTGTGAGATCCCGACAGCATCGCATGGTTGGCGATCGTCAGAACACGATCCGGCGACTCACCGTCCAGCGCCGCCGCCCGAACGATCCCGTGAGTCTCCGTCGTCAGCATCGCCGCGCCCAGACCCTTGCCCACCGCGTCGCCGATCATCATCACCAGCCGGCCGTTCTCCGTCAGGAACATGTCGAAAAAATCGCCGCCTACCTCAAACGCGGGAATACACCGGCCCGCCAGCTCGTAGCCCAAAACCTCGGGCGGACGCTTCGGAAGAACGCTCTGCTGAACCTCCCGTGCCAGCTCCATCTCCCTGACCAGACGTTCCTTCTCCGCCGTCGTAACCTGCAGCTCACGCACGTACACCGCCAAATCGCGGCTCATCCGGTTCAGCGCGCCCGCCAGATCGCCAAGCTCGTCCCGCCCGCGAACCGGAACCGCCAGCTCCCCCGGCGTGCCGCCCTCCGTGCGGACCCGTTCCGTCAGCTCCAGCACCCGGCCGCCCAAGCGGCGAGAGATCGAGATGCCCGCGATCAGGCACACGAAGATCGATAGGTTGGTCAGGATGGCGATCCCGTTCGGCATCGCTGCCAGCACCGTCGCCCGGCCTGCCGCCGCCGATGTCAGCGTGATGATCCGAAGCGGAGGGTCGTCCACCCGCGCCTCGGCGATGTACCACGCCTTGCCCGCGTAGTTCAGCGTCCGCGGGGCTCCCTCAAACCCCTCCTCCGGAATCGACACGCCCGTCAGTTCAGCCGGGCCCCGGCTGTACAACGCGTGCCCGTGGTCGTCCAACACCAGAAACCCCTCGAGCGCCCCCATCTCCCCGACCAGCGACTGCTCATCCCGCCACGCCACCAGCCCCGTCAGCACCTGATCGGGCGTGTTGGCCAGACGGGCCATGCCGCGGAGCTCCGACCGCTTCGGGTTCTCCCGAGAGGGGACCACGAACAACGCCAGCCCTGATTCCTTGTATCGCGGCAGCAGATCGAGGGCCATCTGCGGCTCGATCAGCGCCGCGTCCGTGACCTCCAGATCCCTGAACGCGTGCGGCCGAGACCGCCATTGAAGCAGCTTCTCCTTGCGTTTCTCATCACTGTAGTCAGGCCGGTCGTACTCGCTGGCCCACCCGCGGAGCAAGTCGATGTGACGCTCGATCTCGTTCCGGTTCTTGTACGCCACCCGTTGGTTCGCCCAAATCGCCACGTTCCCCGCCCTAATCAGCGTCCCCGCCACCGTCAGCGCGCCCACCGCGTACAGCGGCAACAGCCCCGCCACCAGCACCAGCGTCATCAACTTGCCGTAGATCGGTACGTCGTCCCAGTTCCCCAAACGCATGTGCTCTTCCGGGCCGCGATCGACCGCGCCCCAGAATCGCTGACAAAAAAGCGGCCCGCGAATGAACATCGCCGATCCCGCCTTCAGCAGCAGCGGAGAGAGAATGAGCGACGGAATCACGTTCCCCGCGAACCACTGGCTGAACTGAAGACGATAATACGAAGACTCGCGGACCTCGTTCGCCAAGGAGTGCCGTACGTAGCACTCCACCGCGCCCGTAAACGCACCGAGCGCGTTGGCCACGATGATGCCCACGAACAGCAGACCGAACCAGTCGCGCCCGCTTCGTAGCCTCGGATCAAGCTTGCGACGCCGGAACCACCACCCCGCCAGAATCGACTGAATCCCGTTGCCCACGACGTACATGAACGGCGACGCGCCCACCAGACCGTTGCCCAACATCGGTCCGACGATCCCCGGAATCGCTCCGAACACCCCAAACCAGATCGGGAAGACCACCTGAAACGCCGCCGCCGGCCAGAACCGCGGAATCCCGTGTTCCTCCGCGCCGCCGAAGCTGATCGTGCCCAGCGTCGCCGACAGCCCCACGGGAACCAGAAGGTAGAGAATCACGAAGAAATGACGCGCGTGAACCGTGATCCTGTCGTCAGGCTTCACGAGCCACACGGACTCCGCGTCCGAAGGTTCAGGCCTGAACAGTCTCGTCTCCATGCTCGTAGCCTATACCCGCCGACAGCGGCTCACAACGCGCCCAATCGCCCTAGGGCTTCCTCACCGGTTGGATGCCGTCCAACGCCTGCACCTTCACCTCATACCCCGCCGGCAGGTCCAGCCGGTACACCAGCTTCGAACCCTCACGCTGCCACGAGACCGACACCGCCCCGTCCTGAACCGGCATCCGCCCCTCGCACCACGGCACGCCCACGTCGCTGAACCGCAGCTCGATGACCTTGCTCACCGGATCGATCCGACGCACCCCCAGTACGTCGCGGTAAAGCGTGTGAACGATATGCGACGTGAACCCGTGGTTGCAGCTCGCGCGCGTGTCGACGTTCTCCCACAGCGTCCCCGTCCGCTCCGCCATGTACAGCAGATACTCCACCGTCTCGTCGAGCACCTGCCGGCAGCGCCCGTAGCGGCTCAACAGCTCGATCCGCAGCATGTTGCCGATGAACGAATTCGCCTCGTGCACCTCGGGAAACGCCTTCGTCTCCTTCCGCTTCGGGCCGAACTGCTCGCAAAGCGTCTTCCACAACTCCCCGTGCGTCTCCGGCGTCGCCACGTCGAAGAAGAACGCGAAATACTGGCACACCTCGCTGTGGTTCTTCGTCACCTCGAGCTTGCCCTCCTTGCGAACCGCGTTGTCGACGAAGAACTTCCCGTCGAACGACTGATTGCGGATCGTCTCGCGAATCGCGCCCGCCTGGGCTGTGAGCTGCGATCGATCATACATCCGACCCGCCGCCGCCAGCGCCGCCGCGTACAGCATGTTGCTCGGGTAATTGACGTCCTGAACGAAGCTGTTCGCCTTCGACCACTCCACGAAAACCCAGCTCTTGAGCTTCTCCAGCAGCCCGTCGTCGTTCTGAAACCCCTTGAAGTACTCGAACAGCTTCAGGACCTTCGGCTCGAGCAGCTTGACCGTCGTGAAGTCCCCGCTGCGGGCCAGATACTCCTCCAGCTCCACCACGAACCAGAGCGCCCAGTTCGGAATGAACACCCCGTCGTTGTGATCCGCCGGATAGCACATCGGCAGCATCCCCTCCGGCAGGTGCTTGAACGTCTCGGGCAGAAGGAAGTTCTCCACGAAGTTCCCCTCGACCTTCGTGTTGCCCGACAGGGCGTACCCCGCCCTCGCCGTGAAGAAGCTGTCGCACAGCCACCCCGCCCGTTCCCGCGACGGACAGTCCATGAACACGTCCACGGCGTTCTGCGCATACGTCTCCCTCCCCGCCGCGAACAGTCGTAGCAGACGCCGATCCCCGCAGTCGAAGTGCGCCGCCCAAACGTCCGGGTTCACGTACTCGCGGAGATACACACCCTCCACGTCACAGTCGCCCCCCAGCGTGATTACCTTCAGATAGCGAAGCGTATACGGCTCGAACGACTCGACGTGATAGCTGCCCGGCTGCAGATCGTAGCTCACGATGTTCACGCAGCCCATCCGCTTGAAGTCCACGTCGCCCTCCGAGAGGATCTCGTCGAACGTCAGGAACAACCGCGTCGGCTTGCGGCACGTCACCGTCGCCCCGACGAACCCCGTCAGGTTCGTCCCGAGGTCGAGGATCTCGTAAGCGTTGCCCACCAGCGTCAGCTTCGCGTCCCGCGGCAGCGCCGCGTCGATCTTCCGCCCCGGCTTCGTGCCGATCCCCTGCAGCTCCAGCGACGGGACGGCCTCCAGCTCCTTCTCCGGATACCCCCCGAGCTTCTTCCCCACGCTCGTCAGCGAACGGTCCTTCCACGGCTTGTCCACCTTCTTGCCCGTCTCGATCGTCCCCTGCGATACGTGCCAGACCGCCGGTCGCCTGTGGAAAGTCGGGTAGGGCACCCCCCGCGCCAGCAGTCGCTTCGCCGGCAACGTCGCGCACGCGATCGTCTTGATCGGCATCCCCGCGTCTCGTCGCCACCGCCCGTGATCCGCTCCCAGCCGGTACACCTCCGAGAACGGACGCTGAAAGCTGTATCGCTGAATCTTCTGCAGACGCTCCGTCAGAACCGTCGCCTCGAAACGAGCGCCCTCGCCCCCCGTCGAAGCCAGCACCTTGTCCTCCGCCATCACCTCCGCCTGCACGAACGACGGCTCGTCGACAAGGTAGTAGCTGTTCGCGTTGTACCCCGCCACCTCGATCGCAACGACGTTCCGCCCCGCCTCGACCCCGCCCGTCAGATCCCACTCGTCGACCCGGTAATACCCGTGCGGCCCCCGAGCCGGCCCGTACCCCACGAACCGGCCGTTCAAGAACGCACGATACACCGTCCACCCCGTCACCCGGAGCACGACCCGCTCCCCCTCCGGTACCTCCACCACCGCCCGAAACCCCACGAACAGGTTCTTCTCCGTCTCGCGGCCCTCCGGCCAAACCGCCCTGGCCGCCCGAAACTCCGCCGCACCCGCAACCGTCGTCATCGCCGCCCCAAGCAAAAGCAACTGAAAAAGCTCATTCTTCATCACGCACGTTCTCCTGGTCATCAGCGAAGCGTGGGTGGTGGGTGGCCCATGGCCTTAGCCGTGGGGAACGCGAATTCGAAAGAGAATTCACTCCCCCTGCGCCATAGAAGGGTCCCACCCGACCCCAACTCTCCGGCAAACACACCTCAGTGCAGCTCACCAAGGGATGGGTGGCCCATGGCTTTAGCCGTGGGGAACGCGAATTCTCACGCCCAACCTCCCCACAGGCGGACCACCCGACCTCCGCTCCCCGGGGAACATCCCTGGGGGTTGCTCAGCGAAGTCTCCTCTCCACACCAGGACCCAGCCAGCCCGTATCCTACACCGGCTCCCCACCCGTTTCGATCCTTGCGTCATCCGCCCGGGCCCGGCATCATACCACTTCCCGTTGCCCCCGGGGCAGCGCCGTTCTCCGCAAGCGAGTGTCCCTTCGCGTGCTGGGCACGTAGCACGGGCAACTTGCCCGTGGACCGTAGCATGGGCATCTTGCCCATGAACCCTCACGGGCCAAACGCCAGTGCTGCGATGGCGCGGATTCACACACGGCCATCGGGCGCCGTTCCCGGAGGAACACCTTCGCGCGCCGCGGGCGACAACCTGATCGGCCGGTCTAGGTTGCTCGGCTGGACGTCTTCGCTTCGGGGATCGCGTGAGAATACCCTCGGTCCCGGAGGGACCGCGTGAAAATAGCCCGGGACTTCAGTCCCGGGAACCGAGTTGCCACCAAAGACATCAGTCGCGTAGCGACGGCTGAGGCTCGATGAATCGTTCGAAGGAGCTTCAGAGGACCTCAGGCCAAGCCAAAGCCGCCGCCTTCGGACCATGGCGGTTCACTCTCTGGTCGACCGCCGATGCACGCGCTCTCGTGGAGGAACCAATGAACACCCACCCCCTGCGGACACTCAGCCTACTCCTACTCATCTCCGCCCCCGTCGCCGCATCGACGGCGATCGGCCCCGGCGCCGACCTGATCACCGAACAGGAGGCCGCCCAAGGCTGGATCCTCCTCTTCGACGGAAAGACCCAATTCGGCTGGCAGCCCCACGCCGACGGCCCCTGGCGCGTCGCCGATGCCGCCCTGACCTCTCAGCCCGACGGCAAAGGCTGGCTCGCCACAACCACCGAGTTCGCCGACTTCCACCTCACCTGCCGATACCGGATCAGCCCCGGCGCCAAGTGCGGCATCCTCTTCGCCGTCACCGACGACAAGCTCCGCCCCCGCCGCCCCGGCGCAACCTGGACCGACGGACGATTCGCCGGCCAAGTCCTACCCCTGAAAGCCCCCAGCCAGACCACCCCCGACAAGTCCCCCTGGCGGCAAGTCGAGCTCCGTATCGAGCGAGGCCGCGCCCGCGCATCAGTAGAGGGCGCCGAGGTCCTGAGCGTCGACGCCATCCCCCACGCCAGGGGATACATCGGATTGCTCCACGACGACGCCAAAACGCTCGTCGAGTTCCGAGACATCAAGCTCCGCCCCCTCTCGCTAACCCCCATCCCCGTCGACAAGGACCTCCGCGACTGGCAAATCCTGCCCAACATGAAGTCGACCTTCTCCGTCGACCCCGAAGGCGTCCTCAACGTCAGAAACGGCCACGGCCAGATCTCCGCCCCCGGCAACTGGAGCGATTTCGTGATCCAGGCCGCCATCAAGACCGCCAATCGCGGCCAGAACAGCGGAATCTTCTTCCGCTCAGAGCCCGACAAGAAGTGGTACGGCTACGAGTCGCAGATCAGGAGCATCTGGTACGGCAACGACCGGACCAAGCCCGTCAACTACGGCACCGGCGGCATCTACAACCGTCAATCCGCCCGATGCGTCTACGCCGACGACGGCAAGTGGTTCACCATGACCGTCATCGCCCACGGCCGGCACTTCGCCACCTGGGTAAACGGATGCCAGGCCGCCGACTGGACCGACCCCCGACCCCGCGACCGTAACCCCAGAGTCGGCTACCGTCCCGAAGGCGGCGCCATCACCCTCCAAGGCCACGACAAAACCCCCCGCGCCCTCATCTCCTTCAAGGACTTCCGAATCGCCGAATACCCCAAGTAGCAAACCCAGTATGGACCGCGGCGGCTCGACGCCGCTTTGGAGAACGGGGACGCAGCTAGTTGTTGGCCGGCCCGCGTTACGTGAGAGTACATGTGGGCGATAGTCACGTATGTCGCAGCTACGTACACCGGCAATTGGCGCATAACCGGGCAACTGTCCCCCATGTCTTCCCGTGCCTTCACGACCCGCCCGACGATGCCTCAATCTCACCGACACTCTCCCCGTCGCCCTGAACGCCAGGCCCCGCCGGCATCCCCCGAGCAAGCGCACGCAGGTCAAAACATGACCGCCCCTCCTCGATTGATGTCAGTGCCCCTGCTCGGTAGTCTGTTTCATCGACAACGTGCAGAGACGCGATCACCCGTCCCCCCGAGGTGCCCCCAGGATGACACGACAACACGGCACGACGGCCAAACGCGCGTTTGCACTGTCACTCTGCACTACAGCCTCCCTGCTATCGCTCGGATGTATCACCACCGGCGCTTACCCCGTTGAGGCCGAGAGCCCGCAGACAACCACGGACATCGCCCGATTTGAGCTCTCACAGGACGAAGTCGTCGTACGTGGCTGGCTTCGCGACCCTCAGGGCCAACGATGCGACAGGCTCGTCGTCCGACCAAACCAGTCGTTCGACGCGGTGGGCACCAACTGCCATGAGAAATGGACGCTGAAGGAGTTGCGAAAAGACCTGGCCACGTTCGATGTCCGCGGCCGTTACTACGGTTGCACCGATCTATTCGCCATAGTGTTCGGAATCCCGAGCCGTACATCTCATTGGACCGTCTCAGTGCGACGATCGGACCCAACCACCAGCACGAGTTCGCCCCCGGACTGGTTCCGATAGACACACGCATCCCCCCACCCGACACCTAGACCCAGACCTCTAGGCCCTGACCCCTAGACCCTAACCCCCCCCGCTCACCCAAACCACCCGCCACACCGAACCCCGACCCCCTTATCCCCCACGGAGCCGACGAGGACTCTCGTGACCGAACTCCCCACGAGGACGCTATGCCTAAAACACTAAACAACGCGAGCCGCTGTTCCACCGACCAGTCCGCCTTCCTGACGGCGCACCCCCTCGCCCTAGTCTCTGAGCGATCCTCCGACATGCATCGGCTCAAAGTACACCCAACGCCCCCGTCCCGAAGAACGGTGTATTCCGAGACATTGTGGGACATCCGGTCCCCGCGTCCCCCCAC
>JAFGLZ010000036.1 GCA_016927755.1 Phycisphaerae bacterium
CGCTGCAGGCAGGCGGGGTCGTGGATTCCGACGTCTTCCCAGGCCTTCCATGTGACGGCCTGTGCCCGGCGGGTGTGACCGGCTTCGCGAAGCTTGGCGATCGCGCCGTGGATCTGATCGATGATACCGCGTCCGGGAACCTCGTATTCGAACAGTCGCTGGTGATAGGTGTACTGCCACTTGCCCGCGCTGGGGTCGACCCAGTGATCGTGAACACCGTGGAGCACTTCGTTGCGGTACTTCTCGAGGTCGTTGAGCCCGCCGGGGAATCCTCGGTGGATTCGCGGCTCGGCGAACGGCTCGGTCACGTGGATGACGGCCAGGACATCGCGGCTCTCCGGGTCGCCCGGCTTGTCGTACTCTGTCCTGAAGCGCGTCCCTTCGTACCAGCATCGGATGACGGCCTCTTGCCAGGCGAAGGGGAGGAGGTGGTCGGTGATGTGGATCGATTTCATTGTCTGCCTCCATGCGCTGGGTGGGATCCATGTGGGGGGTCATTAGACCCCGGGTCCCGTCGTCAGTCAAGATCGACTTGAAGCCTGGTCACGGAGCACGGAGGGAGGATGTGCTTGAATCTTTCGCCCACCACGGTGATCGCCTGGTCGGCCGGCTCGACCGCGGCGGGACTCTCAAAGGTATTGTGGGCTTGCGGCGTTTCGGCGGTCAGTACGGTGCCGGAGGCCCGCTTGACGGAGACCGACTCCGAGGCAATCAACCGAACGTCGACTATTCGGGCTTCGGTCAGATGCCGGTTCACCAGCGTGATCGTCACGGTGCGGTTCTGCTTGGAGGCCGATCCGGCCAGCGTGGGCGCGAGCGTCGGATCGTCCGTCTTGTCGGGGTAGGCCTGGACGCGGTCGCTCTCGAGCTCGCTGAAGACGAGCTGAGCGTCCTGGTGGGGCCGGTACATTCGGAAGACGTGATACGTCGGGGTCAGGACGAACTTCTCGCCATCGGTGAGGATCATGGACTGCAACACGTTGACGGTCTGGGCGATGTTGGCCATGACGATCTTATCCGCGTGGCGATTGAACACGTCGAGGATCGCGGCGGCGGCGACCGCGTCGCGGAGCGTGTTCTGTTGTTTCAGGAATCCCGGGGTCGCGTCGGGATGCCAGACACCCCACTCGTCGACGACGAGTCCGACGCGCCGGTCGGGATCGAATCCGTCCATGGCCGCGCGCTGCTGGCAGATCATTCGCTCCATGCCCAGGAAACGGCTCGTGAGGTCATAGTATTCGGCGTCGGTGAACCTGAGGCTCGTTCCCGCGCTGCCCTGGTAGAGGTGCGGGGCGAATCCCTCGATGAGGCCGAATCGCCCTCCGAGCTTCTCTAGGAAGCGGTGGGTCCAGTCGAGATCGTTCCCGCAGGGCCCGCATGCGATGCGATAGGGTCGCGTGCGTCCCAGGCCCGTGGCGAAGGTCGAGAACCGCCGGAACATCCCGCAGTAGTCCTCGGGATCAAGCGAGCCACCGCAGCCCCAGTTCTCGTTGCCGATGCCCCAATACGTTACATCGTGCGGTTCCGGCGAGCCGTTTTCGGCCCGCATCGTCGCCAGGGTGGAATCGGCGGAGGCGTTGCAGTACTCGATCCAATCGCTCATCTCGGCGGGGGTGCCGGAGCCGACGTTCGCGCAGACATAGGGCTCGGCGCCGATGAGACGACACAGACCGATGAACTCATCCGTGCCGAACTCATTCGTCTCGACGACCTGACCCCAGTGCCGGTTGATCCGGCGAGGACGTCGGTCTCTCGGGCCGACGCCGTCGCGCCAGTGGTAGTCGTCCGCGAAGCAGCCTCCGGGCCAGCGGAGCACGGGCGGGGCCAGCTCGCGCAGGGCCTCGATCGTGTCATTGCGATAGCCGGCGGTGTTGGGGATTCTCGATTCGGGCCCGACCCAGATCCCCTCGTAGATGCAGGTGCCGAGGTGTTCGGCGAAGTGGCCATAGAGGTTCCGGCTGATCGTCCCGACGACGTGGTCGAGATGGACGTTCAAACGGCAGGCTTTGCTCGACATGGTTCGGTCTCCCGCGCTATGGGGGACGGCGGTGCAGATTCGTGGTTGAATTCGAGTTCCCCACCTCCGAAGAGGTGGGACGCCCTTATTCCTCCGGAGCAGGCTGGAAGCCTGCGTTGCGTCGCACGGAGCTCGCCTGCCGAAGACGGTGCTAGGCCAGGAACTTGACCAGATCGCTCGTGCCCAGCGGCCTGGGCAGGCAGTACGTCTCGCCATACTCGACGCGGGCAAGGGACCCTTCGGCCCCCGCCGTCGTGCGGAGCCAATGATGCACGCCGTCGATTCGGTCCGGGTTGAACTGCGACTCGTAGCACGCCACCGCCGCCAGCTTCTGCTCGATCGTGTCGGTGATGTCGACCACGAACGTCGTGGGCCACTCGACGGTCTCCAACGATCGAGGGATCTGGCGATAGACCAGCTTGCCGATCGAGTGGGGAGACGTGCCGTCGAACCGATCGTCCCACTTGGTGAGCTTGGCGTAGAAGACGCTCGACTCGGCCAGCAGCTCGCTCTGCCAGTGGTCGGGCGAGGCCATCGGGGTCCGCCCGGCGAGCGTCACGACCATCTTGGGTCGATAGCGGCGCAGGGCCGTGGCCAGGACGTAACGATTCTCCGGACAGTCCATGAGCTCGCGGTTGGGCAGCGAGAGGATCTCCATCGTCTCGACGCCGAGGATCTCGGCCGCCTTGGCCGCCTCCGCGCGACGCTGTTCGAGCGTGCCGTTGGGCGTGGGCTCGCCGGTCGTCGAATGGACCATCGCGACGCGATAGCCGAGCTTGACGGCCTTGGCGATGGCTCCGCCGAGGAAGATCTCCAGGTCGTCCGGATGGGGGGAGGTGAAGACGATGTCGAGTTGTTGGGTGTTCTCGGGCATTTCAAAGCGGCGTCAAGCCCCAACGGGACAGGCCGCCCGCACTCCATACTATCCGACCAGCTTGAATAGGTCGTCGGTCGCCAATGCGCGAGGGAGGCAAAAGGTCTCGCCGAAGGCGAATCCGGCGGCGCCGCCCTCGAACCCCGCCGCGCTGCGGATCCAGTGCTGCAACATCGCCAGTCGCGCGGGATTGAACTGCGACTCGTAGCAGGCGACGGCCTCGAGCTTCTGCTCGATCGTGTCGCTGACGTCCATGACGAACGAGGTCGGCCATCGCACCATCTTCAGGCCGATGGGGATCTGCCGGTAGACCAGCTTGTCGATCGTGTGCGGCGGGGTGTCTTCGAAGCGATCGTCCCACTTGGTGAGTCGCGAGTAGAAGACGCTGGCCTCGGCCATGAGCTCGGCCTGCCAGTGGTCGGGCGAGGCCAGCGGGGTGCGACCGGCCATGGTGACGACGATCTTCGGTCGGTACTTGCGAAACGCAGTGGCCAAGACGTAGCGATTCGTAGGGCAGTCCATGACCTCTCGGTTCTGGATCGGGAGGATCTCCATCACGGTGGCTCCGAGGACCTCAGCGGCCCTGGCGGCCTCTTCCCGGCGGCGCTCCTCGGTGCCGCGAGGGGTGGGTTCTCCGACCGTGGAATGCACCATGGCCACGCGATAGCCGAGCTTGGCGAGCTTGGCGATGGTTCCCCCCATGCTGATCTCGAGATCGTCCGGGTGGGGCGAGGTGAATACCACATCCATCGGTTCGTCTGGGCTGGTCATCGTTTCCTCGTGCAAATCCTGGTTGCCATCTCCCGAGGCACGCACGGAACGTCGTCGCGGGCATCATAGGTAGGATGCCCGAAGCCCTCAAGCATTGACGCGCCGCGCGATCGGGCGGGAGGAGAAAACGCCCGGTTCCCCCGTTTGACCTCGCCGCCTGGGGGCGATGAGCACTCGGGCATGACTTCGGCTGGGCCCATCCCGAAACCGGGATATCAGCGCATCACTTGGGGAACAGACGCACCAGCTCCTCGACGAACAGGAGGTGTCCCCGGTCGTCCGGATGGTTGATGCCGTTCATAAGCAGGATCTCGTATGGAATGCCCTCGTACTCGAGCAGCTCCCATCGGAGGGCGGCATCAGCCAGACCGACCTTGTCCTCGGCGGCCAGCTTGCGAAGGGCCTTGCAGTTGGCCCTGTTTTCCGGACCTCGCGAGTACTCCTTGCCCATCCAGGACGGCATCACGTAGTGGGGCGTGATGATGACGAATTCCGCGCCGATCTTGCGAGCCTGCTCGATGGCGCTGCGCCAGTTGGTCAGCAGGCGTTCGACCGGCATCCCCATGTCGTTGACGAACTCGACGGTGATCAGATCCGGCTTGTGGGCCAGAACCTCCTTCGGGTAATCCTTCAGGCGGCCGCCGGTGCTGGTTCCGCCGATGCCGGCATTGATCACGTTGATCTTGCTCTCGGGGAAGCGTTTCTTCAGCGTCGCGGCGAAGCGATCGACGTATCGCTTGTCGGCGGTGCTGGCATCGCCTCCGACGGTGACGCTGTCGCCCCAGCAGACGATGGTGACGGGCTTGCCTGCGCGGAGCTTGGCAAGGGTGCGGGCGACGGGCTCCGTGGACGGGGTCGGGCGCTCGGCCGCCTTCGTCTCATTCAGGACGTAGACGTGGGGTGCGAGGACCTCTTTGGCGTGACAAGGCCTGTAGATCGTCGCGAGCGTCATCGCCCCGGGGGTCGCCGGCGGCATGAGGGGGCAGTCGACTTTGGGCTCGCCCCGACGGAGCTGGACCTTGCCGTCGGGGAGGACCTCGATGCGATCGACCCGGCGCATGCCGTAGACGTAGCTGATGGCGACCTGCTCATTCGGCTTGATCCGCCCGTTGGGAAGCCGGCTCAGCGCGCCCCAGAACTCATCGAGGAAGTAGTCCTTGTCCTTCTCATAGGTGACTGCCCCGTCCTTGGCCGAGGAGTGGATTCGCAGCGTGCCCGGTTGAAGCTGTCCGGGCAGGACTCGGCGGGGCTCCCTGCCGGCCTTTAGGCGCGTGCCCCCTCTCCACGTTTGGGGGCGATCCTCCGCGATGGCATGGATCTCGCCGTCGACCTTCACCGAATCGGCGGGATCTACGCTGAGCGTCGTCTCCTTGACGGTCACCACCTTGCCACCGACGCGACATTGCCCTCCCGCGACCGTGACCGACGCCGGACGACAGACGATGTCCATTCGGCTGATCACGTTGGGGTTCGCACCTTCAGTCTTGACGACGGTCCCATCCGTCCCCGCGCCAATTGCCGCAAGGAACGTCGCGGCCACGACACTACTCGCCACCCATGTCACCATGCCTCGGTCACTCCTTGTGCAGAGATCCAAAGGCCCGATTATCGGCGGGCAGCCTGTTGGTGTCGAGGGCAAGATCGGCATTCGGCCCTTGACCGCCGTTGGGGCTGTCGCTAGCGTGAGCTTCTGGCTCGTCGCCATCAGCAGTCGAACTCCGTCAACCAGCCGGAGCCCCATGACACAGGAACGGGAGTCAATCAGTATCATCGGCGCGGGCGTGGTGGGTACGGCGCTCTCGTGCCTGGCGCATCGCGCCGGTTACCCCGTGGCGGCCATCTCTAGCCGACGGTTGGAATCGTCCCGGCAGGCGTGTCGGATGTTGGGCCGGGATGTGGCCGTGGCAGACCCCGCCGAGGCCGCTCGGAAGGGGCGGATGGTCCTCATCACGACATCCGACGACGCGATCGCGTCCGTGTGCGAGTCGCTCGCCGAGGCCGGGGCGTTTCAGCAGGGCGCGATCGTCGCGCACTGCTGCGGGGGGCTGAGCAGCGACGTCCTGGCCCCCGCCCGTGAGCGATGTGAGGCGCACGTGGCGTCCATACATCCAATGCAGACCTTCCCGACGGCGGCCAGCGCGATGTCGAACTTCGCGGGCACGTGGTGTTTCTGCGAGGGCGACCCTGCGGCGGTCGAGGCCTTGCGTCGGCTCTTCACGGCGATCGGCGGCCGCGTCGAAGAGATCAGTACGGGCAACAAGACTCTGTATCACGCGGCCGCGGTCATGGCCTGCAACTACCTCGTCGTGCTGCTCGAGGCGGCGGGGGAATTGGCCAAGCAGTCCGGCATCGATCGCACGGTGGCGATGGCGGCGATGAGGCCGCTGGTCAATGCCACGATCGAAAACGTCAACCGATTCGGGCCCGCAGAGGCCCTGACGGGACCGATCGCGCGTGGCGACATCGAAACGGTCCGAAGGCACCTGACGGCGGTCGCGGAGGTCTCCAACGAGCTGGCGGCACTCTACCGGTTGATGGGGAGACGGGCCGTGGCCATCGCGGAGGTCAAGGGGACGCTGTCGCGGGACGCGGCCGCTCGCCTGCACGAGCTGCTGCAATAGTACCTCGATCGTATACCTGGGCGACGTCGACGACGTCGTCACATCGGGAAAGGTGATTCGTCTGGAGTGGACGTAGTCGAGGGAGACGACAATGGCTGGACTAATCCTGGATGGTGAAGCGCTGGCCGACAAGATCAAGGCCGGTTTGGCTGAAGAGGTCGAGGCCCTGAAGAAGGCGGGAAGACCCGCGCACCTCGTGGCGGTGCAGGTTGGCGATCCGCCGGCCTCGCGGATCTACGTCAATCAGCAGAAGAAGGCCTGCGAGAGCATCGGGCTGATCTACGACCTCAATCAGCTCGACGAGAACTGCAGCGAGCAGGACGTTCTCGACGAGATCAAGAAGCTCAACGAGGACGACAGCGTCTCGGGCATCATTCTGCAGATGCCGTTGGGTCCTGGGATGGACGCACGCAAGGTGCAGATCACGATCGATCCGGACAAGGACGTCGAGGGCATGCACCCGGTGAACATGGGCCGGCTGTTCTACGGTGGGGGTAAGATCGTGCCCTGCACGCCGTCGGGGGCGGTCGAGCTGCTCAAGAGCACGGGCATCGATCTGGCGGGCAAGGAAGCGGTCGTGGTCGGCCACAGCGAGATCGTCGGTAAGCCGATCGCGGCGATCCTGCTCCAGTCGCTGAATGCCTCGCCGACGGTGACGGTGTGCCACATCGCCACGAAGGACCTGGCCGCCCACACGCGACGGGCGGAGATCCTCTTCGTCGGCACGGGCAAGGCCCAGGCCGTCTGGCAGCGATACAACCGGATGAAGAAGGCGGGCGAGGAACCGCCGATACCCGACCTGTCGCCGCTCATCAAGGCCGACATGATCAAGGACGGCGCGATCGTCATTGACGTGGCCATCAACCGTCTGCCCAAGGCGCTGGACGCAGATGGCGAGTGCGTCAAGAACGAGAAGGGCAAGAACGCGATGGTCACCGTGGGCGACGTCGACTTCGACGGAGCCAAGGACAAGTGCGGCTGGATCACGCCCGTGCCGGGCGGATGCGGACCGATGACGGTGGCGATGCTCCTCAAGAACACCGTCGAGGCAGCTAAGGCGGCGGCGGGAATCTGACGCGGGTCGAGCGCAGGCATGGTCGGGTTTCGCCGTAGACGATCTTGTGGCATGGATCGATCTCACTCTCCCTGAGTGGGATTGGTCCATGTTCTGTTGTGCTCAAACGTTCCGTGCGCCCCAAACCGCGGATGCACGGAACCTCAGGTGTCGCCCCATGCCTGGCCATGAATCGTTGGCGGTCGAGGTCGGCGGGTTGCGATGGCGAAACCCGTTTCTGGTCGGGTCCGGTCCGACGACGAAGCGCGTGGATCAGCTCATCGAAGCCGATCGCCGAGGCTGGGGCGGGGCGTCGATCAAGCTGGTCATCGATCCCCCGCCGTACATCAACCGCCAACCCCGCTATCGCTGGTCGAAGCGGGATCGGATGCACTTCTTCACGGCGGAGAAGCGGCTGACGCTGGACGAGGGGCTCAGGCTCATCGAGGACGGCCGCAGAGCAGCGCCCCATCTGAACCTGCTGGCAAACATCACGTATGCCGGCGAGGCTGGGCTGGAGGGGTGGGCAGCAATGGCCGGGAAGTTCGAGGCGGCCGGCGCCCACGCCATCGAGCTCAACTTCTGCTGTCCGAACATGAGCTACAACCTCGAGGTGACGGGGACCGCGGGGGGCGACCGGCCTAGCAGCGGCGCGTCGCTGGGGCGGCAACCCGTTGTCGTCAGAGACATCACTCTAGCGGTCAAGCGGGCCGTAAGCGTGCCGGTCTTCTGCAAGCTCACGCCCGAGGGGGGCAACATCGCCCAGGTGGCCAAGGCGGCGTTCGAGGCGGGGGCCGACGCCGTGGGTGGCACGGCCAACCGGCTCGGGCTGGTCGACTTCGACATCCACAAGCCGGATCGCAGCGTGATTCGTTTGCAGGATCGCCACTCGCTCGTCTGCCTTTCGGGGTCGTGGGTCAAGCCGCTGGGGTTGCGAGACGTCTACGAGATGCGCGTCGCGTGCGGCGCTGAGGTGGCGCTGCTCGGCTACGGCGGAATCGCGAGCTTCGAGGACGCCGTCCGCTACGCCATGGCGGGCGCGGACCTGATCGGGGTGTGCACGCAGACGATGGTCGCGGGATTCGGGTTTCTTGACCGGTGGATCGACCTGCTCGAGATGTACATGGTGGAGATCGGGGCGACCTCCTGGCGACGACTGCGGGATCGACTCGTCCGGCAGGTCGCCACTGCCGCGGATCTGGATCTCTACGCGGGATACGCCCAAGTCGATGAAGACGCGTGCTCGGCCTGCGGCGTATGCGGGCGCATCGGTCACTGCAACGCGATCGAGCCGTGTCCGGAGGGAGCCCCAATCATCCACATCGAGCGCTGCGAGGCCTGCGGGACGTGCGTCGACGTCTGCCCGCAGGGCGCGATTCGGCTTGTCGAACAGCCGCGGCGCTGAGACCCGCTCCAGTATTCGGATGTTCTTTCCTTTGCCGCCCGTCGCACGCGACGGGGCCAAAGGGAGTGGTTCTCGCTCGCCTTGTCGGCGCAGCCCCCCTACCGGTTTTCGCGTGCCCCTCAGGCCGGGTTTTACTACAATCGCCGGCCGCGACTCGACCGGCAGTTTGCCGACGTGAGGTCGATCGTGACGGCTATTGGTTGTCATCACACAGGGGTTTGATTCATGCAACGCGCGAAGCTGTCCATCATCGGAGCGGGAGCGGTCGGGGCAACGTGCGCCCATTGGGCCGCCGCCAAGGAGCTGGCCGACGTCGTCCTGATCGACATCCCCGACAAGCTGGGTATGACTCAAGGGCGTGCCCTGGATCTGGCCGAGGCGGCGCCGGTCGAAGGCTTTGACGTCAAGATCACCGGGACCGACGACTACAAGGACACGGCGGGCAGCGACGTCGTCGTCATCACTGCCGGCATCCCCCGCAAACCGGGGATGAGCCGGGACGACCTGGTCCAGACCAACGTCAGGATCGTCCGGCAGGTCACGGAGCAGGTAGCGGCCTCCAGCCCGGACGCGATCCTTATCGTCGTGTCGAACCCACTGGACGCGATGGTGTACACGGCGCACAGGGTAAGCTGCTTCCCGCACTGGCGGGTGGTCGGGCAGGCCGGCTGCCTGGACGTGGCCCGGTATTGCACGTTCATTGCAATGGAGATCGGCTGCAGCGTCGAGGACGTCCGCGCGCTGCTGATGGGCGGCCACGGCGACGACATGGTTCCGCTGGTACGCTACACCACGGTCTCGGGCATTCCGGTGACGCAGTTGATTCCGGCCGACAAGCTGGAGGAGATTGTCCAGCGAGCGAGGATGGGCGGCGGCGAGATCGTCAAGCTCATGGGTTCGAGCGCGTACTACGCACCGGCTGCCGGCGTCATCCAAATGGTCGAGTCCATCGTCCGCGACAAGAAGCGGATACTCCCCTGCGCGGGGTACTGCGACAAGGAATACCGCGTGGGCGGTTACTTCGTCGGCGTGCCCTGCGTGCTCGGCACCAAGGGCGTTGAACGGATCATCGAGATCGAGCTGGACGCCGAGGAGCGTCAGATGTTCGAATCATCCGTCTCCCATGTCAAGGAGCTCTGCAAGCTGGTCGACGGCATGCTGTAGGCGAATGGAGTCCCGATCCGCGGCGGAAACCTACTGTCCGAACACGATACCCGCGTAGCCAACGGCGATCGTCGCGGACTCGTCGAACATGCGGCGGGATATCTCGTGGCTTGTCGTATGCTCGAGGACGGCTGCCTGGGTCGCTCCCAGTTGCCGGCACGCCGCGATCGTGGCGGCAATTGCGCCGGCCCCGCAGGCACTGTGGTTCGCGGCCGCATCCTCGATAACGCCTTGCGCATCGAAGTCGAGAATTCGATCGATCAGCCGACGATCGTTGACGTCCTTGGCCCAGGCCAGGGCCTCTGGACCAATCCCCCGCGGCGTGAATCCGTAGTTCGCGCCATAGTGCGTCAGGTCCGTGGATCCGATGACGACGGCATCGGTCTTGTATGCCTCGATGGCGCGCGCCACGGCCTGGCCCACCTCGATCGCCCTGGGCCCGGACGTGACGATGATGGGGAGGATGCTGGCCTCCTGCCAGAGGTGCTTGACGAAGGGGATCTGCACCTCGATGGAATGCTCCCGCCCGTGGGCATGAGGATCGTTCTCGACGACTTGCGTCATCGAGGTGATCCGCTCGGCGAGCCGGTCGTCGACGTCGACGTCTCCGAGAGGGCTCGACCAACGCCCCTCTCCGAAGACCGCGCCGGATCGAGTGGCGCGAGCGTGATCGGCGCCGAAGAGCACGACGACCTTCGGGCTGCGCCGCTCGGCCAGCGAGGCGAAGACCCGAGCCGCCGTCGGTCCGCTGAAGGTCCAACCGGCATGTGGGACGATTCCTCCGAATAGGGCCTTCGGCAGCGCTTCGGCATCGAGATCGCCCGGCATGCACTCTTCGATCTGCTTGAGGCAGGCGTCACGCCGTCCGGGGTAGAACTGACCGCTGACAATGGGGTCCCGCACCATCATGATTGGGTTACCTCCACGGGTCCTTGCGTGCGCGTCCGCCACTCGCTGGCCCAAATGCATTTTACCTGCCTGCGTCAAGAACCTTCAATCGAGCTTGACGGCTTCAGGCCCGCATTTGAGAAGCCGTACGCTACCGGCCTTCCTGCCGGCATCTCGCTCCGGGTTGGTGCACATCCGCGAGAATGAGCTGCGCTCAGTCGGAGATAGAGAAAGATGGGCAGTCGCCCTTGTTGGCCATCGTGGCGATTCTCGGCAGGACAAGAACAGTAAATCTTGGGCCGCTTATGCTGCCAAATCCTACGTCTGTGCTCCCTGCTCGCGAGTCCCGCGAGCCCCGGATTTGGGCCGCAGATGCCCAGTTGACAGGATGTTAGCGTACGCCAAGCCATTAAGGTGCAATACCTAACAACTTTCCACGCAAATATCGTCAAACCAAGAAGATGCACGACCCCGACCGAGATTTCCCTTGACACTCGTTCTGCTCGACGTGAAAATCAGGTGTAGCGGGAGAGAAGAGGAAGAGTTCACTCCCCAACTCGTTGCTCATTTCTGAGTTCCGCGGGCAGTCTGGAGAGGCTGCTCGGATCGACAAGAAGGGATTCTGGGGCGGCGTGGATCAGTTCGTAAGCCCCGAGAGACATGGGTGCCATCGATCATATTGATGAGTCACTGGCCCGAGCCGAAGTTAGTGATCGCTCGGTTTTCGGGGCAGGGCCAATGTCTGTCTAGTTTTGTCCGATGACGGCATCGGACGGTCAGGTCTTGTCAGAAAACGCATCGGGATGAAACGTGCTCGGCGGAGAGCACAGGTATATCATCGTGTTGGACCGTTTTGAGGAGGTGTAGCGCTATGAAGAAGATGCTTTTGTTGGTCGGTACGATGTTCGCCGGGATTTCGGGTTGTGATCCGACGGCCGCTTGCGACTACCTGGACATCGTCTGCTCGCTGCCGCAGGTTCCGGCCGAAGTCTGCGACGCCCTCTCGTTCATCTGCTCGATCTAGTCGTAGCAGGTGTTCGAACCCGAAGTCTGACCTGATAGAAGATCATTCGGGTCGGACTGAGGGCGAGTGGTACAGGAGAGGGACTTCCGGCGTTGTCCTCGAGACACTCGGAAGTCCTTCTTTTTTTTGCGCGCTGACGAGGTCTTGGATGCTCGCGGGCGGGCCGGGGCGCGTCTCAACGCTCACCGCTTCGAGAACGGGACTACTTGAACCCGACGGTCAGCGTGATGGGGTCCTTGGTTGCGTGCTTGAAGCGGATGATTAGGCTCCGGCTCTCGGGTAGGTATCTCCAACCTTGTGGCGCCTCGGGGATGGATTCGACCTGCTCGAGCGTCTGGCCGGCGGCGCGGACCTCGGCGGGTGTTGGGCAGTTGGCCAGCAGCGTGCCGGAGTATTCGCCCTCAAAGAAGGTGAGGGTTGCGGTCAGCTTCTTGCCATCCACGCGAGGCTCCCCCACCTTGGCCGATGAGCTGATGTGGATTCTCTTTCCATCGACACCGTGGACGTATCGCGTCTTGACTCGGGGGTCGTGGCCCTCGACGGCGTAGCGGTTGAGGATGATGTCCTCCGGGTTGATCATGGCGGGACAGCGATCGGTCAGTCGTTTGTACAGGCCGTCGGGATAGGACCCCTTGAGTTCGGGCCTCTCGTCGCCGAACTGGAGCCACTCGCCGCTGACGGTCATGCCCTCGGCGATGCGTTTCCAGGGGAAGCTGGTGTCGTGGGGCGCGAGCCGCTGGAGGAAGTAGGCGTAGACCAATCCGCACCACTGGACGGGATTGCCCAACCATGAGTGAGTGAAGAACGTCGTGCCGAACACTGGAATCGAGGCGTATCGCATCCACTGCTCACGATCCGGGGCCTGCCAGACGTACTGGAAGGCCATGCCCGTCCAGGCCCAATAGATCGCCTTGTCGAGGTACTTCTTGTCGCCGGTCATTTCGTAGACATCAACGAACGCGCCGACGGCGTAGGCCGATCCGAGGATGTCGGGCTCGAAGATGGGGCATTCCCAGCCCTGCGCCCCGTGCGGGACACGGAAGCGGTCGAGGTAGGCCAAGGCCCTCAGCCCCGCCTTGAGTGCGTCAGTGCTGCCGGTGATCCTAGCCTTGCGCGTCAGCTCTAGCGCGCCTCGGGCGACGATGCCCTGCGAGGCGTAGCCTTGAGGCCCGAGCGCCCGGTGCTGGGCGTCGTCGGGCGGTTGGAACCCCCAGACGCCGTCGGCGTTGGCGCCGCGGATCGTCCCGACGACGCTACCCAACATGGGCTTGAGCATCGCCTCGATATGGCCCGTATAGAACGGCGCGTCTTCGCGCATGATGTGGCAGCATGCCGGGCTCGTGAGCCCGGAGGGGCCAGCGTCGCGAATCGTGTTCCGCCAGATCAGCTCGGCCCGGGCGCGTGAGGCCTTTCGGGCGGCTTCGTCTTGGGCCAGGATCGAGTCGAGCCAGAGGAGCACGCCGAACTGCGGCGCGTTGGCGGGGGCCCAGCCGACGCAGTGGCTGGACTTCTGCTTGTCCTGGTACCAGCACGTCTTCATGAATCCGTGCCGGCCGATGTCGTAGAGGGTCTGCAGATCGTGCTGCTTGGGCGCCGGCTCGGGCGGGGGATTGAGTGCGAAGTAGGTCTTCAGGGCGTCCACGGCGTCGCCCTTGGGACGCAGGACGATCCGGGCCGAGACGGTGACGGGCTTGCCCGGCTTCATCTCGTGGGACCGGCCGGCCAGGCGCTCGTTCTCATTCATGTAGTCTGGGAAGGTGGGGACGAACAGCTCCATCAGGTGGTTCTCTTGGCGATGGACGAGGTTGGGCGAGGCGAACGCCGCGCAGGGGCCGTAGTCAATGCCGTTCCACTTCTGGTTCGGGTCCCACATCAGGATGACCATGCCGACCTGCGAGGAGACCATCATCATCGGGACGGTGACCTTGAGTGGGTCGGGCATGAGACGGTTGTTGATGGGCGGGGCGGCGTCGCGCGTGCTGCTGCTCGGTTCGCCATGGTCGAGGTACTCCAGACCCGGGAAGAGGGCCATGCCACGGTCCTTGGTCGGCAGTCCATCGGCGACGCGGAGGGAGACGGGGCAGAAGCGGCGCAGGTGGATCGTCTGCGCCGTCGTCAACTCGCCCGTGACGTCGACAATCGGCTTGCTCCGGTCAAGAGCGCAAGTCAGGGTCGCACTGAACGGCGCCATTGCCTCTTCGCCCTGGCGCCGAAACCGTATGTCAAACACGGCCGCCAGTTGCTGCTTGTCGTCTACGCGACGCGCCGTTACGCCTGCGATATCACATCGAGTCTGGCGAAACGGCAGGGGGAACTGTCGGGACGCCAGGTCGTTGACGCGCCAACCGGACGGCACCTTGTCCTGGTTTTTACGCAGCGCCTGCCCCACACACACGTCGATCAAATCCGGACAAACGGCTACCGTCTGCCATCGTCCGCCCACCGGAAGCTGAAGGTCGGCGGTCCAGACACCGGGCAGACCCTTGTATCCCGTCGTTCGCTTCAGGAACGCCACGCGGCAGGCGGGGGTCTCCAGGATGACTTGGTTGTCGGTGACTTCGACCGCCGTTCTCTTTGTCACAGATCCGGTCAGCACAGGCGCGGCCTCGTAGACGCCAAGTGACCGGCCGCACTCCAGGCGCCTTGCCTCCTCGGCGGTCCGTCCGAAGCCCGCGCCAACCATGACCCGGCCGGGCGATTTGACCTTGAATCGGTGGACGAAGACCGCTTTCTCGTCGGGCAGGATGACCCGATCGATCTCCAGCGTGGCCACCTGATAGTCGTCCGCGCCACTCAGGCCAACCTTATCATCCTTTCCGCACTCTTTCATCCGGATGAAGACCTTATGGCCGCGAGGAACCCACGGCGCGGGCCCCTTGTTGCTTAGTACGTAGCAGACGGGAAAGTCGTCGCCAGCGCCAACGATCGCCCTGCCGCTGGAGGGCTCGCCAAAAGAGAGGGCCGCACCGAATATGACCATACGCAGGCCCGGCGGGAGGGCACCGACGGTGGCCATCGCTCTGACCCCTGTCGCGTCCCGCTTCAGCCCCGTGCTCACGTTCCACTCGGCCACGGTCAGGCCCGATCCGGACGCTGGGGGCAACCAGACGTAAGTCTCCTGGCTCGCCGGTTTGCCGCCGGCGTCCACCGCCTGAACCTTCAGCTTGGCGCCGTCGGCCCCGACGCTCTCTGCAGGCGCAATCACTAGGCCGGCGAATCCCTCCACCGGCTCGGTGCCGACCACGCCGCCTTCAGGCACGATCATCACCCGCGGATCGCCCCAGTAGGCCCAGTCGCAGTTGGTGTTGCCATCGATGGCGTTCGTGGCGAGCTGCAGGTCGACGGTCTCGCCAGCGTATGCGTCGAGTGGCACGACGACGGGCAGCCAGCCGCCGGGCATCTGCTTGCGCTCGAAGACTTGCTTGCCGTCGACGCGGACGATGAAGCGTGTGCCGTTGCATCGGCCGTCCTTGTCTTGCTCGAGCACGGTGTCGAGGACGCACGTCCAGGCGACAAAGGCGAGTTGGGCGTCGGCCGGCTTTTCGGGCAGCTTGATCGAGTACGTGATCGTTGCATCGTTCACATTGACGGGATGCTGATAGAGCGCCCGGTGCGTCGACCGCCCGCTGGAGAGCTTGCCCCGCGGCTTGATCTCCATCCCGTTCTTGGCGAGCTTGTCGTCGAATTGGTCGATCAGGTCGGCGACGACCTTCAGTTCGGCGGCATGTGCCGCCATCGGCAGACTCAGCGCAAGGAGAACCCCGATCGTGTGCGATCGCCTGCTCATCATTTTCCTGCCTCCGCATGCAATTGCTTTGCTTTGTCTCTAAGGGGTCGCCAGACATACTCGGCCAGGATGGCGATGGCGCCGCGATCGGATTGATCGCGGACGACGTGGGCGTAGGCGTCGATCATCTGCCGGGCGGTCTGCTCGGCCTTGTCGGCAAGCTTGGCGGCCTGGATGAGCTTGGCCTTCTGCTCGTCGGCCTTGCCGGCCTTCTTGGCGTCCTGGGCTTCGGCCTCGACGGTGGCGGCGCGGCACGTCGCCTCGATCGTGTCGATGTAGCCGGCGCCGAAGACGAATCGCCCCATCCAGTATCCCAGATACTCGTCGCCCGCGGCCGATCGCGCTCGGGAGCCGGACTGGCCGATGGTCGCCCGGCGTGCACGGTCGGCCTTGCGGACGAGGCCGAGGGCGTTCTGGTACTTGCTCCGGGCCTCGACGAGGTAGCCGGGCATTGATCCCTTGTGCCAGAACTTCATGATCATTCCCGGGACGGGGAACGTCAGACCGAGCCCCGGCCCCTCCAGGGCGATCGTGACGTCCTCCAACTCCTTCATCGCCTCGAGCATCGGCTCGACGGCCTGTTCGCCGCAGACGGCGCCGATCTGGGAACGATAGAGGGCTTGCGGCTCGATGGACGGTCGCCATGCCGCCTTGGCGATGTAGGCAACGGCCAGGTCATGGTCGCCGATCTGCCAATAGCGTGTGCTGAAGCCCGACCAGCCGGCCGGGATCATGACGTCCAGCAGTTTGGCGAAGGATCCGGTCACGAGCTGCGGCAGGACGCCGACGTTATCGTCGTGCAACGTGAAGATCAGGCTCGCGGGCACCTCCTGGCCCGGCAGTTGCTTCAGGACGTCCTTTCGGGCGACGATCCGGCTGGCGGTGTAGTCCACGAAGTTGAGCAGTTCGCTGCCGGGGCGCACGAGCTTCGGCAGAACGGGGAAGAGCTCTTCGGCGACGCAGTTGTAGATGATCTTGGCATCCGGGCGCTTCGTGTCCTTCAGGACACCGAGTTCATTCACGAGCCGGTCGTAGAAGTACAGGGCGACGATGTCGCCCTTGACCTCCTGTAGCGCCCGCTCCGCCCCGCCGGGGTAGCCGGTGCGGCACTTGGCCTGCTCGATCACTTGGGCCAGGGGACGGATCTTCTCGATGCCGTACTTGGCGTCGAGGGCTTTCCAAGCGCGCTCATAGTGGTCGGACCAGGCGCGAAACTCGGGCATGCCCAGCAGCACCCAGTCGCATTGGGGATAGGTGTCGACAGTGGCCTTGAGGAACGCGCCGGCCAGCGTGGTGATGTCCGGATCTTCGATGGGGGTCTTCGGGCCCGGTCCGACGGTCATCGATGCCAACTGGTGGACCTGCTTGGGGTCCTTCAGGAGCGGCGCGAACTCGGGGGGATACGTCACCAGGTCGGCCGTCACGCCGCACCGCATACCCAGACCCTGCGCCAGGTCGATGATCTCGTGGCAGTGCCGGATGCCGGCCTTGACGAACTCGTCATAGCTCGCGCCGCGGGGCAGGTCCGGGTTCCAGAATTCCTCGATGTCGCCAAAGGCCCGCCGGCCAGGCATGTCATCCGTGATCGGGTAGTGATAGTTGAACCAGAGATACGCCTGCTTCCGTCTGATGTCCTTAACTTGCGGATCGAGGAACGGCTGCCACGGCCAGAGTGACAGGAAGATGCGATTGAACTTCATCTTGGCGAGTTGAGGCAGGACGACGCGATAGTCCGCCATGCCCCACGACTCCGGCCCACAGGCGAAGTCGTTGACCGTCCGCCACCAGCGGATGCGGAGCGCCGGCTCCATGACGATGTCCTCGGCGGGAACAGTCAGTCCGACGACGGACTGCGGGTCGGGCTCGCTCGGGAGGACGTCGCCGTGCAACAAATAGGTCACCCCCCACCGCTCGGCGAGCTCATAGACGGCCCAGAGGGTCGCGACGGGGCTCCCGCCACCGACGATCAGGGCGGTCTTGCCGTCGGATCGGACGCGTTTGAGCACGATGCCCTGATCACTGACGGTGGGCCAGCCGTTGGGCTCGAGGGCATTGGCAACGTGCGGGCTCGTCTTGGGGCTTCCGACGAGATAGAGCGCCCCTCGATAGGCTTTCGGGTCGGCGGGCTGGTCGGGCTCGATGCCGTAGATCTTGCGGACGTACTCGCCCAACTCCTTGGCGGCAAACCGTTCGATGGGGGGCGCATCCGGGGCGACGAGGATGCCCACGGCTCCCTTGCCCGTCGCCGCCGTTCCACGTTGATTGCCGAAGCCGAACACCGCGATCACACACCCCAACCAGAGCGCCGTTCGCATCGTCGCGAACCTCCAGATTGTGCCGCGCCATGGGCGTCTCACCAGTAGAGACTCATGGGCAAGATGCCGATGCCGCGGAGGAGAACCCCAGGGCACGCAGGCTACGAGCATGCGCCAGATGCGAGCACGCTTCGTCGCTTCCTGCAGGCTGGAAGCCCGCGCTGCGTCCGCGACAAGGCATCGTACAGGAGGGATTGGGCAAGATCCATAAGGCCAGGGCGGCTCGCCGCGACGCCAGGCTAGGCAGTGTCGCTCTCGCCTTCATCCGGCATGGTTCCCCACGCGTATTGGACGCCCATACACGTCAGTCGAACGTTTCGCAGGTAAAACCAGAGCAGCCCGACGACGAGGATGACCCATCCGTAGAAGAAGAACGGGGCGTTGGACCGGATTTCGCCGAGGGCTTGATGCCACAAACCGATGTTCTGCCCGAGAAATCGTGACGTGGCCGCGGCGATGCTGAGCGCCGTAACCATCGTCCACGGGACGAGCAGCCCGGCCTGATAGGAGGCCGCCCGCATCGTGCCGAAGAGCAGATTCCGGCGGTATCGGGCCCTGTAGTACAAGCCGAAGGCAAGGGCCGTGCCGAGGGTCAGGAGCAGCACACAGACGACAAGGGCAAGGGCGATCTCGAAGTAGCTCGAGACCCAAGTTGCCTGCCAGCGCTTGGCCGGATTGACGCCCACAGTCAAGTAGTGCACAAGCTGGTAGGTCGGGATGGTCGCCAATCCCGTGAGAAAGACGGGAACCAAGCACAGGGCAAGGTAGGAGCGGTGCGTCGGATCGGCGGACGGCACCTGCATGTCCGCGGCGAGACGAGGCGGGTGAACGGTTGCCTGCCAGAAGGTCCTCAGGGCGGCGGAGATCCATTGCCCCCGACGCCGGCGCTGCCAAACCGTGCCCGGTCCGGCACTCGGCCCGACCGACGAGGCAGACGGACGGCCGCACTCGGGACAGCGATGATCGGCCGGAATGCCCTTGAGGTTGTATCCACAGAGACGACAGGCAGGGCCGCCGCGGGGCTGCGGCTCGGGCGATCTCTGGATTCCGAGCGCGCGGAGCAGGGTCACGAGGAAACAGGCGAGCAGAGCCGTTCGACATGCCATACACACCGGGTTGACCTGCAGGAGGTACCAAGGGCGTTCTTGCCGTGCCGCTCGACGCTGGTACTCCTTCTCGTACTCCCGGCGCTGTTGCTTGTAGCGAGCCCGGACTTCGCTATTCGACCGACCCGCAGACGGAAAGACCGGACCGGGTCCCAGAGAAGCCCGCACCTGCTCCCGAGAAAGCCGTTCAGCCCGGGCAAGCCCACCCGAAAGGGAATTGACGACCATGGCGATCACGGCCAGATGACTCGTCTGGAGCCACAGCCGACGAAGGGCGTGCCGATAGCTGCGGGCGAAGGGTTCGTCTACGGCGCCCCAACCCATCAAGAGCGCGGCCACTATCCAGATGATTCCCTCCGAGACCAGCAGCGAGGCGATTTTCAGGATGACGGTCCACTCGTAGCTGATCCTCGGCCAAGCGAGTAGCTGATAGATCCATGTTAGAGGCCGGAAGGTGATGCACCAGCCGAATCCCGAATCGTCGGGGAACGTGCCTTCGGCCAGGTACAGGAGTGTAAGCCCAGCGACATGCACCAGAAGCGCCCATTTGAGGGGTGTTTCGACGGTCCGGCGCGCGGTGGTTGCTGGTGCAAGCGGCGCTGTGGCCAGGGCGAGGACGCAGGGCCATTGGCGCGGCATATCGACCGAACGCACGGCTTCCTTCGTCGCAGCGGACCTCGGAGCCATCCGCGGCGAGGAGACGGCGGTTTGATCCGTATCGGCTCGCACAGCTCTTCCCCTATGACAGTGATCGGGCGCGTCGCCGAGGGGACTCGGCGACGGAAGCTCCTTCGTCGGCACATCTTGGATAGTATCTCCCCGGACATCAAGCCCCGTCGGTCACAAACCGATTGTGAAATGGATATTGGGGATCGCAAGGCGACCCGGGTGGTTGTATGATGGTCGGGTTGCCTGGTACGATGCACGTTCAGGCTATAGGTGGGGCCCTATTGAGCTCTAGAGGCGGCAGCGACGCCGGGTAGTAAGGGTAACGTGATGAGTGGGTCTGATCTGTTCGAAGAGGACTGGGAGCGCGAGGTCGCCGAGGCCCTCGGCGACTCGAATATCGAGGAACTGGAGGATCTCACAATCGGCGCCGAGACCGGGCGGGACACGAGCGGCACCGTCCGCGAGGGTCGGGTCCAGCAGGTCTCCGGGGACATGGTCCTGGTCGACCTGGGCGGCAAGTCGCCTGGGATGCTGCCCATCGGCGAGTTCGGCAAGGATCGAAAGTCCGTTCCCAATCCGGGAGCGATCGTCAAGGTCGTCATTGAGCGGTTCGACGAGCGTGAGGGACTTTTCATCCTCAGCAAGCGGAAGGCCGAGGTGGAGGCGGCCTGGGCGGCCCTGGAGCCGGGTGCCACGGTCGAGGGGGTCGTGACCGGAATGAACAAGGGCGGGCTGGAGGTCGAGGTCCGGGGCATCCGCGCGTTCATGCCCGCCAGCCAGGTCGACATCGGCCACGTCCACGACATATCGGTGTTTCTGCAGCAGACGATCCAGGCCGAGGTGACTCAGGTCGATCGGCGCGACAACAACGTCGTGCTGTCGCGCCGAAAGCTGCTGGAGCGCGAGAAGGCGGCCACCCGCGAGCAGACCCTCAGCGAGCTTGCCGAGGGGGAGGTCCGCGAGGGCGTCGTGCGCAACATCACCGAGTATGGGGCGTTCGTCGACATCGGGGGCGTGGACGGCCTGCTGCACATCAGCGACATGAGCTGGGGACGGGTCAAGGACGCCTCTGAGGTCGTCGAGATGGGCCAGAGGCTCCAGGTCAAGGTCCTCAAGATAGACCGGAACAAGGAGCGGATCTCGCTCGGCCTGAAGCAGGTCATGGCGAACCCCTGGGACGGCGTGGAGCAGCGGTACAAGCCGAGCCAGCGGATCACGGGTCGGGTGACGCGGCTGGCGGACTTCGGAGCGTTCGTCGAGGTGGAGCCCGGGCTCGAGGGCCTGGTGCCGATCGGCGAGATGAGCTGGGTCAAGCGGGTCCGCCACCCGTCCGAGATCATCTCTGAAGGCAGCGTCATCGAAGTGGAGGTTCTGCAGGTCGACCCCGAAAAGCGGCGAATGTCGCTCGGCATGCGCCAGATCCAGGACAACCCGTGGGACGGGGTGGCCTCGCGATACCGACCCGAATCCGTCGTCAAGGGCAAGGTGACGCGGCTGGCGGACTTTGGGGCGTTCGTCGAGGTGGAGCCGGGCATCGAGGGGCTGGTTCACATCTCCGAGCTGGCCGATCGCCGCGTGAATCGGGTCAGCGAGGTCGTCGGGCAGGACCAGGAGGTCCAGGTCCGCGTGCTGTCGGTCGATCCGGACAACCAGCGGATGTCGCTGTCGCTCAAGGGCGTCTCGACGTCGGCCGAGGCCGTGTTCCAGGCGGAAGAGGCCGACAAAGAGGAGAAGAGGAAGCGCAAGCGTCCTCGTCGAGGCGGCCTCGAGACGGGCAACGACGGATGGCTGAGCCTGTCGTGATCGGTCTCGGCGGCGGCCCGGTCCGAAGGCCGGGCAAATCGGACGGCCGTCGGGAAGCCTCCCCCACCGCGTGTGTACGCCTTTCATCCTTTGTTGACAGTCAGGCCTGATCTCCGTAGCCTTCGCGTCATGATCGTCCTGGTGGATAACTACGACTCGTTCACGTACAACCTGGTCCAACGGATCGGCGAGATCGACGCATCCCGCGAGATGAGGGTCTACCGCAACGACAAGGTCACGCTCGATAAGATCGAGGCGGACCGACCCACGCATATCATCATCTCGCCGGGGCCCTGCACGCCCCGCGAGGGCGGGATCAGTAACGACGTCATCAAGCACTTCGCCGGCAAGGTACCGATCTTCGGCGTGTGTCTGGGGCATCAGTGTATCGGCTACTCGTTCGGCGCGGAGGTCGTCCGGGCCGATCGGCTCATGCACGGCAAGACGAGCGAGATCCACCACGACGGCAAGACCGTCTACAAGGGGCTGAGCAATCCCTTCACGGCCACTCGGTACCACTCACTGATCGTCAAGCGCGACACGCTGCGCGACGACTTCGAGGTGACGGCCTGGACCGACCAGGATGAGCTGATGGGGATTCGACACAAGACGATGCCCATCGAGGGCGTCCAGTTTCATCCGGAGAGCTTCCTGACGACCGAGGGCCTGAAGCTGCTCGACAACTTCCTTCGGCTCTAGGTCGCTTGCTGCTCGTCGAGGGGGCTGAGCCATGCCTGACGGCTATCCTGATCGTTTCGCGAGTTGCGGGGGCGACGTCAAGATTGCAGAGGACGTCTTCATCGAGCATCCCGAAGTCATGGAGATCGGCGACCGCGTCACGTTCATGAGGGGCGTCTACATCATGGGACGTCCGAAGCGGTTTGCGATCGGCGACGACGTGACGTTCTACCCGAACGTCTTCCACCAGGGCTCTCCGGGACGCGTCACGATCGGCAACGACGTGCAGTTCTTCCCGAACTGCTATCTGAGCAGCGGCGACTGGGACACGAGCTTCATCGAGGTCGGCGATCATACGCACTTCGCCCCGGGATGCATTCTCTACGGCTGGGGCGGACTCAAGGTCGGCAGCTACAACGCCATTGCGGCCGGGTGCATGCTATCGACCGTCAGCCAGTTCACCGACAAGACCGAGCGGCCCATGGTCACGTACGGGGAGAACGCCGACCCGATCACGCTGGAGGATGACGTGTATCTCGGCGCGAGCGTGGTCGTCAACCAGGGCGTGACCGTGCGGCGCGGCTGCGTGGTGGGCGCTAACTCGGTCGTTTTGGAGGACACCGAGGAATACGGGTTCTACGTCGGAGTGCCGGCCCGACTGAGACGCAAACGGAGGTAGTGGTTCATGTCATGCTCAAGAACACTCGCACTCATCGCCGCATCGACGATCGGCCTGATCATGACGGCTCCGACCGCTGGACAGACCACGGGACGCAAGTATCCTGAGGGCATGGCGCCGCCGCCGGTGAAATGGAAGGGCCTCGTGGCGGGGATCGACAATCTCGACGACGCCGTCAAGGCGCGCCTCGGCGAGCACACGGGTCCGCTCGATTGGTACAGCTCTCGGAAGCATGAGTTCAAGGTCCCGGGCTCGGACCTGACCGACAACATCCACATGCGTGGCGACACGATGATCGACACGATCGAGGCCGTCACGCCACCCGAAGGGTGCGAGACGGTCGCGGCCGTCCGGGCCAAGCTCGGCGAACCGGAGCACGTCACGATCCTGAGCAAGCAGCGGATCATCAGTTACGCGGGCAAGGGATTCCGTTTCGTGGCCAACAACGCCGACGGCAAGATCGTCGGCGTGGCGTGTTTCCCGCCCAAGCGGCACGTGCCCGAGGGCGAGCCGAAGGTGTGCGACTCGTCGAAGCAGAAGCAGGGCCCCCTGCCGCCCGTGTCGAACGCCAAGCCGTGGGAAGGTCTGAAGGTCGGGTTCTCGGTCGTCCCGCTCGGCCTGGACGAGAAGATGCTCCCGACTCTCAAGGCATCCGAGCGGGAGTACAAGATCCACGACGTGCTCCAGGCCCGTTGCTGCTATCTGAGCTATCAAGGCACGTCGGTGGCGCTGGTCGGGGCGGACATCTTCGGGATGCTCGGGGTGGACCTCGCCAAGCTCCGCGCGAAGCTGGCCGAGGAGGGGCACCCCAACGTCGTTGTCGCGATGAGCCACACGCACGCCGCGCCGGATACAATCGGCGTTTACGGCTTCTACCCCAAGGAGTACGTCCAGTCCGTCAAGCAGGCGCTCTACCAGTCCGTGAAGGACGCGGCCAAGGCGGCCAAGCCCGTCGCGCAAGTCAAGGTCGTCTCGGTGGACCTGCCTCTGGATGGCGCGCGGGTGGCGGAGATTAGCCGGAATTGCCGCAATCCGGGCCTGGTCAACCCGCAACTGGCGGTGCTGACGTTCCACGGCGCCGACGGCAAGGTGCTCGGGACGATCGTGCACTACGCCTGTCATCCCGAGACGCTCGACGCCGAGAAGCACAAGATGTTCAGCGCCGACTACGTGGGGCCGTTGCGGGACTACGTCGACAAGGCGCTGGGCGGAACGACGGTGTTCCTCAATGGCGCCTTGGGCGGGATGGTCTCGGGCGACTCGCCGGGGCGCCGCCCCGTGGACATCAAGCTGCTCGGGGAGAAGCTCGCCAAGTACGTCGTCGAGTACGCCGAGAAGGCCCAGCCCACAACGGAGCACACGCTCAGATTCGTGCACCGCCCGATCCAGATCTGCCCGACGAACATCAAGTTCAAGGCGATGGCGGCGCTCAAGGGCGGCAAGGCCTGGCTCACCGACGGTCGAATCCCAACGGAGTTGAACTACATCCGTATCGGCTCGGCAGAGCTGATTACTATCCCCGGCGAACTCCTCCCCGAGATCGGCTTCGACATTCAGGCGAGGATGACCGGGTACCCGCGGATGATCGTGTGCCTGGCCAACGACGAGCTGGGCTACATCGTGCCCGGGTACGACTTCAACGAGAAGGACTACGAGGAAGGCATGTCGGTCGGGGCGGCCATGGGCCCGATGATCCGGCTGGCGGCCTACCAACTCGCCGAGCAGGGCGCCAAGTAGGTCGTTGCGTGCGCCATGACCCCTGGATCAAGCGGCAGAGTTCGGGCACGGGCATCGACATCTCCTGAGCTCGGGCCGACACAAGGAGAAGCGATGACCCCCAGTCCGCGTTCCTGCTGCATCGCCCTCTACATAGCGATCGTCGCCTCGTCGCCTCCGGCGCGGGCCGAGGGGCAGGTCGAGTTCTGGGCGCAGCGGGTCGTCGATACCGAGGTAGACAAAGCGCGGGCGGACCTTGCCCAACCTGATTGGGTCGACACCGGCGCGATTCTCGGCAAGCCAGACGGCAGGTTCGCCAAGCTGGTGATCCATAACGGGTGGAACGATTGGGGGCACATCACGGTCGACCTTGGGACCGAAGTCGGCTGGGGCGACTTGGCTCTGGTGCACAGGCAGGTCGGCCCGGGAAACGCCAAGAACATCACGATCCACGTCGCCGGCGCCGACAAGCGTTTCATCCAGCTCGGCCAGGTGAAGCCGTCGGGATCGGCCGTGACGTCCGCCCTGCCGATCGACACGCCGGTGCGATACGTTCGCGTGGGGGGCTTCGCGGGGGGAGCCGTCGGCATTGACTCGACGTGGTCGTTCGACGCGGTCGGGGTACGGACGGGGCGGGCAGCTCTGTCACGTCTGACCCCCCTGCTCAAACGAGTCGACGCCTTGGACACTCGGCTCAAGGACCTGGCAGGAAGTGCCTCGGATGAGGCCAAGCGGACTGTCGAGACGGCCCGGGTTCGGCTCCAGGAACAGCGGGCGCATCTCGACTCGCTCGGCACGGTTCCCTGCGACAAGGTTCGCGAAACACTGACGTCGATCGCTTCGGAGTTGGATAGGGTTGACGCGGCGATTCTCCGAGTCGGGGCGATGGCCCTGCTGTCACGGTTCAACGACGACAAGCTGCCAGCCTATGTGGCGAGTTGGGTGCCGTCGATGGCCAAGATCCGCCCGGCCGACCCGTTGCAGGCCGAGCAGTTGAACGTGGCGGGTAGGGTGTCTCTGGCCAGGCACGAATACGAGGCGATTCAAATCGCCTTGGTGGCGGGGGATGCTGATCTTCGCGACGTAGCCGTCAGCGTGGCCCCATTGAGGCACGCGAGCGGCGGTCATGTGATCCCGGCCGAGCACGTTCAGGTCGAGCGGCTCGAGCACGTGCTGATCGGGGGGACTTCGTGGCCGGACCCGATCCTGCCGCTGGGCTCGTTGACGGTTCCGGCGGGTCGGCAGCAATCGCTGTGGCTTCGAATCTACGCTCCGCGCGGCACGCCCGCCGGCGAGTATGGGACAACGGTTGGGATCGGCGCCAAGGATGCTCACCCTGTCGAGCTGACGCTGACGGTCCGCATGCGCGACTTCGACCTGCCGGTGATCGCGCACACGAAGCATGTCATTAGCTGCGGCGGGGGAGGCATCTGCGAGTTGATGTTCCGCAATCGCGCGGGGACGGGCGGAGGGCCTTGCACGGGCTCGATTGCCGAGCCGCGATACCTGCTCCGCAAGGATGGCTCGATCGGGATGGACTTCGTCGACTACGACAAGGTCATGCAGACGGCGTTCGATCTGGGCCTGACCGTCTTCGGCCTGCCGCTCAGCGCCGGGGACGGCAGCGGGCTCATCGCGTCCAGGCTGCATCGCACGTTTTTCGATGAGGCGGCGGGCAAGGCCGTTGACGTCTCGATGAACCCGTTCGACGGCGAGCAGGCCAGGCAGCGGTTGACCGACTGGCTTCGATGCTTCACCAAGCACCTGCGTGAGAAGGGCTGGCTCGAACGGTGTTTCTTCTACCTCTGGGACGAGCCGAACCTGGCGTACACGGAGAAGCTGGTCGCGGTCGGGCGTGTGGTTCGCCAGGCCGTGCCCGACCTCAAGATCCTCGTCGTCATGTCGCCTGCGGAGCAGTGGCACGAGGTAACGGACATCTATTGCCCGCATGTGCCGATCTTCGGCCATCGGAACATCGACCAGCGGCTGGCCGATCTTCGGAAGCTGGGCAAGCAGATCTGGTGGTACAACTGCGGCGACCCGTACCCCTATCCGACATACTCGATCCCCCACCCAAGTGCCTGCGCTCGAATGTCGTTCTTGCTGATGTGGAAGTACGGAGTGACCGGGAATCTCTATTGGACCGCCGGTGCCAACGCCAACCTGGACGGCAACCAGGGACGGAACGTCGGGGCGGACGGCAAGGGGGACGGCCAGCTCTTCTACGTCAGCGGGGGGAAGCGCGTGCCGTCGCAGCGACTCGAGATGATCCGCGACGGCGTGGAGGACTATGAGTACCTCTGGCTGCTCCGCGATCGGATCGGCAGGGCCCGTGCCCGCGGGATCGACGTCGCCGAGGCCGAGAAGCTGCTGACGATTCCACAGGATGTGGCCAGGGACGTGGGACACTATACTGACGATCCGGAGGTCATCGACCGGTACCGCAACCAGGTCGCCGAGGCGATCGAGGGGCTGGGACGGATGCTCGCGAAGTAGTCGATGCGGCCGCGGCGGGACAAGTCGCCCGCGAGCAGAACGCGATTCGGAAGGATTGACGCAAGACCCCAACCGCGAGGATGAATCATGGCGAAGGCGAAGAAGATCCACGTGACGGTGTGGAACGAGGGCAGGCACGAGAAGACCAACAAGAAGGTGGCCAAGATCTACCCCAAGGGCATGCACGCCGTCATCGCCCAGGCGCTGAACCGCCAGAAGGACATCGAGGCCCGGACCGCCACGCTCGACGAGCCGAAACACGGGCTCACCGACAGCGTACTTCGGAACACGAACGTGCTGATCTGGTGGGGTCACATGGCCCATCACGAGGTCGACGACGAGATCGTCGAGAAGATCAAGGCACGAGTCTACGAGGGCATGGGGCTGATCTGCCTGCACTCGGCCCACATGAGCAAGATCTTCACGCGGCTGATGGGCACGATCTGTATGCTCAAGTGGCGGGAGGCGGGTGAGCGCGAGATCCTCTGGGTCACGAAGCCCGGCCACCCGATCGTCGAGGGAATCGACGACCACTTCATCCTGCCGAAGACCGAGATGTACGGCGAGCACTTCGACATCCCCGAGCCGGACGAGCAGATCTTCATCAGCTCGTTCGAGGGCGGCGAGGTCTTCCGCAGCGGGTGCACGTGGCAGCGAGGCAACGGGCGGATCTTCTACTTCCGGCCCGGGCACGAAACATACCCGATCTACTACGACAAGAACGTCCAGCTCGTGATCACGAACGGCGTCCGCTGGGCGGCGCCGGCATACGGCAGGCCGCACGCATACGGCCATCGGGAGGTGGGCTGGATCGAGAAGCGAGCGAGGAAGACGAGGAAGTAGACGCAGGCATCAGAGACGCGATGAATCAGGACGGCATCGAAGACTCAATCCGCGGCGACGGTGACGCCGAAGGCTGCCTCGCGACAAAGCGTCGTTGGCCGGCGTGGATCGCGCCCCTCGCCGTGGTCACGGTGACGCTGCTGGCGTTTCTCCCATCCCTAACCAACGGATTCGTCAACTGGGACGACCTGGTCAACTTCATCGAGAACCGGAACTACCGCGGGCTTGGCTGGTCGAATCTCGAGTGGATGTTCACGACGTTCCACGCCGGGCCTTACCAGCCGCTGAGCTGGGTGACGCTCGGAGCGGACTACGTGCTCTGGGGCATGGACGCGCGTGGGTACCATCTGACCAGCCTGCTGCTTCACGCTGGGACGGTTCTGGCCTTCTACTACCTAGCCCTTCGACTGCTGGGCCTGATTGCCGGCGACAGAGGCGCGAGGGACCTCCGTTTCGCCGCGGCGGCAGCGGCACTGGTCTTCGGTATCCATCCGTTGAGGGCCGAGTCGGTGGCGTGGGCCACGGAGCGGCGCGACGTCGTCAGCGGGCTGTTCTTCATGCTGACGCTCCTGGCCTATCTGCGGGCATGGGATGTTCGCGACGATCCGCAAGATCGGCGCAAGTGGCTGGGACTTTCGTTGCTGGCCTACCTGGCCTCGCTGTTGGGCAAGGGGATGGGCATCACGCTCCCGGTCGTGCTCTTGATCCTTGACGTCTATCCGCTGCGGCGGCTGGGCGGCGACCAAGCCGGCTGGCTCGGCGCGGGCGCGCGGCGTGTGTGGGCCGAGAAGCTCCCGTACTTCGCGCTGGCGGCGGTCGCAGGTCTGATTGGGGTTTACGGCCAGGTCGTCACCGGGGCGGTGGCCGGACTGGAACAGTATGGGACCCAGCGCCGGGTCGGCGTGACGCTGTACGCGGTGGCTTTCTACGTTTACAAGACCGCGCTGCCACTGAATCTTTCGCCGCTCTACCCAATGCCGAGAACGCTGAGTCTGACGCAGTGGCCCTACGTTCTCAATGCGATCGCGCTGTCGGCGATCACGGCTGCGGCGGTGCTCGCGCGGCATCGTTGGCCGGCAGGGCTCGCGGTGTGGCTGAGCTACCTGGTCATGGTCGCGCCGGTCTCCGGCGTTACGCAGATGGGCCCTCAGATCGCCGCCGACCGCTACACGTACCTGCCCTGCCTTGGCTTTGCGCTGTTGGCGGGGTGGGCGGCGGTCTGGCTGATTCAACGTGGATTCGAGGGCCTCGTCGTCAAGACGATCGCCAGCGGCGCCATCCTCGTTCTGGGCGTGCTGACCTTTCAACAGACGATGATCTGGCACGACTCGGTCTCGCTCTGGGCGCACGCGGGGGGCATCTATCCCGACAGCCGCATTGTCCAACAGAACTGGGGCGCCGCGCTGGCCGCCGAGGGCGACCAGGAGGAGGCATTGAAGCACCACATCGAGTCCGCCCGTCTGGCGCCGGAATCGGCTGAGGCCGAGAACAACATCGGCCAGACGCTGATCCAACTCGGCCGGATCGAGGAGGCCAAGACGCATCTGCGTCGAGCGATCAAGTTGAGGCCCGGCCATGCCGCCGCTCACTACAATCTCGGCAACGCCCTGATCAAGCAGGGCCGGTTGAGGGACGCCGCGAAATCGTACCGGGCCGCGCTCGAGCATCGGCCTGGCATGCTGCAGGCGAAGATCAACCTGGCCAACACGCTCGACCAGCTACGCCAGACCCCCGAGGCCGAGAGGCTGTGGCAGGAGGTCATCGACGAGAACCCCATGATTGCCTCTGCCTACGGGAACTGGGCGACGTCGCTGATCCGTCGGAGACGATATGCTGAGGCCGCCGAGGTGCTGCGGAGAGGTCTAGCTGCCTGCCCGACTGACGCCAGGCTTCGTGATGCGCTGCGGGAGGTTGATGTCCTCGCTCCGAAGAAGTAACCACGCACCGCATCCCTTCGATTCTTCCGCCTGGCTGGTAGAATAGCGCGTTTGACGTCGTGGCGGCGGGGGCCGCCTCCGCACACGAACAAAGCCTGGAACCAAACACGGCATTGGAATGAGCGCATCTTCAGCATCTACAGATCGATTCGATGTCGTGGTGGTCGGCGGCGGGCACGCGGGCGCCGAGGCGGCGTGGGCGTCCGCCCGGCTCGGCGCGGGAACGGCCCTGGTCACGATGAGTCGTAACGCCATCGCTCGGATGTCCTGCAACCCCGCCATCGGGGGGCTGGCCAAGGGACAAATCGTCCGGGAGATCGACGCTCTCGGCGGGCTCATGGGCCTGGCGATCGACGCGACCGGCATCCAGTTCCGTATGTTGAACAAGAGGAAGGGCCCCGCGGTCTGGGCGCCTCGGGCCCAGGCCGATTCGACGCTGTACATCGCCCAAGTCCGTGAGATGCTGGAGTCAACGCCGGAACTGACGCTCATCGAGGGGTCGGTCGAGGAGGTGCTCGCGCAGGATGGCGCCGTCAGCGGAGTCGTGCTGGCCGACGGTCGGATGCTCTCGGCGGCAGCGGTTGTCCTGACGCCTGGCACGTTTCTCCGCGGGCTGATGCACCGTGGGCCAGAACAGACCGTGGGCGGGCGGATCGGCGAGCCGGCGGCCGTCGGGCTGTCGGGATCCCTCGAGCATTTGGGCTTCAAGCTCGACCGGCTCAAGACGGGCACCCCCCCTCGCGTCCACCGGGAGTCCGTTGACCTCGACGGGCTTGCGATTCAGCCGGGAGACGATCGGCCGATCCCCTTCTCTTTCATGAACGACGCGATCAATCGACCGCAGGTCTACTGCTGGATTACGTACACGAACGAGCGAACACACGAGATCATCCGGGCCAATCTCGATCGGGCGCCGCTCTACACGGGGCAGATCAAGTCCGTGGGCCCTCGTTACTGCCCGAGCATCGAGGACAAGGTCGTCCGCTTCGCCGACAAGGACCGACATCAGATCTTCTTGGAGCCGGAAGGGCTGGAGAACGAGCGGGTCTACTGCAACGGCATCAGCACGTCGCTGCCGA
>JAFGLZ010000037.1 GCA_016927755.1 Phycisphaerae bacterium
GGGACGCGCGGGTCCGTAGGTTGCACCTACGGCTATTCACGTGGTTCCCCTTCGGGGAATGGATGATTCGGTGGGTGGTTGGAGGGGGGTTGCGCGGGAAGCGTGCGATCGCATGTGATGCGGTGAGGAGAAGCCCGTTGAAACGGGCTCATTGGCTGGGGGGAGAACCGTGGAGGGGCGCGTGGCGATTGACCAGCCCTGAAGGACTGGCCTAGTAGCCCGGCCTGGCCGGGTATGCCCCGTGAACGGGGCAGTGCTGGGGGGTGATCGGGGCGAACGGTCGACGGGGGGCGAGGTGTGCAACCCCTCCAGGGTTGGGGGATCCGGTGGGACGCGCGGGTCCGTAGGTTGCACCTACGGCTATTCACGTGGTTCCCCTTCGGGGAACGGATGATTCGGTGGGTGGGTGGGTGGGTGGTTTGAGGGGTGTTGCGCGAGAAGCGTGCGATCGCATGTGATGCGGTGAGGAGAAGCCCGTTGAAACGGGCTCGGTGTTGGTGGTGAGAGCAGGAGGAGCGTCCGTCCTCGGCCAACCAGCCCTGGAAGGGCTGGCCTATCGGCCCGCCTACGGCGGGAAAGCCCCGTGAACGGGGCTGGTGCCGCGCACACCGCTTGGCCTCGGCGCGCGCCTGAGCTGTCACGGACCCGGGGCGTTCGGGTCGGTGGCGGTCTGGGCGGGGTTGGGGAGACGGAAGCGGATAGGCGGCCGGGTCTTGCGGAGGGCCTTCCGTCGCCCTTACAGGGCTGGTCAATCTTGGCGATCAGGGACCAGGGGTTTCGTCCGCCGAGGCGGCGGACTGCGCCCCTGGCTACTCTCTTTCGGCCCTTCGGGCCTGAATGCTGTGCGTGTGGGCGGGTTTGTTGGTGGATGGTGCTATTCGTCGTGGAGTTGGAGGGCGGCTATTAGGGCGGTGTTGAGCTGGTCGAGCTTGTGGGGCGATAGGTGGCCTACGTAGTGGGTGAGGGCGGATTTGTGGAGGCTGACGAGCTCGTCGCAGTGGATGGCGCTGTCGTGTTTGAGGCCTTCATCGACGCCGACGGGGACCTGCGTGGACAGGCCTTCGTAGGCGGCATAGACGGGGGCGCAGATGACGGTGGAGAACCTCGAGTCGATGAGCACCTGCCGGCTGGCGATGACGAAGACTCGGGACTTCCTCGGGTCGCGCGACGAGGGGCGGGCGACCCTGTAGAGCTCGCCGCGTCTCACAGCGGCACCTGGTAGTGCAGGACGTCGTCGGCCTCTTCGTTGAGGGCGTCGGCACGTCGATTGAGGATCTCGAGGTCGCGGCGCTCGGTCTCCTGTCTGGCCAGGTGGGCAAGGAGGGCGCGAGCGGCGGTCTCCAGGAACTCCGAGCGGCTGGCGAAGGCGGGGGCGTGGTGGTCGATCGCTTCCAGGACGTCGGACGATAGTGTGATAGATGTCTTGACTTTCATACTACTAATATACTACCCCCGGTACGACGGGTCAAATGCCGATCGGCGCGTCTTCCGTGAAGGGCGGGGCATATGCCCTTGGGGGTCAGTGGGCGGGGGTTTCGATCTGTTTGGCTCTTTGTAGCCAGAGGTTGGCTTGGTCAGGCTGGTTCAGTTGCTGATATGCGGCGGCTAGGAGTCTTGCGGCCATGGGTCGGAACTCCCTTGGTAGCTTGCCGACGCATTGCAGGAGGTGGGGGACTGCCTGGGCGGGTTGGCCCGATTGCATCCGGATCTTGGCGAGCATGTAGTGGGCGTAGGCGTGGTCGGGCAGGAGCTCGAGGACGCGGGTGAAGTGGCGGGTGGCGGCGTCGAGGTCCTTGTCTTCGACGGCGTATGCGCCGGCCTGCATGCGGAGCCGTGCGCTGTTGCCGCTGAGGCGCAGGGCGTCGGCGACCATGAGGCGCTCGCTCTTGCAGGTGAGGCCTCGCTGGACGGTCAGGTAGACGTTTGCACCGCCGATCGCGACAACGACTGTGGCGACGATGAGGGTTCCGGCGCGGGCAAGGCCTTGGCGGGCGGCTCGGTCGAGCACGGCGACCGCTCCGATGGCGGCGGCCCAGCAGAGCGCGACGGAGGGGACGTACATGAGGCGCTCGGCGAAGATCGTTCCGATCAGGACGACCGCGTTACTGACGAGGAAGTAGGTGGTGAGGAAGAAGCCCACGCAGGCGAGGATGGCTCCGCGCCCTCGCCATGAGCAGACGGCGCCGACGGCCATCGCGGCCAGGCAGGCGAGGCCCCAGGCGAAGCGTTCGTCGGTGATCGTCCGGCAGATCGGCAGGGCGTTGTAGGAGTAGTCGTGGCAGAGGGGGTGGGGCCAGACGAGGAGGCGGACGTACTTGCCGAAGAGGACGACGGCGGTCATGGCCCGCTGCGCGGGCGAGGCGGCGACGACGGGGTTGTCGAAGATGGTGATTCGGTCGCGATCTCGTGTGATGCGTCCGAGGACGTCGGCGCGTAGGGCCAGGACGGCCATGGCCACGAGCAGCAGGCCGAGCCAGCGGCGCAGGGCGAGCTTGCGGATGGTCGCCATAGAGCGGGTTCGGGGGGGCGACGCGTTTTCGCTGAACGGCTTGCCCGTCCAGTACTTCCCGTAACGGAGGCCCCAGAGGTCGTAGAGCACGATCAGGCCGATGAGGGCCATGCCGCTTTCCTTGCTCAGCATGGACATTCCCGCCAGGAGGAGCACGAGGGCGTATCGCCACGTGGGGTTGGTCCGGCGTCGGCGACGGTCGGCGACGTAGAGCCAGAGCGCGGCCAGCGTGAAGAGGGCGGAGAGGAGCTCGGCGCGCCCCACGATCTGTTCGACGGCCTCGACGTGGATCGCATGGATGGCGAAGAGGACGCCGGTCAGGCCGGCCAGGCGGAGGTTGCCGAAGACGGCGAGGGTCAGGCCGAAGAGGCAGAGGCAGCAGGCGACGTGCAGGAGGATGTTGATGATGCGATAGCTGCGGGGTCGGTCTTGGCTGAGGCGGTAGTTCCAGACGAGGGAGACCGTGGTGATGGGCCGGTAGAGGGAGTCGATCCGCTGGTCGCCCCAGTAGTCGTGTCGGATGAGCTGCCAGAGGGTGTCGTCGTGCCACTTCTTGCCGTTGATCAGGACGATGATTCGGTCGTCGAAGGCGAAGCCGTTGTCGAGGGTGTGGAGGTAGGGGGCCGCGGCCAGAACGACGATGGCGATGAGCCACAGGACCGACTGCCATCGCGATGGCGGAGGTGACGCGGCGGGTTCAACGGGCGGTTCTTGGGGTGGGTCGGAGTCACTCATTTGCGCGCGTCACGGTAGTCGTGGGGGTGGCGCGCGTCAACGGGGGGCGGGTCTGCGTTCAGAGATTGCTCGTGGAGACGCGAAGGGAATTCGAGTTCCCCACCGCTGAAGCGATGGGGCACCCGATCACGGGCGAGGCGCCCGTGCGATGGCACGGATGCATGTGAGGTTATCTGGAGTCAATGGGGTTCGACGCTGTCGGCGGTTTGATCCCCGACCTCGGTGGGCTCTGTTCGCAGCGGGCGCGTGGCGACGAGGATGATCAGTGATGCGACGACGCCGAGTATTGCGACGGGCAGGAAGCGGTGGTCGGTGGGGGTGCCTTCGGCGCGGGCGATCTGGTCGACGAGCAGGCCGAGGAGGGGGGCGATGACGGCGACGAAGGCGGACTTGAGCTGGCTCTCGATGGAGAGGATGGTGGCGGTGCTGTCGGCTTCGGAGCGGGCGCTGATGCGGCTGATCTGGATGGGTCGCCAGAGGTTCTGGACGGTGGCCAGGGCGACGAAGCCTGCGATGACGAGGGCGTGCCAGCCGAACCAGAGGTCCACGGCGAGGAGGGCGAAGAGGGTGACGTTGACGATCCAGAGGAACCGCGCGCCTCGCTCCTCGCCGGCGAAGCGGTCGACGACGCGGTGGGCTTTGAGCGAGGCGGCGCTGGAGAGCAGATGCAGCACGAAGTAGACGGCCCCGACGAGGATGGCGGCCCGCTGGTCGGTTTCATAGGCCACGAAGATGGGCAGGGCGATGGCCGCCTGCTTGAGGATGGGCTGGAGGTAATCCTTGGTGGCGGCGTAGACGCCGTCGTAGCAGACGGTCTCTGCGAGGAGTTGGCGCAGCTTGCGGTCGACGACGGACTGCTTGAGGGCGAGCCAGAGGTGACGGAAGAGGCGTGCCATGGAGACGCCGGCCGACCGATCGCCGTCCATGTACGCGGGATAGCCGAGGAAGTTGATGATGCCGAAGACGTAGGGGATCATCGTGACGTAGAAGATGATGCTGTACTGGCCGGTGGTGAAGACCATGGCGGCGGAGATGAGGACGGCCAGGGCGGAGCCCATCTTGGCCCAGGCTCGGGTGGTGCCGTAGAAGCGGGTCTTCTCGTCGAGGCGTCCCTCTCGGGCGAGCCAGTCGAGGATCATGGCCTTGTGGGTTCCGGTTCTAAAGGCCTCGCCGACGGAGAACATGGCCATGGCCAGGAAGAGCTGTGGGACGCTGGTGGCGTAGCCGAAGATGCCGAAGGAGACGACGTAGGCGGACATCGAGAGGATCATGCAGCGTCGCCGGCCGTAGAGGTCGGCGACGGCGCCGCTCGGGATTTCCATGGCGTTGACGAGGATCTCGCGGAAGGCGATGAGGAGCCCGATCATGAAGAAGGAGAGGCCCTTCTCGCGAAAGGCGAGGATGAGGAAGGGGTCGTAGTACTGCTGGTTCTTGAGGAATCCGTAGAGGCAGAATCGCAAGAGCATGTCGGTGGTTCCGTGGTGCCGGATCTATCCTTGTTTGATGCTCCAGACGGCGTTTGGTGTTGTTCCCTGTCGTGCTCAGCCGCTTCATTGGGGACGGGACACGGGTCCGCGGAGCGCCGTGCCGATTCGTAACGGTGCATCCTGCCAGGCCGTGCCTGCCTCTACCAGAGGGTCTTCTTGTGCGGACCCATGCCACCCGCGGCGTAACTGTCTGACCTGGCAAGATACTAGCCCACCTGCGCGCCGTGCTTTCGGGCGAGGCGGGCGAGTTCCTGTCGGGTCTTGTCGGGCACGGCGGGTTCGTGCGTCTCGATGATTTCGAGGACGCGTTCGTGCGCGCGCTCGAGCATGGGCTTGGAGAAGTGGTCGGGGCCACCTCGTCCGAAGGACCCGCCGTAGTAGTGCTCACCGGTGCGGAGCTGGGCGATCGTCTCGGCTCGGGCCATGAAGTCGCCGCCTTGGGCGACCTGGCGGATGGCGTCGAGTGCGAGGGTCTCGTCGTCGACGCGGACGCCCTGGCGGAAACGGCCGGCCATTTCGAGCAGGTCGTGGTCGATGACGATCTTCTCGGGCGAGACGCCGGCGGCGTTGCCGATCGTGCCGAGCCCGTTCAGCGAATCGGCTCGGGCCAGCACCATCGCCAGTGAGGCGATCGCGGCCTCGGCGCCGAGCTGGACGTCCAGGGCGGGGGGATCGGCGAATCCGATGCAGCCCGACGTCGGCAGGCCGAGCTCGTGGCAGAGCTCGATGTAGGCGGCGTCCATGAGGGTGGTCTCGACGCCTCCGGCGGTGACGTCGCCGGCGCGCATATTGAACGCGAAGACGGAGGATCCGGCCATCATCGGCAGCCCAGGCTGGAGGACCTGGGCGGTGGCGATGTGGAAGATCGTCTCGGCGAGGCACTGGAGCAGCGTGCCGGCGAGCGTGAAGGGGCTGGTCGCGCCGGCCATGGGGCATGCGCCGCCGGAGGTGGGCAGCCATTGCGCGGCGAGGAACTCGAGGAGCTCGCACTCGAGAGCGCCCAGGCGGAAGGGGCTGGTGACGTGGCTGCCGAAGCTGGCGATCGGGCGGGCGCGGAAGTCGTCAGCGCCGAGGATGACCTGGAGCATCTCGACCCAGAGCCGGGCCGAGTCCATGTCGGCGGGGTTGCCGGTGACACATTGAGTCGTATTGCAGAGGAACTCGTAGAGCGTGGTGGCGTTGACGCGGTCGATGGGCACGTCGCTGACGCCCTGGTCCATTTTGTAGATGGTGTTGACGAGGGGGAGGGCGTCGCCGATGCGGGCGTGGGCGGCCACATCCGACAGTCGGGGCGCGCGGGGGCCCTCGGCGTGGTCGACGATGACGGGGTCGAGCACGAGGGAGACTCGGCGTCGGTCACCGTCGCCGCAGCGGATGGCGCGTCCGTCGATCGTTTCGAGTCGGCAGACGCGGGGGACCTGGGCGAGATGCTCCTCGGCCATCTCGCGGGGCATGGTGACGCGGCCCGACGGTTCGTCGGCCCTGGCACCCGCGCGGCGGAGCTTGTCGCGGAGCGAATCGCCCTCGACCTTCACGCCGACGGTTGCGACAAGGCCAAAGGCCTCATCGATGATGCGTCGTTTCTCCGGCTCGCTCAGTATTGTGAAGCGTATCTCGGCCATGACGGGCAGCCTCCTGGCGGAAGCGTACCGAATGGCATGGTCTTGCACCAGTGGGGAAAGAGGCGGTTGTTCGCCCTGCCGGGAGGCGACGCAGATCTCGGATCCTTGGGGCTCAAGTTGCTTCACAGGCGAGATGCCCGTGCTTGGGCTTTGGTTCACGGGCGAGTCACGGGCGAGACACCCGTGCTACCCAATGGGGATTGGCGGGAGCTTGGCCGATCGCTGCGCTAAGATCAGATGGGTCCTGGGTTGACACCCGAATAGGGTGTTCGTAGGATCAGGGGTGTGATTTGGCGAGATTTCTTCGTGTAACTGTAAGGCGAAAAAGTGTTTACGGGAATCATTGAGTCTGTCGCGACGGTCCGGGCGGTTCGGCGCGTCCCTGCAGGGATGCGGTTGGATTTGGATCTGGGCGCGGTGGCCGAGGGGCTCGAGGTGGGGGCGAGCGTGGCCGTCAACGGGGCGTGTCTGACGGCGGCCAGGATCGACGGTTCCCGTGCGACGTTTGACGTGGTGGCCGAGACGGTGGGGCGTACGAACCTGGGCGATCTGAAGGCCGGCGACGGGGTGAACGTGGAGCGGTCGCTGCGTGTTGGGGCGAGCATCGACGGGCACTTCGTCCAGGGGCACGTGGACGGGACGGGGCGGATCAGTCGGATCGAGACGGGCGGCGGGCAGTGGAAGCTGTGGTGCGAGCCGCCGGCCGAGCTGATGCGGTACATGGTGGCCAAAGGGTCGGTGGCCATCGACGGGATCAGCCTGACGCTGGTTGACGTGACGGACGGTGAGATCAGCGTTGCGGTGATCCCGACGACGCTGAAGCTGACGACGCTGGGGCGGCGGAGGGTGGGGGACCGTGTGAACATCGAGTCGGATCTGATCGCCCGGATCGTGGCCAAGCAGTTGGACGCGCAGCTCGAGGCGGGTCGGGGAGGCGGGAAGACCTCGGGCGGCGTGACGATGGCCAAGCTGATTGAAGGGGGCTTCGTGTAGTCGAGCCTGGACGAATCGATGGCGGTTGAGCAGGACATGCCGACGGGAAGCGCGCTCGATACCGAGCACCGCCCGCTCATCGGGATCACGATGGGCGATCCGGCGGGGATCGGCGCCGAGCTGATCGCCCGCGCGCTGGACGACGCCGAGCTTCGGCAGCAGGGGCGGTTCGTCATCTACGGCCTGCACGAGGCGCTCTGCTATGCCGCGGATCGGTACGAGATTTCGCCGTTCTGGTTCCGTCGCCCGCACGAACACGTTCGGCGGGTGGAGACGGGCGTGGTCGTGGCGGACTTCGACGAGTTCGGGCTTTTCCCGAGTCCGGTTCGCCAGCCGACGGAGCAGGGGGGGCAGGCATCGTTTCGTTTCCTCTGTGAGGCGGTCGAGCGGTCGCGCGCGGGCATGCTGGATGGGATCGTGACGGCGCCGCTGTCGCTGGAGAGTTGGCAGCACGCGGGGATCCGGTTCAAGTCGGTGATGGCGATGCTGAGCGACGCCTTCCGGGTTCGGCGCGTGACGAAGATGCTGATCGGGGGACCGCTGCGGGTGGCGCTGGCCAGCGACCGGGAGCCCCTGTTCTCGCTGTGGCACCGGTTCGCGATCGGGTTGGTATTCCATCCGATCGATCGGCTGAACGAGACGCTCCACGACTGCTTCGGGATCGAGCAGCCTCGGATCGGGGTGTGCGGCCTGAATCCTCCGGACGTCGAGGAAGGGCGGTTCGGAGACGAAGAGCGGCGCGTGATCGATCCGGCGATCGTGATGGCGCGCGAGGCGGGGATCCGCGTGGAGGGTCCGGTTCCGGCGGTGGAGATCTTCGCCCCGCGGAACGGGCACGGCTACGACGGGATCGTGGCGCTGTACCACGACCAGGGCGCGGTGGCCGTGCGGATGATGGCGCCCGAGGGGAGCGTCATGGCCACTCTGGGTATCCCGACGATCCACCTCATGCCTCAGACGGGTCCGTCATTCGAGTGGGTGGGTCGCGACCGTGTCAGCGTGGAGCCGATGAAACGGGCGATCCGCCTGGCGTGTGAGATGGCACGGCATCGAAAGGCGATGCAGGTTGGCGCGGCGTCGGGCTAGTCTTCCTACCTCTTGCTGGAGTCATTTCAGTCGATGTCCGTGAAGGCCAAGGTCGTCGTGGCGATGAGCGGCGGCGTGGATTCGTCGGTGGCGGCGGCGTTGCTGCGCGACCAGGGGTATGAGGTCGTCGGGCTGTTCCTGGATACGGGCATCGAGTCGGGCCTGCTTGGGGGAGAGACGGGGCAAGGGCCGCCGGGGACGTCGTCGGCCGATCACGTCCGGGACGTCGGCGAGCGGCTGGGCATTCGTGTCGAGGTCCAGGACCGGCACGTCGAGTTCGAGCGGATCATCCGGGCGTTCTCGGCGGAGTATGCGCGGGGTCGGACGCCGAACCCGTGCGTTCTCTGCAATGAGCGGTTCAAGCTAGCGCACCTGATCGAGAGCGCCGACGCGGTGGGGGCGGAATACGTGGCGACGGGGCATTATGCCCGGGTGGCGGATCGCCAGGGGCCGCCGGCCTTGCTCCGGGGTCTGGATCGTCCGAAGGATCAATCGTACTACTTGTTCCGGATCGGCCGGGAGCGGCTGCCTCGGCTGCGGCTGCCCCTGGGGGAGATGTCGAAGCCGGAGGTCCGGGAGATCGCCGGTAGGTTGGAGCTGCCGGTGGTGGATCGTCCGGAGTCGCAGGACGTCTGCTTCGCGGCGCGGATGCCGTATGCGGCGTGGGTTCGCCGGTATCATCCGGATGCGTTTCATCCCGGCGAGGTCCGGGCCACGGACGGTCGCGTCGTCGGGGAGCACACCGGTCTGGCCAATTTCACGATCGGTCAGCGGAAGGGGCTGGGCATCGCGTTGGGTCGGCCGATGTACGTGGCGCGGATCGACACGAGCGAGAACACGGTGACATTGGGCGATCGTGACGCCTTGATGCGCGGGCGGCTGGTCGCCGGGGGCGTGCGATGGCTCGCCGACCCGCCGGGGGAACGGTTCCGCGCGGAGGTACAGGTTCGGTATCGCCATCGGGCAGCGCCGGCGACGGTCATCTGCCTGGAGGGCGAGGACGTCGAGGTGCGATTCGACGAGCCGCAGTGGGCGATCACGCCGGGGCAGGCGGCGGTGGTTTACGACGGGGACGTCGTGTTGGGCGGGGGGTGGATCGACGCTCATTTCGATGCGTGAACCTACCTGGGGCGGTTGGGCCTTCTCGCTTCTTCCTGGCGCTTGCCGATCGGAGCGGACGCGGGTAACCTGCCCGCTGGGAAGGGGAGTGTGCGCGTGAAGGTTATTCTCGACGAACAGGGCATCGCCAAGACGATGGAGGACCTTGCGGGTCGAATCGCCTCGAGCGTGCCCGAGGGGAGTCGACTGGCGATCATAGGGATTCGGAGCCGCGGCGAGGTGCTTGGCGATCGCCTCATCAAGCTGCTTGGCGAGCGGGGGTTCGAGCAGATCGAACGGGGCGTGCTCGACATCACGCTGTATCGAGACGACCTGGCCGAGAAGGGCCCGGCGGCGGTGATCCGATCGACCGAGATCGATTTCGACCTGGCTGGCGCGTACGTGGTGCTCGTCGACGACGTGCTATGGACGGGTCGGTCGGTTCGGGCGGCGTTGGATGCGCTCGTGGACCTGGGTCGTCCGAGGGCGATCCGGCTGGCGGTTCTGGTCGATCGGCCGGGGCGCGAATTGCCGATCCAGGCGGATTTCGTGGGGGTTCGAACGGGCGAGGCGGACGAGCATGTGACGGTCATGCTGCGGGAGTCTGACGGTCAAGATAGGGTGGAAGCGGAATGACCGAGAGGGTGGCTTCGACGACGTCTCGGGGGGAGCCGACGGGCGAGGGAAAGTTTCGCTGGCGGCGCAAGCACCTGCTTGGGCTGGAGGACCTGTCGGCCGAGGAGATCACGTGCATCCTCGACACGGCCGAGAGCCTGAAGGACATCAGCACGCGGAGCGTCAAGAAGGCGCCTGCGCTTCGCGGCAAGGTGGTGGTCAACCTGTTCTTCGAGGACTCGACGCGGACGCGCATGAGCTTCTCGCTGGCGGCGCAGCGGCTGAGCGCGGACGTCCTGGACTTCGCGGCGAAGTCGTCGTCGCTGAGCAAGGGCGAGACGCTACGTGACACGGCGCGAAACATCGAGGCGATGGGCGTCGACTTCATCGTGATCCGGCATCCGGCGGCGGGGGCGCCACACTACCTGACGCGGTGCGTCGGGTGTTCGATCATCAACGCGGGTGACGGCCGGCACGAGCACCCCACGCAGGGGCTGCTGGACATCTTCACGATCCGCCAGGCCCTGGGTCGCTTCGAGGGGCTTCGGGTGGCGATCGTGGGTGACATCGTTCACTCGCGTGTGGCGAGGTCGAACCTCTGGGCGCTGAAGAAGCTGGGCGCTGAAGTGATCCTGATCGGGCCGCCGACGCTGGTGCCGAAGGGGTTCGAGCAGATGGGGGCGCGTGTCGTGCACGACTTCGATTCGGTGCTCGGCGAGGTGGACGTGATCAACATGCTGCGCGTCCAGCTCGAGCGGATCACGTCGAGCGTGTTCCCGAGCGTGGAGGAGTATTCGCGGTTGTTCGGGCTGACTTCGGAACGTTTGGCCCGGGCCAAGCGGGACGTGCTGGTCATGCACCCGGGTCCGATCAACCGGGGGGTGGAGTTGGCCAGCGACGTGGCGGACGGGACTCACAGCATGATCCTGCAGCAGGTGAGCAACGGGTTGGCCGTCCGCATGGCGGTCCTCTACCTGCTCAATCAGGCGCAAACGGAAGACGCGTAGGATGGCTATGTCGACGGCGAGCATTCTCATCAAGCAGGGACGGCTGATCGATCCGGCGCGGCATCTGGACGAGGTGGGCGACCTCCTGTTGGAGGGGGGCAAGGTCCGGCGGATCGGTGGGTCGATCGCGGAGGCGGCGGAGCGGACGATCGACGCCTCGGGGCTGATCGTTTGTCCGGGGCTGATCGACGTCCACACTCACCTGCGGGAGCCGGGACACGAGGAGGAGGAGACGATCGCCTCGGGGACGCACGCGGCGGTGGCGGGGGGGTTCACGTCGGTGGCGTGCATGCCGAACACGCACCCGCCGTTGGACAACCAGGCGGGCATGGAGTTCGTCACCCGGCAAGCGGCGCGGGCGGGGCACTGCAACGTCTATCCGATCGGCTGCATCACCAAGGGTCGCCAGGGCAAGGAGCTGGCCGAGATGGGCCAGATGATCCGGGCGGGGGCGGTGGCGTTCAGCGACGACGGCGACGGGGTGGCCGACGCGGGGGTGCTGCAGCGGGCGATGCAGTACTCGACGATGTTCGACGTGCCGCTGATCGAGCACTGCGAGAACGCCGACCTGTCGAGCGGCGGCGTGATGAACGGCGGGGCGACCGCGCTGCGACTGGGGCTACCTGGGGCCAGCCCGATGGCGGAGGTGATCATGCTGCAGCGGGATCTAGTGCTGGCCGAGGCGACGGGGGCTCGGTATCACGCGGCGCACGTCTCGACGGCGGGGGCGGTGGAGCTGATCCGCCAGGCGAAGCGCCAGGGCATCCGGGTGACGGCGGAGGTGACGCCGCACCACCTCAGCCTGACCGAGAACGATTGCCGCGAGTACGACCCGAACTTCAAGATGAGCCCGCCGCTGCGGACACAGGCGGACGTGGAGGCGTGTCTCGATGGGCTTGCCGACGGCACGATCGACTGTTTGGCGACGGACCACGCCCCGCACGGGCAGGAGGAGAAGGAGCTGGAGTTCCTGTACGCGCCGTTCGGGGTGATCGGGCTGGAGTCGGCGCTGCCGATCTACGTCAAGGCCTTGATCGAGTCGAAGGTCGTCGGGTGGCCGGAACTCGTTCGTCTGATGACCGTCAACCCGGCGAGGATCCTCAACCTGCCGAAGGGGACGCTTGCGCCGGGGGCGGACGCGGACGTGACGCTGATCGATCCGGACCTGGTTTGGACGATCGACGTCGAGCAGTTCAAGTCGCATTCGCGGAATTGTCCTTACCATGGCTGGTCCGTTCGCGGACGGGCGGTGGCGACGATTGTCGGCGGCGTGGTCAAGCACGCCGGCGGCGCGCTCGCCCAGGCCTTGTCGGCCGTGACCCACTGATACCGTCATGCCGGTTCTCGTCGATGGCGACAATCTGCTGCATGTCTTTCGGGGGGAGCTTCCGGATGCCGAGCGCGCCAACCGCGCGCGATTGTGCGAGCTGCTGGCCGCCTGGGACGCGGATCGGACTCGTCAGGTCACCGTTACCTTCGACGGATATCGACCGGGCAATCCCGGCGAGGGGCCAATCGGCGTCGAGGGTTTGCAGATCCGCTACAGCGACGCGGTCACCGCGGACGAGCTGATCGTCGAGGCGCTCCAAGCGTCGACGGCCCCGCGGCGTCTGCTCGTCGTGAGCAGCGACCGGCAGGTTCGGCTTGCGGCCAAGCGTCGCCGGGCGGTGTCGGTCGACTCGAGGACGTTCCTTCAGAAGGTGCTCGACGAGCTGGACCGGCGAGCCCGACGTCCGCCGCGGGAGCCCTCGGAGAAGTACGAGGGTCTCGAGCCGGGCCAGACGGACTACTGGCTGGATCAGTTCGGCATCGAGCCGGAGGGCGACGATGCTCGGGACGAGTTCGGCTTGCTGGATTGAGCCCGGCGCACCGCAAAATCGACGCGAGAAGCGTCTCGCCCTTGCCTGAATACCCTGAGAGGCATACAGTAATCCACTGATAGTGGGTCGTGCGATGAGAGGGGCCGTTGGAATGGACACGATCGGTGTCGGGTTGATCGGCTGTGGGACGGTCGGGCAGGGCGTCGTGTCGCTGATGCTCGAGCGTCGGGATCGGCTGTCCAGGAAGGTGGCCGCGGGGATCGAGTTGCGCCACGTCATCGACAAGGACCTTCGCGCGCGGCGCGACGTGGACATTCCGAAGGGCATGTTAAGCGACGATCTGGCTTGCCTGCTGAAGGACGATCAGACGCGGATCGCCATCGAGCTGGTGGGCGGGACGACGGTGGCCAAGGATATCGTGCTGCAGTGCCTCGAAGCGGGCAAGGACGTGGTGACGGCGAACAAGGCGCTGCTGGCGCACCACGGTCGTGAGCTGTACGCGGCGGCGCGGCGAGCCGGTCGGTGCATCGCGTTCGAGGCGAGCTGTGGGGGCGGGATTCCACTGGTCGAGAGCATCCGCCGGGGGCTGATCGCCAACGAGGTGCAGGCCCTCTACGGGATCGTCAACGGGACGTGCAACTACATCCTGACGCAGATGGTGGCGGGGGGGAAGACGTACGCCTCGGCACTGGCCGACGCCAAGGCCAAGGGTTACGCCGAGGCGGACGAGACGCTCGACGTGAGCGGAGCGGATTCGGCGCACAAGCTGGCGATCCTGGCGGGGATCGCGTTCGGCATCGACGTCGATTTCGACCGGATCACGGTGGAGGGCATTCAGGCCATCGACCTGACGGACCTGAAGGCGGGGCAGGAGCTGGGGTACGTCTGCAAGCTGCTGGCGATCGGTCAGCGGCGCAAGAACAACACGTTCAGCCTTCGCGTTCATCCGGCGTTTATCCGGCGGAGCCACCCGCTGGCGAACGTGAACCGGTCGTTCAACGCCGTGAGCGTGTACGGCGACGCGGTCGGGCACACGCTGTTCTACGGTCGGGGGGCGGGGCGAATGCCGACGGCCAGCGCCGTGGTGGCGGACGTGGTGGACGTGGCGATCGGGAACGCGGGGCGGACGTTCGAGCAGCTCCGCTTGCTGAACGACGTGTGTGAACCGGTGGCGTACATGCCGATCGAGGACGTCGAGAAGCGATACTACTTCCGGCTGATGGTGCCGGACCGCCCGGGGGTGTTCGCGCGGATCGCCCACGTGTTCGGCGCGCACGACATCAGCCTGTCGGCGATCAACCAGCACGAGCCCGAGGCCAGCGCGGAGAGCGAAAGCGTTCCGGTCGTGGTTACGACTCACGTGGCGCGGGAGGGCAACGTCAGGCAGGCGCTGGCGGAGGTCTCGTCGTTGGGCGTCGTGACGTGCCCGCCGGTCTGCATTCGGGTGGTCGAGGAGCACGAGGAGTTCTGACGGGAAGGATTCATGAGCCAGGGGGAGGTCGATCAAGGAGGGTCGAACCATGTCATGTCGCGTCGGACTGGGCCTGCTTGACGGAACACGCCGATGAAATACGCGCTCATTCTGCCTGACGGCGCCGCGGACGACCCGGTGGAGGCACTGGACGGTCGGACCCCGCTGGAAGCGGCCGAGACGCCGGGGATGGACTGGATCGCGATGAACGGTCGGCAGGGGACGCAGCGCACGATTCCCGAGGGGATGCCGGCGGACAGCGGGGTGGCGACGCTGAGCGTGGTGGGGTACGACCCGAAGAAGTGCTACCCGGGGCGCGCGCCGATCGAGGCGGCGGCCCAGCGCATCCGGCTCGGGATGAAGGATCTGGTCTTCCGCTGCAATCTCGTGACGATCGTCGACGGGAAGATGGTGGACTTCACGGCCGGGCACATCCGACAGGAAGAGGCGCAGCGGCTCATCGACGAGCTCAACGAGCGGTTCGGCAGCGAGACGGTGGCGTTCCATGCGGGTATCTCGTATCGGCACCTGATGGTCGTCAAGGAGGGGCTTTCGGGTCTGAAGATGCGGTGCATCCCCCCGCACGACATCCCCGGGGAGCGGGTCAGCAAACACATGCCGCGTGGACGGGGCAGCAAGCTGATCAGGCAGTTGATGGAGCAATCGCAGGCGTTCCTGGGCGAGCACGAGGTGAACCAGATCCGCAACGATCTCGGGGAAAACCCCGCCAACAGCATCTGGCTGTGGGGTCAGGGCGGTCGTCCTAGGATCAGGCGGTTTGCCGACGTCTACGGGGTCCATGCGGCGGCGGTGGGGGCGGTCGACATCTTCCGCGGTCTATCGACGCTGCTGGGCTGGCGGTTCATCCCGGTCGAGGGGGCGACGGGCTACATCGACACGAATTATCAGGGCAAGGGCGCGGCGGCGGTTGCCGCGCTCGACGAGCACGACATGGTGGTCGTCCACGTGGAAGCCCCGGACGAGGCCGGTCACAGCGGGGACGCCGAGGCCAAGGTCAAGGCGATCGAGCAGGTCGACAAGCACATCGTGGTGCCGATTCTCGACAAGCTCCGCGGTTATGGAGAGGACTGGCGGGTGTGGGTGGCGCCGGATCACCCGACGCCGGTGGCCACGGGAATCCACACGGCGGATCCTCCTCCGTTCTGCATGGCCGGGCGAGAGATCGTCAGCGTTCTGCAGAGCCCCTTTAGCGAGGCCAGCGCGGCCGAGAGCGATTTCCACGCCCCCCGCGGGCATGAGCTGATGGAGTTCTTCCTCAAGTATCGATAGGGCGAGCGAGGCTCGATCGGAGAAAGGGCCAACATGCAACTCGTGATGTTTACCAAGATGCTCGCCAAGCTGGACGTCCGGCGGCTTGGAGAGACGGTCAAGGAGTTGGGGTTTGCGGGCATGGACTTGGCGGTCCGTCCCGGACATCCCGTGAATCCCGAGAACGTCGAGACGGCCTTGCCGAAGGCGATCGAGGTCTGGTCCGGCATGGGCCTGGTCGTCGGCATGGTGACGACCGATACGAGTCTGGTGGACTCGAGGGCCGCCGAGGCCGAGCGGGTCTTCGCGGCGTGCGGCAACCGCGGCGTGAAGTACATCAAGCTCGGCTACTACACGTGGAAGCCCGGCGAGAACTACTGGCACCGCGTCGGTGAGATCCGCCGGCTACTCGACGGGTTCGCCGAGCTGGGCGCCAAGCACGGCGTGCTTCCCTGCTACCACACGCATTCCGGGACGTTCTACGGCTCGAACGCCGCGGGACTGATGCACTTGTTCAAGGACATGGACCCGAAGCACATCGGGGCCTACATCGACACGGCCCACCTCAAGCTGAACGGGGAGCCGTTCGACATGGCGATCGAGATGGTCAGGCCCTACCTTCGGGTGGTGGGCATCAAGGACCCGCGTTACGCCGGACGGAAGCGCGAGATCGTTCCGCTGGGTGACGGGCTGGTGGACTTCGTCGACGTCGGCCGTCAACTGAAGGCGATCAAATTCCAGGGTCCCCTCACGCTCCACAGCGAGTACCACATGGATACGGACGGCATCATCAAGACGACCCGCCAGGACATGAAGCGCTTCAAGGGGTGGATGAAGGAGGCCGGCTGGTAGCGGCCGGTTCCAGCTTGCCCTTCAGGTCGGGATGGAGAAGCTCGGCGAAGCGTTTCGCCAGGAGCGGGATTCGCGGCCCGGGGATCATGGCGAAGTCGTCCGTGACGAAGTAGACGCGCCCGCCGGTCAGGGCGGGGACGTTTCCGATCGCTTGCCACTCTCGAGTTCTCATCGCGCGCTCATCAGGGGACAGCGTCTTTCCGGGCTGCAGCTCGATGATGGCGTCGGGCTGTCGCCGGACGAGCTCTCCCGCGTCGATCTTGGGATAGCGGACGTCGGTCCGTGCGAAGATGTTCTCTCCGCCCGCGGCATCGAGCATCTTTGAGACGAAGCCCTGGCCGTTGGTCGTGTAGAGCGATCGGACGGGTCCCGTCTCCGGCGACATGGACAGGAACACCTTGACGGGAGGGCTTGCCTGAGTGGCCTGGCGGACGCGCTGGATGTCGGCCTTCATGCTTGCCACCAATTCCTGGGCGCGGTCCTGGCAGCCCAGGGCCCTGCCGATTTCCACAATGGCGTCATACAGCGTGGCGACGTCATTCGGCGACGTCTGAAGCATGGGAATTCGGTTCTCGCGGCAGAACCGCACGGCGTTTTCGCTTTGGCCGTGGATCAGGACGAGGTCCGGCTGGAGCATCAGGATCTTCTCGAGATCCAGGTCGATCACGCCGCCGCACTTCGGCAGCTTCCTTGCCTCCGGGGGGTAGACGCAGAAGCTGGTGACGCCGACGAGTCGCGATCCCCGCCCGAGCGCGAAGACGATCTCGGTGATGTGAGGCGCGAGGGAGACGACGCGCTTGGCGGCGGGTCGCGTCGTTGCCGGCGGGGGGGGTGTCCGATCGCAGGCACCGGGGAGGGCTGCGAGGGCGACGACGGCGATCAGGTACGAACGAACCGAGCGGAGACGGTATCGGGCCGTGGGTTGCACGAGGTCTTGCACGTCCTTTCCGCGCTGCGGCGCGCGTCGGCGCATCGTACCGCGATGTTGTGGGAAAGGACAGGCCTGGGACCCGAGTTCGCGGATACATCCTGGATGGTTGCGTCGCCTTGACCCCTTGATTGGAGGCGGGGACCATACTTGGCACAACTAAGCTGCTCGCAGGAGCGTTTGACAAGCCAAGGGAGGTGGGGGGACGTGGATTCGCCTTTGAATTCGAGTCCCCCACCGCTGAAGCGACGGGCCACGCGTTGAGCGAGGGAGCGTCATCTTGAGCGAAGACCGAGTGGCAGTGACGTCGGGCGTGGTGAATCCTCCGCCGAGCGCTTCGCCGGAGAAGCAGCGGGTGCGCGCGGCGTTCGATCACGTTCAGCCGGACCGCGTGCCGTGCTTCGAGCAGTCGATCGCGTCGGACGTGGCCGGCGAGATCCTCGGGCGGGAGGCCTACTGCGGGACGACGTATCTTCACTACCAGGAGGCGCGCGCGTGGTCGGAGGGCGATTCGGCGCATGACGATTTCGTCGAGAAGCTCTACAACGACGTTGCGGCGATGACCGAGACGCTGGGGCTGGACATGATCCATCAGCCGTGGCGGCTGGCGGCGCGACCGACGGCGCGGCTCGACGAGCGGACGTTCCTGTACGGCGATCCGGAAGGCGAGCATTCCATCTACCGATTCGATTCGGAGGCCAAGACGTTCGGCTGCGTCAAGGCGCGACAGCGTGCGGAAGACGCGCTGGGCGATCCCGATCTGCTGGAACCCTCGGTCGAGGCGCTCGAGGCGCGTGCGAGCCAGGGCGGGGCTGTCGATCTGGCCCAGGAAGATCCGTGGACGGTTCGGCTCGTCCGGGATTTCGGGGCGCGTTGGGAGGTCCAATGCGGCGCGGGGCTGGGCGTCCCGTTGGACGAGGTCTGGCTTATGGCGTGCCTGCTCAGGCCGGACCTCGTCGATCGGTATCTGCGGGCCCACCTGTCGCTGCTTTGCCGGCGGCTCGAGGCGTACGCGAGGCTGGGGATCTACGTGGTGTGGGGCGGTGGTGACCTTGCCGACAAGAACGGCCCGGTCTACGGCCCGGGGGTCTTCCGTGATCTGGTCTTGCCGGTGATGCGGGAGCTCACGGACGCGTGCCACGCCCTGGGCATGGTCTACGTCTACCGGACGGACGGCGTGCTGTGGCCGATCGAGCGGGAGTTCTTCGTCGACAGCGGGACGGACGCCTATGGCGAGATCGATCATCAGGCGGGCATGACGATCGAGAAGCTGAAGCCTCGGCATGGAGACCGGATCACGTTCTGGGGCGACGTGCCGTGCGGCACGTTACTGTGGCGCGGCACGGCGGCCGAGGTGATCGAGTACACCAAGCGTTTGATCGACGTGGCGGCGCCGGGGGGCGGGTTCATCCTTGGCTCGTCGAACTCGATCATCCCGGGCACGCCGGCTCGAAACGTCGTGGCGATGTTCGAGACGGCGCACGAGTATGGGCGATCGTGAGGGCAGCCTGGGGGAGTTTGAGTGAGGAAGGGGTCGACGCCACGGGTTCAACTACCGGGTTCACCGGCCTCCTCGCTACGGGAGGGGTCGAGGAAGTCCGCGGGCACGTGATCGGCTCGGATGACACGATTGCGTCCGCGGTTCTTGGCGGCGTACATGGCACGGTCGGCTCGGCGGACGACGTTGTCGCCGTCGGTGGCGCTTTCGCCCGGCAGCGAGCACGCCACGCCGAAGCTGGCGGTCACGCGGATCTCGTCGCCCTGTGGGCTCTGTAGGGTCGTCTGTTCCCAGGCGATCCGGAGCCGCTCGGCACACGAAGCGGCCAGCTCGATCGACGTGTTCGGCATGACGACGAGGAACTCCTCGCCGCCGAACCGACACGTGACGTCCTCGAGTCGGCACTGCGTCTCGAGCAACTGCGCGAATCCGATCAGCACCTGGTCGCCGAAGTCGTGGCCGTGGGTGTCGTTGACCTCCTTGAACCAGTCGAGGTCGATCATCGCAAGACTGACGACCCGTTCGTAGCGATCGGCCTCTGACATGATCTCGGTCAAGCGTTCGTAGAGCCGGCGGCGGTTGTTGAGCCCCGTGAGCGGGTCCTTGTGGGCGAGCTCCTTGTAGGATTCCTGGAGGGCTCGCTGTCGGAGGACCAACTGGATTCGGGCCAGTACGTCGACGCGGCTGAAGGGCTTGGTGATGAAATCGATCGCGCCGGCGCCGAAGCCGGCCTCGATATTCTCATCGCTGCGTCCCTCGGCCGTTAGGAACATGACGGGGATGCTGGCCGTCTTCTCGTTGGCCTTGAGCCTTCGGCAGACCTCGAAGCCGTCCATCTCGGGCATTCGGATGTCCAGGACGATCAGGTCGGGCGAGTTGCCCTGGAGATACTCGAGGCAGGCTCGCCCTGAGTTGGCCTGACCGACGCGATAGCCGCTCTTCTTGAGGATATGGCTCAAGAGGACGACGTTGGTGGGGTCGTCATCGACAACCAACACGAGTGGCGTTGTGTCGGCAGACACGGTCAGGACCTCAGGCTTTGCTCTTGGATCGCCTATCACGTCCTCGAAACACTCCAATATGTCCTAGGCCGGATCAAGCCGCTGGCCTTGATTATGTGGTAATTCAGACATAAGAAACTGGCCCCTAGCCCGTTAGGTTGATGGTCGTCAGTGGAAACACTGAGGACCGTTCAGGGTGTTGCCGGGGCTGCAATTTGTATCGGCTGGCAACGTGTCTACTTGAGGTAAAGCCTGTGGTCGCCGCCTCCTGTAAGTATACGTCGGAGGTCCGGTAAGGTTCGCACCGTCAGCGGCGAAGGGGCGAGATTGCCCCAGAGATCGATGCGACGTTCGGTGGCGCGGCGCGGACGACTCAGTGTCGTGCGGAACGCTCGATGGCGTAACCGCTGAGCGAGGATGCTTAAGTCATTCGAGGTCAGGTTAATGTGGCAGAAGAGTCACCTCGCTCGCAGGCCCTAGGGCGGATTATCTAGGCGTGGACGTTCTTGCCAGCCTGTGTCCCTTGACGGCGTGGAGACCCTCTTCTCATTCATCGATGGTCATCCGAGAGGCAGGTTTGTGGCGAATCGTACGCTCGACGGGCTCGGAATCCTTAAATCCCACACCGATGATCGGGGCGACGACGGCGACTTGTGGGCCGATAAGCCCCTCGTTCGGCGCCCGCATCGGGCCTGCCGTGGCCGGGGCGCCGACCGGTTCGGAGTAGATGCCTTCCTCCACGGCCAGAGGGCGTTGCGCCGCGTAGGCGTCTTCATCCGTGGACAACCGGCCGGTCCCTCCGCGGGCTCGGATGGCCGGCGCTCATCATTGGTTCGCAGGAGCGATTTCTCCGGCGTGGCTTCGTGAGCGAGGGTTGAGCCGTGCCCAAACACGCAGGTGCCAGTCTCGCCGCATGAACGGCCTCTCGAACAGCAGGAAGGCGCCGCAGGAGAACACGAGGATGATCGCCGGCAGGATAAAGCACAGGGCGAGCAGCGAGAGCATCCCATTCCCGCCGCCGAGCCACCGGTGCAACGGGCGTCCGGCGGCCAGGATGATGAGGTAGTGGTAGAGGTAGATCGTGTAGCACATGCCTCCGATGGTCGTGGCCCACGGATTCGTGAACGCGCTCCGAATCACCTTGCTCCGGAACACGCTCAAGAAGCAGGCCAGCAGGACGAAGGGCAGCAATACCCGTGCGCCCTCGATTGGGGCGAGGACGATGAATCCGCCCCATGCCAGCGCGGCCGGAAGATCCCATCGCCGGTCCGGTGAGGGGCTCTCGTTCCAGGAGAGGTAGAAGTCGGCGGTCAGGAATCCGACAAGGAACCAGTGGAGTTGGCCCAGGACCGTCGGACCGAGCCAGGTCGCCCCAAGATCCGCGTTGGCCAAGGTGCTCGCCGCCGCCATGCAACCCAGGAGCGTTGTCCGGCGCGCGGCGCGACTTCGAATGGCGAACACGCGGGCCAATAGCGGCATCAGCAAGTAGAACTGCACTTCGACCTCGAGCGACCATAACACGCAGTTGATCGGGTTGGCGTACCCCGTCGCCGGCCCGTGCAGGTATACCAGGCTTGCAGGCTGGTGCCGCACCGCGAACTCAAGCGGCGTTGCGTGGCCGATGAGTCTCTCGTCCCAGATCAACCCGGATCCGGCAGCCAGCGCGAACAGTGCCGTGATCAGGAGTAGGTGGATCACATAGGGCGGCTCCAGTCTCGTGACGCGGCGGATGAGATACGGGCGTATGGGGATTGACGCCTGTCCGCTCAGGATCCGTCGGGCGAAGGGCAACGCCAGTATGAATCCACTGACTCCGAAGAAGATCTGGACGCCGATGGCGCCGGCGCCGAGCGTCCTGAGAACGGCCGCGCCGAGTGCGGAGCAGGCGTCGGTCTGTTGTCGGCCCGGAACGGAGCCCCAGACGTGGAACAGCACGACCCAACTGATCGCAAGGAATCGCAGTCCGTCGATCTCGGGGATGAAGCGGCCGGAGGAGGTGATCCGGGCGAACCGAGTTCGGAATCGCTGACCCGCGGATTCAGTCATGACCAAGCGGGGCCCCACCTTCTTGCCCCTGCCTGCTCTTGACTCCTGATGATGCGGAAAGGCGCGCTCCGGCCGGCTGCGACTCGAAACGGTATTCCCTGAACGCCGCGCCATCGGCCCAGGTTGTGTCCGGCATTCCCTTGCTGCCACGGGGGAAGACCCGGGGTCCGGCCGGCGCCAAGCCCATGGTGTGCGCTTGTTTGCGTAATGCGACCGGAGCCTGTCCCCCTTATCGGTAATACAACCATCGCCTCTGAGCGAAACTGTTCGATCGACCGCCGCGGACAGTTGTGCCCTGATAGGGACGGAGCTCTTCGGCGCCCGCAAGCGTTTCGTGGAGCGTGGCGTCGGAGGGCGTTTCGTGTGACAGCGTCAGGTGCGTATGCCGGTGCTCTACCCGACGGGGCTGGTACGAGCCGGTCGAGCCGTTGTGCCGGGTCTTGCCCTCCACACCTCGATCCAGACACGCCGCAGGATCTGGCCGAGCGGTCTCAATTGCTGGGGGTGATGGGGGCGATTCTCTCCTTGAGTAACGTTCACGCACCAGGAAAGCTCGAAATGATGGTGGATGAGCACTGGAAGTACAACGTTGCTGACGGAAACGGCGAGTTTCCCCGGAATGGCGGCGCGTGGATGCGGTCAGACGCCGTCTGGTGGGGAGCGGTGAGCGAGATCGGACGGTATCACGGGCAGCCCGTCAACGGGTTGGCTGCGCCCTTCCCTGGCGAGGATGATCCCGAGGTGCCTACCGGCGTTACGACCGCGGCAGTGAAGCGTGGAAACGTCGGGTTCTACGACGGCCATGCCAGCCTGGAGCGAGACTTCATGCCTGGTCACGACGCCATAGGGGCGATTCTTCGCCCTGACGCGAGGGGCGCCATCATTGACTGGGTGGTTTCACACCGATTCTTCCAACGGGGCAAGGCTGAGGACGTGACAGGTTTCTTGCCTTCGTAGGGCAAGACGTCTGTTCGGCAGTGGGGGCAGGATGCATCGGTGTCTTTGCGGCGCAAGACGCTACCCCACGTCTATCAGTGCCAGGCGCCCTTCTTCTAGCATCTCCCTCTTCGCGCCGCTGCGACATGCTACGTCGCACTGCTGCGCTGAGTCCGTGAGATTCCAGAGCAGGAGCTTGCCGGCTTTGGGAAACCAGCGGGCGGCGACGGGGGTCTCGCCGGTGACGTGGGGCGTTGGTCCGATGGCAGGCAGGATGGCGCGTTTGGCCTGCCAGCGCGTGGGCCATTCGCGTCCCGCGTCGAGCCATTTGCATCGGACGGTGGGGGGCTTCGACGCGCCGGAGGTGACGATCGTCGTCTCGGGATCGCGGAGGACGTCTTCCGGCAGGAAGGGCAGGTCCTCGGCCTGGGCGAGATAGACGCCGCCGGGCGAGACGGTCGTGACCACTTCGGACGGGATGCCTAGCGCCAGGCAATCAGCGAGCGGCCACGCGCCCGCGACCGAGCGGACGCCGGGCCCGAACCAGAGCTTGATCGCGCCCTCGGGACGTTCGTTGGGGATCTGCCCCGAGAGCGTCTTGGCCTGTCGGATGTGTCGCGACAGCGTCGGCCAATATGTCTTGGGGAACGGTTGGATTCCGCTCATGAACATGGCGTTGCCGACGCCGGCCATGAGGGGGACGGCGAGCTTTCGCCCGAGATTCTCGGCCGACAGGGCCGTCGGCGGGAAGGCCGTGCTCTCGCTGTAGGACAGGTGCCGCTGGGCGTAGCAGCGGTGGAACATCGCGCTGGCCAGCGAGATCATCTTGCCTGAGACGTTGCCGAAGGAGGCGTCGGAGAACATGCCCTCGCCGACGCGAAATAGGTATCGTCGGAGGTTGTTGATCTCGATGCCGGCCTGCTCGTGGCCCATGTACATGACCATGATGCCGACGGAGAGGTCCTTGGCGACGGCATTGCACGCGTCCATGAAGGCCGTCAGGCGTCCGCCGTGGAACCGCAGCCATTGCATGAGGGCGTCGCCTCGGATGCGCCCCCGGACCTGTCGGCGGATCTCGTCGAGGTCCTTGTCCGCGGCGCCGGTCTCTTTCCGGAACCGGCCGATGCAGTCGGGGCAGAAGCATCCGCCGATGACGCCCGGGCCGACGGATAGGCGCAGGTCGTCGTCCATGAAGACTTCATGGAAGCCCATCTGACGGGCCTCGCGGAGGGCTTCGATATTGCCTCGCCAGCTCGCGTCGTTCAGGCAGCCGCAGTGGCGGACCTCCTTGCCGTCGACGTTCAGACGATAGCGCCAGTGCTTGGGGATCGTCAGGGGGACGAGCTCTTCCAGCTCTCCGAGAGAGTTGCCGGGGTGGCCGAGGGGGACGAAGATCATCTCGGCTCGGAGGCCCGCCGCTTCGGCGATCTGCTTGGCCTTGACGATCTTGTCCTTGTCGTAGCACCAGCGGCCGTAGAAATAGCCGGCCAGCCAGACCTTCTCGATGCCCTGGTCGACGAGGAACTTGCCGAGTTCGGGATCGCGGATGAACTGGATGGGATGGAGGCAGATGTTGAACGTGATGGGCTTTTGGCGGGGCGAGGCGTCGGCGGGTTGGGTCGCGTCCGCACTGGCGTTTGTCGCGTTGGCGGCGGCGCAGGCGGCCACGGTTCCGGTTTGAAGGAAGCGTCGTCGTGTCCACTGGCTCATGATTGGGGTCCGCTCCGCTGATGGGGCTGGCCGGAGGGTCCGGCCGGCCTACTCGACGTATCCAAGGTCGCGCAGGCGCTCGGTGACCTGGGCCATCTCCTCCTCGGTCATCTCGGGAGCCGTTTGTTGGGCCGGCTCGACGGTCGGGGTCGGGCTCGGCGGTCCGGTCTGGTACGTGATCTCGTCGGAGAGCCAGCCGCTCAGTACGCGGCCGTCCATGTCGCACGGCACGGGGACGCGCATCAGGGCCAGGCTGGTCGGCGCGACGTCGATCAGTCGGGCGTCGTCGCGGCGCTGTCCGCGATGCGGGAAGGCGTCGCCGCGGGCGATGCACGTCCCCCAGCGGGTGTGCTCGCCGGAGCGCGCGAAGAGGGTCGTTTCGTCGGCGTTGTCGACGAGCGGGCCGGCGGTTCTGTAGTCGGCCTTGTAGTCGCCAGAGAGCAGGAACACGATGTCCGGCGCCTGCTCGGCGTAGGGGCCCTGGTAGAGTTCCTCTCGACGCCAGACCGCTTCACAGATCGGCCTGTTGCTGGACGGGTCCTTCATTTCGATCAGCGCGTCGATGATCTCGGCGCGGAGACGTTCATCATCCTCGCCCTGATCGACGACGCCCTGGGACTGTCGCCCACGGAGATTGATGACGACGCTTCCGCAGCACTCGCCGAAGGGGTAGCCGTAGGCCTTGGTCCGTGTCATATCGAACGGATAGGGCTTGGGCGTGCTGAGCTGTGGGGTGGTGTAGGGTCGCCACGTGACGCCGCGGAGGATCTCGACGAGGCCCTCGGGGAGCATCGCACGGATGTAGCTGGTGGTCAGGGCGACGGCCTGACGCTTCAGGGCCGCTCGGCGATTCGCGTCGAGCCGCTTGGCGCGGGTCGCTCGGCGTTCGGGGGTGTCGGGCTGGTCGCGCAGCGGCCGGGGTACGGGGCGCTCCTGGGCATCGGCGGGGTTGCTCGGCGTAAGCCATCCCTGTTGGGTGAGCCAGTGGTTGAGACGGAACAGTCGCGTGGCCTCGGGTCCGCCGCCGTGGTCGCTGACGAATAGCATCGGCACTTCGGTCGGTACGACGTCGAGGAGTCGGGCGACGAGGCGGTCGACCATTCGATAGCCTTGCGCGGTCACGTCGCCGAAGAGGCGTCGCTCGCGATCCGTGATCGGCAGGTACGGGTCGCCGAAGAGCCAGAAGAGGTGCTGGAGCCCGTCGGTGGCGCCGACGACGTTGCAGTAGTAGTCGAAGTCCATGCGGCGGAGGTCGTCGACGACGACGTCGCACTCCTTGCGGAGCTCGCGGAGGTAGGCCTCGGCGCTCTGCTCGAGGCTGAACCAACCCCAGGGGATGTTGGCGTCGCGGCGTTTCTCGGCCCGGTGGTCCATGAGGCGCGCCATTGCCTCGGGTCCGCGGGGCCAGAAGCGGCGCGGGTCGCGCGGGGAAGGGGTCGGGAAGCCGGTCTGCATGTAGCCGTTGATCTCCCAGGCGGGATAGCAGCAGCGGACCTGCCGCGCGATGACGCGCTTGCCGGCGCGGCTCAGGACGTCGAAGAGCGTCTGCCCGGCGATGGGGCGCGAGTCGACGGGCACGAGCGGCGGCGGCGGGACGTCAAAGGGGCGAGGCTCGGAGAAGCCGTAGAGGCCCAGCTTGCCGGGGTTCTTGCCGGTGAAGCAGACCTGCCATGCGGGCGAGGTCGTCGGCGGGATGGTGCTTTCCAGGGGGCCGGCGGTCGCGTTGCGGAGGAGCTCGGCGATGTTGGGCAGGCGTCCCTGGTCGGTCCACTGGCTGAGGCGCTTGAACGGGATGCCGTCCAGGCCGATGAGCAGCATCCTCGGTGTGCGGCGATCACGCCAGGGATAGGTCATGGGGCGCCTATTGGTTCAAGGGTCCGATCGGGTGTCGCATCACCACGCCAACGGCGAGCGCCACGCATCGGCCAGTTCGTCCACGGACAGATCGATCAGGGTCTTGCCGCCGCGAACGACCTGGAGTCGCGGACTCTCCTGGACGCGGCCGATGACGGTCGAGTATCGCGATCCATCGAGACTAAGCCAGGTCATGGGCACGTCGGACTCGGCGAGCTCGAGCACGTAGCTGCAGGTGTCCTCGGCCCAGACGGTCTCGATCGGGTCGACGTCGTCGAGGACGATCGTTGCGCCGAGTCGGGCGGCGATACACATCTCGGCCAGGGCGACGAGCAATCCGCCGTCGCTGACGTCGTGCGCGGCGGCGACGTTGCCTCCTGCGATGTTCCGGGCCACTTCGTTGTGGACCGCGGCGGTGGTGTCCAGGCCCTCGGTCTCCACTGGGCAGCGGACCCAGACGATCGACCGGCCGGGCGTCTTCAGGTCGCTCGTAACGCACCGGTTGGCGTCCTGGACGACGCTGATGGCGCTGATGAGCAGCGTCTGTGGGATGGCGATGCGTCCGCTCTCGGTCAGATGCGCCCGGAGGGTGTCGGTCAGCCGACTCGCGTCCGCCTTGTCGATGGCGAATTCGTTGTTGAGCGAGTCCTTCCCGCTGATGAAGGGCAGGCCGTAGGCCATGGCGGCGTCATGCGAGCCCTGGCATGCGCGGACGAGCGCCCCCAACTGCCTGGGGTTGTCCGTTCGTCCCCAGCAGGTATTGTCCAGGATGGCGGTTCGCTCGGGATCACCGCCGACGCAGAGGACGTTGCGGAAGGCCTCGTCGACGGCGTGGACGGCCATCCAGTAGGGGTCGGTGTCCGAGACGTGGGGACACAGCCCGCACCCGATCGCCACGGCGCGATCGCTGTCGAGGCGTGGGCGGATGACCGCCGCGTCCCCGGGTCCCGACCCCGGGCCCAGAAGGGGCTTGACCACGCTTCCGCCCTGGACCTCGTGGTCGTACTGGCGGATGACCCACTCCTTGCTGGCGACGTTGAGACTGCCGAGGCGGCGTTTGAGCTCTTCCGAGTTGATCTCGGCTGCTGAAGCCGCCGCTGGCTTGGCGTCCTTGGGCGTCCACTCGGCCATGCGGGCGGTCATGGGCAGCCCCTCGTGGAGGAACTCCATGTCGATCTCGCCGACGACGGTGCCCTCGTAGCGGATCGTGAGTCGCCTGCTGTCGTTGAACTTGCCGATGACGACGGCCTCGACGTCCTCGGCCTGGAAGATGGCCATGGTCTTGTCGAGGTTCTCCGGCGGGACGGCCAGGACCATTCGCTCCTGGGCTTCGCTGATCCAGATTTCGTCGTATCGCAGGCCGTCGTACTTGAGCGGGACGACCTCCAGGTCGACCTCGGCGCCGATCTTCTGGCCCATCTCGCCGACGGCGCTGCTCAATCCGCCGGCGCCGCAGTCGGTGATGGCGGTGTAGAGGCAGCCGTCGACGTGGTCGCGGGCCTGGAGGATCGTGTCGAGCGTCTTCTTCTCCGTGATGGCGTTTCCGATCTGGACGGCGTGGCTGAACTCGTCGGCGTGGGTGTCGGTGAGCTCGGCCGAGCTGAAGGTCGCGCCGTGGATGCCGTCGCGTCCGGTCCTTCCGCCGGCGACGAGGATGACGTCGCCGGGGCGGGCGTCCTTGAACGACAGCGACTTGGGGATCAGTCCGAGCGTGCCGCAGTAGACAAGCGGATTGCCGAGATAGCGTTCATCGAAGTAGACGGCGCCGTTGACGGTCGGGATGCCCATTCGGTTGCCGTAGTCGCGGACACCCGAGACGACGCCCTTCATGACGCGTCGGGGATGCAAGACGCCTCGCGGGAGCTTCTCGGCGGGGTAGTCGGGCGGGGCGAAGCAGAAGACGTCCGTGTTGGCCACGGGTTTGGCGCCGAGGCCGCAGCCGATGATGTCGCGGACGACGCCGCCGATTCCGGTGGCCGCCCCGCCGTACGGCTCGATGGCCGAGGGATGGTTGTGCGTCTCGACCTTGAAGGCCACGCCCATCTCCTCGTCGAACTCGATGATGCCCGCGTTGTCCTCGAAGACGGAGATGCACCAGGGCTTGGCGAGGGCATGGGTTACGGCCGCGAAGGTATCGCGGAGCAGGTTGTCGTATCGAATCTCGACGGTCTGCCCGTTGCCCGCCGCGGTGCCGGTGGCCCTGGGCCCGGCCGGCATGGGGGCGCCTCGGTACTGGATTGCGCTGCGGAGCGTCTTGTGGACGCAGTGCTCGCTCCAGGTCTGGGCGAGGGTCTCGAGTTCGAGGTCCGTGGGCTCGCGTTGCAGGCGGCGGTAGTAGTCACGGATCGCGCGCATCTCCTCGACGGACAGGAACAGGTGTCCCTCTCGGCTGAGTTTGGCCAGGGCCTCGTCGTCGAGGGAGCGGATCTCGACGTGACGCAACTGGAGCGCATAGGGCTGCGTGTGCGGGGCGGGCTTGACGGGTCGAGCGCCGACGACGATCCGCTCGATGCAGTCGTTGGCCAGGGCGCGGGCGGCGACGGACTCGAGTTCGCCGGCCTCCAGGGCCGGATCGAACACGTAACGGCGGGCCGTGCGGACTTCGTCGATCCGCAGGCCGAGGTCTCGAATCGCCAGCCGGGTCGATGCGGCGACGGGGTCCATCACGCCCGGCTTCAGGTGGAGCTCCACGGAGGCCCCGCGGGCGGGCGGGTCGATGGTCTGGCCCTGCCCGCGGATCTCGAACCGTTCGGTGACGGGATCGGCCAGGATGTCGGCGGCGATGCGCTCGACGGCGGTCCGATCCAGCGGCCCGTCCAACAGGAATAGCCGAGAGCTGCAGACGGACTGGACGCCCTTGAAGCCGAGGTCCCGAACCGTCTGTCGCACATCGTGTCCGTGGCTGTCCACGTCGGGCTGTCGGGGGATGATCTCGACTCGCCAGGAAGCGCTCATGGTTCAATCTCGCGTTCTGCGTAGCGGCGCTGGACCCAGGCGTCCCGCGCCTTCTGTGACCGCTCTAGAAACTGGAGGATCTGGTCGGTGTCGGCGGCGTCCAACCACTTGCGGATGGACAGGAGTCGCTCGACGAGTTCGTCTACGGCGTCGCAGACCCCGCGCCGGTTGGTCATCAGGATGTCCGCCCACATGCCGGGGCTCCCTGAGGCCACGCGCGTGGTATCGGCGAACCCCGTGGCCGCGGAATCGAGCGATTCGCCCACCACGGCCACCTCCATCAGGGCCGAGGCGACCACGTGCGGGAGATGGCTGATCTGGGCGACGATGCGGTCGTGCTGATCGGGCGTCACCTGGCGGGTCCGCATGCCGAGCTTTCGCCAGAAGCCCTCGACGAGGGCGACGGCGTCTTCGTCGGCCCGATCCGAGGGAACGATGAAGCACTGGGCCCGATGAAATAGATCCGCGCGGGCGAAGTCGACGCCTGCGGTCTCTGATCCCGCCATGGGGTGAGAGCCGACAAATCGGACGGTTGGCGGTAGCAGCTCCGCCGCCCACTCCATGACAGAAGCCTTGGTGCTGCCGACGTCGGTGACGACGGCGCCGTCTGGAAGGTGGTCGGCGAGTTGACGGAATACCGTCTTGAAATGCCCCAAGGGGGTTGCGACAATGACTAAGTCGGCCCGTCCGACGCCGCTGCGATAGCTGAGCGTGCCTCGATCGATGGCGCCGACCTCGACGGCCCTGGTGATGGAAGACCGTCTTCTCCCCACCCCGACTCGCTCGGCGGTGCCACCGGCGGCGCGGAAGGCTAGACCGACCGATCCGCCCAGTAAGCCGACACCGACGATCGACAACGATTCTAAGTTTTGTGTTTTCAGGTCATTATGCACGGGAAGCCGTCCTGGGAACTTGGGATAATCTACAGGCACCGGCGCGGGGAGTCAATTTTTTTCTTGCTAGCCGCGCGCGGCTTGTTAAGCTAACGCAAACATAACTTCCGAGGCCAGGCAGATTTCAGGGAGGTAAGTTCCTGCCTGGGAGCGACACGCACGAGGCGGCTGATGACACAGATATCCCAACCGCAGCCCTCGGGGAATGGGGTCGGCGGAAACGGTATACTAGAATTTGAGCGTCCCTTGGCACGGATCGAGCGTCAGATCGAGGAGCTCGAGGCCAGCCAGGCGCGCACCGGTCGGGATTACGCGGACAATATCCGCGCGATGCGGGCCGAGCTGACCACCGCCTTGAAGAAGACGTATTCCCGTCTGACCCCATGGGAAGTGGTCCTGGTAGCACGCCATCCACGCCGTCCCCTGATCAATGACTATCTGGCCATGATGGGCAAGGATTTCTGCGAGATCCATGGCGATCGGACCTATCGCGACGACAAGGCCATTCTCGCCGGGATGGTCCGCATGGCCGGGCGCAAGGTGATGCTCATCGGGAACCGCAAGGGGCGGGACACCAAGGAGAAGGTGGACTGCTGCTTCGGGTGCGCGCATCCCGAGGGGTATCGCAAGGTCCTACGCGCCATCCGCCTGGCCGAGAAATTCCAGTTGCCGGTGGTCTCGCTGATCGACACCTCTGGCGCGTATCCGGGGGTGGGGGCCGAGGAGCGGGGGCAGGCCTAC
>JAFGLZ010000038.1 GCA_016927755.1 Phycisphaerae bacterium
CGGACGCGCGGAGTGTGCGCTACAGTGGCTCGCATCGCTCATTCCTCCAGTTGTCATCAAAGGGCCTTCGGACCTGTCCCTCCTTATGGGTATTCATGGGAAGGGTTGTCAGCAATAGGTTACCCAGATAGCCATCTGGATGTCAATGGGTTAGGTCAACAGAACGGCGATGTTTGGATCGCTCCCAGGCGGAAACCCCGGCTCGGAACCTCTACCACTCCGAAGCTCCGCTCCCCAGAGCCAGGGAGTCTTGGCAAAAAAAACGCCCTACCGCTTAACCACAACGGTAGGGCGACTTGCGTCACGCCCCCACGGGGACTCGAACCCCGGTCTCCAGGATGAGAACCTGATATCCTAGGCCGCTAGACGATGGGGGCCTCGCTTCCGGATCTCTGTGACCCGTATGTCTCCAATATAAATACCGGCTACCTAGCCGCGGGTCAAGCAGCACTCACCGGAACCGGCCACAAAAGCCCCAACCGTCGCTAGAAACGCCCTCTACGCCCACACGTCCACAATGCGGAACGCCAGGAAGAGCGTCTCGCCCACCCCGTCCCCAGCGCCGCCGCAACTGCTCGGCGCCGTGGCGATACCCCCGGTCACCGCCGCCATCAAGACCTTGATCAGCCTTCGCCTGAGTCGATTCATGTCGTGATCCTCCTCATCGGGCACCCCCTTGGTGGCCGATATCTGCTATCATGAAATATATCACATGATAATAATGATGTCAATTTAGAAACTATTGCTATTTCGGATTGCTCTCGGCAGGGCGGCGGAAAGAAGCACAAGTTGCTTTATAACAATTAGTAATGAAGATGAAATCAAGAGGGGACGTGGATCTGCCCCGTCATGGCCACGAAGCACTGGCCGCTGATCCAGGCCTCGTAGCCGCTCGGCTTCGCCTTGGCCACGAGCGTCCTGACCAGACCAGCCCTCCCCGTCGAGTCGCTCTGGGTCAGAGCCACTGCCGCGCGATCCCCCACCACGCCGATCTCGCCGGCGATCACGAGGTAGGTCGCCAAAGGACCGTGAGCGCTGGCCGTGACGGCGTCTTCGTCAACGCCGGCTCCCGGCGAAAAGCACCGGACGTGGGCATTGATCGAGTCCGTCAGAGTCTCCAGCGAGGCGATGCACCACGTGCGTATCTCACGGCGGCGACTGTACTCGCCCAGCGCGGCGAAGTCGGGCCGGGCCTGCATCAACTCCATCAGACCGTCGACGAAGAGGATCACGTCGTCGTCCTGCGTCTGCATGGCGGGCATGCCCTGATCGATCTTGTCCGCCGCAATTCCCAGCATCCCGGCCGTCTTGGCCGGGTCATGCCGAAACCGCTTTAGGAGCGGCCGGCGCAGTCGCAGCCATACCAGAAACTCGTCCCCCTCCGACTGGAGACGCTCCACCCGTGCATCGACCGTCCCCCAACTCGTTTCGATCGGAAGGAGCGTGCCCGGTTGCTCAAATAGCGCGGTGAACCGACCCAGCCGCAAAAGCGTCGCGACGCCCGCCAGGATTGAATGCCCCGAGAGGCATCGCTCCTCCGTGGGCGTGAACGTTCGAAACCTTACGGCCGCGTTGGGTTGGGTGGCCGGCAGAACGAACGCCGTCTCCGTCAGATTGAACTCGCGCGCGATTGCCTGCATCTGCTGGTCGGAAAGCCTCGTCGCATCGACGACCACCCCCGCCGGATTCCCCGTAAACGGCCCGCTCGCAAAGGTATCGATCACGAAGTACTCATACAACGACATGGCGGAACATCCTCACGATCTCGGGCATCGAAGTCAACACGAGCAAAGGAGTTCTCGGGCGAGTAGGGATGGCCGGAACAATCCGTATAGACCTGTTCGAAGTCGCATGATTGAACGGTCTGAGCGGACCTGTAAACGGGGCCCTACCCCCAAGGTACTCCAAGCACTCATCGACGAGCCAAGACGGGACCCTTCAAAGAAGCAGGAGTTGAATCATGAATAGTACACGATGGATTGTTGGAGCTGGGATCGTAGGTGCCGTAGCTGTTGGACTTTGGCAGACCGACGTCTCCGCAGACTGTGGAGCCTCATCCTGCAGTGCCGCCAAAGCCGCCGCTGCCCAGAGCTGCCCGGCGACCGCATGCCCGGCGAAGGCGAAGGCATGTCCGACGGCCTCGTCGACCGGGCATGCCCAGGTCGGCAAGCCTGCGCCAAACTTCACGCTGCCCGATGCCGAAGGCAAGCGCCACTCGTTGAGCGACCACAAGGGGCGCATCGTCGTACTCGAGTGGACCAACCAGCAGTGCCCCTACGTCGTCAAGCACCACACGAAGGAGCGAACGACCCAGGACCTCAATGCCAAGTACGCCGGAAAGGACGTTGACTGGGTAGCCATCGACAGTACACACTCACGCAAGCCCGAGGAGGTGAAGACTTGGTCCGCAAAGCACCGAATCGACTATCCCACGTTGCTTGACCAGTCGGGCAAGGTAGGCAGAGCCTACGGCGCCAAGACCACGCCACATGTCTTCGTCATCAACAAGGATGGGATCCTCGTCTACTCCGGAGCCATCGATGACCAGAAAGGCCACAACTACGTGGCGGCCGCACTAGACGATCTGCTCGCCGGCAAGCCCGTAGCCAGGAGCGAGACCAAGCCCTATGGCTGTGGGGTCAAGTATTCCCGCCAGGTAGCCAAGGCCGGCAATGGAGGTAACGGCGGCAACGGCGGCCAGGCTAAGGAGTGCGCCGACAAAAAGGACTGCTGCGGGTCCGCCTCCTGCCCCCCGCAGGGATGCGGCGCTCAAACCGCCAAGGCCGGTGGAAACGGTGGCAATGGCGGCGACGCCGCCAAGGCCAAGAAGAGCAGTGGCTGCGGAACGTGTCAGTAGCCGCTCAGGGAGCGAGATGGATCTGCGCCATCCGGTCCGACCTCTCCGTCCCACCGGACACGCGAAGATCCTCTCCATCCAGGGCGTACGAAGATTCCTTCTGACGTGAAGGACCCCGAAGCCGCCACACACCCTTACCGGGAATGTGTGGCGGCCTTTCTTGTGACCCGTTGAAGCCCAACCCCGCACGTCTCTCGGGCACGTCCCGACCTCGCTACCGCCCGAGCGCACGGACCTCGCCAAGCTCGAACGTCGGACGCTGCTTCATCTCGATCGCCGCATGGCTGTAGAACGGATAAACGCTCCACTCGACGCACGTCAGCACGTCAGGCTTGCCGTCACCGTCCATGTCCGCTACGGCGGGCTGGGGGCCGTGAGCCGTGACCTTGATCGGCACGCCGAAACAGCACAACGTTACCGGGTTCTCGAACTTCGGGTCGGTCTTCGTCCCGCAATTCCGCAGAAGATAGACGCTCCCTTTGCTCGCCTCCGTGCCCGCGCAACTGTAGACGACGTCCACCAAACCATCGCCGTCCCAATCGGCGCACCGAAACGACTCCGTCCAATGAGCCGAACGCTGGACGATCGCGTCGTCGATCTGGCGACCGTCGGCGAGCGTGAGCGGCCGATCCTTCTTGAGCCGCAACGCTCCCGCCGAATCCCGATATCGAGTGAACAGCGTCAGCTTGCGGACCTGCCCGTCGTGCGTGACCAGGTCCGTCAGACCGTCCCCGTTCAGATCGCCGAACCCCACCCCCGTCCGCCAGAAGAACGGGCGGTCCTTCTCATACGGATAGGGGTTGTTCGGCACGTCCTTGTCGCCCGCGAGCTTGGCCGATCGGGCCCGATGCTCGGGCGTGTCGGGATATCCGTCGCAAAGCACCTGCGAACGCTTGCCGAACCGGGGCAAAGTCTTCGTGCCCACGTTCTTGTACCAGAAGATGCGGTTGGTCTCGTTCGGCAGCATCAGGTCACCCAGCCCGTCGTGGTCCCAGTCGACGAACGCCGGGTACGGGTATCCCATGTTGTGCCAGTGCTTGCCGCCGAGGATCTCGTCCCGTAGAACGCGAATCGGCTTGCCCTCGGCATAGATGAGTTGCGGCTCGGCAAAAGCGGGGCGACGGCTCGTCCCGTTGTTGATCACGATCCGCGGCCAGCCGTATCCGCCCCCGATAAGCAGATCCCAGTCGCCGTCGCCGTCCCAATCGCACACGCACGGCCAGGCCTGATCGCTCATCGCCAGCACCGCTGACTTCGACGTCGCCCGCCCGAAACGCTTGAAGCACGGCTCCCCGTTGGCGTCACGCCCGAGCTCGCAGAACGATACGACGCTGTAGACGTCGTGAAGGACGAGCAACCCTCGTCGAGGCCCCTCGTTGACTGCGGCCACGTACGTCGGCCACCAGACGTTGATGTCAGGGATCCGCCGCTGAGGGCCGAACGCGGGAGGGTCACCGCCCAGGTTCTCCCGCCATTCGAGCACGTACTCGTGGACGTCCCCGCAGGGCCCCTTCCCCAAACCCACCGCGTCCAACCGCCCGTCCCCGTTGACGTCGAGGAAGCACGGCTGCTCCCCAACGCCCAGCGCGACGCCCTTGTCGAACTGAATCGGCCAGCCCTTGGCGTTCGTGTTCTTCAGGTAGAGATCCCCCAGCACGAAGTCCACCGCCCCGTCCTGGTTCAGGTCGACCGCGCGGCAAGGCCCCCACGTCGTGGTCTGTCTTGACAGGCTCCCCGACGCCACGAAGACCGGCATCCCGCCGGCATCCCGCCGCCCCGAGTTGACGTACAGGTGAATCTGATCCCCGCCGCTCGGCGAGTAGACCAGGTCGACCCGCCCGTCCCCGTTCAGATCGGCCATGTCGGCGTGCATGTAGATCCGGCTGAAGTGCTTGAAGTCGCTCGATCTCGCCTCGTCGACGTATCGAATCCGGATCAGGTCGCCGAACTCGAACCGATCCGCGCTCCCGACGCGCGGGTAGCAGACCACGCCGTCCCAAGGCCATCCAGGCCGGTAGGCGTAGTTCCAGCAACCCACCAGATCTCGCTTGCCGTCGCCGGTCAGGTCGACCAAGCCGCTGAGATAGCTCGCAACCACCGGGCGCGGCTGGCCGGCGTTGTATCGCAGCAGGTCACCCACGCCGATCATCGGCGTGAAATCGACCGGGGCTAGCGGCGGACGCTTCTCGATCGTTTGGAAGCGAATCTCGTACGTCTTGTGCGCCGGATCCTCGATCACCCACTCCACGCGCCCCTTGTCCCCGTAGACGAAGTCCTCCGTCGTGGCGTGGTCGACGCGCTTGCCCGTGGCCAGATCCACCACGACGATCGAGTTCGGGTTCAAGACGCCCGGCAGGCCCGCCTTCCTGATCATCGCGCCGAAGTCGATCGTCGGATCCATCGGTACCTTCGCAAAGGGCAGGTCCGACGTGACGGTCAATTTCACGCAATAGGTCCCGGCCTCGGCCACACGGGATCCCGTCAGCGCAAGAACGAGCAGGGCCATGAAGCCCAACCACTGATCGAAACCGTTGACCGCAGGCGCAGGCTTGTCATGCACCGACATCTTCAACTCCCCTAGGGACCGCGGCGGCTTGACGCCGCTGTAGATTACCTTGGACTGCCACAGCCTCTCACGCCAGAGCGCTCCTCAGCGCCGCATGGGCCAGCAATCGCGTGGAATCCAGCGTCGGCAGGGGGGCATCGTCCGCGCGAACGATCAACGGGATCTCCGTGCAGCCCAGGACCGCCGCGTCGCAGCCCTGTGTCTTGAGCTTGCCGATCACCTCATTGAAGTACTGTCTCGATGATTCCTTGAAGACCCCATACACCAGTTCATCGAAGATGATGTCGTCGATCCTCCGCCGGTCATCCGCGTTCGGTACTCGCGTCTCCATCCCCAGGCCGAGCAGCGCGTCCACGTACACCGGTCCCTCCATGAGGTAACGCGTGCCAAGCACGCCCAAACGCCGGTACCCCTTCGTCAGGGCCTCCTGTCCCACGACCTGGGCGATGTGCAGCCACGGGATCGGCGAGTCCGGCACGACGAGATCGTATGCCTGATGGATCGTGTTGTCCGGGCAGATGGCCAGCTTCGCCCCCGCCGCGACCACCTTGTTCAGCGACGACCGCATCAGCAGCGCCACCTTCTCCCAATCCCCGGTGACGATATGGACCATGTACTCGGACAAAGAATGCGTATGCATCGTGATCTCGGGATGCGCGTGCCGACCCATGACCGCCGGCGCCTTGGCGCAGATCGTTCGATAGCACAACGCCGCGCCCTCCGCGCTGCACGCGATGATCCCGATGTGCTTGGCCATTCAGTCGCCTCCCTGACCCCAGACCGTCCATCCTCCCGCACAAGCCTCACCCACCTCCAGCGTACGATCCGCCGAACGATTGTGGCCCGGCGAGTTATTGGTCATACTGTTTCTCGCGCCCGTTGTGAAGCACAAAGGTGGATGTTTGCACCGTCGGTTCGGAGAACGTCGATCGTGAATGACCAGCTCGTAAGGCTTCTGAATCACCTGGAGGAAACGCTCGATCCGGATCGGCAAGCGTTTGTGCACGACCTGCACGTCCGGGCGCTCACGTTTGAGCCGGTCGACCGATTGCCGCTGATCCTGCAGTACCCCTTGCCGAACGATTGCCCCTTCAAGCCGTTTACTCATCGCGAGGCCGTCGACGATCCGGTCAAGATGCTCCACAACGAGCTTGTCCACGCCTTCGACACGAGCATCCTCTGCCATCAGCAGGTGGGCGACGATCTGCCGTACACCGTCCGGGCCAACTTCGGAACGGTCATCATCGCCTCCATCTTCGGCGCCAGGATCGAGATGGCCGACGACAATCCGCCGTGGGTCTTGCCGTTCCCCAACGCCGAGGCCGTCCAGAAGGCCTGCGATTGCGACGCGCTCGACATCAGCCGAGGCCTTTGCCCCAAGATCGTCGATTTCTACGAGTTCTTCCGCCAAACCCTTGCGGGTTACCCAAACGTCAAACAGTGCGTCAGGCTCGTCCTGCCCGACCTCCAGGGCCCGTTCGACACCGTCGAGCTCCTACGCGGCAGCGAGATCTTCGTCGACCTGTACGAACGACCGGACTGGGTCCACGAGCTCCTGTCCAAGGCCGCCCAGGCCCAGGTCGGCCTGGCCAGACGCCTCGGACGGCTCCTCACCGATGACGGCGAAGGCGTCTCGCACCAGCACGCCACGACGATCCTCGGAAAGATCCTCGTTCGGTGCGACTCGGCCATCAACGTCTCGGAAGGCATGTACCATGACCACATCGCCCCCCACGACGAGTTCGTCCTGAGGGGCATGGGCGGAGGCGGCATCCACTTCTGCGGAAAGGGCGAGCACCTCGTCCCGGTCATGCTCAACCTATCGAGTCTGCGATGCATCGACCTCGGCCAACCCGAGCTGAATGATCTCGATGCCCTCTACGCCCAGGCGGCCGAACGCCGGATTCCTCTGGTTCGAGTGCGAGTCTCGCAGGACGATCTCGTCTCCGGCCGGGTCAAACAGCGGTTTCCCACCGGCGTCTCGCTGCTGCACGCGGTAGACTCGTTGGAAGACGCTAAACGCGTCTTCGACGCCTACCTCCGTTCAGGTTGACGCCGCTAGTCATCGTCGCGGGGGATTCCCATGTACGCACATCGGAACGGTCCACTGATCGCGGCGGTCCTTCAGAGCATCCTCTCGGCCACATCCGCTCGCGCCGAAGCCCAGCCCGTCGACGTCCTGATCGAGGCCGAGCGGTTCGACCGACGCGTCTCCACCTCGAAGACCTTCGCCCGGCCCACTCCCGAGTTGGATGCCGACACCCTTGCGCTCCTGGCCAAGCCGCTGACGCCGGTTCGTCCGGCCTGGCTCGACGAAGCAAGCGGCTACCGCCTCCCCGCGTGGTATGACGCCTGCCGCGTTCAAGCCCACACGCGATTGAGCCCGTCGTTCATGAACAAGGAGATCTTCTACAAGGCGGCCGCCGGCTTTCGGGAAATGGGCGCTCGCGTCTTCGTCCGGCACATCAAGAGTGGCTCTGAGCCGGCCTGGTGGCCCAGCAAGGTGGGCGCGGTGCTGCCGGCCGCACGGGACCGGAATATCGCCAAGGAGATCATTGACAACGCCCACGCGCAGGGCTGCCGTATCATCGTCTACCATCGGCACATGGAAGACCGGTACATGGCCGAGGTCCATCCCGACTGGGTCTGCCGAGACTGGCGCGGCAAGGCCCTCAGCTCGAGCCGTGGCGACTACATGTGCTTCAACTCGCCCTACCCGGATTACTTCCAGACCCGTGCCATCGAGCTGGTCGACATGGGCGCCGACGGGTTCTACTTCGACGAACGCCATATGCCCAAGACCGGCTGCTGGTGTGCTTCCTGCAAGAAGGCCTTCAAGCAGGCCACCGGCTTGGACCATCCCGAACGGGCCGATCCGAGCGATCCCGTCTGGCACCGTCTGATCGACTTCAACAACCTGACCATTGAACGGACCTTCCTGAAATGGCGCCGCGCGATCCATCAGCGCAACCCAAGCGTCGTCATGCTCATCGGCAGCAACACCTGGCCGACCATCGCCGACCGCCACATGACGAACCGGCTGTTCCGCATCGCTGACTCCATGAAGACCGAATTCAGCCTCCCCGCCAGGAATCCCGGAGGCGTCGTCTTCCCGCTGGATGCGTCGATGAAACCGGTCGAGAAGGACGCCAAGCTCGCGCTGGGTTACACGCTCGCACGCGATTCGGCCGACGGCCGCCCCGCGCACATCTGGACGCACGGACTGCGGGACGAAACGTCGTCGCTCTTCGCCGTCGCCGGGATGATCACCCACGGCTGCATCGCGAACCTCGACGTCCCCGAGAACACGATTCCCAATCCGGCGTTCAAGAAGGCCTTCGCCCTCGGAGAGAAAGTCTCCCCCTACTTCGCGGGGACTACACCCATCCGCTGGGCGATGATCCACTATCCGGAGCTTGCCCGCGATCAGTATGCCACCGACCCCAAGGAGGCCTGGAGGCGCGTCCTCTACCCGACGTACGGGGCCTACCTGGCACTTCTCCGCGCGCGGCTCCCGGCCGGCATCGTGACCGACAGTCAACTCGAGGAAGGGCGGCTACAGGGAGCTAAGGTCCTCGTGCTACCCGCACCGGACATGCTCACCGAGCCAATGCGTAAGGTCGTCAGCGACTTCAAGTCTTCGGGCGGACTCGTCGTCGAGAACGACCCCGCATGGCAATGGCACGACGCCAACGGCGGCCAGGAGCGCGCCGTCGACGCCTTCGGTAGGCGGATCGAGCCCGAGGCGAAGCTCGCCCCCGTGCGGGTGTCCGGCGGCCCAGAGAGAATGCACGCCGTTAGCTTCGTGAACCCCTCCTCGAATCGGTTGACCGTCGCGCTGACCAACGACTTCTCCTGGGTCCAGACGGGACGCGCGCGTTCGAAGAGCGGCAAGCCGGAGACCCCCGCCGCCGCGCCACCGCCCTGCGCCGGCGTCAGAGTCTGGCTCTGCGGTCGCGCCGTTCCCCGGAAGGTTCAGGAAGTCGTCTCAGGCAGGTCGCTGACCGCCAAGCCCTTGGCCGGCGGCATCGAGATCGCTGTGCCCGATTTCGATTACCTGGCCGTCGTCGTTCTGGAATGAGCCCCTCGATTGGCGATTGGCTGCCTTGCTGAAGAATCAGAGTGAGGCCGGCGGGGTGAGGTCGCTGTTGTGCCCGAGACGGATCCACGAACTGACCTCGAGATCATTGACGCAGCCAATCGCGGCGACGCGGCGGCCTTTGAAACACTGTACCGCCGCTATCGCGATTGGGTAGTTCGCCTGGCTTGCCGATTTACCGCCGACGCCGAGGACGCGCTCGATGTCCTCCAAGACACGTTCGCCTACCTGCTCGAGAAGTTCCCAGGTTTCGAGTTGCGGGCGAAGATGACGACCTTCCTCTATCCGGTCGTCAAGCACCTGGCTCTGGCTAGACGGCGCAAACGCCACGCCGCGACGTCGGATGACGACTTGCTCGCCGGACTCCCCGCCAGGCCCTGCGACCCCGAGGATTCGACCGCGGACGACTTGGCCTCGGTCCTGGTCCGGCTCCAAACCGGTCACCGCGAAGTCCTGCTCATGCGCTTCCTGGATGACATGTCCTTGGACGAAATCGCAACGGCCCTTGCCATCCCCCTCGGCACGGTCAAGTCCCGCCTCCATCACGCCCTCGCCGCGCTTCGAGACGATCCCCGCACGCGCGAGTACTTCGAGCAATGAGATGCACGCCACGGGACTCAGGTCCCGTCCCCCCCGTCTGTCCACGGACGGAAGGCGACCCCGCTCGCAGCGCAGGCTTCCAGCCTGCATCGAGAGACGCGAATCCACCGATTGACGGAAGGCTCGCCCGCCTCCGCCGCGCGGCACACGGTCTCACGTCACTTCTCGATCATCCGAAGAAGCTTCGGTGTCAGGTGCCAAATGAGCTCGCCGCACAGATGGGGCGTGAACTGCAGCACGTCGATCCGGCACATGCCGCCCTTTCTGAAGACCATCCCCCCCTCGGCCGTGCAGCCGATGATGGCCGGCGCGATCTCCTCGAAGTCCGGATTATGCCCCACGAGCGCGACGCTCTCGAGCGATTGGTGCCCCCGAAGGACCTCGACGATCTCGTCCAGCTCACAGCCCGGCGCCAGCACCTCGCAGCGCTCCATCCGATCGGCGCACCCGAGGACCTCGCACACGATCTCCGCCGTCTGAACCGCGCGAAGCAGCGGGCTCGTCAATGCCAGGTCGAATGTTACGCCCATCTGCTCCAGGGCCCGAGCCTGCCTCCGCATCTTCTTGGCCCCGTCCTCGGTGAGCGCCCGCTCGCCGTCCGGAGTGGTCACCCGCGGACTGGCGTCCACCGCGATGGCATGTCTGATGAAGTAGAGTTGCATGATCTCCTCCCAGCGCCGATCCCGATGGAGATGGTCGACTGATCGCGACGTGATCGGTCCGGCGCGCCCGAGTCCTTCCTGGCCGGGTTGCCACTCGGGCACGCTTGCCGTAGATTGAAGCTGCATTGTTGACCTAAGTCGCCAAAATGGCAAGCGCTTGATCTATGTCCAAACTCACCGATCCACAGAAGGCAAGCTCCGTCGAGATCCTCCAGGACCTCGTCCGGATCGACAGCACCAACGAGTCCCGCGAGCGATCCAACGAGCGGCGGGCCGAGGAACGGATCATTGCGCATCTGGCCGGACTCTGCCGGCGAATGGGGATGTCGGTCGACCTCCACGAGGTCTGGCCCGGCAGGTCTAACTTGACCGCCCACTGGCCCGACCAGCAGGGGGCCAGGTCCGTCGCCTTCCAGGCCCATGTCGACACCGTCGGCGTGGGCGGCATGACCATCGAGCCGTTCTGCGGCGACGTTCGAGACGGCAAGCTCTGGGGCCGAGGGAGCTGCGACGCCAAGGGCTCCCTAGCGACGTTCCTCTCCGCCCTGAGAATCGCGCGAGAGCGCGGCGGGCGATTCGCGGACAAGATCCACCTGATCGCCACTATCGGCGAGGAAACGGGGTGCCAAGGGGCCACCGCCCTCATGGAAAGCGGCTTCCGGGTCGACGCCTGCGTCGTCGGCGAGCCGACCCGATGTGAGCTGGTAACCGCCCACAAGGGAGCCCTATGGTTCAAGCTGATCGCCAACGGCGTGGCCAGCCACACCGCCATGCCCGATCAGGGACGCAACGCCATCTACGCGATGGGACGGGCCATCGGATTCGTCGAGCAGCAGTTCGCCCCGTCGTTGGCGGAGCGGACGCACCCGTTGCTCGGCACGCCTACGGTTGCCGTCAGCATGGTCTCGGGCGGTAGGGCGATCAACATCGTCGCGCCCCGGTGCGAGGCGAGCGTCGACTGCCGATTCCTCCCCGGACAGCGGTACGAGGACGTCGCTCGCGATTTCAAGCGCCGCCTCGAGGCCGCACTGCCCGGCGATGCGGACGCATTCGAGCTGGCCGAGATCGAAGGACACGCGGCCATGGAGGCCGACCCGGACGGACCCCTCGTCCGGAATCTCCTGGCGGGATGCCGAGACCTGACCGGACAGAATGACCCCAAGGGAGTCTTCTACTTCGCCGACTCCGGGCCGTTCTCTCAGGCGGGCATCCAGTGCGTCCTCTTCGGACCCGGAGACATCGCCCATGCGCACAAGGCCGAGGAGTTCCTGGAGCTCGACCAGTACTTCCTCGCGATAGAGACGACGCTGTACTGGCTCGACCGCCACGCGGACAGGTCGATGCTCGCCTAGCGGTGTTCTTGCCAGGTGAGTCCGGCGGTGTCGTAACGCAGGCTTCCAGCCTGCCGAGGGAACAGGCAAGGATGCCCGCAATACACGAGAACAGCCGACCGGAAACGATCTGTGACGATCGCGGAAGCCCACACGGCATCGTTCCGATCGGAGAGTGGATCGCCACCAGACGGGAGACGCGATTGAAGACCAGCCGGTACGATCCGCATGTGACGTTGCCCGAGTTCCCGGACTACTCGGCCTTGCCCGACGAGGTGCTGTTTGACCGCATCCGCCGGCAGGACCTGGTGGCCTGCAGCGTCTACTACGCCCGGCACGGCGGCGCCTTGTACGGACGCCTGCTGGCGATACTGGGCGACGAGGTCGTCGCGAAACGCGCCCTCGAGGAGTTCTTTCTGGGAATATGGCAGCGCCGGCGCGACCTGGCCAAGCTTGGACCGGCCGTCACCGAGACGCTGCTTCGGGAATCCGAGGCGATGGCCCTGGCGATGCTCGGCGATCTCCCCGAAGACACGATCGCCGCTCACCCCGGACGCAAGGCCCTCCTGGCGCGCTGCCGGGAGCTGGGCGCGCCCGATCTCGGCGATGAGGCCGTTCGTCGACTGACCGCTGCGCTGCTGGCCGAGGCGAAACCCGTGCCGGCCCCACCCGGGATTCGCAACCGGCTGAGTTTGCGGCTGGGCCACCCCGACGTCGATTGGGCCACACGTCGGTACGTCCGGCGGTGGCCGCTCCACTTGGCCGTGATCGTCCTGATCCTGCTGGGACTGATCGCGTCCATCGTCTGGCTGGTCCTCCGACCGGTCGTCTAAGGGGGATGTTCTTGGCAGTGGACGTACTCATGAGCGCTCTGATCGTCATCTCCTCCTTCCGATCGAACCTGGAAGGCCCGCCCGCGCCCTATCTACATCCAAAACCGACGTCGCGAGCTCCCCAGCCCACGACCGCCGCCGTCGGGTTGGATCTGCTGTGTCACCAGCAATCCGAAGCCATCCGACGACAGATCCACCTTAACCATCAGGCCATCGTCGACCCGCCGTTCGTGGTCGCCGGCGATCTTTCGCGCGGCGGACTGGCACACTGGAGCCGCTGCGTCATTCGACAGGCCGCCGAGGCCATGTGGCGGCAGTACTTCCGAACCAGACCTAACCGTCCGATCACGGTCCTGCTGTTCTCCTCCGAACACGCCTACCGTGACCACGCCAAACGCGCCTACGGTGACGACCGGGTATCCTACTACGGCTACTACAAGCCCGAGTGCCACACGATGCTGCTGAACATCTCGACGGGCAGCGGCACCCTCATCCACGAGCTGACCCACGCCTTGATCGAGTATGACTTCCCCAACGTCCCCGACTGGTTCAACGAGGGCCTCGCCAGCCTGCACGAGCAGTGCGATCCGGTCGCCTGGCAGCGTGGCGAGTTGATCGGATGCGAGAACTGGCGCCTTCCCGCCCTGCAGAAGGCCGTCGAAACCGGGCGATTTCTACCCCTCCGCAAGTTATTGACGACAACCGATTTCCGCGGGGACCGAGAGACGTTAAACTATGCGCAGGCAAGGTACTTCTGCATGTACCTCCAGGAACAAGGCGTCCTGACGGCGTTCTACGAGCGCTTCAGAGACGGATACAAGGACGACCCCACCGGACTGAGCTATGCCGAGGAGGTCCTCGGGCGACGCCGGATCGAGGTCGTCGAACGCGAGTTTCTGGCATGGGTGCGCCGTTTGCGCTACCGGCCCTAGGAAGGCAGTGCGACCATGCCGATCGAATTCTCCTGTGATCGCTGCGACCAGAAGCTCAAGGTCCCCGACGACTGGGGCGGGCGCCGCGTCCGATGCAAGGGCTGCAACCGCGTGCTGAAGGTCCCCGATCCCGTCACCAGCCAACTCGACAGCTCCATCGACCTGGCCGCCCTCAAGGCCGGGCAGGAAGGTCCGGACGATCAGATCGTTACCGAATTCGCGCCCATCCCCAGAGCCAGTCGCAGCGAAGCGATCAGACGCCGAGCGATGCAGGACGAGCTCGCCGTCACCTGCCCCCATTGCGGAAAGGTCATCAAGGTCGAGGACCCCTACGTCGAGGTTCTCTGCTCCAGTTGCTGGAAAGCCGTCCCGCCGCTCAAGGAGGGAGAGCAGATCGCCAAGGCCTCGTCGCGAGGAAGCGGCGCCGCCGCCTTCTACGACGAGATCCTCTCCGTCTTCACCTACCCGATAGACGCCATGGGCTCCATCCTCCTCGGAATGCTCGTCGCCGGTGGAGCGATTCTGCTGCCCATCGGCCTCGTCCTGATGTTCGTCATGGGCGTGGCACTCAACCCCATCGCACCGGAGGCGGACATCTCCTGGGTGCCCGTCCTCCTGGCCGCCATGTTCGTCTTCGAGGGCGTCTACTTCGCGGGAATGGGCTATTCAGGACTCCTCGACGCGGCGCGCAACACCGTCGTCGAGAGCGACAAACCCCCCGATCTGCCATGGAACCTCGGTACGATCGGCTCGGGCATCGTCGGCTACCTCACCCTCCTGGTCGCCTACGCGCTCGTGTTCCTCGGCGTGAACCATCTTGTCTCAGGAGGCGAATTCGTCGTTCCCAAGTCCCTCGACGACGCCAAGCAGATCATGTCGCCCGTCAGCATCGCCGCCCTATGCCTGCTGACCTTCACCGTGCCGATGACCATCATCGGTCTGGCGCTCATGCCCGGCCTCGGCGGCATGAGCCCCGGCCGCATCCTCCGATCCATCGCCGGCACCATCGTCCACTACCTCTTCCTGTTCGCCGTCGTGGTCTTCATGCTGGGAATCTACCTCGGCATCATGTCCAGCGTCATCGGCTGGGCCATCGACACGCTCCTGATCGTCATCCGCGAGGGAATCGAGAAGGGCATCGGCTCCCTCCTGATGGGTCTCTTCGCCTGGACCATCTTGATCGGGGCAGGGCTCTACTGCGCGCTGATGATGGGGCGGCTCCACGGCCTGTTCGCGCGCACCTTCCGCCGGAAACTCGCTTTCGATTGATCAACCGACACCCTATGGAAAGGACGCAAAGATGCCTCACTACGTCTCCTGCCGGACGGCCAGCTACGGCAAGTACGCCGACCAGGCATGGGCTCACCTCCCGACGGTCGGCATTCGCTACGTCGAGATCCCCGTTCCCCCCGCCGACCAAATCGAAAAGACGCGAAAGCTGCTCGCCGACAACGGACTGTCCGTCGGCTCGTTCCAGGGCACCTGCGAGGTTGGCGAGGACATCGTCGTCTCCGCAATCGCGTCGCAATGCGACCTCTGCAAGGAATTCGGCTGCAACCGGCTCTTCGTCAGCGTCAAAGCCGGCGAGAACGACCGAAACGTCGTCTACGACCGCCTTCGCGCCGCCGGCGACGAGGCCGCAAAGCGAGGCGTCTTCGTCATGCTCGAAACGCACCCCGACCTCGTCACCAACGGCCAGGTCGGCGCCGAGACCATGGCCGCCGTCAACCATCCCAACGTCCGCGTCAACTTCGATACCGCCAACGTCTACTACTACAACGAAGGCGTCGACGCCGTCGCCGAGATCAAGAAGGTCCTGCCCTTCGTCGAAGGCGTCCACCTCAAGGACACCGACGGCGGATTCAAGAAGCACTACTTCCCCACGTTGGGAACGGGCGTCGTCGACTACCCGACGATCATCAAGCTCCTGACCGATCGAGGTTACGACGGACCCTTCACCATGGAGCTGGAAGGCATGGCCGGCGTCGAAATGACCGCCGAGCAGCAGAAACAGTACGTCGCCGATTCGGCTGCGTACCTGAAGAAGATCGGACTCCTGACGTAGCGCGATCCCACAAGTCCTGCAACGTCGTCAGTCTCCGCTGCCGGACAAGAGACCACTATGGAGTGCGGCGGCCTACCCCGCCGGGCCTCGACGCCGCTTCCGGTTGCCGCCAAGCAGAGCCCCCGCGCTTGCCGTCTTCGCGCCGACGACACCCGACCGTCAGACCAAAGCCACCGCCGCGATGCCCGTGGCAAACAGGACCCCGAAACCGATTCCCGTCCGCTTCAGGAGCCGCCGGTTTCCGAGCGCCGCCACCAGGCACGTCTTGAAAACCATGTTCGCCATCGATGCGACGATGATCGCTCGAACCGCCGTCCGCATATCCAGCGATTCGACGCCCACCAGCCGCGCGACCGAGATGGCGATGGCGTCCATGTCCGTCAGACCGCTCACCGCCGAGACGACGTAGATCCCCTCGTTGCCCAGATAGTGCCGCCCCGCCGCGAGCAGAAACAGGACCACGGCGTACATGAGTGCGAAGATAAGGCTGAAACGCACCTCGCAAGGGTTCTTGATCTCAGGAAGCGCGACGTCCTCCGGCGTCTGCCGAAACGCCAACAACGCGGCCAGAACCACGCCCACGACGAAAAGCCCCGCCATCGGAACGATCAACCGAGGCAGGATACTAACCTCGATCACGCCCACGATCGCGGCGATCCGAAGGAAGACCACCCCCGAGGCCGCCATGATCGCCGCCGAGGCCATCTCCACCGACTCTCCCTGCTTGGTCCTTCGAGAAAGCGTCAGCGTCGTGGCCGTACTCGAAACGAGACCGCCCACGAGTCCGCTGACCAGCGTGCCGTATCTCCCCCCGAGAAGCTTCAACCCCGCGTAGCTGGCCAGGCTCATTCCCGAGACCAGCACCACCATCCACCACACCTGTCGCAGACTGATCACGTGAAACGGATCGACCGTCTTGTCCGGAAGGACCGGCAGTACGACGAACGTGATCAACGCGAACTGAACGACCGCGTACACGTCCTTCGACTGAAGCCCTTGCGCGAATCCGTGCAGCTCCGGCTTGTACTGCAGCAGGGCGGCCATCACCACGCCCACCGCGATGGCGATGAACGGCGGGCCCTGGACGAGCAGGGCCCCCAACGCGAACGTCAGCAGCATCGCCATCTGCGTCGTCGTGCTCAGGCCCTTCTTGACGTGGTAACGCAGGATCCCGCTCGTGATTGCGAACCCGCCCATCGTCAGAAAGCCCGCCGCCAAGATCCAGCCCGTGTACTGCCGCGCCAGCAGCGCGCATGCCGTCCCCAGCGCCGCCACCAGCGGAAACGTCCGAATCCCCGCGATCGGGCGCTTCTGCCGTTCGCGCTGAAGCCCGATCAAGGCTCCGAGCAAGAGCGACTGAGCGAAAATCTTGGCAACCTGCATTGGGTCCATTGCTGTTGTCCGATCTAGACGGGCCGCCCGTCAGCCAGGCAGAGGGTCAGCACCCTGTGTGCCCGCACAGGTACCTTAACATACAATCGGTCAACTAAGGGGGCCGCCTTGACTCCCGCTCTCCCCTTCGAGATTCAGGGCCCCGCCAAACCTAGAGCCGCGCCCCCCACGCGCATTCGAAACCAATCAAATCCGTTGTTAGCTTTTGACAATCTGAGAACCCGGTGTAGATTTACCTTAGAGGGATTAACAGGAGCTCACAGGAGGCTGGCCGGAGCAATCGTCGAGGCGGCGGAATCGCGGAATCTCGTTTCGTACCGCTATCATCTCCTCATAAGTATCACGCGCTCCCCCCCCGACGATGACCGTTGCGACGCAAGAAGGACGAGTCCGCGTCAACGGCCTCATCTCTCTGAATGGCTCCTTTTTGCATAGACGGACAAACTGAGGCCACCAAGGACATCGGGCGCGATCCCCGCGCGCCGACCGATTCCCGCGCCGCCCTCGCGCGGCCAGGAGCCCGTGTCGGTCAAACGATCTCGCTGACCGTGGCGGGGACGATGCGCGCCGGTGCGTCAAGGAGTCAAATCATGAGCGATAAGCGAATCACATGGGTCGAAGTCGTCGTCGGATCCTTGTCCGTCGTCTTCATCGTATGGCTCGTCTCCCTCCCAAGGCTGGAGAGATCAGGGGGATTGAGCAAACGCGCGGTCTGTGCCGCCAACGTCCGATGCATCGGGCAGTCCTGCAAGATCTACGCGAACGACTTCAACGAAGCTTGGCCCATCGCCCCGTTCGCGCCCGGCGCCTCCGGAGGGGCCGAGCTCTCGCCGATCGGAACCCATCGTCTGGACGGTCATCTCGCTCACGACAAGCCGAGCGTCGGTCAATGCTTCTGGATCCTCATCAAGGCTGGCAACACCACGAACAAGCAGTTCATCTGCCCATCGAGCCCCGACACCTCTGACAACACGGCCAACCCAATGACCTACTACGACTTCGAGACCGGCCTCAACCTCAGCTACGGGTATGCGTACCCCTACGTCGCATCGAAGCTCGCACCGGGGGAGTGGTGCGACCCCGGCCAACCCATGATTACGGACAAGTGCTTCGCCTCTGTCGGAAAGATCCGTCGAGAGGGACAAGACGTTGACTTCAACAACTGGCTTCCGTCCCAATGGCGGCCCTTCAACTCGACCCACCACTCCGGTGAGGGTCAGAATGTCCTTTACCAGGACGGCCACTGCTCATTCGAGAAGACCCCCGCCTGCGGGCTGCCACGCGACGAGTACCCCGTCGGCACGTCCTACCAGCACCTGGATCTGATCTACGAGAATGCCAACGGCATCCTCGCAGGCACGTCCGGCTGCTGGCCCGTCGACGGCAACGACAGCGTGATCGCCCACAGCCCGTAACACGGAGCGCTCCGAGCCGCGGCATTCTCGCCGCTCGGATGCGACGTCGAGTCAAGATGTCGCGGCGGGGCCGCGCCGCCCGCCGCACTCCATGGTTCCATCCCATGCGCGTTCGGAGTATCATCGCCCCCGCGAGGATGGCGATATGGATATCATCATCGTCGGCGCCGGCCAGGTCGGTCGTCACACGGCCGAGGTCTTTGCCGCCGCCGGACATAACATCGTGATGATCGATCGGTCCGTCGAGACGCTCGAGACGCTCGAGGATGCGCTCGACGTTCGCACGCTCCAAGGCCCCGCGTGCGACGCCCGAATCCTCCGCGACGCCGGCGTCGAGGACGCCGATCTCCTCGTCGCCGCGACCGATTCCGACGAGACCAACCTCCTCTGTGCCACCATCGCCAAATCGCTCGGCGTCAAGAAGACCATCGCCCGAGCGCACCACTCCACCTATCACCCTGGCTCCGGCACCGACTACGCCGCCCGGCTCAACATCGATGCACTCGTCTTCCCGGAGTACCTGACCGCCATGGAGGTCGCCCGGTTCGTCCGAAACCCAGGTGCCATGGCCATCGAGCACTTCGCGCGCGGAAAGATCGAGATGCAGCAGCTCGCCGTCGCCGACGACGCCGAGGCCCTCGGAAAGCCCCTGGAAGCCCTGCGCGGCAAGCTCCCACCGGGAACCCTGATCGGTACCGTCGAACGCGGAAACGACATCCTCATCCCAAGCGCCAAAACCGTCCTCGAAATCGGCGATATCATCACCCTCCTCTGCGAGACCGCCCGGTTCGAGGATGCACAGAAGTTCTTCCTGACCGGTGGGCTCCCCAGACGAAGCATGATCGTCATGGGCGGCTCGGCCATGGGCGTCTGGCTCGCGAGAGAGTTCCGAGGACGGAACTTCTCTATCCGCCTCTTCGAGACCAACCGAGCCCGAGCCGAGGAGTTGTCCAACAAGCTCGAGCACGTCACCGTCATGCAGGGCGACCCCACCGACGCCATGACCTTCAACGAAGAGCGAATCAAGGATGCCGACGTCTTCGTCGCCGTTTCCGACAGCGACGAGCACAACATCCTCGGCGCCCTTCAGGCCAAGTCCATGGGCGTCCGGCGAAGCATCGTCGTCATCCAGCAGCCGACCTATCTGAACCTGCTCGAGCAGATCGGCCTCGATCGCGCGTTCTCCCCGCGCATCACCGCCTCGCGAGAGATCCTCCGAATCGCCGACGAGTCGCCCCTGCAGCTCATGGCCACACTCGCCGAAGGCGTCGCCGACGTCTATCAGATTACGCCCGACCGCGACTCGGCCGCCGTGGGCCAGCCGCTCAGGAGCGTGCCATTCCCCGCCGGGCTGATGGTGGCCGCCCTCCAACGGGGATCTTCCGTCCACGTGCCGACCGCCACGGACCGAATCGACCCTGGCGACTCCGTCGTCGTCATTGCCAAGCACGGGATGGAGAAAGAGCTTCGAAGGTTCTTCCTCGGCAGGTGATGCGTGGACTATCGCTACGTCCTTCGCCAACTCGGTGTCCTGTTCGTCGTCCTCGGCGCTTCCATGGTCTTCAGCCTAGCCTGGGCCGTCGGAGATTACGTCCGCGGAAACCCGAAAGAGATGCCCGCGATCATCGCTTTCCTCTCGGGAATGGCCATCTGCCTCGTCCTCGGCGGCGCCGCGTACGCCTTCGGTAAAACCTCCCGAACCGGCCTCGGCAGACGCGAGGCCCTGCTCCTCGTCGGTGTCTCCTGGCTGGCCGGGGCGGGCCTCGCCGGTCTGCCCTTCTACTTCTGGGCCAAATTACAGACCTCCCTCGACCACGTCTCGCCATTCTCGCAGTACGTCAACTGCTACTTCGAGACCATGTCCGGCCTGACGACAACGGGCGCCTCCATCCTGACCAACATCGAAGCCTGCCCGCCCGCCATCCTCTTCTGGCGAGCTTTCACCCACTGGCTCGGCGGCTTGGGGATCATCGTCCTATTCGTCGCCGTCTTCCCCGCCCTCGGCGTCGGAGGCAAGCGACTGTTCCGGATCGAATCCCCCGGTCCCACCCCCGAAGGCGTCCGCCCCAAAATCCGCGAGACCGCCCGTGCCCTCTGGCTGATCTACCTCTTGTTGACGCTGATCGAAGCCTCCTCGTTGCGACTCTGTGGAATGTCCTGGTTCGAAGCGCTCAGCCACACCTTCGCCACCCTGGCCACCGGCGGATTCTCGACCAGAAACGCCTCGATCGGCGCCTACGACTCCGTCGCCATCGAGGGCGTCATCATCTTCTTCATGATCCTCGCCGGCGTGAACTTCGGCCTCTACTACCAGATCGCGCAGGGACGCCTCACCAATGTCCTCAAGGACCGGGAGCTTCGCGTCTACCTCGGCATTATCGCCGTCGCCTCGTGCATCATCATCGCCTCCCTCTACGGCCGAACCGTCATGACGACCGAGGAGAACCACGTCGGCCCGTCGCTCGGGACCGCCGTCAGATACGGCCTGTTCCAGACCGTCAGCCTCCAGACCACCACCGGCTTTTGTACCGCCGAATTCGATCATTGGCCCTTCATCGCCAAGTGTACGCTGCTGATCCTCATGTTCATCGGAGGCTCCGGCGGATCCACCGGCGGCGGAATCAAGGTGGTCCGAATCATCATGGCCGCGAAAATCATCTGGGCCGAACTGGAGAAGGTCTTCCGACCGAACGTCATTCGACCCATCCGCGTCGGCAGGGCCCCCATCGACCCCGACCTTAGATTGGCCACCCTCGTCTACGTATGCATCATCCTCTTCCTCTTCGCCGCGGGTACGATCCTGATCATGCTGTGTCAGGAGTTCGGAAAGCCAATCGACATCGATACCGCCGCCACCGCCGCCGCAGCCACGCTCAACAACATCGGGCCCGGTCTGGCCGAGGTCCGCGCGACCGCCAACTACGGCTTCTTCTCCGCCCCGGCCAAGATCGTCATGTCGCTGCTCATGGTCCTGGGCCGGCTCGAGGTTTACGCCGTCTTCGTGCTCTTCATGCCCCGCTTCTGGAGGAGCGAGTAACGCGGGAAGACGGTTCATTCGCTGCCGCGGACAGTTTGGATCGAAGGAGCTCCGACATGGGCCTCGACGCCATCCGCGGCAACAGCGCGGTAACGCACACGACGTTCGAGGACGGCGTCAAGTACATGGAGTTCACCGAGGCCGTTGCCAGAAGTATCGCCACGGGACAGGCGATTCCGCTCCCGCTCCTCTCATGACGCGGTCGCATCAGGCAGCCACAGCTCGAACCGCGCCCCCCCTCCGTCGGCCCGGCCGACCCGAAGATCACCCCCCGCGCTCCGCGCAAGCCGCCTCGCCAGCGACAGACCCAGCCCCACCCCCGGAGCCGACTCCGCCGCCTCGCTCGCCGACTTGAAGAACGGCTGAAAAATGCGGCGAACGTCCTGCTCGCGAACCCCCGGACCGTGATCCACCACGGCAAGAACCAGCCACCCGCCCCGTTCGGAAACCTCAAGGTGAACCCGCTTGTCCGACGCCGCGCCCGCGTACTTGCACGCGTTGTCCACCAGATTGAACAGAATCTGATCGACCGCCGACGTGTCCACACGAATCGATCGCTGCATCATCGCCCCGTTGATCTCAACCGCCAGCCGCATGTCCGCCTGCAACGCCTGCCGCTCCAACCGATCCGTCACACGATCGAGCAACTGCGTTACCGTCACCGTCTCGACGCGCTCCGCCGCCCGACCTCGTTCGAGCCGCGCACACGCCAACACGTTCTCGACTAGATGGCTGAGCCGCTCGGCCTCCGTCTGAAGCGTGCCCAGGTATTCCCGATGCTTCCCCTCGTCCGGCACCATCCCCTCCGACAGCATCTCCGTGTACATCCGAAACGTCGTCAGCGGCGTGCGAAGCTCGTGCGTCACCGCCGAGACGAACGCCGCGCGACGCTCGCTCAACGCAAGCGTCCCCCGCAACAGCGCGCCCACCGCGACCGCCGCCAGCAGCACGCACGCCCACGCGATCACGAGCGACAACCGCATCGGAGACCGACTCGAACCCGCCTCGACCGGCACCGTCCCCGGAATCAGCCTCGCCGGCAGCGCCGCCATCATCCGAGGTCCCGCGGTCCCCGCCCGCGCCTCCGCCTTGACCAGCTTTGCGCCCGGCAGCAAGTCCTGCACGCCCTCGAGCAGCCACGACTCGATCTTCGACCAGTCGAGCCGGCAGCCCTGCACGTACTCCCGGCCGTCAACGACGACCCGCCGCGCCAGCAGGAGCTCCGAATCCACCCACAGCGGATAAATCAGGCCCTCGCTGATGTTGGACACTGGCTGCCGAGGCAGGGCGCGCTTCGCGCCCTGCTTTGCCTGTTGTTGGAGTTGCGCCACGTTGCTCGCGCGGAACTGTCCCTCGAAGGCGCTCTGGGCCGCTGGGCTGTCCCCTTGCGGGCGGTTCGCAGCCGCAAGCCACTGAACCGGAGCAGTAGCGGGTCGCGGCTCCGTCCGAGGCAGAACAGCCAACAGCCGCTGCCGATCGACCTCTCCGCCGACCTGACCCAGAAGGCGCTCCGCCACCTGCACCTTCTCCTCGGTCGTGTAGCCCCGAAGGGCCAAGTCACGCATGTCGCCCACGGGAACCCGAGGCGACGTCAACCGGTCATCCGGACCAATCTGGAAATGGATCACCACGTACGGCGAATCAAGCGTCAGCAGCGGCGAAGGAGCCAGCGCTTCCCCCGGCTCGATCCCCGTGAACATCCGCGTGTACGCGCGCTCTGCCGGATAGAACGAGACATAGTCGAAGTACGGACGAACCGTCTCCTCCGCGATCAGCGGAGCCACCGCCGAGTCCATCCGCCACAACGCCAGCCGGACGTTCTCTTCGAGCAGCGCCTGCCGCCGCGCCTCGACCCGCTCCGCCTCGATGCCCAGAACCACCACGCTGATCCACGTCATCGTCCCGAGCACGAGCGCCATGCACCACGCGAAGATCAGCCACGTATGCCAAGGCCGTCTCATTGTCCCCGCTCCGGCCCCGAGAGCATGTACCCTTTCCCCCGAACCGTCCGGATGATCGTCGGATTCGACGGATCGTCACGCAGCTTCTCGCGCAGACGGGCCACGTGCATGTCGATCGTCCGCGTCTGGATCCCCTTGGCCTCGATCCGCCAGACCCGCGTCAGAATCTCGTCCCGAGAGATCGCCCGACCCGCGTTCATCGCCAGATACCGCAGCAACTCGACCTCCCGCTCCGACAGATCGTAGCGCCCCCCGTCGTCGAATCGCGCCTCGCACCGACGCAGGTCCGCCACACCCCCCGGCAGCCCCACCTCCGCCACGTCCGACGGCCGCTCCGGACTCCGACGAAGCACCGCCTCCACCCTCGCCAAGAGCTCCTTCACGCTGAACGGCTTGACCACGTAGTCGTCCGCCCCGAGCTGCAGACCCCGAACGCGATCGTTCTCCTCCCCACGCGCCGTCAGAATAATTACCGGCAGCGTCGGTCGAACCCCACGGACCTCCTTCAGGATCTCCAGCCCGTCCCGACCCGGCAGGATCAGATCGAGCAGAATCAGATCGCAGTCGACCCCGATCGCCCGATCCAGCCCGTCCCGACCGTTGTCCGCCTGGATCGTCCCGTACCCCGCGAACGTCAGCGCATCGACAATGCCCTGACGGATCGCCCTGTCGTCCTCGATTACCAAGACCTTCTTGCCCGGCATGAGTCGCCTCGTCCAGCGATTCGCCTACCCATCACTGTCCCCCGCCGCAGCACCGCACCCATCCTACTCCCCACACGCCCCGTTTCCATACCTAACCGCCCCGCCTGCCCCTCACCCCTGAAAGCACTGCCAATCGTACTCCAGCGTCGCCGTCTTGCCCGGCTCGATCCGCAACTCCCACGTGATCTTCGAAAGCGGATTGTGAGCGTCGAGGTCCTCCATCTCGATCTTGCCCCCGCCGGACGCCTGCGACGCCGTCCCCCTGACCCTCCGCGTGACGAATACCTTCACGACGCGCTGCTTGAAGTTCGTGATCGTCAGCGTCCCGTGAAGGCTCACGCGCGTGTACTGCCGGTGCCCGATCCGCACGTTCATCTCACGACCCGTCTCCACCTCCTTGCGCTGAGCATTGACGTCCGTGGCGACCGTGATCGGCAGATCCACCTTGTTCTTCCGCGACGTGTACTTCAGCATCTGCTGGCACAGAATCGACCCCTCCCTCAGCACCATCGCAGGACCCGTCGTCCACGGCTTGTCCGAACTGTTCGTCAGACGAATCTCGTGCATCACGTTGATCAGGCCCTTGACCTCGACCGGAACGTCCAGCGTGTAGACGTCCTCATACGCCACCTCCGCATCGAGCAGCCCGATCACCGCTCGACCGCCCTTCTTCAACGTCACCTTCGGCCGCTCATAGAGGAACAAGTCCTCCAACTGACCCTCTCCTTCGAAGGGCATCTCTTGACCGGCGTCGACGTCTCCCATCGCCGCTCCGCTAACCTGCGACATCACCGCGTTACTCAGATTCACACGCTCCCCGCGCCGCGACGCCCGCAAGTGATCGTCCGGCCGCGCGACGGCGAAACACTCGCTCAGATTCGGCCATCGGTCACTCAGCCCAACCGGAGACCGCTGGTCGCTGAACAGGAACGTCGGAACTCCCACGACCAAACGCAAGTCCGCGTCGACCAGATCAATCAGATCGTTCACCACCGATGCCTGCAGACCCACCCGCGCCCGGCCCTCCCCCAGTAGCTCGATCCGATAGCTGGGAATCCATCGAATCCCCCGCTGCAAATACACGAAGCCCACGTCGCACCCTCCCGCGAGCGGCCGCCCGCGCTCCAGCACCCGTAACCGAATCGTGCGGACCTGCTGCCGCTCGGACGTCTGAACGATCGGCGACTCGTTCGGAAAGCAAATCCCCTGGATCCGCTGCGGGTCGATCAGGTGCGTCCCGCCGTCCGTCTTCAACAGCACGTATGACGGCAATGGCCGATCCCGGCCATGGTCCTTCGCTCCGCCCATCGGAGCCGCCAGACGACTTGACAGGTGACACGGAGTCACCGAGCCGGACGCCTTGATCTCCTGCTCCGGCACTGCGTCCGAGGCCGGCATGTCGACCAGCACGCCTTCATGCGTCACGAGTTCCCCCTGTCCAAGATGCTCCACGATCCGAACCCGCCTCCCCCCGTTGGCCTGCAGCACTTCCCGAACGTCCCTACACGGACGATGCCCGTCCTTGTCCTCCAGCACCGCGCTCACGAAATCGACCCTCGCCTCGTCGCGCCCCGCGAACGCCCAGAACGTCCCCAGCACCGGAACCGGTACCTCCGTCGTTTCGCACCAACCCTCCGCCAGCGACGCCCGCCCCTTGGCCATCACCAAAGCATGCCCGTCCTTGAAGACCGCCACGTCCGTGACCTTGGGTACGAGCTTTCCCGCATCCGCCGCCGACGCGCCCCCCGCCGTCAGGATCACAACGCCCAACCCAAACGCCGTCCATCCTCGCCGTCGCATTCCTCGTCTCCTTCGCTCTCTGGTCTCTCTCGCGCAGAATCGCCCCTGAATGTCTCAAGCGCCGCCCACGATGAACGTTTGCTCCGCAGACGCCTCACGATCCACTATGACCGAGCGCTAGCATTCCCCTGACGCGTAGCATGGGCGTCTTGCCCATGACGAACACCGGCGCGGCGAGATCCGCCTTCGACGGGTGCCCCCGAAGTGCGGGTTCACGCCGGGTCATCGGGGCCCGAGCGCTGGCATTCCCCCTCCCCCACGGATAATGTACGTGGCGTTTCACGCGGCGACTGTAACGCCTATGTAACATCATCGATCGCCTCACGGAGACCCCCCATGACCATTCAGAACGCCGACCCACAGAACGATTCGGAGCGGGTCCCCCAACTCGAGAGACAGGTCCGCCGCCTCCGCCTGACCCTCATCGTCGGCGGCATCGTCGCAGTCCTCGCGGTCATCGGCCCTTGGGTCGGCTGCATAGCGTGGATGGCCTGCGAGGTGGACGAGGATTTCCGCGACAGCATGCCCGTGTGGACGTTCACCGACGCCAATGGCCAGGACCGCGCGGTCATGAAGTGGACTGGAATAGGCGCCATCGAGCTCCACGTCCTCGAACCCAACGCCGTCTGGAAACTCGACCCGAACCGATTGGCCGCCGACCTCGACGGCTCTTCCCCTTCCACCCAGCCCAAGGAGCCTCCATTCTGAGCAACCGTCGTCGGCCGATCCGTCATTCTCCATACTGCGGGCGTTCAGCCCGTGAAAGAACGTCCAGGGCGATCGTCACACCCACGACCCCGACACCCAGTCCAATCCCCGACGCTGTCGCCTCGCCCCATCGACACACCGCCGTACCTGCGTATATCCTCTACGCCTTCTGAAGTGAGTGAGTGCCGCCCCGCGAAGCCCCCTCGGCTCAACGGGCCTCAATGCGGTCGCGGCAACGCACCGGTGTACCCGTGACTCAGGAGTCAGACCCCATGAACGTAAGCCCCTTGTTGCTGATGCTGCTCACCAATCCCTCCGATCAATGCCGACCCACGCCCGACGAGATGCTTGAGGCGCAGCGCTGGGTCGCCGCCAAGTTCGCCGGCAAGACCGAAGTCCCCCTGCCCGAGTTCGGACTCATCGTCCTGGCCAATAACGATCCCGTACAGAAGAATGCCTGGGCAGGCCAGCCCCTCCGCCTCGACGGCAAGCAGTACCGGCGCGGACTCTTCTGCCACGCCGTCAGCAACGTCGTCGTGCGGCTCCCCGCCCCCGGCAAGACCTTCAAAGCCCTCGTCGGCGTCGACAGCAACCCCCAGACCATCCCCGGCCGGGGCAGCGCTGTCTTCGCCGTTCGCGTCAAAGACAAAGACGCCTTCCGCTCCGACGTTATGCGCGAGGGCATGCCAGGTGTCCCCGTCACCGTCGACCTCAACGGCGCAACCGAGTTCGCCCTCACCGTCGCCAACGCAGGCGACGGCATCGCCTGCGATCAGGCCGACTGGGTCGACGCCCGCGTCGAGCTCGCCGACGGCAAGGCCCTTTACCTCTCCGACCTGCCCGTGCTGAAGGGCCAGCAAGTCAAGCAGTACGCCAACGATCTGCCGTTCTCCTTCAAGTATGACGGCAAGCCCTCGGCCGAACTCTTCAAGACCTGGGACATCAAGCGAAGCGCCAAGCCCCTCGACAAGAACCGGACCGAACACACCATCATCGCCACCGACCCCGCCACCGGCCTGGTCGTCCGATGCGTCGCCATCCAGTACAACGATTTCCCCACCGTCGAGTGGACCCTCTACCTCAAGAACACCGGCCCCAAGGACACCCCCATCCTGTCCGACGTCATGGCCCTCGATACCGGCTTCGAGCGCCCCCCAGTCGCGCCGGTCGAACCCGACAAGCTCGCCGAATTCGTCCTACACCACTACACCGGCAGCCCCTGCCTGCCCACCGACTACGAGCCCCACAGAACCCCACTCGTCCCGAAGGCCGCCAAGCGCATCGCCGCCGCCGGCGGACGACCCACCAACTCCGACCTGTCCTACTTCAACGTCGAGTGGCTCAGCGAGGGCGTCATCGTCGTCGTCGGCTGGCCCGGCCAGTGGGCCGCC
>JAFGLZ010000039.1 GCA_016927755.1 Phycisphaerae bacterium
GACCGGAGAGCCGTATGCGGGAGATCCGCACGTACGGTTCGGAGGGGGGAGGGACCGGGAACTCAACCGGTCCTTCCTACCCCTATCATGGCGCCGTTCGGCCTTCTCGGAACGGGAGCGTTGGCAGGTCTTTGTTGCGGACGGATCAGGCTCGCTTCTTCTTGACGGCTTCGCTGAACACCTTGAGCTCGGAGATGACGGCGGAGCGGATGCTGAAGCGTGAGGCCGTCTCCAGACCGTTCCATTTCAGCTTGCTGCGAAGGTCGACGTCGGTCACGAGCTCGGTCAGGGCGGCGATGCACTCCTGCCTGTCGGACGTATCGACGATGAGAGCGTTCTCTCGATGCACGGCGTACTCGTAGACGCCGCCTTCCTTCGGCAGGATCGTGGCGCAGCCGACAGCCATCGCCTCGAGGCCCGTTCGGCCGAAGGCCTGGTAGACGGAGAAGTCCACGAAGACGTCGGCGGCGCCCATCAGCTCGGCCACCTCCTCGCGGACGAGGATGCCCCGGTTGACGAATTCGAAGTCGCGCGGCATCGCCTTGAATTCCGCCGACTCGGGGTCGTTGCCGAAGACCGTGACGCGGACCAGGTCGGGGTACTTCTGCTGGACGGCCCTGAGGATCTCCATCGTCTCCCTTGGCGCCCGCCGGGGCGTTGTCGGACGGACCATCGCGACGACGTCCACGGGCCCGCCCTTCTTCTTCTTGATGCGGTCCGGGTAGTAGACGGACGTGTCCAGGCTCGGACTGACCTTGTGGACGAAGGTTCCGTGCTTCTTGCGGACGGTCTCTCGAATCCAGTCCGTCTTGGCGAAGCACAGCATGTCGGGGATGGCGGTGTAGGACTCCTCGGCCTCCCGGACGAGCTCGGGCGTTGGGTCGCGGATGATCCAGGGCTCGTAGTCCTGGATGTAGTAGGCCGGCACGATCGTCGGGACACGCTCGTAAAGCTTCTCGAGGGGGCGGACGGTCGTGAAGATCGTCGCGACGACGACGTCGAACGTCTCGGCGTGTCGCCAAAGGTCCGCTTCGTCGTCGAAGTACCAGAACAGCCCCTCGGGAGCACTGGGGTAGGAGGCCCGATAGCTCTCCTCGACCTTCCGCGGCAAGGCGATTTCGGTGTGGACGCTGAACCGCCGCATGCCCGAGGCCTCCTGATAGATGGAGTGCACCCCCCCACCGCCACCCCGACCTCGGAGCAGGTAGAGGATCTTCATCCCCCGGACCTCCGGCAGGAGGTTTTGGCTCTCGCGTACCTCCAGATGATCGCGGACCGACTGGCGAAGCTTCTCCAATCGGTGGTTGGCCTCCAGCATATTCACGCCAGCCTGGACCTTCTCCGGCCCGTGCTTGCGCTCCAGGGCCTGCCTGGCGGTGCGGGCGAGCTGGCGGCGACGCTCCGGGCCGAAGCTCTTGCTCTTGGCGTGGTACACATAGCCGTGATCGGCGATGGCCAGCTCGAAGCCGGCGTGGCGAGCGCGGATCGAGTAATCGTTCTCCTCGCCGAAGCCCATCGGGAAGGTCTCTTCGTCGAAGAGCCCGATGGCGTCGATGACCGCCCGCTTGATGACGTAGCAGAACCCGTTGATGAAGGGCACTCGCGGAAAGGCCCGGTCGGAGAGTTCGTGGACCTTGGCCGCCAAGTCGTCGACGTTCACGCCTTCGGGTAGCGGATTGACGGCCCACTCGCCCTTCGAGCTGCGGATGTCCGGGATCGACTGATAGGACGCCGCGTTGGAGAGGGGCCCGAGGACACCGATTCGAGCGTCGCTCTGGCCGCACTCGATCAGGCGATCGACCCACCGCGGCGGAACGACGCTGTCGCTGTTGAGCAGGACGACATAGTCGGCGGCCGAGGCGCGGAGGCCCTTGTTGGCCGCCTTGGTGTACCCCTCGGCCTCGGTCGAGGGGATCAGCGTCGCGAAGTCGTGGCTCGTCTGGAACTCCCGCAGATACCGCGAAGTCGGCTCGTCGGACCCATCGTTGACGATGAGCAGGCGAGCGCGGTCCCACGGGGTGTTCCGCGCGACGGACTCGAGGCAAGACTTCACGTAGTCCAAGGCGTTGTGGACGCAGACGATGACGTCGATCGTCGGCTGATCGACGAGCCGTCCGTCTCGAGCTTGGTCCCCTTGCTCACTGTTGCTGTCTGGCAAATGCATCGGCTCTGTCTTTCCGGTTCTCTCCTGGCCTCGAATCGGGCTGGTCGCGCCAGCCTCCCGGGTTCTTATCCGGCCCCGTGTGCCTGACGCACTACGGATCAAGTTGGGGAGTCGGGCGCTTCATCGCGGCCATCTCCTGCTCCAGGGCACGGACGCGCGCGTCCAGGCTGGCCAAGTCGGCCCTCATCGCTTTCGCATCGGGCAGCCCGGCCTCGATGCCGCCGACGGCGTCCGGAACCGCTTCGGCCAACAGACCGGCTCTCTTGTGGAGCTCGGCCAGCTCCCGCTCGCGCTCGACCAGCAGCTTCCTGAGGTGCTCGACCTCAACCTGCATCTGGAGCGTCATGTCGTAGGCCTGCAGGGTCTCCCGTGCCGCGCTGGACAGCGGGGGCACGTCTTCGGTGTTCAGCGCGCTGCCGTCGGTGAGCGCCTGGTGTAGGCGGCGCTGTGCCGGGGCCAGAAAGTCGACGACCTCGGAGGGACCGGCCTGCTCGCGATTGAGCTTGGCATCGACAAAGCCAGCGATCTCCTTTTCCGAGGGGCACTCGAGCTTTCGAACACCGAGGGCGTGGAGCCTGCCGAAGAGCAGATGCGTCTGACCGATCGGATCCCTCAGCAGCTCCTGATACTGGACGAGCAGTCTGGGCAGACCGGCGGTCCCACGCAAGGCCTCGATATTGTGCAGCTCCCACAGGGCGATGCCCACATGGAGCGGCATCGCGTTCCGCGTCTTCAGCGATCGCGCGACCTCCAGCGCGTTGCGGTTGACCAGCACACACACGGGCAGCTCCAGGAGAGGCCGCCAGAACGGGAGCAACAGGCACATCCTGGGGTCCTTGACGGCCCAGGGGCGATGCCCGTCGAGGCTGATGATCACGTCCTTGGCCCGACGTCGAAGCGTGGCCAGGCGCTCGTCGAGGAGTCCTGCCGGGTCGTACTCCGACAGTCGGTTCCACAGGCACCGCTGGGCGCCGAGGACGGCCTTGTCGATCTCGACGACGTCGTCGTTTTCCCAGAAGCCCTTGGGATTCTCCGGGTTCGCACCCTTGACGCGTTCGGGCGGACCGAGGTAGGCGCCCATCAGGTTGAGGAGGCGCGCCACGGCCGAGGTGCCGGAACGGTGCATTCCCAGGACCAGAATCTGCATGATGCCCTGCCCTGTCGGCCCGGTAGCCGGATGACTCGGCGGCGTGCCGGCTCCGAGGCCCTTGATGCACGGAGGACACCGACGGCGCGGTGCCCAAAGGGGTGTAGTATAACCGATTCCGGTGGCGAGGGGTCTGCGTGGGGCAATTCCTTTGCGCGCCAACCTGTGGGTGTATGTCAGAACTTGTCCGCCATCGGGGGGCGCGATTGACCACTTATGCAAGTCGTCACTAACATAGAATTCTCGGAGCGGATCGGCCCAGCGCGTTTTCGATCGGAACGCCCAGCCAACGGGGGCGGGGCGCTCGGGACGAAGCGGGCCCGTCGATCCGACGGACGATCATGCACCCACACAATGACAGGGGAAGTTCTATGCGACGAGTTGCAAGCGCGATGCTGCTGGTGGCGTGGGCGGTCTCAACGGCTTGGGCCGGTCCGCTCGAGAACATGGACAACTATCTTGCCGTCAAGGACAAGAGCTACCAGTGGCGCGTCATCAGCGAACGGCCCGAGACTCCCTTGGTCATGTGCACTGAGATGATCGTGACCAGTCAGACTTGGCGCGGCATGGACTGGCACCATCGGGTGCAGGTCTACCACCCCAAGGCGACAAAGAATCTGAAGTACGCGTTCCTGCTGATCTCGGGCGGGAGCTGGAACGACGAGAGGGACAAGGCCCGAGAGGACCGACTCCGCAAGGAATGGGAAGCCCGTAAGGCCGGCCAAGTCGATCCCGCCGAGAAGAAGAAGAAGGCCTCGCTGGAGTTCGACGAGGGCATGATCGCCACGCAGATCGTCATGCGGACGAAGATGCCGGTGATCATCCTGAGCAACGTGCCTCGCCAGCCGATCTTCGACGGGAAGAGCGAAGACGCGATCATCTCGTACACGTTCGAGAAGTACGTCGAGACGCGAGAGCCGGACTGGCCTTTGCTGCTGCCGATGACCAAGTCGGCGGTACGAACGATGGACGCGATTCAGGAGATGGCCAAGAAGAACTGGAAGACGGAGATCAAAGGCTTCACGGTCGCGGGGGGAAGCAAGCGTGGCTGGACGACGTGGCTGACGGCGGCGATGGACAAGCGGGTCAAGTCGTGCGGTCCCGCCGTGATCGACGTGCTCAACATGTCGGTGCAGATGAAGCACCAGCTCTACGCCTGGGGCAAGTACAGCGAGATGATCAGCGACTACACGATGCGCGGCATCCAGGACCGAATGTTCACGCCGAGGGGACAGGAGCTGCTCCGCATCGTGGATCCGTACACGTATCGCGAGCGAGCGACGTGCCCGAAGATGCTGATCATCGGGACGAACGACCAGTACTGGCCGCTGGACGCGTTGAACATCTACTGGAACGACCTGGTCGGCGAGAAGTACATCCTTTACATCCCGAACAAGGGTCACGCGGCGATCGACGTCCCGCGGCTGCTGACCAACTGCTCGTCGCTGTGCAAGCTCGGGGCGGGGGAGCTGAAGTTCCCTCAGATGACGTGGGACCTCAAGGCCGACGAGAAGGGCCTGACGCTTTCGGTCAAGGCCGACAAGCCTGCCGAGCGGATGTGGGCGTTCATCACCGACAGCCCCACGCGGGACTTCCGCAAGTCGCACTGGACGCACGAGGAGATGACCGAAGCGGACGGCGGATACACGTACACGCTACCGATGCCAGAATCCGGGTACGCGGCGATGTACGGCGAGGGGCTGTTCAAGGTCGGCAGCAGCGACAAGGTCTACCTCTGCACGAACGTCAAGATCATCGGGCCCGGACCGAAGACCCCGCAGGAGGTCCTCGACGCGGCGGCCGAGGCCGCCAAGAAGGCCGAGGCCCTGGCGAGCAAGGCCAAGAAGACGACCAAGGAGAAATAGACGGGCCGTCATCGCCGCGGCGAGCAGCGCGACCCGCACCGGAATCATGACGTAAGAGCCTCAACTGTTTCCCTCCTCCTCCTGTTGTGGGGGACCGACCGTCCGGACCTTCGCGGACACCGACGGTCGGTTCCTTTGCGCCTGAGAGGCACGTCGGTGCTCTCCTGCGTGCAGCGGAAGGCATCCTTGCGAGGAGCATCTCATGCGACGAATCGCATACGCTTTTCTGACGGGTCTCTGGCTGGCGTCGGCCGCATCGGCCGGGCCTCTCGAGAACATGGAGCGGTATCTGGCCCAGAAGGACTCGAGCTATCAGTGGCGGATCATCGACGAGCGTCTTGTCACGCCGTCGATCCGCATGAGCGAGGTGATCCTGACCAGTCAGACGTGGCGCGGGATGGACTGGCATCACCGAGTCTTGATCTACCGTCCGAAAGACATGGTGGACGCTCGGCAGGCGTTCCTGTTGATCACGGGCGGCGACTGGAACGACGAAGACGCCGCCCAGCGCGAAGCGTGGCTGCGGCAGGTCCACGCGGCACGGGAGGCGGGTCTCGCACCGCCGCCCAACCCGTCGAGCCGGCGCGACATCCCGGCCATTCTGGCCGGACCGATCGCCGCTTCGCTGGCCGAATCGATCCAGATGCCGGTCGCGGTGCTGTTGAACGTCCCGCGCCAACCGATCTTCGACGGCAAGAAGGAGGACGCGGCGATCTCCTACACGTTCGAGAAGTATCTGGAGACGCGTGAGCCGGACTGGCCGCTGCTGCTGCCGATGGTCAAGAGCGCGGTCCGATGCCTGGACGCCTTGCAGGAGATCGCCAAGCAGGCGTGGCACACGGAGCTCGACGGCTTCATGGTCTTCGGGGCCAGCAAGCGCGGGTGGACCACGTGGCTGACGGCGGCGATGGACCCGCGCGTCAAGGCGTGCGCCCCGATGGTCATCGACGTGCTCAATATGGGCAAGCAGATGGAGCATCAGCTCGCTTGTTGGGGCAAGTACAGCGAGATGATCAGCGACTACACGATGCGGGGCATCCAGGACCAGATCGACACGCCGCGGGGGCGCGAGCTGCTCCGTATCGTCGACCCTTACACGTATCAGCACCGCGTGGCGGCGCCGAAGATGCTCATCCTCGGAACGAACGACCCGTACTGGCCCCTGGACGCCCTGAACCTCTATTGGGACGATCTGGTTGGCGACAAGTACATCTCTTACATCCCCAACCGGGGACACGCCGCCGTCGACGGTCCGCGACTCTTTGCGAACCTGTCTGCCATGTCGAAGCTGGCCGGCGGGAAGGTACGGTTTCCGAGAATGACGTGGCGTCTCGACGCCGGTAAGAAAGGCCTGACGCTCGCGGTCACGGCCGACAGACCCGCGGAGCGCATGTGGGCGTTCGTCGCGGACAGCCCCACGCGCGACTTCCGCAAGTCGCACTGGACGCACGAGGAGATGATCGAGGCCGACGGCGGATATGCGTCCACGCTGCCCATGCCGGCATCCGGCTACGCCGCGACGTACGGGGAAGGCCTCTTCAAGCTCGATGGCGAGAACCGGGTCTACCTGTGCACGAACGTCAAGGTCATCGGGCCTGGTCCGAAGACGCCCAAGAGGGTTCTCGACGCGGCGGCCGATGCCGCCGGGAAGGCCGAAGCGCTTTCGACCAAGACGAGGAAGCCGTAGCACCCCCGCCACCCGCGCCACCCGCGACGCCCCCGGCGCTCCACCCGCAGCCATTGACCACGGCAGGCGGTCCCCGTTATCTATGAGTGGCTTTGTGAGGCCTGCGCGCAGCGAGGAGTGACAATGAACGTGCACGTGACCGGTGGGTCGGGGCTCGTGGGCGGATACGCGATCCAGGAGCTGCTGGACCACGGTATCGACGTGGTCAACGTGGACCTGCACCCGTCGAAGAAACACCCGAAGGTCCCCTTCCGCAAGGCGGACCTGACGGACGCCGGCGCCACGAGGAGGGCGATTCGTGACGCCGAGGCCGTCGTTCACCTGGCGGCGATCCCGAACCCAAACAACGACCCAGGCGAACGGGTGATGGCCGTCAACATGGTCTTGACGCATAACGTCTTGGAAGCCGTCCGCGAGAGCAAGATTCGCAGGATTGTGTACGGTTGCAGCGAGTCGGCCAGCGGATTCGGCATCCATCGGGTCGAGCACGTGCCGCTGTACGTGCCGATCGACGAGGCGCATCCGAGCTGGCCGCACGAGACCTACAGCTTCACGAAGTACTTCGGGGAGGTGATGTGCCGGGAATACGCCCGGGCGGACAAGATCGAGGTCGTCTCCCTCCGCTACGGGTGGGTTTGGTTTCGGGAACACGAGGACGCGTTGCGGAAGACCGTGCGACATCGCGGCGACCAGGGATTCCGTCGCCACCTGGGCGCTTACGTCTTCGCCGAGGACGTCGGGCAGGCGATCCGCCTGTCGCTCAGCTACGATTTCGCCGGGGCGGCGATGCCGTTCGAGGCGTTCTATGTCCTGGCCGCCGAACCCATCTACTCCGGCCCGACGCTCGAGGCCATCCGGAATGCGTTCGGCGACGCAACACCACCCGTCAAGCCGGCGGATTACTTCGAGAAGAATCCCCGCGCGTCGGCCTTCTCGATCGAGAAGGCTCGTCGCCTGCTCGGCTACGAACCGCAATTCACGTGTGAAGACCTCTAGATTGGGTCATGGGCGACTGGCTCGGGGTCGCGCGAGCGACTACTTCCTCACGGAGCGCGTCGGGGAGGACTTCCGCGCCCGCTTCGCCTTGGGCCGGGATGCGGCCGCCCGGCGCGAGCGCGCTGCCCGCGCGGCGCTGCCCCGCATGCCGCGTATCGCGGCCAACGAGAAATCGGTGAGGTAGTCCGCCAGGGCGTCCGAGTCGAGATCCTCCAGGACGTCCGAGTAGAGCCGACGGATGATGTTCAGATTCTCGAGGTGAAACGCGCACTGGCCGACGATGCTGATCCCGGTCAGGGCAAGGGCGCGGTCGCTTGCGTCGGGCAGCAACTCGCGGAGGATTCGGCGTAGTTGCTCGGACGTCGGACGGAAGGACTTCTCGATCAACTCATCCAGCGCGGTCGTCGGCTCGGTACGCTTGCGCCAGATGAGGACGAAGTGCCAGGCGGGGCGGTCCGGGTCAAGCGTCTGCCGCACGAAGGCGTGGATAAAGGCGCGGAGACGATCCTCCGGAGGGCCGCTGGAGGGGACCTCCGCCATCGCGGTGGCAGCGGCGCTGTGCGCCTGCTCGAGGGCGACCTCGAAGAGCTGGAGTTTGTCTCCAAAGTGGTAGTTGACGGCCGCGACGTTCACGCCGGCCCGGTCGGTGATCTCCCGAATCTGGGTAGCGTGGAGGCCCTTTTCGGCAAACAGCTCCCCGGCCGCTTCAATCAGCTTCCGGCGGGTTTGACGTGAAGCGGCGTTGTTCCTGACGTTGACCATGGATCCGGCTCTCTCCAGACGTTCCCTTTTTACCATACCATCGCCCTCGTCAATAGTCAAATTCCTGTTTGAAATAAGCTTGACGTCGCCGTTTTTCGCATGTATATTTGAAACACCAAAGGGAATAATACCGTTTTCCCGTCGTCGTGAAGCCGGCGACGAGAAACGGCGAAGGATATCACGACGTGCAAGACGTTCCTCACAGCATCCGATGGTCGAGGCCCCCCCTCTTTCCTATGCGCCGCGCGATGTCAGCCGCTCGCACGGGCGCCTGCCCAGTGATGCGTGCAGCCCGTGAGACCCAGCCGGGTCAGGTTGCCCGTGCGAGGCTGACCTCCGCAACCGAACCGCCCGTGCTGCCCGTCATCGGAGACTGGGGGACTACATGAGACCGGTCGTTCGTAGGGTCGCCGCTACGTCCGCCGCCGTGGTCGTTCTCGCGGTCGCCGGCCTCGGATTCCACCGGGCGCGAGCCAAGGCTGACGCTCTGGAGCGTCAGGTAGGCAGCGAGCGGAGGATCCCTGTCACGTGCGAGCCCGCTCACAGACGGGAGTTTCGAGAAGCGGTACGGCTGGCCGGCAACATCCAGTGCAAGGACGACGCCCTGGTATCGGCGAGGATTCCGGGAACGCTGGAGGTAATCTTCGTCGACGAGGGGGACGGGGTCATCGCGGGGGAGACGCGTCTGTTCCAAACGGACCACGTGAAGCTGGCCAAGGAAGTCGAGGTGAAGCGTCGCGAGCTCGCGGTGGCGCAAAGCAACCTGCTGGAGAAGCAGGCGTCGCTGGAGTGCAGTCGCGCCGATCTCGAGAAGGCGGAGTTCGACTGGAACCGCCAGCAGGACCTTCATCTGCGCGCGGCGGCGTCGAAGGTCGAGCTGGTGTGGGCCGAGAAGGAGAACAAGCGGTGTGCCTCGATGGTAAAGCACAGCGAGGCGCTTGCGGCCGTGGCGGAGGCCCAAGTCGAACAAGCGCGCTCACTGCTGGCGATAGCCCAGAAGGACCTGGACGACTCGCTCGTCGTGGCGCCCATAACGGGCGTGGTCAGCGAACGCCGCCTCGAGCCGGGCGAGATGGCGTCCGCCGGGACGGTCGTGCTGCACATCGAGGATCCGTCGGTCTTGGAGATCACCTGTCACGTGCCGTCGCGGTACTACGATCGCGTGAAGGTCGGGACAACGCCGATGCACTTCGAGGGCAACGGCGCCCGGGGGGTAGCCAAGGTCTCGTACGTGAGCCCCACCATCAAGGCTGATATGCGAACGTTCGAGGTTCGCTGCGTGGTCAGCGATCCCTCGTCCGGGCTCGTGCCGGGGGCGATGGCCCAGATTGAGCTCGTGCTTCGGCAGCACGAGGGCCTTGGGATTCCCCGCGACGCCGTGATGGACCGTGCGACGGGCCGCATCGTCTTCGTTGTCGACGGCGAGAGGGCGCGTCAGGTATCGGTCACGACGGGGCTGACGACCGACGGGTACGTCGAGATCCTCGATGCCCCCCTGCCCCCCGAGGCCCGGGTTGTGACCATGGGACAGTTTCTTCTCCGCGACGGATCGGGCGTCAAAGTCGTGGAGGACAAGTAGGGATGTTCCTGTCCAACGCATCGATTCGCCGGCCGGTGGCCATGTCGGCGTTGATCATCGGGCTGATCCTGCTTGGCCTGAACTCGTATTCAAAGCTGGGGCTCGAGAACTTCCCGCAGATGGACAGCCCCTACGTGACGGTCACCACGCTGTATCCCGGCGCCCCGCCCAAGGAGATCGAGACGGAGATCGCCAAGAAGATCGAGGACGCGGTGGCCTCGATCGACGGCATCAAGCACGTGAACAGCTCGTGCATGGAGGACGTCTGCCTCACTTTGATCGAGTTTCAGCAGGACGTCGACGTGGACGTGGCGGCCTTTGACGTCCGCGAACAGATCGACCTCATCCGCCAAGACCTTCCCGCGGACGCCGAGGATCCGGAGATCGAGAAGTTCGACATCAACTCGAAACCGATCATCTACTTCGCCCTCACCGGCGACCTCTCCGTCGACGAACTGTACGACTACGCCGACGACGTATTGTCCGACAAGTTCAGCACAATATCGGGCGTAGCCGAGGTGGAGCTGATCGGCGGATCCGAGCGCGAGGTCCACGTACTGATCGATCGGCAGCGGATGGCGGAGAAGGGCCTGACCAGCATGGACGTGGTGGCCGCCCTGCAACAGGGGACGCGAAAGATCCCGTCCGGGCGATTACGCGATCACGGCGAGGAATTCGCGGTGACGTTCGACGCCGAGGCAGGAACCGTCGAGGAAGTCGGCGCCATCGAGATCCCCGCGCGGTTGGGCACTTACGTCTACCTTCGCGATCTCGGTCGGGTCGAGACGGCAGCGGAGGAGCATCGACAGGCGGCCCTCATCGACGGGCGTCCCGCCATCGCCATTCGGATCGTCAAGAAGGCCGACGCGAACGCCGTGGAGGTGGTGCGTCGCGTCCGGACGGTGTTCGATCAGTTCAAGGACAAGATGCCTGGCGGCATGGAGCTCGTCTGGGTCGTCGACGACGGCGACTACATCCAGGCCTCCGCCGACACGGGGCTGAGCGCCATCGTCCAAGGCATTCTGCTGACAGCGGCGATTCTCTTCCTGTTCCTGCACGACCTGCGTTCGACGATCATCGTCGCCGTGACGATGCCGATCTCGGTGATCATATCGCTCTTCTTCATGTACTTGATGGACTACACACTGAACATGATGACGCTGCTTTCCCTGGCGCTGTCGGTGGGCGTGCTCGTGACCATGTCGATCGTAGTGCTGGAGAGTATCGTCAGCCATCTGGCGGACGGCGAGGCGCCGGCTGACGCCGCCGGCAACGGCACGGCCCGGGTCGCCGCCGCGGTCCTGGCCTCGGCCGGGACGAACATCGTCGTGCTGTTCCCCATCACGATGATGCAGGCCAAGGTCGGCAAGTTCTTCACCCCATTCGCCCTAACGATGGTGATCGTGACGGCCGCGTCGGTGTTCGTCTCTTTCACGCTGACACCGATCCTGTCGGCCAAGCTGCTTCGCTCGCGAAGCAGCGAATCGCAGCGAGCGCTTCTGGGACGCTTCGCGGCCGCATGGAACCGCATGTTCGCTTGGACCGAGGACCGATACGAGAGGCTTCTGCGCTACATGGAGGCGCGTCGCTGGGCCGCCGTGCTCGTGATTCTGGCCACGATCGGCGTGTTCCTCCACTCGGTATCACTGGCCAGCGCCGTCGGGTTTACGTTCGTTCCGGACACAGACCATGGTCAGCTCTACGTCAAGCTCGAGTTTCCGACGTACTACAGCCTCGCTCGAACGACGGAGCGGGTCAGGAAGGTCGAGCAGCGGCTACGAGGCCTGCCGCACGTGCAGCACACCTACGTCACCGTCGGCAAGGTGGAAGGCATTATCGGACAGAGCACCGAGGGCGTGTATCTGGCGCAGATTCTCGTCTCGTTCCGCGATAAGACCGAACGAGATACCTCATTGGAGACGCTGAAGGAGAAGGCTCGGGAGATGCTCGCGGAACTGCCCGACGCCATCGTCACCGTAGGCGCCCCGAGCGGCATCGGCGGACAAGAGAGTCCGGTTCAGCTCCAGATCAGCGGCGAGGATCTCAGCACACTAGACGCACTGGCGCTTCGGGCCGCCGACCTCGGCCTCGATGTGGACGGACTGTTCGACGTGGACACGACGGTGCGAGAAGGCAAGCCCGAGATCAGGATACGTCCCGACCGTGACATCCTCTCGGACCTGCGACTTCCACCGAACAACCTGGGCATGATGCTTCGCGGCAACGTCGAGGGCATCGAGGCCGCCACCTACAAAGAGGGTGACCGGAGCTTCGACATCCGGGTGAAGTTCATCGAGCAGGAAGGCGTGGCCCAGGTGCCCGCATTCCTGCTTCCCGGGGACGCGGGTCGGCCCGTTCCGCTCGAGGCCCTGGCGGAGGTGCGCCATACACGCACGCCGGTGATGATCACCCGAATAGACAAGCAGCGCGTCAGCAAGGTGCTGGCCAATCTCGCGCAGGGCAAGCCGCTTGGAACGGCGGTACGGGAGGTGTCCGACCTCATCGACGAGCGCGCCGACCTTCCGTCGGGATACGGCTACAAGTTCGGGGGGCACTACGAAATCATGCAGGAGACCGGCGCGGAGATGCTGGAGGTCTGCGTCATCGCCATCGTGATGACGTACCTCCTCCTGGCGGCCATCCTGGAATCCTTTACCCAGCCGATCATGATCCTGGTGACCGTTCCTCTGGCCTTGATCGGGGTGATCTACGCGCTGTTCCTGGTCGGGGAGTCCATGTCGATTTTCGTGATGCTCGGCGCCGTGATGATGATCGGGATCGTGGTGAACAACGCCATCTTGATCCTCAGCGAGGTCAACAACCTGCGGGCCCGAGGCGAGCCGGCTCACAGCGCCATGATCCGCGCGGCACGGGACCAACTCCGCCCGATCATCATGATCACGCTTGCCGCGGTTCTCGGCATGCTCCCGCTAGCGCTCAGCCAGGGACTGGGAAGCGAGAACCGGGTGGGCATCGGCTTCAGTTGCGTCGGCGGGATCGCCGTGTCGGGATTGCTGACGCTGATCGTCGTTCCCGTTCTGTATGACTTGACGACGCGTCGCAGGGCCGTGGGAGCGCAACAACACGCCGCACAACACTCATAGGGCGTCCCATCACCAGCCTCGGGCCCATGAGGGCTCTCGTTCAGAAGACCAACCGAAGCCCGTGGTCAGCCTGCCTGCCGCTGTTGCTGGGTGACGTGCTCGTGTCCGCGGACGAACTGCCCGTAGAAGGTGCTCAGGCTCACGTAGAGGTAGCCGCTGGCGAACAGTACCAGGAACGGCGCCCCGCAAATCGTTCCGGGGTCCCTCAGGGCCATGATGACGCACCAGACCAGGTAGACGCCGATGGCGAGCTCGAGGTATGGCTGTAGCTTGACGCGGTAGCGGAAGGTCTTGGCGCGGCCGCGCCACCGGCCGTCCTCGGCGGTATCCACGCCGTACTTGGGCGTTCGGACGAACTCCCCCGGCTTGCCGAAGAAGCCCTCGATGGCCGCGCGCGCGTTGTTGAGCGAGATGCCGATCCCGACGCTCATCAGGAACGGGAGATACTTGATTTTGTCCGCCCACGTACGGAAGATCTCGCGCTGGCTGCACATGTAGAAGGCACTGGGCGAGCATGTGGCAATGATGAACAGCGACAGGCCGAACAGGGAGTTGCTTAGGACCTCATGCTCTTCGAAGAGGCTCAGCCGGAGCTTCATGGCGGGATAGAGCATCATGGTCAGGGCGACGATGTAGAGGTAGACCGTGCAGCTCGTCAGATGGAAGAAGGCCTCGGTCTTGATCTTGAGGGGCAGCCGGGACCGGAGGATCTTCGGCAAGAGCTTCTTGCACGTCTGCGCCCCGCCCTTGGCCCAGCGATGCTGCTGCTGCTTGAAGGACTGCATCTCGGGCGGCAATTCCGCCGGACTGACCAGATCGGGCAGGAAGAGGAATCGCCAGCCCTTCATCTGCGCCCGGTAGCTCAGGTCGAGGTCCTCGGTCAGCGTGTCGTGCTCCCAACCGCCGGCGTCGGCGATGCAGGTCTTTCGCCAAAGCCCGGCGGTCCCGTTGAAGCTCATGAACCGGCCTGAACGGTTGCGGGCGGCGTGCTCGATGACGAAATGCCCGTCAAGCAGGATCGCCTGCGTCTTGGTCAGCAGCGAGTGCTCTCGGTTGATGTGGTCCCACCTGGCCTGGACCATGCCGACCTTGGGATCGGTGAAGTAATCGATCGTCTCTCTCAGGATGCTCGGCGGCGGGATGAAATCGGCATCGAAGATGCACACGAATTCGCCTTTGGCGATCCGCAGCCCCTCCTCGAGAGCCCCGGCCTTGAACCCTTCCCGGTTGTCCCGGTGGATGTAAACGACATCGTGGCCGGCCGCTCGCATCCGCTCGACGGTCTCGCGGGCGATGGTCACGGTGTCGTCGGTCGAATCGTCCAGGACCTGGATCTCGATCTTCTCGCGCGGGTAGTCGATCTCGCAGGTGGTCTCGATGACGCGCCGAGCGACATACTGCTCGTTGTACATCGGCAACTGCACCGTGACGCGCGGCAGATCGCGGAAACAAGCAGCGAGCTTCGGCGTATTCTTACGGTGCTTGTAGTAAAGGTGGACGAGCTGGTACCGGTGAAGGGCATAGACGCAGACGAGCGCCAGCACGACCAAATAGACGACGAGGAACACATCGTGCAGCGTCCCCGCCGCCAGCATGTCATTTCCGGCATTCACCGTCATCATTTCACCCGGCAAGAAGTACCGACCCCTGGCCCCGCCACGTCTAGTGGGTATGCTATCTCATTCTATCACTCGCGGGCGCCATTGCAAGCATAACCGTAAGTCCAGCTAGCGTCTGCGAGTAAGAGAGGCTTGGCGGCTAGGCGAGGCTTGCGGCGATCTCGGCTTGCATCGCCTGTATCTCCCCGTGGCCATACTTGCCTGCCCGCCAACGGTATCCCAGCCCATCGCCCCCGCGACGGGGGATGATGTGGAAGTGCAGGTGGTCGATCTCCTGCCCGCTGGCCGGACCGTTGCTCTGGAGGACGTTGCAGCCCTCTGCCCCGCTGGCATCGAGGACCGCCTTGGCCAGACGAGGCAGGACCTCGGCGATTGCCGCGGCAGTCGATCCGTCCATCTCCCATATCCGCTCGGAATGCTCCTTCGGAATGACCAGAAGGTGCCCGGGGGCCAGGGGACCGATGTCGAGAAACGCGAGAAGAAGCTCGTTTTCGAAGACCTTGGCCGCTGGGATCTCGCCGCGGACAATCCCGCAGAAGATGCACGTCTGCTTTGAATCCGCCATCGGAACGCTCCCGTCTGGGACGCGGCGGCTTTTCGGGCGGCCCCGTGCGTTTGCAGAGAAAGCCCTGAGCCCGTCCTGCAGCGGATCGGACCCGGCGGCCACGTCATCGGACCTGTCACTCCCCGAACGGGATTACCCTTCGGATTTCTCTTCGGAGTCGTCTTGCTTTCGGGTATCGGCCTCTTCGGCTTGGGCCGGGGCCACGGACGCCTCGGGCTCTTCTTCCTTGGCGGGCGGCTTGGGCTTGGTCCCTCGGGCCTTTGCCCGCTTCTCGGCCTTGGCCGAAGTCTCGGCGCGACGCTGTCGGGGGCTCAGGCCCTTGTCGAGCATCTCGTGCCGGGCCTCGGATCGCCGCCGTCGCGCGGTGGGCTCGGGGCTCCGAACGGATCCGGGCTCTTCTTCCTGGCCGACCAACTGGACGACAGCCAGTGGGCTGCCATCGCCGATTCTCGTGTCGGCGAGCTTGATGAGTCGGGTGTATCCGCCGGGACGGTCGACGAAGTCGGCCGCGACCACTTCGATGAGGCGTCTGACGATGGACTCGGCGGTGAACGGCGTGCCGGGGCGTGCCTCGCCGGTCCTGTGGCGACGACCGGTCCTGGCTCGAAGGACCTTGTCTCGTGCCGCGTCGGACATCCCCTCATACGTCTCTTGCTGATCAGCGGGGATCACGGCCCGATCGGTCAGGATCCGAACGACTCGGCGCCGGGCCTTGAGGTCGCCCTCGCGAGCCTTCTTGGCGATGGTGATCAGGCGCTCGGCGAAGGGCTGCAGCTCCTTGGCCTTGGGCAGCGTGGTTCGAATCTGCCCATGCTCAAAGAGGCTTTGCGCCAGGTTTCGAAGCGTCGCCATACGGTGCGCCGAGGTTCTATTCAGCTTGCGGCCAGCCACACGATGTCGCATGATCTACATCCTGCCTTCTTCAATCCCGTCAGATGTCCCATCGGAGCCAACCCGCCGTCCCCTCGACGCGTCAGGCTGCCCGACGCCTCGGCGGGCGACGGGACGACTACTCGTCGTCTTCTTCTTCGTCATCTTCCTCGATCACGATGGCCTGGCCGGAGGCGCCCGGCACCTTCATGCCCAGCGCCAGACCGAGGTCCGCCAGCTTCCTCTTGACCTCGCGCAGGCTCGTCTTGCCGAAGCTTCGCACCCGCAGCAGATCGGCATTCGTGAGCTGGACCAACTGCCCGACGGTTGTGATTTTGGCCGAATCGAGACAGTTGTTGGCTCGGACCGAGAGATCGAGCTCGCTGATCGGCATGGCCAGCTTGGCCTGAAGCTCGGCGTCGATGCCCTCGCCGTCCGGCTCGCCGACGCCCTCGGCCACCATCTGGTCGCCCACCTCGAAGTATTGCACGAAGGGGTTCAAGTGCTTTCGGAGGATCTTGGCGGCTTCCACGAGCGCCATGTCCGGCCTGACCGTGCCCTTGGTCCAGATCTCCATGACCAATCGGTCGTAATTGACTCGCTGACCGACGCGCGTGTCCTCGGTCTTGTACCGGACCCGCGTTACCGGAGAAAAGACGGAGTCGACGGGAATGACGCCGATCTCATCCTCGCCGGCGGCGTTCTCCTCCGCCGTGACGTAGCCGCGCCCCGTCTTGACGGTCATCTCGGCATGGAACTCGACCTTGTCGGTCAAGGTCGCGATCTGCTGGTCGCCGTTGACGATCGTAATCGCGGGATCGGCCTGGATGTCGGATCCGTAGACCTCGCCAGGCCCTTGCTTGGTCACGAACATCGTCTTGACGCCTTCGCCCTCCATCTGGACGACCAGGCCCTTGATGTTCAGGATGATATCGGTCACGTCCTCGAGGACGCCCGACAGGCTGCTGAATTCGTGCTGCGCGCCGGTCATCTTGACTCGAGTGACCGCCGCGCCTTCGAGGCTGCTCAGCAGGATGCGGCGGAGGCTGTTGCCCACCGTCGTACCAAAGCCGCGTTCGAAGGGCTCGATGATGAAGCGCCCATAGGTGTCCGTGCTGACCTCAGGATCCAGCTCAACCTTGGTCGGCAGTTCCAGGTCACGCCACCTAATTCGCATCGGGTTGACCTCCCTCTCGTTTTCGCCGTGGTATCCCTTGGCATCCGTTGCTCAAGGACCGTCTCACCGACTGCACAGCTCAACGATCAATTGCTCTTCGACAGGGATCTGCACGTCATCGCGCGTCGGCAGGGCCACCACGACGGCCTCCAGGCGATCGGGCGACATCTGCAGCCACGGTTGCACGGTGCGAACGCCATCACCCTCGAGGTTCTGGCGGGCCAGCTTCTGGCTGCGCTCGCCTCCCTTGATGCTGATCTTGTCGCCTTGATCCACCCGGTAGCTCGGTCGATCCACCCGTCTGCCGTTGATGTAGACGTGCCCGTGACCGATCAACTGCCGCGCGCTCGGTCGTGACGGCGCGAACCCGGCTTTGTATATCACGTTGTCCAGGCGACGCTCCAGCAGGCAGAGCAGGGCGATACCGGTGTTCTGTCGCAGCCGCTCGGCCTGGCGGAAGTAGCGTGAGAACTGGCGTTCGAAGACGCCGTAATACCGCTTGACCTTCTGCTTCTCGCGCAGCCGGACCGCATAGGGCGTGGCCTTGCCTCGTCGCCAGGAGTGCATTCCAGGGGGATTGCTCCTGCCCTGGCGTTCCATCGCGCACTTGGCGGTTTCGCAACGGATGCCCTTGAGCATGAGCTTGACGCCTTCGCGTCGACAGAGCCGGCAAACTGGTCCCACGTGTCTAGACATTCGCTCTACACCCGACGTCGCTTCGCCGGCCTGCACCCGTTGTGCGGCAGCGGAGTGACGTCCTCAATGCTCAGAATCTTCAGCCCGGCCGACTGGAGCGCGGTGATGGCCGACTCGCGTCCAGATCCGGGCCCCTTGACCCTCACCTCGAGCTCGTTTACGCCCATCCGTTTGGCCTCGTTGGCGACGAACAGCGCCGCGCGCTGCGCCGCGAACGGCGTGCTCTTGCGCGTGCCGGAGAACTTTCGCTCCCCGCCGCCCACGGGCACGGAGCCCGCCGACGCCCAACACAACGTATCCCCGCCGGGATCCGCGATCGTGATGATCGTGTTGTTGAACGTCGCCTTGATGTGCGCAATGGCTCGCGGCACGCTCCGACGTACTCGTCGTTTGCTCGACTTAGCCACGATGCATCTCCTTGACGCCCTTCTTGCCCGCGACGGTCTTCCTCGGTCCCTTTCGCGTCCGGGCATTCGTCCGGGTACGCTGTCCGCGAACCGGCAGGCCGCGACGATGGCGCAGGCCGCGGTAGCATCCGATGTCCCGGAGCCTTGCGATGCTCTGCTGGACCTGACGCCGCAGTTGGCCCTCGACCACGAAATCGCGGTCGATGATGCCGGCCAGCCGGGTAACCTCGTCTTCCGTCAACTTGCCCGCACGGAACGACTCGTCGATACCCGCTTCTTTCAAGATCCGCCGGCTCGCCGTCGGACCGATTCCGTGAATGTACGTCAGGGCGATCACCACCCGCTTCTCGTTCGGCACATCCACGCCAGCAATACGGGGCATACTCGTCTCCCTTCAAACCGCGACTTCCGCGGCGCCCGTCACAACGGAGCCGCCGCTACCCCTGCCGCTGCTTGTGACGCGGGTTCGTGCAAATCACCCGCAAGACGCCTTTTCGTCTGATGACCTTGCAGTTCTCGCAGATCCGTTTGACGCTGCTTCGGACCTTCATCTCAACACCCTCTGATCAAACGTTGCGAACCGAGCGGACCGTCGTCATCGACCGTCCGTCAGCACATCCACCCCGTCTTCGGTCACGGCGAGCATATGTTCAAAATGCGCCGCCCACTTCCCATCCCGCGTCACGACCGTCCAACCCGTTCCGTCCGAGGCGTATTGGACTCGGGCCGTTCCCATATTGATCATCGGCTCAACCGCCAGCACGAGGCCCGGCTCCAAGCGGATGTCATTCTGCCGAAGATTCCGGTCCGCGAAGTTCGGCACCTTTGGGTCTTCCCACATCTCGCGGCCGATCCCATGACCGACGAAATCCCGAACAACGCCGTAGCCGGCATCCTCTGCGTATTTCTGCATTTCGGCCGCCACGTCGCTCCACCGCCCCCCCGGACGCATCCGATCGATCGCGATCCGCAGGACTTCCTGCGTCACGTCCAGCAACCCCTGCGCCTGGGGCGATATCTTTCCGACGGGGTGGGTCACGGCCGCGTCGCCGCAGTACCCGTCCAATCGAACGCCGACATCGATGCTGACGATGTCTCCCTCTTTCAGCACCCTCGGCCCCGGGATCCCGTGAACGACCTCCTCGTTCACGCTGGCGCAAATCGCGCTGGGGTACGGCATCTTGGCCTGGGGCGTCCGTTGCCCCTTAAACAGGGCCTCGGCGCCCGCCGAGCCGATCATCTCATCCGCGATCCCATCCAGCGAGGCCGTCGTCACCCCGGGCCGGACTGCCTGTCGAATCGCCTCGTGGATCTCATGGACCAGCCGACCGGCCGCACGCATTAACTCGATCTCACGCAGGCTTTTCTTGACCATGGCCATTGGCTGTCGGACTCTTCTCCGGCCCGTTTCTCTCGTCGAGACTCCTGTCAGGTCGGCATCGGGAACGGCACAAAGCCGCCGGCCCGCGCCCCCCTACCGGCACGCCGACTCGACGGACACGGCCACCTCGTCCACGGTCTTTGCGCCGTCGACCTCTCGCAACAACGCCTTGTCGCGATAGTACGCCGTTAGGGGGGCCGTTTGCTCATGGTACGTCTCGAGCCGCTGCCGAACGACCTCTTCGGTGTCGTCCGGCCGAATCGTCAGCTCCCCGCATCCGTTGTCGCACTGCCCCTCGGCCTTGGGCGGATTGAACTCCACGTGATACACCGCCCCGCATTTCGAGCAGCTTCGCCTCCCCATGAGCCGGCCCGCGACCTTATCATCCGCCACCACCAGGTCGACGACGCGGTCGATCTTCTTGCCGACGCCGGCAAGCTTGGCATCCAGCGCTTCGGCCTGGAGGCGGGTCCGCGGGAATCCGTCGAGGAGGACCCCGTCACCGGCGTCCGGCCCGTCGATCTGGGCCACCATCATCGACACCACAAGGTCGTCGGGCACGAGCTTCCCGGCGTCCATGAACTCCTGGGCCTTCTTGCCGAGTTCCGTCCCCGCCTTGCGTTCCGCCCTGAGGATGTCGCCGCTACTCAGATGCTTGAGCCCGAAGGCCTGGGCGACGCGCTTGGCCTGCGTTCCCTTGCCCGCCCCGGGAGGCCCCAAGAGGATCACGTTCATGCATAGGCTCCCTTGATCCGGCCGCCGCCCTCACTACCGAGGAACCCGCTGTAGTTCCGCATGATCAGTTGGGCCTCGATCCGCTGGACCAGATCCAACGCCACGCTGACCACGATGAGCAGACCCGTCCCGCCCAGGAACGCCGACACGCTGAACGGGATGTCCAGCCAGATCGCCACGACCGACGGGATCACGGCGATGATGGCAAGGAACCCGGCCCCCACGTAGGTGATCCGCTCCATGACCTTCTCGAGGTAGTCGGCCGTTCGTTTTCCTGGACGAAGCCCGGGAATGAAGCTCCCGTAGTCCCGGAGCTGGTCGGCCATCTCCTTAGGCTGAAACTGGACCGTCGTCCAGAAGTACGCAAAGAAGTAGATCAGCCCGATGTACGTCAGCTCGTAGATATACGCCCCAGGACGCATCGCGTCGGCCAAGAGGCCCCATCCACTCCAATGAAACGCCGTGGTCAGCCATTGCAGGATGATGCCCGGGAAGATCAGCAAGGAGCTGGCGAAGATGATCGGCATGACCCCGCCGTGATTGACCCGAAGGGGCAGGTACTGTCGCTGCCCGCCGTAGACCCGTCGCCCGCGCGTTTGCTTAGCCTGCTGGATCGGGATCCGACGCTGGCCCTGAGTGATGAGAATCGACCCGGCGACCACCGCCACGAACGCCACGATCAGGAACAGGATCTTGCTCGGGTCCATGGCGCTGCGACCGCCCATCCCTCCCATGCGTTCGGCGTTCTGGGCGACCATGATCACCGCCTGGGGCATCCGAGCCACGATACCGGCCATGATGATAAGGCTGATGCCGTTTCCGATCCCGTACTCGTCGATCTGTTCGCCAAGCCACATGAGGAAGATCGTGCCCGTCGTCAGGCCGACGACGACCATCAACCGCACCGACCACCAGTTGGCGTAGTCGGCCATCAGCAGGCCCTGTCGGCTCATGTAGTTCAGCCAGAAGAACGCCTGCACCAGGCACAACCCCACCGTGGCATAGCGGGTGTATTCCTGTATCTTCTTCTGGCCGGTCTGGCCTTCCTTCTTGAGCCGCTCCAGGGCGGGGATTACCGTGACCAGGAGCTGGAAGATAATCGCGGCGGAGATGTAAGGCATGATCCCCAGACCGAAGATGGTGCTCTGTTGGAGATCGCCCCCGGTGAAGATCGCGAAGTACTCGGCCACCTGTCCGGCCCCGCCGCCGCTGAAGTGCTTGGCGAGGGATTCCTGGTTCACGCCCGGCAGGGGCATGAAGAACCCGATCCGGTAGATCGCGAGCATGCCCAGCGTGAAGAACAGCTTGTTCCTCAACTCCGGGACCTTAAAGATGTTCAGAAACGCGCTTAGCATGGCACTCAGCCGATCGTCTTGGCCTGGCCGCCCACGGCGGCGATCTTCTCCCGCGCCGACTTGCTGAACTTCTCCGCCTCAACCGTCAGCTTCTTGCTGAGCGTCCCCTCTCCGAGGATCTTGATCGGCAGGGGATGCTTGCCGCCGCGAACCAGCCCGGCGGCAATCAGGCTCTCTTGGTTGACCGTCCGGCCCGGCTCGAACCGCGAGTCGAGATCACCCACGTTGACGACCTCGTACACGGTCCGGAAGTTGGCGTTGTTGAACCCTCGCTTGGGCAGTCGTCGGAAGAGGGGCATCTGCCCGCCCTCGGCTAACGGCCTGACGCCACCTCCTGCCCGGGCGTTACAGCCCTTGTGCCCGCGACCGGACGTCTTGCCCTGGCCGCTGGCCTCGCCCCGGCCGAGCCGCTTGCGAGGCTTGTGGCTGCCGGCCTTCTTGGTTACTTCACTGAGTTTCACGCCCAGTCTCCCCTTGAGTCATGCCGGGTCGGACTCGACCCGAAACGCCGTCGGCTAGGACGAATGGATCTTGACGCCGCGTAGCTGCTCGACCATCTCCTTGGTGCGAAGCTGCATCAGACCGTCCATCGCGGCCTTGACCAGATTCTTCGGGCTGTTGCTGCCGTAGCTCTTGGTGAGGACGTCGTGGACGCCCGCCAACTCGAGCACCGGACGGACACTGCCTCCAGCGATGACGCCCGTTCCCTCGCTGGCCGGTACCATGACGACCTTGCTCGAACCGTATCGCCCGATGACCCGGTGCGGAATCGTCGTTCCCTTGAGTTGAATCTTGAGCATGGCCTTGCGGGCGTTCTTGATGCCTTTTTCGACGGCCGGTGGGACCTCGCGGGCCTTGCCATACCCGACACCCACGCTCCCCGAACGGTCGCCCACAACGACCAGGGCCGAGAAGCTGAAGCGGCGACCACCCCGGACCACAGTGGCGCAGCGATAGACCTTTACCACCTGTTCCTCAACGACGCTCTCATCATCAACACGCGGGGTATAGTCGCGAGCCATTGGGACCTCGATTCCTTACCTATCGCCGACCGCTCCTCGCCGACGCCTGCTTTGCCACGCCTCAGAAAACCAAGCCGCCCTTTCGGGCCGAATCCGCCAGCTCCTTCACGCGACCGTGGTACCGGTACCCGTTTCGATCGAAGGTCACGGTCAGGATGCCCTTCCCCTTGGCCAACTCGGCCAACTGGGCCCCGACCACGACCGCAGCGGCCTTGTTGCCGCCGTAGGCCACCTTATCGCGCACCGCCTTGTCGCGCGTGCTGGCCGCGACCAACGTCCGCCCCGTCATGTCGTCGACGACCTGGGCGTAGATGTTCTTGTGGCTGCGAAAGACCGTCAGCCTCGGGCGCTCAGACGTTCCGAATACCCGCTTGCGAACCCGAATCTTCCGCCGTCGTCGCTGCGCTTGCTTAAGCCGGTTTGCATCCATATCACTCTTCCAGACGTTGCCCCGCGTTCGGTCGGCGTCGCCGGCCCGATCCGGACAACCCAAACGACCCACCTACGACCCACCACCGACAAACGCCTTACCGGGCAGCCGCTTGACGTACTCGTCGGCGTAGCGAATTCCCTTGCCCTTGTAGGGTTCGGGCGGACGAATCCGCCGGAGGTCGGCCGCGAACTGATGGACCTTCTGCTTGTCCGTTCCTCTGATGGTCAATCTGGCCGGCACGTCATTTCCGCGAGCGGCCGGGACGTCCACCTGGACCTCGACGCCGTCGGGAACCGGGATCTCGAACTGCGCCGGGGCGTTGAGACCTCGTCCCATGTAGCCGCAGTTGAGCATGAGCTTGTTGCCCTGCAGATTGCAGCCGTAACCGGCGCCGTAGATCTCCAGCTTTTTCTCGTATCCCTTCGTCAGCCCGACGACCATGTTGTTGATCAGCGATCGAGTCAGGCCGTGGAGCGATCGGTGCTGGCGGGAATCGCTCGGGCGAGTCACCGTCACCTGCTTGGCCCCCTGGTCCACCTCGACCGCCATCTCCGGGACGACGCACACGCTCAAGGACTTGTCGTCCTTGGTCACGGTGACGGTCCGTCCGCTGACGGTCACCTTGATGCCATCGGGAATCGGGATGGGTTGTTTGCCTACGCGCGACATTCCCTTACACCTCGACTAGTAAACCGTGCAGAGCAATTCCCCGCCGACGTTCCTCTCCCGGCAGACGCGATCACTCAAGACGCCCTGGCTCGTGGAGACGATTGCGATGCCCAATCCGTCCAAGACCCGAGGCAGATCCTTCGATTTCATGTGCCTGCGGCAACCGGGCTTGCTGGCACGATCGATCTTACTGATCACCTGCTCGCCCTCGGGACCGTATTTCAGCGTGATCCGCAGGATGCCCTGCTTGTCATCCTCGATGACGTCATAGTCCGCCACGTAGCCTTCTTCCTTCAACACCTTGGCAATGCCGACCTTGAGCTTCGAGCTCGGGATCCGGACCTCCGGGCGCTTGATCCGGACGCCGTTGCGGATGCGCGTCAACATGTCGGCAATCGGGTCACTCCACATCGTCTGCTCCGATCAATGGCCTGGTCCGGCTACCAACTGGCCTTCTTCACACCGGGGATCTTGCCCTGGTTGGCCAGCGTGCGGAAACAAATGCGACAGAGGCGGAACTTCCGGTAGACCGCCCGGGGCCGCCCACACAACTCACATCTCCGGTAGCCCCGGACCTTGAACTTCGGCTTCCGGTTACACTTGACGATCAACGATTTCCGTGCCATCCAACCTGTCCCTGCCTGTCTTCGGCCCTCCGCCCGGACGGGCTCAAGCGAGCCTCCGCGCGGGACCGGCCCACTGGCATATTACGTCCGAAACGGCATCCCCATCATCGACAGCAACTGGCGTCCTTCGGTATCGTTCCGGGCCGTCGTGATGATCGTGATGTTCATCCCCTGCTGATGCTCGACCTTGTTCGGGTCGACCTCGGGGAACACGGTCTGCTCGCTCAGGCCCAGGGAATAGTTGCCCCGACCGTCGAAGCTCTGCGGATCAAGCCCGCGGAAGTCGCGAACGCGCGGGATGGCGAGGCTGATCAGGCGATCGAGAAACTCGTACATCCGCCGGCGACGCAGCGTGACCTTCAGGCCGATGTCCTGGCCCTTGCGGAGCTTGAAGTTCGAGACGCTCTTGCGCGCCCGGCACAGCACCGGTTTCTGCCCGGTGACCATGGCGAGTTCCTTGGCGGCGGGTTCGAGAAACTTCTTGTCCTGCGCCGCCCGCCCGATTCCCATCGAGACGATCACTTTCTCGATGCGGGGAACGCTCAGGGGGTTCTCGCGTCCGATCTCCTTGGCCAGGGCCGGCGCCACCTCATTCCGATATTTGTCTACCAACCGTACCATCGCCGACTACTCTTTCATCATCACGCTGCCTGCATCCGCCGCGCAGCTCGAACCCGACGCCTTCGTCCAATGACTATGACTCGGCTTGGCCCTTGCTCGCGGTCGAGGATCCCTCCGATCGCGCCCGAGTCAGCTCCCCCAAGGCCGTTCCGCCCAGGGTCACTCGCCGTTTGGACGTCACCTTGCCCGACGCGTCCCGTTCGGCGACGAATCGCACGCGCGATCCCCGCCCGGTCTTCGGGTCGACGGGCAACACGTTGGAAATGTGGATCGGGGCCTCCTTCTGGAGCCGTCCGCCCTGCGGATTCCGCCGGCTCGGACGGACATGGCGAAAGACCATGTTCGCCCCTTCGACCACGATCATGTTCTTCTTGGGGAGGATCCGCAGCACGCGGCCCTGCTGACCTTTGTGGTCACCGCTGATCACTTCCACCAAGTCGCCCTTGCGGACGTGTCGAGCCATCGCTCTACTCCCGACTTCAACGCTGGGGCCACTGGCGGTCCCACCGGTTCATTCCTGTCCTGGACCGGCCCGGAGGCCCGCTAGACCACCTCGCTGGCCAGCGAGATGATCTTCATATATCCCTTTTCCCTCAACTCGCGAGCCACCGCGCCGAAGATGCGCGTGCCCTTCGGGCTGCCGTCGTCGTTGATGATCACGCCGGCGTTGCTGTCGAACCGGACGTACGACCCGTCGTCGCGACGGACCGGCTTGCGGGTCCGCACCACGACGCAGCGGACCTTGCGGCGGCTGGACTTCTCGCTCCGGTCCTTGCCCGAGGCGAACTCGCTGTTGGGCATCGCGTCCTTGACGGTGCAGACGACCACGTCGCCCACGGACGCGGTGCGAAGCCTCTTCTTGCCCGTTCGGGCCGTCGAGTGGCCCAGCACCTGGATGACCTGCGCCCGACGAGCACCGGTGTTGTCCGCGATGTCGAGCATGGTTTGCATTTGAATCATCTTGACTGCTCCCCCCGTTCGCTACGACGGGGCCGCCTTGGGCCCGAGTCCGTCGGGCCAGATCCGGACCTCTCTAACCCGCCACGGCCTTGATGACTCGAACCAGTCGCCAGTTCTTGGTCTTGCTGATCGGGCGGCATTCCGCCACCTCGACCATGTCGCCGACCTTGGCCTCATTGGCCTCGTCGTGGGCGTGGAGCTTGGTCCGCCGGCGCATGAACTTCCCGTACTTCTCGTGCCGGACCAGGTAGTCCACCGCAACGGTAATCGTCTTGTCCCCACGATCGCTGACGACGGTGCCCGTCCGCCGCCGCCGGTGACGGCGTTTCCTCGGGCCGGTACCCTTGTCGGTCGTCTTGGGTGAGATCGCCGTGTTTGGTTCGTCTGCCATCGCCTATCCTTCTATCCTCAACCGACGTCCGTGAGACGCCACCCATTCGATCGGGCCTATCCGCCCGCCTTGTGCGTCGCGATCGCTTCCAGGTGATACTGCTTCTGCTCGATGTCCTGCTCGCCCCGCTCCCGCAAGACCGTGAACACGCGTGCGATGTCCCGCTTGGTCTTGCCCAGTTGCGTCGGATTCTCGAGCTTCTCCGTCACCGCCTGACTTCGAAGATCGAACAGGTGGCGGCGCAGGCGATCCAACTCGCTCATCAATTCCTCGGTCGACAGCTCACGAATCTCAATGACCTTCACGACACCGCACTCCTGCTAAACCGCATGTCGCCGGGAAACCATCCTGGTCTTGAACGGCATCTTGGCCGCCACGCGAGCCAGGGCCTGTCGCGCGATTCCCTCGTCGACCCCGCCCAACTCGAACGCGATGGTACCGGCCTTGACGCGCGCGACCCAGAACTCCGGCTCGCCCTTGCCCTTGCCCATCCGGACCTCCAACGGCTTGCCGGAAACCGGCTTGTCCGGAAAGATGCGTATGTAGACCCGACCTTCGCGATGCAGGAAGTGAGTCGCCGCGACGCGCCCCGCCTCGATCTGCGCCGCAGTGATCCAGCCCTTCTCCAGGATCTGAAGGCCGAACTCGCCGAACGCCACCGTATTGCCCTTCTGGGCGCGGCCGCGGATCCGCCCGCGCTGCTGCTTGCGAAACTTGACCCGCTTCGGCATCAATGGCATGGCGTCAACTCCTGATCAACACGCCTCGCTCAACGTCAACCGCCGAGCCGAGGGTTCTTCCTACCTCTTGCCCCTTCGCGCCGGTCGTCGTCCGCCGTCGCCACTTTCGACCGTGGTCACCTCGTCCCCGTACATGCCCGTGTAGATCCAGACACGGACGCCGATCGTCCCATACGTCGTTCGGCTCACCGCGTACCCGTAATCCACGTGGGCCTGGAGCGTCTGCAGGGGAATCGAGCCGAGTGCCTGGCGCTCGCTCCGGGCCATCTCGGCCCCGCCGAGCCGGCCCTTGCAGATGATTTTGACGCCCTTGGCGCCCGCGGCCATCGTCGCCTCGCACCGTTGCTTCATCGTCCGACGGAAGCTGGATCGCTTCTTGAGCTGCTCGGCGATCGACTCGGCCACAAGCTGCGCCGACAGGTCGGGCTGCTTGATCTCGATTACCTTGATATCGACCTTCCGGTCGATCAGTTCCTCAAGCTGCTCCTGGAGCTTCTCGATGTCCGCCCCGCGCGCCCCGATCACCATTCCCGGACGCGCCGTGTGGATATAGACGGCCACCTCGTTGCGGGTGCGCTCGATCTCGATCTTGGCGATCTGCGCCGACGGCGGTCGGCGGTTCAGCTTCTCGTCGATGAACCGGCGAAGCCGCTGATCCTCGATCAGGAACTCCCCGTAGGCGGCCTTCGGCGCGTACCAGCGCGCCGCCCAGCCCTCAGTAATCCCCGTGCGAAAGCCGATTGGATTTACCTTCTGCCCCACAACGCTTACTCCTGAGCTAGCCTGCCATCACCTGGCGGGCAGCTCCCGTCGCCTCGCCTCGCCCGCTACGTCCGCGCCTCCACCGCCACGACGATGTGGCTGGTTCGATGCACATACGGGTGGGCTCGCCCACGATCCTTAGGCCGCCATCGCTTGATCCGCGGCCCTTCATCCACACGCACCTCATGCACGTACAACGCGCTCACGTCGGCTTCCTGCTCGTCCGCGTTGGCGATGGCCGACCGGAGCACCTTCCTGATCATCCCGCTGGCACGCTTCTTGGTGAAGTCCAAGATCTCGAGGGCGTCATCGACGTGCCGACCTCGAATCAGATCCGCCACGAGCCGGGCCTTGCGGGGGCTGATTCGGCTATACCGATATGTTGCTGTCCAGGGCATCAACGTCTCTCCCAGGCCTTGGGGCTATCGCCTCTTGGAGCCTGCGTGGCCTCGGAACATCCGGGTCGGTGCGAACTCGCCCAGCTTGTGTCCGACCATGTCCTCGCTGCAGAATACGTTCACGTGCATTTTCCCGTTGTGCACCGAGAACGTATGCCCGACGAACTCCGGCACGATCGTGCAGGCACGGGCCCACGTCTTGATCGGCGACCGGTCGCCGCTTTCCTTGGCCCGTACGACCTTACGGAACAGCTTCTCGTCCACGTATGGGCCTTTCTTCAGGCTACGCGACATTCCTAAACCTCTCCAAGCTCCCGAGCGTCCTCAGGCCGATCGCATGGCCGAGGACCGGTTCGCTATTTCGGCCTGGGCAACTGGCCGTACCTGACCGACCGGCGTCGACGGAGAATCCGTTTGCTCGACGCCTTGCCTTTCTTGCGTGTCCTGCCGCCCTTGGCGGGCTTGCCCCAAGGCGAGCAAGGATGACGACCGCCGCCGCTGCGGCCCTCGCCGCCGCCCAACGGATGGGCGACCGGGTTCATCGCGACCCCGCGGACGTGGGGTCGCCACCCCATGTGTCGTTTCCGCCCGGCCTTGCCCAGACGGACGTTCTGGTGATCGGCGTTCCCGATCACGCCGATCGTCGCGCGGCACTCGACGCGAACCTGACGCATCTCGCCTGACGGCAGAAGCAACGTCGCCCATTCGCCTTCGCGGGCGATCAATCGAGCGCTGCCGCCCGCAGCGCGGACCATCTTGCCGCCCTGCCCGGCGATCAACTCGATGTTATGTACGTCCAGGCCGACGGGGATCGATTTCAGCGGCATGCAGTTGCCGACCTTCGGCTCGACCTGCCTGCCCGACTCGACCACTTCCCCGGCCTTCATGCCCTGCGCGGCCAGGATGTATCGCCTTTCGCCGTCCGCGTAGTCGACGAGCGCGATGTGGCAAGAGCGGTTCGGGTCGTACTCGATCGCAACGACCTTACCCTCCACGTCGTCCTTGTTCCGCTTGAAGTCGATCTTGCGGTAGCGCCGCTTGTGGCCGCCGCCGCGCTGCCAGGCCGTGATCTTGCCGTGGTGGTTCCGCCCCCCCGTCTTCTTGAGCGGCTCCAGAAGCGACTTCTCGGGCTTCCGACGCTTGTCCGTAATCTCGTCATGCGTGTTAACGGACGCTTTCCGTCGCCCCGCCGACGTCGGTTTGTAGATTTTGATCGCCATGCTGACTCACCCGCTTGCCCGGCCAGGCCGAACACTCCCCGGCTAGAACAGGTCAATGTGACTGTCGCGGTCCAGGACCACTACCGCCTTCTTCCATTCCTTGGTCTGGCCTCTCTTGAACTTCACCCGACGCGGCTTGCCGCGACGATTGGATGTCCTGACGCTCAGCACCTTCACGTTGTAGATTTTCTCGACGGCCTGCTTGATCTGTGCCTTGTTGGCCTCGGGATGGACCTCGAAGCTGTACGCCCCACCTCGAGCGAGCTTGGTGTTGGTGCTCTCATGGTGTTGTTGGCTCTGGAAGGTGCCCTTCTCGGTCACCAGCGGCCTGACGATTGTGTGGTAGATGTCCATCCGCCTCTACTCCTCCGCGGCGTCGGCCTCGACGGTCTGGTCGCCCGCCTTCGGCCCTTCCAGCAACCTTGCCAGCGCGTCCTTGGTCATGACCAGACGGTTTCGCCGCATGACCTCGTAGGCGTTCAATTGGTCAACCGGCCGGATCTCCGTTCTAGGGATGTTCCGGCCGGACTTGTAGATGTTCATGTTTCGCTCCGCCACGGCAACCAGGCATCCCGTGTCGGCCTTGATCGCCCGCAGCATCTTGGCGAATCGATGGGTCTTGGGGGCTTCGTACAGCAGTTCGTCGAGGAGGAGGAGGTCGCCGGTGAGGATCTTGGCAAGGACGGCGTTGTTGCGGGCCAAACGTCGCATCTTCTTCGGCATGGCCTGTCGGAAGTCGCGAGGTCGCTTGGCGAACGCCACGCCGCCGCCCCGGCGGACCGCGGTCCGAACATTGCCCACTCGAGCGCGTCCGGTCCCCTTCTGCCGATACAGCTTGGCGGTGCTTCCCACGATCATTCCGCGGCTTCGCGTCGCGGCCGATCCCTGGCGCTGATTCGCCAGATACGCCACGACCGCCTGCTTGAGCAGCGCGGGCCTCACCTTCCCACCCAAGGCGTCCTCATCGACCGCTACGGTCTCGATCTGGTCGCCACTCTCGTTGTAGACCGGCACGTCTATCATCACTCATGCCTCTTGAGCACCCGGTCCCGGGCGCCCCGCTCAACACTAGTCGGCCTTGACGGCGCCGCTCGTTGCGGTCTCGGCGCCGAAGACAACCTTCCGGTGAACCTTCCCGGGCTGGGGAGAGTCGTTGCTCTCCGCGACGAACAGGAGCCGGCTGATCTCGGCGGGCTGGGTTTTGGTCACGCTTGCCTTGACCATCACGTGGCCGCCGATCGGCCCCGGAATGCCGCCGCGGACCAGCAGCAGGTTGCGGACCGTGTCGACGCCGACGAGCACGTGGTTGCGGCTCGTCCGTCGGACATTGCCCAACTGCCCGGCCATTCGTTTGCCCTTTTTCAGGTTTCCGCCGTGACCGAGGTCGGAGCCGTGGCTGCTGATCGACCCCGGAGAACGATGCTTGCGCTCCGTGCCGTGCGAAGCGGGCTGCCCACCGAAATGGTGACGCCTCATGACGCCGGCGTAGCCTCGGCCTTTCGTGGTCCCGACCACGTCCACGAACTGGACCTCGTCGAAGACCTTCACGGTCCAGGTCGCCCCGAGTCGGGCTTCGCCATCCTGAGGCTCTCCCTCGGCGTCGAGGACCGGGGCCTCGCCCAGCCGGAGCTCACGAACAAAGCGTTTGGGCGTGGTGCCCGCCTTGGCCGCATGCCCAATCTGTGGCATCGTCGATCGGTGAGCCTTGACGTCCCCGTAGCCGAGCTGGACGGCGTTGTACCCGTCCTTGTCCTCTGTCTTGACCTGCAAGACACGGCACGGTCCCGCCTGGATGACCGTAACGGGCACTGCTCGTCCGGCTTCGTCGTAGACCTGGGTCATTCCGACTTTCTTACCCAACAACGCCGCGACCATGTGAACACAACTCCCCTGTCGCCTGTAGCAAGCGATGGTTTGACGCGCGATTTGGCTCACGCATCCGCTTTGTTTAACCTAATGGGGCTAGAGAAGAACGCTGCTGCGCGCCCTTGCCGGGGCCGCTGGCTTATCTGAACCCACTGCCTACTTCAACTGCATCTTCACAAATACCCCGGCAGGAACGACCAGCCGATTCAAGGCCTCAACGGTTCGAGCCGTTGGTTCAAGGATGTCGATCACCCGCTTGTGCGTCCGCATCTCGAACTGCTCGCGTGACTTCTTGTCAATGTGCGGCGAACGCAGAACGGTGTATCGCTCGATTCGCGTCGGAAGCGGGATGGGGCCACGCACTCGGGCACTCGTCCGCTTGGCATGGTCCACGATCTCTCGGGCCGAGGAGTCCAACGACCGATGGTCGTAAGCCTCCATCCGAATGCGAATCATCTCACCATCCATCGACTCATCTCGCTCCTGGTCCTACTGCTACGAAGACAGAACGAACATCGTAGCAAATCCGACATTCCTGTCAAGCCGTTATTGCCGCAATCGTAATTTTCCAGGCGATTTGGGACGTTTGGCAACAGGCTGTCGCCACGCCTGGACCCCCTCTTGGTTGGCTGATCACCGGGACCGTCCCGTGCCCTCAAGACGGGCCAAAGTAAGTGAAACCTAACTCGGGCCGCCGCGCGACGTCGCCGGTCTCGTCCTCTCCTGCTCGAGCCGACGCTCCTCGCTTCGACGCTGCCCGGCAAGTTGTTCCTGGCCCATCCAAATCACCTGATACGTCCCCGGTTTCCACAACAGAACCGCCCGCCCGTCCTCGCCGAGGAATCGCCGGTGGGGAGATCGTTCCATCACCAATGCGACCGATTCCTGCCCCGCCGCGGCCAAAGCACGTCTGCCAGCGTCCGCGTAGACAAACCTTACATTCACGGACTGCAGGGCCTCGCCATCCACGTCCCGGAGATCATTGGGCAGCCGCCCGTGTGTATCCATCCATCGCTTCAAGGCTTCGGCAACACCGCGCATGTCGTTGACCGCCGAGGCCCGCCGCTTCTGGTCCCTGCGGACACCCACGCCCAACAGGACGAGAACCGTGGCGATCAACAGGACGGCGATCCACCATGCCGTCCGACGCTGACGAACCACAACCTTTTCCGTCTCAAGGCGATACCGGGCTTCGTCCGCGGACGTGGCCCTGGGCTGGGCCGGATCCGAACGACGATTGAGGTCCTTCGAGTCCCCTGTCATGAGTCGATCCACCGGGCTCAGCCAGCCCCCCTTTTGCCCCACTGACCCACTGTACCCGCCGGAGCCAGTCTGAAGCAAGCCATTCCATGGACATTCGGTCCACAGGCACTGCCCCGGAGCAGCCTTGCGAGCCGACTCCTGTGCCGCGGGGAATCGGGCTCGCAAAGCTTCACGAACCGCCTTCTCGAAACCTGCCCGCATGTGAGCATCTCCCTGCTTGATTTCGAACCTGGCTGCCCGGAAGATGCTCGACCATAAACGTGGCCTTGATCGGCAGTGTCAGTTCCTCATGGACCGTTCTGGACGCCTTTGTCCGCAATGACGTCCAGGTCACGGGCGTCTTGGGGCTTGATGAGTCACTCGCTGACCAGACGAGTGACTATCGAACCCTACGTGCCTTGGCCAAGGGAGCAGGCATCCCTTTCCAAGCCTTTGTCAAGATCACCGAACCCGAGGCGTGGAAGCTCCTGCCGCGGCACTCTCCGGATGTCCTTTGGGTCATTGGCCTTAGTGAACTCGTTCCCCCCAACTAGTTAGATCGCCCCCGGGGGCGGTGTCGGGTTCCACCCCACCTGCCGGCCTGAGGGTCGGGGGCGAGCGCCCGTCGCCTGGACAATCCTGCTGGACCAGCCAACGGCCGCCTCCCTGTTCTTCTTGGCCGAGGCGATCGAGGCGATCCGCGCGCCGGCCACGTGGCGAGGCAGCGTGATCGGGGTCCGCGCGGCCGAGGCCTTCATGGTCGTCAGAGGCGTCTACGACGCGTGAACGCCATCGGCCGGTCCCCCGGCAACGTCCGACCATTTCGCCTGCTTCAGATTTCAGCTATATTCTCGCGGATGGAGCCTTCGGCGGCGGCGAACCCTCTTGCGAGAGTGACTTGTCAGCAAGACCCCTTCTTTACCTGATCCAAGCGCCCTACTTCCAGGATTATGGTCCGATGCGCAAGGCAGCGGGCAACTACTTCTCCCTGGGAATCGGGTATGTCGCCGCCAGCGTCAAGGCGCACGGCTACGACGTCAGATTCATCGACCCGAACGTCCAAGAGACGACTCCCGACGAGATGGCCCAAGCCATCCGGCGGGATCAGCCGGTGCTGGTGGGCATCTCGTTCATGACACCGCAGTTCTACGCCGCCAAGGAGATCTGCGACGTCATCCGCGAGGTCTCGCCCTCTTGCCCCATTGTCCTGGGGGGAGCGCATCCGAGCGTCATGCCCCAGCGGACGTTGAGGGAGATCTCCGCCGCCGACTTCGTCGTTTTCGGGGAAGGCGAGGAGACACTCGTCGACCTTCTCGACAGCCTTCGCGGAAACGGCTCGGAGCTATCCGCCATCAACGGACTGGCCTGGCGCAACGGCCAAGAGGTCGTCGTCAACGAGGCGCGGGCTCCGATCGAAGACCTGGACGCCCTGCCCTTCCCGGATCGCTCGCTCATCGACCAGTTGCTCTACCGGGCGCAGAGTTTTCTCAACTGCTCGAGCAAAAGAGGCACCATTTACACGTCCAGGGGGTGTCCGGGACGGTGCGTATTCTGCTGTTCGGGACATCGGTTGCGGTCCCGAATCCGCGAGCGCAGCATCGACAGCGTGATGACGGAGATCGACGAACTGGTGCGCGTGCACGGCATAGAGTACCTGTTGATCAAGGACGACACGTTCACCATGAAGCGCGAGCGCGTGCTGGCCTTCTGCGAGGCCCTCGAGGCCCGCCACCCTCGATTGCGCTGGCACTGCATGGGTCGCGTCAACACGGTGGATTACGACCTGTTGGCAAGGATGAGGAAGGCGGGCCTGCACGATATCTTCTTCGGGATCGAGTCCGGCAACGACGAGATCCTGAAGAAGGCCAGAAAAGGCATTACTACCGAGCAATCCCGGGCCGCGGTTGATGCGGCGTCCCGGCTGGGCATCGGGACCTACGGCGCGTTTATCCTCGGGCTCCCGGGCGAGACCCCCGAGACGCTCGAACAGACGATCCGCTTCGCTTGCTCCCTGCCCTTGACGATGGCCGGATTCAGCGTGCTAATCCCCTATCCCGGCACGCAGGCCTTCGAGGACTACTACCAGGAGGAGATCGAGGGCACGATCGACTACCACTCCTTCATCGCCTCAACCGGCATCCACTACGTTCGCGGCTACACGGGCCTGTGTGGACTGAAGCCGGAGGACCTCGTCGATCTGGTGGGGATCGCGCAACGCCGCTTCTACTTCCGTCCGCGGCAGATCCTCCGAATGCTCCACCACTCGACCCCGTCGATGATCTGGGGATACGCCAAGGCGTTCTTCGCGCTACTCGCCAAGGAACGCGTTCGGGTCCATCGAGACAGGCGGGAGTCGGCATGAAGGTCCTGCTCGTTGCGCCTCCGTGGCTGGAGATTTACGGCGACTTTCGGGCCGCGGCCAAGCTGGGCTGCGTCAGCCCACCCCTCGGGCTCATGTATCTCGGCGGGGCGGTGCTCCAGGCCGGCGGGGAGTGCCGCATCGTGGACATGGAAGCCCAGGCCGTCGACACCGAGGGCCTCTGCCAGATCATCGAGCAGGAAGCCCCGGACCTCGTCGGGCTTACCGCGACGACGCCCATCTACGACAACGCCCGGAAGGTCGGACAGGCGATCCGCGACCGCTTCCCCGGAATCCGACTCGGCCTTGGCGGGGTCCATGCGACGATCACGGGGCGGCAGGTCTTAGACGAAGGTCCCCAGTTCGACTTTGCCGTTTGCGGGGAGGGTGAGCAGGCGATTCAGGAAATCATGGCGGCCACGGCGGGTGGACGATCGCTCGACGGCATCCCCGGCGTCCTCGTCCGCCGGGGAGAGGAAATCATCGAGAGCCCTCGGCGCTCCATTGTCCAGGACCTCGACAGCCTACCGATCCCAGCGCGCCACCTGCTCGATCCCGCGGACTACCAACACTATCTGCCCGGCAAGGGCTTCGTCCGATACGCCAGCCTTTTCACGTCGAGGGGGTGTCCGTTCCGGTGCATCTTCTGCAGTCAACACACGATGCACGGACGGACGATGCGCTGGCACGGCGTCGACCGCGTTATCGAGGAGCTCCGCTACATCACCGAGACCGAAGGGATCCGTCACGTCATTTTCATGGACGAGACGCTCACGCTGAACAAGCCGCGAGTCATCGAGCTATGCCGGGCGATTCGGGACGCCGACCTGCGACTTACGTTCGAGGGCTGGACGCACGCCAGCACCGTCGACGAGGAACTGCTGATCGAGATGAAGGCGGCCGGACTCATCCGTCTGAGCTTCGGCATCGAGAGCGGCGACCCTGAGATTCTCAAGGTCATCCAGAAGGGCGTGACGCTCGAGCAGATACGCCGGGCGTACGAGATCGCGGACAAGGTTGGCGTGGAAACCCGTGGGTCGGCGATGCTGGGTCACCCGTTCGAGACGCGCGCCTCGGCCTGGCGCACGATCAAGTTCATCCGCGGGATCAAGGAGTGCCAGCAGGTGTTCCTCAACGTCGCCTGCCCCTACCCCGGGACGGAGCTGTATGAGTACGCTGTCTCCGGCCGAGGAGGCATGCGGCTCCTGACGACCGACTATTCGAAGTACAAGCGGTACGGCGACCCGGTGATCGAGGTCAACGACCTGACGGCCGCGCGCCTCAAGCGCCTGCAGACCTTGGGTCTGTTGTACTTCTATCTGACGCCGCGCCGCGTCTGGTACAATCTCGTCAAACGAGCCGGACTCAGGGCAGGATTGGCCAACGGACTCGCGTTTGCCCGCGGAGTCCTGAGCGCCGCGATAAGCCGAGCGAAATGAAACACACACGCTATGTGGGCAGGGCCTTGCTAACCGTCGGAATCCTGGGGGCGATCTGTCTGTACGCCTCTCCGGCCAAGATGGCCGAGATCCTCGCCAAGTCGGACTGGCGATGGCTCCTGGCGATGCTCGCGCTGATGCCGGTCTTCCTGTTCTGCCGCATCTTCAAGTGGTATCTCCTGGTTCGGCAGTTCGTACCCCAGGTAAACGTTCCCGCGCTGGTCTCCGGCTATCTGTGGGGACTTGCGCTGGGGCTCGTCACGCCGGGTCGGATGGGCGAGGCGTATCGGGTCTGGGGGGCGGGGCTGCCGTCCAAGCACGCGGGGCTCTTCGTCGTCGAAAAGGGGGTGGAGCTTCTCAGCTTGATGATCCTCTGCACGCCCGCTCTCCTGACGGCTCAGTTTCTGCCGCGCTGGTTCGTGGGCGCGTTCATCGTGGCGGCGGCCGTGTCGGTGCTCTTCTGGCGGGCCATCGCCCTCCGCCTGCTCCCGGTGAGCGATCGCATCCTGCAGCGCATGAAACTAGGCTTCCTTACCGGCGCCGACCCGGCCCTACGAAGGCTGAGGTTGTCAGGGTGTCTGATGCTGTCTTGCGTGTGCCCGGCGCTGTTCCTCATCCAAGCATATCTCGCTCTGCGCGGCATGGGCGAGCGGCCTGAGCCACTGGCGATCGCGCTGTTTCCCATCGTCCTGCTCAGCAACCTCGTGCCCGTGACGGTGGGCGGCATCGGGCTGCGCGAGGCGACGGCCGTGCTGCTTCTCAAACCCCAGGGATTGACCGAGGCGGCGGTGCTGAACAGCTTCCTTCTCGTGACGCTCGTAAACCTCGCGCTGCCGTGCGTACTGGCCGGGCTGCTTCGTCACCTGAAGCCAGCGCTGCTGCCGAAGGGCGGGCCTGAAGCCGCGGTCGCGGGAATCCAGGGGTCCGATCTCCAACAGACGGTAACGACGTCTACTCAAGAGGCGTCCTGAAGTCCCGGCCGGGGGGACCGATGATGGAACGATCACGACCAGCAAACGAAGGCGTCGGCGTCACCCAACCGCCAGGAGGCTCGGCCGCCGACTGCGTCGTCTGCGGATCGACGCCGTCCCTGATCTTCAACTACAAGCGGCATGGCTATTACCGATGCCCGAACTGCAGGATCGTGTCCACCTATCCCCTGCCCGACGAGGCCGCGATCGAGGCCCACTACGCGGCGAAGTTCCGGAAGGGCAACTACCAGTTGCTCGAGGAACATTTCGAAAGCTATCGCCGCGTCTACCGCGACACGGTCCGCCGCCTCCAACAGTACCTGGAGGCGTCCGGCCAGACGCTGCAAAGACGGACCGTTCTGGACGTCGGCTGCTTCACCGGCGGATTCTTGATGGAGTTGACGGACGCCGGCGCGGACGCTTGCGGCCTGGAGCTTCAACCGGAGGCCGTCGAACTCGCCAACCGGCGACTACCTGGCCGCATCTTCCAAGCAGACGTCCACGGGGACGCGTTCCCGGAGGGACCGTACGACGTTGTCTCCATCCTCGGCGTCGTGGAGCACGTCGTCGACCCCATCGGCCTCCTGCGACGATGTTTCTCCGTGCTGACCCCGGGCGGCGTCTTGCTCCTGCAGACCCCGGACAGCGGTTCCATGCCGGCCCGGACGATGGGGCGGTTCTGGCCGCCGTACGCCCCCATCGAGCACATCCATCTGTTCTCGCGGAAGGCCCTGCGGACGGCGCTGGTTGAGGCCGGTTTCGAGCGAATCACCTGCCGACGGCAATGGAAGCGGCTGCCTGTCGAATACGTGTTCCACATGACCCAGAACTTTGGGCCGGGGCTGCACACGCTCTTCAAGCCGGGCTATCGCCTGCTGCCGAAACGCTTGAAGAAAGCCGCCCTCCCGTTCTACGTTGGAGGCATGACCGTGATGGCGAGCCGTCCGCGAGCCGACGCGCCGCCGACTCCCGCGCGGCAAGGATGAGGAACGACGCCCAATGAAGGACCTCCGAGTCGCCGTCGTCATCACGCAACCGAGCTTCCATGCCCACATGGTGCCGCTGGGGTATCTGTACGTCAGCGCCGCGCTCAAGCAGACAGGCATGCCGGTCTCGATCATCCGGGCGCCATCCTCGATGGCGGATGAGGCCGCGCGACGGTCCGTCCGCGATGCGCTCGAGACGATTCGCCCCGATATCGTCTTCACCGGCACCAGCTACAAGTTTCACAACAACTGCCCCTCTTCGACCGTCGGGCAGGCGATCAAGGTAAGCGAGCTGACCAAGGAAACGCTCGGCGAATGCACGACCCTCCTGATCGGGCCGCTGAACGCCGTGCTGTATCCATACCTCCTTGACTGCCCCGACGTGAACGGGGTGGTCCTGGGCGAGCCGGAGTCGGTCTGCCGGGGCGCCGTGGCGGCCCTGGCCGAAGGCGGCGACCTCGCCGAGGTGCCCGGGCTGGCGATCAGGGGACCTGATGGGCCGCGGCAGACCGGCGCAACCCCGTACCCCAACCCGGACAGCCTTCCGATGCCGGATCGAGAGGGCATCGACTTTGCCGACTACGTCTTTAGAACCTACTACGCCCCGAGGACGACGGAGGTGTTGACCTCCCGGGGCTGCCCATTCGATTGCACGTACTGCTTTGGCGCGAGGACGTCTCAGCGCAACGCCTTCAATACCGGCCCGCCGTTTCGGGCCGCATCCCCGCAGCGCGTCGTCGAGGAGATCGACCTGCTCTACCATCGCTGGGGCGTCCGCGGCATCAAGTTCAGCGACGTCGAGTTCTGCGTCTCGGCCGATCGCGTCCGCTCGCTGTGCGAACTGCTCCTGGCCAAGGGGTATGAGGGGCTCGCCTGGCGAGCGGTAACCCGTGCCACCAGCGTCGATCCGTCTCTCCTGAGGCTCATGTACGACGCCGGCTGCCGACACATTTACTATGGCGTCGAGAGCGGCGACCCCGATCTCCTGCAAGCCATGAAGAAACAGGTAACACTCGACGAGATTCGCGAGGTCTTCCGCCACACCAAAGCGTGCGGCATCAAGCCGGAGGCGTCCTTCCTTCTCGGTGTCCCGGGCGAGACCGAGGAATCCGTCGAGCGTACGATCCGGTTCGCGATCGAGCTCGACCCGTTCCTGGCCACGTTTCACGTCTTCGTCCCGTTCCCCGGCATCCCGATGTCGGCGGACCTCAGCACGATCGCCGATAATGCCCTGGACGACTGGGACGTATACCAACTGAGCGGAGGTCGGTCTTACTGCCACGTCCCCGCGGATCGCCTCGACGACCTGAGCCGCAAGGCCTATCGCAGGTTCTACCTGCGAGGACGATCTCTCCTTCGTATGGGATTGGAGCTCCGGCATCCGGCGATGCGGAAGTTTCTGGCGAGCCTGATCGCCGGACGATACGAGGGGAGTTGGTTCTGGCGGATGCTCCTGAGCCGCCGCGGTTGATCCGTCGCTTGCAGGGGGCGCCGCGGGGTCCTATCATTTCGGGCTCGTCCGAGTCCCGCCCCATGTGAACGCGATGGAGACAGTCCCATTGGCGGAAAACGAACGCCCTGGTCCCTCCCCGCGTCGATCGAGGGGACGCTCGCTCTGGCCGGACGGTCTGAGCCTCGTCGTCATTTGTGCGCTCGTCTATCTGTACTACTATCCCGAAGGCGACCCTCTCGAGTCCCTCTATGTCCGGTTTGCCGAGACGTTTGAGCGATCCGCCCATCTGCTCAATCCCGACTACGACGGCTGGTTCTACCGGCGCCGCGCCGAGGAGTACTTTCCCTTCCTCACGCTCTGCTCGCGCTGGGCGCTCATGCTCTTCCCGAATGATCCGGGCAGGGCCGTACTGGCCCTGCACCTTACGATCGCGGGCGCATCGGGGATCACAACGTTTCTCCTCCTGCGGCGCTTCCTGCCCACCGTCTCGGCGCTGTTGGTCACGGGCTTCTGCCTGTGCGGCAGGGTGCTCCTCCCGCCAGCGAGAACCTGGGGATTCACGCACTTCCAATTGCTCATTCCGATCTCGCTGGCGTTCGTCTGCGCGCTGCCGCATCTATGGGACCGCTCGGGCCTCAACGGACGAAAGGTCTTGTGGATCCTCCTGGCGGCCGCGTGTCTTGCGTGGATCTATGCCCTTGGCGCCCATGAGACGTTCTACGCCGCCTTCTGCCTCGGCGTCGGACTGGCGACGCTTGGGTGCCACTGGCTCATCCGCTCGCTCCGAGCACGACGGCCGGCGCCGGGTCCCCCGCTACCCTTCGTTCTGGCCCTTCTGGGATCGATCCCCCTGGGGATGGCGTTCATGGCCTGGGTGTACTTCGCCATGCCCCAGCGAAGCAACCCCGGCGACTTTCGCTCACTAATCACCTACAGAGAGTGGTTGGCCAAGGCCGTCGACGAGGCTAAGCAGGAGACCGAAACATCTCTCGACTTCAAGCTCAAGGTGCTGCGCGGCACGTTCATCGAGGGACGCTACCTCACGCAGTACGGGCGAACCCACCGAGAGATGTTCCTGTACCCCGGGGCCGGCTTCAACGGCATCGTCCCGCTGTTCATGCTACCGGGACTGGCAATCGGGCTGGCGCTCGGCGGCAGAGCCGCATTCCGTTGGGCGATGGGAAAGCAGACGAACGAAACCCCGAAGCAGACCTTTTTCGCGATCTTCATCGCGTTGCTCGTCTCACTTTTCGTCATCATGGTCGTCACCAGCTCGAATCCAAAGCCGACCCGCTACACCTACTCCATTCTCGCCGTGTACGTCCTGACCGCCTGGGGTTATGAGGCACTCATCCGCTGGATCCATCGAAGATGGTTCCGGCCTCGAACGGACGGTGCCGCAGAGTGGGGACCGACCAGCTCCACTGGCCTGAAGGCAGCCTGTATCGTGCTCGTGCCCCTCGTCCTGCTGGCCGGGGCGCGACTCCTCAAGAACCACAGGGACCTCGGCCCCCACCTCCGGCAATGGGCTGACCGGATCCACACCGTGACGCTCAAGCCGGACATCGAGAGGCTCCTCCAGGGCGAACGAATCGTCGTTGATCTGAGGAAGAAACGCCCGCGCAGACAGACTCATCACGGATACACCAGGCTCGGCACCCGATGGACCGACCCGGCGATCGGTCTGAAGCTGCGATACCGCCGTCCGCCCAATCTGATCGTCATCGGCGAGACTCCGACGGCCGACGACGATCGCAATGAGTAAAGCCCCCTCCCCAAGCGAGCGAGCCGCCCGTCACCAACGACTCATTCTCCGCGTCGACCCAACCTCTATCCAAGCAGCGCCTCATGAACGCGCGGCGCGAGCGCGGGTATCGGAATCGACGCATCGGGAATCAGCAACAGACATCCGTCGCATGGTCACGAGCAGCGACCTAGACCTGTCGGGAGGGCGGCAGCAGATTCCCCGGGATCTCCAACCTGGGACGCGTAGTCCGTGGGATTCCCGGACCCTCGAGCCCCAACCCGCGAGCGATCACGTAGGGAGGGCGTTGCTTGGTCTCTTCGTAGGTCCGGCCGACGTATTGCCCCAGCAGCCAGATCGCCACGAGTTGAACGCCGCCAAACAGCAGAATCATCGCCATCGTGCTCGCCCAGCCGCTCTGAACGCCGAATCGATCCGGGGCCAGAAGCCGGGTCGCCAGAACGAAGACCAGATACGCCGCCGCGCCCAGCGAAACGAACAACCCCAGCACCCCCACCAGCGACAACGGTCGACTCGACAGCGAAAACACCGCGTTGCCCAGCAGACGAACCCGCTGGCTCCATCGATAGGCCGGACGACCGCCGAGACGAAGGTCCTCCTGATACGCGACCTGCCCCTGGCGAAACCCCAGCCACCGCACGAGCCCCCGATCAAACCGAAACCGTTCGCGAAGCTGCCGCATCACCTGCACGACGCGCCGATCGAGCAATCGGAAGTCGGCGGCGTTCGGCAGGATGTCGACCTCGCAAAGACTTCGGAGCAGGCGATAGCTCATCCTTGACGTCAGCCGCTGAATCCCGCCGCCTCCGCTCCGCTGTCGCACGGCGTGGACGACGTCGTCGCCGTCCTGCCATCGCGCCAGCATCTCGGGAATCAGCTCCGGTGGGTGCTGAAGGTCCGCGTCGATCGTGATGACCGCGTCCCCGGATGCCACGTCCAGACCCGCCATCAGGGCCAATTGGTGCCCGAAGTTTCGACTCAACTCGATCAGCTTGACCCGACCGTCCTCGCCATGAGCGGCCGAGACCCGATCGCTCGTTGCGTCCGCGCTGCCGTCATTGATGAAGATGATCTCGTAGTCCCGCGTGATCGGCTCCAGGACCCCGCGCAGACGATCAATCATCGCGCGGACGTTCTCCTGCTCGTTGTAGCAAGGCACGACGATCGAGATGATCGGATGATCGTTTGCCATGGGCCCCGCGCCACCGTAACGCAGGCATCGCAGCCTGCCTTCCGCGAAACAGCGCCCCGTTCGATCAGAGCGCCCCGCCGAGCAGACTGCGATACTCCGCCATCTTGGCCTGCATCCCCAGATACAGCGTTCCGTGGTCCCCGCCGAGGTTGAACAGCCGCCCGCCTTGATCACAGTTCCGCTTGACCTGGTCCGGGTTCAGCGCTACCGTCCCCCACCACTTGCCGGCGCTCTCGGCCGCCTTGGCCACGCGCTCGTAGGCCTCCTGCATGCGGGGATGGTCAAACTGGAACGGAATGCCCATCGCCACGCTCAAGTCGGCCGGGCCGAGGAACAGCAGGTCCATTCCTTCGACACCGATGATCTCGTCGAGGCGGTCCAGGGCCTCCGGGTCCTCAATCTGCGCGATGAGTAGCGTCTCGCGGTTCGCGTGCTCGAGATACTCCAGCGGCGGCGCGAAGCAGAAGCCTCCGTCGGGCCCGGCGTTGTCGAACCCGCGCCGACCGATCGGCGGATATCGCGTGTTGTAGACCGCCAGCTCGGCCTCCTCCCGCGACTTGATGTGCGGGACCATGATGGCCGCCGCGCCGGCCTCCATCGGGCGAAAGTAGTTCGTGTAGCTCCCCTTTCGGATGCGGACCATCGCGTCGACGTCCGCCATCCGCGACGCCAGGACCAACACGTCGAGCTGGGCGTCGGTCAGGTTGCGATGCTCCATGTCGATCCACACGCCGTCGTACCCGTGCACGCCGACGAACTCCACGCCCTTGGGGTTGAACCCGCACGAGATCGCGAACGTCAGCGCGGTCTTGCCCGAACGCAGCTTGGCCAGAATCTTGCTCTTGCGCATGAGTGGTTGGCACCTCACCTTTCGAGGGGGGATTATAGCCGAACGGCGCGGAGATAGCGCCAGACCAGGTTCTCCGATTCGCGCGAAGCTGGCTACCGCCGTCCGGACCCGATCTGCGCGGCCCGGGAAGCGGCCTCTTCCTTGTACTCCGGCACCCAGAGGTAGCACCCACTCCCTGCGTAGAGGTGGCGGAACGCTTCCGAATCGACCGGCACGTCCAAGGACTTGCGCTCAATCGCGCTCCTGAATGGGATCCAGAACTCACCTGTCGAAAAGGACGCCAGCACGACACGATCACGGCAGGCGGCCGAAGACGTCCAGGTATCGATCGACGGCCAGAGGCCACAAGCACGACCCGATCGGCCGGCGGACCGCCGAGACGCGCGGCGGCGTCACGACGCTGTACTTCTACGACGGCAAGAAGGTTGCGCTCGAGTACGACCTCGCCTCGCCGAGCACGCCGCTGCGCTATTACGTCCACGGCGCGACGTACGTCGACGAGCTGGCCGTCCTGCACGACACGGCCGCCGGGCGCGACTACGCCTACGCCCTCGACGCCTCGTACAGCGTTGTGGGCGTCGTCGCCGACGACGGCAAGCTCGTCGTCGGCTACTCCTACGACGTCTACGGCCGGCAGCGGGTGGAGATCACGCACGGCGACCTGCTCGTCAAGATCCGCCAGCACCTGGGCGAGACGCCCGGCCCCGTCGACTGCGACCTCAACACCGACGGGACCGTCAACGTCCTCGACCTGTTGGCGGCCCGCACGCCGCCCGGCATGCCGTCGGGCCAACCCTACGCCTTCCAAGGCCGACGCCTCGCCGTATACGCCACCCTCGAAGGCGTCGAACTGCCCCTCTACGACTTCCGGGCCCGAAGCTACGACCCCATCCTCGGACGGTTCATGCAACGCGACCCGTCGGACTACGTCGACAGTTACAACCTCTACTTGGCGCTCGGCGGGAATCCGCTGGTCTACCTCGACCCGACGGGCGAGTTCAGCTACGGGAGCCTCCTCAGTGTCGCAGCTATCGGTTCCAGGCTCTATGGCATGTATGACACTACCGTTACGACAATAGGGTACTTCAGGCAGATCGCTGCGGGGGTCTCCTTCCGGAGCGTCATGTTCGACATGGCGTTATCGGCCGCAACGACATTTGTTGGGGGCAAGCTGCTGGATAAACTCATCGATCTGGTGGCGCCGGTTGTGCGAAAGGCCGGCGCCTTAGTCGTAAAGAAGATCGAGAAGGAAGCGGCTCGGCGACGCATGGCCGTTGTGCGAAAGCTGGGAAAGGAGGGAGAGAAGGGCATTGCCAAGAACACCGAGCATATCCCCTCCGCGACCGGGAAGGCGGAGTTCCGTATCCCAGATGAATGGGTCGAGGGAGAGTACATCAAGGAGGTCAAGAACGTCGGCTACCTGTCGCACACGAGCCAGATAGAGGACTTCTGGAAGTTTGCCCAGGAGGCCGAGATAGACTTCATCCTGAGAATACGCGAGAATACGAAGCTGAGCAAACCGATCAAGGATTTGATTGCGCAAGGGAAGATCAAGCTGGATCCGGTTCGACTGCCCGCACGGTAGCACAAACGGTGGATACGAACAGGAGATCACATGGCTGAGTGGATTGGTGTAACGGCGTACTCAGCAACGCCGTGGTCTCGGGAGGGCTTCGCCGAGGAGGTGTTTCGCCTATTGAGGCAGAGCGACGTGTGTTTTGAGCGATGGGGCACGGTTGAGCCGTTGCGGGGCAGCTTCGACGCGTCGGCCGGGAAGGAGTGGGTGGACGTTTGGAATGGCGAGATGGCCGATTCTGTCGTATACCTTCGGGTAGTGTCAGGACGTCCAAGGTGGTCGGTGATGTTCCTGGGCGGAAGAAGCCCCAAGGCTCACGTGAATACCTTCTCTTTGGAGTGCGTTGCATCAGCATGGCGCAAGTCTTGCGACGCCCTGCTCGAGTTGTTTAGCCAGCTGTTTTCGGCACTAGGGTGCGTTCACGGGCGCATCTGCCACGAGCGAGAATACGCCTTGCAGCATGACCCCTCGTTGGGTGGAGGGAACGCGCCGTCGGGGCACCTGGGGATGCTGGGTATCGGCCACCGAGAGTGCCTGCCCGGCATCTATTGGGGAAACCTCTTCGCCGGGCCGATTGTCGGATGGTTGGGAGAGGACAGAATTCGCTCGTGCCCTTGTCACGAGTATCGCGAGATTTCGCCAGGATGTCACCTTATTACCGCCTACCCGGATGTCTGCGCCTACGAGGGGGATGAAGCAGTTGCCGCCAAGGATGCCATACGCGAGCACTTAGGCGTCGAGCATTTCTACGATCGACGATTCCACAGCCGCACAACGAAGCCCCCTCCGCTGGATTTCTCGGGGCTGTACAAGCCTCCCAGGCGAATCACCGCGTCGGACGTACGCGAGTTGGGGAAGAAGGCGAAGCAGATGGGCGGCAAGCTCCAGATGGAGGGCGACAGAATGACCCTCGACCTAACCGGAGACGAGGATTGACCTGGTGGAACCAGGCCAATCAGGCGACAACAATGATAGGGGACGACATAGTAGGACAGTCGCCTAGACACGGCAATGCGAGGCAAGGAGTGATGTACCCGGGTGGCCTTGGGTGATTGCCCATCGAGGGCTCCGACAGATCCGTACATGCGCGATTGACGCGCACGGCTCCGCAGCCCATGGCTTCACTACGGTCCGCAGACCGAATGCATCGCCGCTGCCTTCGGCAGCAAATGGCGTTCCGGCCGCCTCACCCACCGCTTCCTGACGAAACCGCCCCGGTCAGAGTGAACGTGGCGGGATAAGACGTATGAACCGCGTCAGATAGGTCGGTTAGGTCGTCCGACGCTTCGTTGCAGGGCGGGCCGGTTCGTTTTGCGCGGCATCCGAGCAGCCGGATGCGGCCGCAACGCGAAAGCGAGGTACGACGCGATGACCCGATCCGACTTGCGGTGGCCGGTGGTGCTCTACGGTATAGCGGCGCAGATCTGCCTGGTGGCCCCTACCCTATCGGGGGCCGTCGAGCGGCACGTCCCGGGCCAATACGGGACGATCCGGGCAGCCATCGCCGCCAGTGACCCAGGGGAAGAAGTGGTCATTGCGGAGGGCACGTACACGGGCGCGGGCATCCGTGACCTGAGCTCCTCAGGCAAGGCAACCACCATCCACGGTACACTCTCTCCGGACCCCGGAGCGTCGAAGGCACGGTCCTCGATTGGCAGGGCAGCCAGTTCGGTCCGCGTACCGACATTCCTCACTTCTGGACTCGCTTGCGCCGGCCCTTCTGGCCCAGCGCCGCGATGACCTTGTGCGTCGCCTTCGGGAAGGCATAGTCGTCCAGTTCGCTCACCCGAACCCACTTCCACGCGTCGCAGCCGATCGCCTTCGGCCTGCCCGATACGTAGTCGCATTCGAAGGCGTGTAGCGTGATCTTGAAGTGCGTGTAGGCGTGCCGGACGGTCGTGAGCGGGGCTCGGACGCTGACTCGGATTCCGAGCTCTTCGCGGATCTCGCGGACGACGCAGTCCTCGAGCGACTCGCCGTCACGCCGCTTACCGCCGGGGAACTCCCACAGCCCGCCGAGCAGGCCCTCCGGTTTGCGGCGGTCGATCAGGATCCGACCGCCCTTCCAGACGACGCCCACGGCCACCTCGTCGTGCGGCAACGGCCTGCGTTTGACCTTTGCCGGCAGACGGTCCTGCTCGTTGTGGGCCTTCGCCTGGCAGCAGCGGATCAGCGGACAGATCGGACACCGCGGTTCCCGTGGGACGCAGACGGTCGCACCAAGGTCCATCAGGGCTTGGTTGAACAGGCTCGCCTTGCCCGACGGGATCAGCTCTCGGGCGAGGGTCCACAGCCGTTTCTGCGTCCGGGCGTGCTTGGGGTTTTGGCGGATGCGGACGAGGCGGCAGAGCACGCGGGTCACGTTTCCGTCGAGCACGGGCTCGTCGAGGCCGAAGGCGATGCTGGCGATCGCCCCGGCCGTGTACCGACCGATGCCGGGCAAGCTGCGCAGCTCCTCGGTGGTTCGTGGGAGATCGCTTCCGAACTCCTCGACCACTTGTCGAGCCGCCCGGTGCAGGTTCCTCGCTCGGCTGTAGTAGCCCATGCCCTCCCAAGCCTTCAACACGCGCTCCAACGGCGCTTCGGCGAGATGGCGAACCGTCGGAAAGGTCTTCAAGAACCGCTCGTAGTAGGGCCTGACCGTGGCGACCTGGGTCTGTTGCAGCATGATCTCCGAGACCCAGATCGCGTACGGATCACGCGTGCCGCGCCACGGCAACTCGCGCTGATGGCGCCTGTACCACGTGAGCAGCTTCGTCTGAATGGTTCGAGTGGGAGGTCGTGGGTTCATCGTCGGTGGATCATCCCCCTCGGCTCGCCGAGACGCTTGCCCGGTGCGGGGCGATCACGGCAGCCGCCCGAAGACGTCGAGGTGGCGATCGGAGACCATCTCGACGTCGAGCGCCGACAGCCCAGCGCGATCGAGCTGCTCGCGGACCTCGTCCGGCGTGTACGCCGCCAGCAGCGACCGGTAGAACTCCTCCTTGAGCAGGTCCGACTCGTCGCCCGAGTTCCGCTCGACGATTTCGCGGGCGATCTCCCGGCTCGACGGCCGCGCCAGGTCTCGCAGCAGCACGAGCGCGCCCGGCTTGGCCAATCGCCTCACTCCGGCCCACAACGGGTCGACGTCGTTGATGTGATGCAGGATGCTGTTGGAGAACACCACGTCGAAGCCACCCGGCGGCAGCGACAGCGCCTTTGCGTCGCCGAGGACCAGCTCGATCGACGCGGACAGGCCCGCCCCTTCCACGGCCCGGCGTGCGAGATCGAGCATCGCCGGCGAGCCGTCGACGGCCGTAACGTGCCACGACGGTCTGGCGCGAACCATACGGATCGGGATGTCGCCCGGGCCCGTGCCCAGATCCACCGCCCGGGCCGACTCGACCGGCCCAACAAGCTCCAGCAGCCGTCGCACGAATCGGTCGTTCACCTCGGCGAAGTCGGCCACGGCGTAGGCCGCCGCCTCCTCATCCAAGTCCATCAATTCCGGTTCAGGTTGACGCGGAATAGCGGGCGTCATCGGAAGATCCTCGCTGGCCACACTTCTCCGCGATTATACCGAATACGCCGACACCCGCGAGCCGGGGTAGGACGGACGGGTCTCATGCGACACGGCATGGACGGATCCGCGTCACTTTCTGGTATGATGTCACCGACATGCGTTCGGGATCCTCGCGGCCCGTCGTTCACGTCCGGGGGAGAAATCATGGCAAGCAATCGTTACGGCATCATCGTACTGCCTGCCGCGCTGCTGAGCGCGCTACCCGCCTGTCAGTCCGCGTTGCCTCCCGGCCAGCCGGAAGCGGGGCCGGGCGGCGCCGATTACGTTCACCTGAGCATGAAGGAGTCTCGCTTCGGGCGGGAGGGCCTGGAATACTGGCTCTTCGAGCCGGCCGAGCCGACGCCCAATTCGGCGCCGCTCGTTGTCTTCAACCACGGGTGGTCCGCCATGGAGCCGAAGGGCTACGTTGCTTGGATCGAGCACATCGTCCGGCGCGGCAACATCGTCGTCTATCCCCGCTATCAGGCGAGTCTGAAGGCACCGTTCAGTGAGTTCATGCCCAACACACTGGCCGCGGTCAAGGACGGAATCGCCCGTCTGCAGTCCGGTGGCCATGTCCGTCCGGAGCTGGACCATGTCGCAACGGTAGGCCACTCGATCGGAGGACAGATCTCGGCAAACCTCGCGGCTGTCGCCGCGGACGAGGCACTGCCCGTGTTCAAGGCGGTGATGTGCGTCGAGCCGTGGGGCCCGGGACACGACATCCCCTGGCACGTCCCGTTCGAGGACCTGAGCCGGATTCCCGCGGGAACGCTTCTGCTGACGATCGTCGGGGACGCGGACGCCTTCGCCGGGGACATCGGCGCTCGGATCATCTTTGACGGCGCTGCGCAAGTCTCGCCCGAGGACAAGGATTTCGTCGTTCTGAACTCGGACGATCACGGTCGTCCGCGACTCGTGGCGACCCACTTCGCCCCAGCCGCGAGCGGGAAGGCGGCCGGCGGAAGCCTCCTGAGCCCGGACGCCCTGGACTACTACGGAACGTGGAAGCTCTTCGACGCGTTGGCGGACGCCGCATTCCACGGGACCCATCGCGAGTACGCCCTTGGCGACACACCCGAGCAGCGTTTCATGGGCCTCTGGAGCGATGGCACGCCCGTCAACGAACTGGTCGTCACGGACGCCCCGTGAGTGCTCGGTCGCGCATTCGAGATGCTCGTGGACGGCGCGCTCCTGATCCGCGGCGCGGGGACTATCCCCCCAGTACGTCAGAAGCAACACGGCGGCCGGCCCCTGGAGCCGACCGCCGTGTCTGAGCCATAAGGATGCGTGTCTACCAACGACTACGTGAGGCGCCGGATCACGACACCCAGCCCAAGCGCGAGCAATGACATGGCGACGAACGGCGGCATACCGCTGCCGCACTTGAACGCCGCCTCAATGGCCTTATCGTCATCCATCGTCACATAGAGGACGGTGTTGGAATCGAACGTGGCGAAGTTCGCGTCGCCGGGGTAGTTCGGATCGAAGATCGTCCACCGGTTGAACGACTTGCCCTCGATCGGCTCGGCCACCAGGATGATGCCCGTGCCATCGGTGTATCGACGCAACTCGCTGATGTCGTTGGCGTCGTGGTTCGGGTCATCCAACAGATCCGGGTCGACCGACACCGAGCCGTAGTTCGAGTTGACGATCGAGAGACTGAGCGCGCGACCCACGTTGGTGAAGACGCCCGTCCTGGCCTCGATGTTGTCGAAGGCGCCCTCGGCCGGATAGCCGTTCTGGTAATTGATGTCCGAGAAGATGGAGATGATGTTGATGCCGTCGGATCGGTACCATTGGAGTCCCGTGTCGTAGCCCGGCTTGGAGCCTGAGGCCCAGCTCTGACCGAAATGGCGGTCGAGGAGATACTCGCCGTCCCAGTCGAACTTGCCGCCGTGCCAGATGGCCTGCTTGAGGTACTTCCCGTTGGGATCGCCGCTGGCGTAGTTCGGATCGTGAGTGAACTGCGTGAGGATCCACAAGCCCGTCCGCTCCCAAGTGTTCATCGACACGCGATACCACTTGGGCTGTGCCTTGTCGTTCGGCTTGTACAGCGTCGGGTCATTCGGATCGGCGAACTGACTGCCCGGATCGCCGGCGTTCGGGTCGGTCCAGACGCGCTCGAAGTTCCAGAAGGGCGTCTTGTAGGGGGCCACAGTGGATTTGGTAAAATCGATCCCCTGCGTCTCGGCATGCCACGTGTGCGGGTACTCGTCCAATGCGCCAGCCTGAGCGTCCAGCTCCAGCGCCGAGGAAATCCCCCACCAGTAGGTGGTGTCCGCATGCAAGAGAGGGAAGAACCTGCCCTTGTCGTTATTGGGGTCCGCCGGGAAATTGGTGTAGTAGCACCACGTCAGAAGATAGTGATCGGTCGTGTCGTCCCAGAAACATGGGCTCGTGTTGGGATCCGTGTCGCCCGTCTGGACACTGGTGCCGATATACCCCATCGGGGCCGGACCGATCGTGTAGCCGACCACCGCAAGGCGCAAGGCCTTGTTGGCGACGGCGTCGCTGCCCACGCCCCACCCGTAGCTGGTACCGATCAGATTATGGATGGTCCAGTCAGGGTTGTCCGCATCCCACACGTTCGGATCCGTCCAGTAGTTCGGGTCCGTGTAGTAGGGATCGTTGGCATCGTAGCCGATGCCGTTCGGGTCCGTTCGCTTGTACACCATGTCATCAAAGTTGTCCCAGTAGTCCGCTGTCACCGTGGTCGTCATCGCACAGACCACGGCCAGCACGCTTGCGCCAGCCACAAATACCTTACGACTCATGATCCTTCCTCCTCACCCAGTTCCTGTTATGGCGCGGCAGGCAACCGCACATGGCTTGACCCATCCGGCGCGTTCTGCCCTCGTAGAACCGCCTCTGATGGATCCGTATCCGCGAGACTCCTGGCCCCGAAGGGAAACGCCTCGAGGCCTGGTGAAACCGCCACGCTCACGGGCGGTAGCTTCGGTAGTGTCAGGTGCGTCAGCGATCGCCCCCCGATCTCCTCGATCAGATCCGGCGGGAAGACCTCCGCGGCGAGACGCTCGAGGGTGCGGTTGTAGTCCCACTCGGTCGAGAGGGGACGCCAGCCGAAGCCGTCCATCATCGCCACCAGCGCCCCCAGAATGGAGGCCTCTGGATCCTCAAATCCCAACTGACTCAGTGGGATGTCCGAACTCATGAAATTCATCGCGCCCCACTGGGCCGCCCACAGACCGAAGAAGATGTCGTGGTAGTCCATTCCTTCAGGAGGCACGAGGTCGCCGGAGGCCACGGCATCTCGAACGATGCTCATATCGCTGCAGATGCCCCGCGTCATCAAGACTCGAAGCTCCTCTTGCCGCTCTTCCGACGTCTTGGCTCGACTGATTGCCGGTGAGGTAACCAGCAGCTTGGCGATCAGTTGCCTGGGGAACAGGATGACGCTGACGGCCCCCACGGCTAGCAGCCGCTCGCGGGGGGTGCCCTTGAACATCAGCGCCCGTTCTCGAAGCCTCTGCTGGTGCCGCTCGGTCTCGATAGCCAACGCGAGTACGATTTCTTCCTTACAGGAGAAGTGCTTGTAGATCGCCGGCCGCGAACACCGCATTGCCTCGGCAACCGATTCGATACTGAAGCTTCCAAACCCCTCGTTCAGGAGAACTTCGCGCGCGACCCCGAGGATCTCCTGCTCACGTGGTTTGGGTCGTCTTCGCACGCGAATCGGCATCAGGCCTCCAAGGACATGCGATTCGGATCTCGCTTTGGGCACGACGACAATGAGATGCTCAGTGGTCCATTCGAGTATATCACCTCGTGACACTTTGTCAACATGTTTCGGCCAGCGACGCAAACGATCGACTTCGATGTCCTCCAAGGGAATGCGACCTCGCAACGCCGGCCCATGCGGCCAGCATGTCCTATAAGCTTTTCTATCGTAGTTACTTACTAGACATAGGCCCTTGTTGGGGCCCCATTTCGGATCTTCCTCACCCTGCGCGGCCAATTCGTGAACCGAGGACTTGTAGTGACATTCTGTCACGAACTTCTGGGGCACAGATCCGATATGTCGATGCCGCCGAGGGACCTCTGCGGTGCCCCCTCACACGGGAGAGCTCGGTGGGAATGAGGCACATTGATGGTGAGCCCACGCCCGTCCGGTCGCGCCAGAGGTCAGCCAGGTTTCACTTCGCTCATGGTGGCAGCGAGGACGACAGACCCGTTCTCTCCGCCACCGCCTCGATCGTCCGAGACGTCTCGCGGGAGCGTTTAGCGATACCCGATCCTTCGGGACGCGTTGAGATTCGCCTGATTCACGCCATAATAGCATCGCGTGTGGAACGCGATGTGGAGCGAGGTCCCAATGCCCTATCCCATCCAACTCGTGCTCGACGGCCTGAGGTGTGTCGTCGTCGGGGGAGGCAAGGTCGCGGCGCGGAAGGTCGAGGCCCTCCGCCAGGCCGGGGCCGAGGTCCACGTGGTCAGTCCGGAGTTCGACGACTCGCTGAAGGCGCGCGACGACGTCGTGCTACACCGTGAGGTCTACCAGCCCGCCCTGCTCACCGGCGCGCGACTAGTGCTTGCCTGCACGGACGACAGCACCGTCAACCACGCGGCCGCCGACGATGCTCGTGCGATGGGCGCTCTAGTGAACGTCGCCGATGATCCGGAGCACTGTGACTTCTACGTGCCGGCGTTGGTGAGGCGCGACCCCATTCAGATCGCTATCGGAACGGGTGGGTCTAGCCCGGAATTGGCGGCGACGATTCGGAAACGCATCGAATCCGCCGTCCCCGAGTCATACGCCGAGCTCGCCGCCGAACTGGGACGGGTTCGAGCGCTCGTCAAAAGCCGGATCACCCAGCAGGTCGACCGCAGCCGGTTCTTCGCCGAGCTCTGCGGCGAGGAATCCATTCGACGATTCGAGCGAGACGGCCTCGACGCCTGGCGAGACTGGTTCAAGAACCGTCTGGAAGACGTCGCCGACGCCTGATCCATTGGCGCTATACCCATCCACGGAGCGAGCCATCGACCTCTGAGATGAAGCGCAAGCCAACACCATCCAAAACCGCAAGGGAGATCCCGCCTAGGGAACAGCCCGCCGGCAGCCGTCCGCGATTGCTCCTTCTTCTCCCTTGTCTCGTCGCTTTCTCGGCGCTGGCCTTTCTGGCAAGCGAATCTCCACTGGCCACACTGATCATCGTCTCGGACGGCGCGGCTGCGGTGATCATCTGGGTTGCGGCAGTCGGCCTGGGGTGGTGGATCGTCACGGCACTCGGGCTGTCCGACGCCCCGCTGCGGTGGCAACTCGTCCTGGCGGCCGGGATCGGGATCGGATCGCTTTCGCTACTCGTCCTGCTACTGGGATGGCTGAGTCTGCTGAATCGAGCCTTCTGGATCGCCCTGCTCGGCGTGTTGGTTCTCGCGTGTGCCGGGCGGGCCGGTCTGTACGTCTTGCGCTCCCGGCGTCAAGACGTAGAGGACTCGCCGGCGCCGTGGCAGCCAATCCATCTCCTTTGGCTCAGCGCGGCCGCGTTCCTCGTCATCGCCTTGCTGGAGGCCACGGCTCCTCCCGGTCTGAATTGGGGCGACGAGGCCGGCGGATACGACGTGCTCGAGTACCATTTCGGCGGCCCGAAGGAATACTGGCTGAGCGGAAGGGTTCGGCCGTTACCGCACAACATCTACACCTACTTTCCTTTCAACGCGGAGATGCTGTACCTACTGGCGTTCGTGGTCAAAGGTGGGCCGTTTGACGGCATGTACTTGGCTCAGCTTCTCAACGCCTCTCTCGCCATCGCAGCGGTAGCGGCCGCATGGTTGGCGGGGCGGGAATTCGGCCCGGCGCAGGGAGTGCTCTCCGGGGTTCTCGCTGGGACCTGTCCGTGGCTGACCTATCTGAGCGGCGTTGCCTATGTCGAGAACGGGCTGGTCTTCATGACGATGCTCGCCTTGGCCATCATCGTTCGCATCTGGAGGGCCCCGTCCTCGCGCCGAGCGAGCTGGTACGCAACCGCCGGGCTCGTGGCCGGGCTGGCATGCGGCCTCAAGTACACGGCGGTGCCGATGGTCCTCGCACCGGTCGCGCTCGGGGTGCTGCTGGTGGTACGAGGCCCGCGACGATGGATGGCCCCGATGCTCGTGGTTGCCGGCGCCGTGATCACCTTCTCTCCCTGGCTCATCAAGAACGCCTACGCCGCGTCCAACCCTCTTTTTCCGATGGGGCATCAACTACTCGGGTATCGGGCCGGACTCTGGGACTCCGACCTGGCAGCGCGTTGGGATCGTGCACATGCACCCCAAGGGGATGAGCGGGCCTGGACGGTTCGCATGGAACGGTTGTGGCGGCGCGTGCTGGCCGATCCAAAGTACGGGCCGGGGCTCTTCCTCGTTACGATGTTCGCGCTGCCGGCGGCGCTCCGCGCCGGGGGACGACTGACGATCGCCCTGCTGCTCACTCTTGCCATTCAAATCATCGTCTGGCTCACGAGCACACACTTGCTGGCCCGATTCGCCGTCCCGCTGATCGCCCCGCTCATCCTTCTGCCGGCGGTGGGTTGGGCGTGGCCGAATGGTGGTCGCATGCAAGCTATTTCACGCGCCATCACGCTCGGGCTGGCATCTTGCGCGATCGCTGTCAATCTTGTCTGCGTCGGTGGGCTGTACTATCATCACTCGCGTGATTCCCGCGGGAATCCCCTCGGTCTGTTCGGTCTCGGTCTGGTTTTGGCGGAGGCCGAGCCGATTAACGAGCATACGCCCGCCGAGGGAACGAATGTTTGGATGATCGGGGAGGCGAGGGCTTTTTACGTCGCCAGGCCGTGCCAGTACCATGTGGTGTTCAGCCGGAATCCCCTGGCCGATTACGCGAGGGCCGGTCCGACGCCTCGCGAGATGATGGCGTGGTTCCGCCAGCGCGGCGTCACGCACGTCTACATCGGGTGGTCGGAGATCCAGCGGTTCCGTCGGCCAGGCAACTACGGTTGGGACGAGGCCCTGAGTCCCGATCTGCTCGCATCGATGCGGTCCGTCGCACGAGTCGTACACGCCGAGCGGCACGCCGGCAGTGGAGCAATGATCTACGAACTACTAGAGGTGCCCCGGAATGAGCCATGATATCGTCAACATCGGAATCTGCACCGTCGACACCATCGCTCGCACGATCAACGAGGCCCCACCGCCCGGGGGGCTTCGGACGTTTGACGATCTGACCGTGACCACAGGCGGCAACGCGATGAACTGCGGCATCGCGCTGGCCAAGATGGGCGTCGGGTGCGACGTGGTGATCAAGGTCGGGCGCGATGCGCTCGGAGACTTCGTGCTGAGCGAAGCCAAGAGGCACGGGCTGGGCACGAAAGGCATCATCATCGACGACAAGGGCACCACCACGCCCTTCACCTTCGTCTGCGTTCACAGCGACGGGCAACGCAGCTTCTACCACATCTGTGGCACCAACGGCACGCTGCGCAACGACGAGATCGACATGGATTACGTCAAGCAGCATCGGTACTGCTTCGTGACCGGTACGATGGTCATGCCGACGTTTGACGGCGCGCAGACGGCCGAGGTCCTCCGGCAAGCGAAGGATGCCGGACTCGTCACGCTGCTCGACACGGTCTACACCGACGCGGCGTCGCAGGACCAGTGGCGATCCATCATCGTGCCGTGTCTGCCACATCTGACGTATTTCATACCAAGCCAACCGGAGGCGGCGGCGATCACGGGCCTCGACAAGGCCCCGGACATGGCCCGCTGGCTCCAGGACAACGGCTGTGCCAACGCGGTGATCAAGATGGATGCCGCCGGGGCCTACTGCCGAGTAGCGGACGGGACGGAAACCGAGGTGCCGGCCTATCAGGTCGACAACGTGGTGGACACGACCGGCGCCGGCGACTGCTGGAGTGCGGGGTTCCTGGCCGGCCTGGCGGCCGGTGAATCCGTTCCCGAGGCGGCGGCTCTGGGGAATGCCACTGCCGCTCAAGGAATCCAGGCGCCCGGCGCAAGCACGGGCATCGTTCCGCTCGAACAAATCCGCGAGTTTCAGAGGAGCGCGCCGCGGCGGAATTGCTGATCGGCAAAGGCGTTGGTCGTCAGAGACATCTTTCCCGATGGCAGCCCCGACAGGCGAACCTGTCGGCCGCCAATCCCACCCCCACGGGAATGGCGCCGAGACCTTCTCCTCGAACGATGCGAGACTGTGGTGCCGCCGCGGTGGGTGCCTTACTCTCTCGTGGTGGGTACGATCGGCACGGTCGTGGCCGTTGGCATGCTCGTCGAGCCACCGTCCGGACGTGACGCGGCGGGCTGGGTGCTGGCTCGAAACTCCTGCAATACCCGCTGGTGAAGCCGCCGCAGCGAGTAGCTGTTCGGCGTTCTCTGCAAGGCATACATCAAGGCCCGCACGAACTCATCCCGCTGGCGCGCCGAGCCAATTCGCTCCCACGCTCGCTCCAGGCTCTCGGCCGCGGCCTTGCCGTCACCGTTCTCGCTGGCCATCAGCGAAACGAGCACCTGGACGTCGGGCGATTCCGGGCTCAGTTCCGCGGCGCGCCGTACCCATGTCGACCATTGAGGCGGTCGCTTGTCGTGGCTGAGCCGATGGAAGGTCCTGCCCAAGACCTCGTACGACCACGCCAGAAGCAGGTTCGGGTCACTCGCCTCACCGTAAGGTGAGACCAGCGGAACAAGTTCCCGGGCGGTGGCCTCCTCTCCCGCGGCCAAAGCGGCGTGCATCATCCGTCGGTAGATGGGCCTCAACGCCGCGTAGAGGCCCGGACGCTCGCTGACTTCCAGCGCCCGGTTCAACAAGCCCAATGCCGCGACGGCCCCCGACTGCGTTGGGTGGAGGACGAGTTGGTACCAGGCGAGATCGGCCATCGTCAGCGCTTGCTGGACGGACAAACGATTATGTGCGGCCTCATACAACCGCAGCGACTGGTTCACCGCCGCAACCGCCTGCTCGGTCTTGCCCTCGGCGTCAAGCAGGATCGCCGCCATCCGTAGTACCTCGGGGGAGAATCGATGCCGCCATGGCCGATCCGGTTCCGATGCGTCTTGACTGGCCCGCTCGACAAGGCCCTGAAACGTCTGGCGGAACGCCTTATCGGCGTAAACCTGCAGCAATACGGATCGATACTCCTCCGACAACATCGGGTTCCGCAGAGGTTGGCACGCCAATTCGGCAACACGGCCCATCTGCAGTGACGAATCGGCCCGCATGAGCTCGACGAGCACGGCGTCGCTGAAGGGCTGACGCGCCATGGCAGCCGATAGCGCCGAGATTCGTTGCTTGTGGAATCGCTGCACCGCCCGCATCGCCTCTTCCGCCAACGGACCACCCTGAGCCCCGACGAAGCCTGCCCGGATCTGCCACAGACGTGCCATCGCCTGACACACCTCGGCCTCCGTTGTGGCACTTCCCGGCAGATCCGGCATGCAATCCCGCACATCCTCCAGCCGCCGCAGAGCCAACGTCAAGTCCTGCTCGGCCTTCTCCCACTGCCCCCGGTACGAAGGATCGGCCCACAGATCGATCAGGGACTGCGTGGTGGGTCTTGACGCGGCATGGGCCTGGTTCAGTTCGGCCGCGGTCTCGGCGATGCGCCGCGCGAGTTCGCCCAGTCGGGCGCTCGCCAAGGTGTAGTGGGCTTGTGCCGCGATCAGACGGGCCTGAGCCTGATGCCGTGGGCGGAAGGTGTCCTTCATCGCCCGTCGCGTCATGTCGACGGCCTCGGCGACGCGCTCCAACCTGGGTGATCGAAGACGCAGCCTCGACAAAGCCAGTACATGCTCGCCGAGGAACTCCTGCCAGGTGACAAAGCTGACTGTCAGCCCGAAGACTACCAAGAGGGCCGCGCCGACGCTCCGAGCCGCCCAGGCCGGTGCCGACAGGGGCTTGCCGCATCTGCGTGCAAGCAGTGCAGCCCAGATGCAGGCCAGCACCGTGTACGATATTGCCGGCATCGGAACGAATCTCATGGCAGAGTCCATGCACTCTTCCGCCAATATGGCGACCAGGGCAGCCAGCAGGCCGATCAGACACCATCGCATCGTTCCCGGACCGAGGTCCTTGAGCGCGCGCACGCCCGCCAACATCGTCAGGGCGTAGACCCCAACCGTCAGGTGAAACCCAACCAGGCCGAGATCCGCCAGCACCTCGAGCCATTCACTGTTGGCATGTCCGTGCCAGCGCACTGTCAATGGAGTCGGGTCATCAATCTGGTCTTGGATCAACCAGGGCTCCGCCGAAAGCGTGAAGCCTCCTTGCCCAAGCCCCGTCCCCGCACTCAAGGTCCACGCTTGAAGCGCGTATCGCCATCCGTAGCGGCAAAGCCTCACGTCGGCCGCATCGAACGATCCGCTGGTTCGGGCGTAATGACCCACCCACAGGGCGGCAACGATTAGGAGGATCGCGCCAAGTGACGAAACGAGAATCTTGCCCCTGCCCCCAACCGCCAACCATGCGATCGCAATCGCTCCGCACAGACCGCCTAGCCAGGCCGCTCGTGGACCCGCGATGAGAATCCCCCACCCCAGCACGGCTGAGATCAGCAGGAGCATCGCAAGGCCCATCACCCACAACATCCAGCGTGCCGTGCCCAGGGCGGCAGAGCCCTGAAGCACTCGACTCAGCGCGGCGATCAGCCATGCACACGACAGAATCAGCCCGGGCAGGAGGCACGCCGCGAAGACACGGTCGCCGCCGATAGGGAAGAACGCTTCCGGGACCCATTTCTCCAATCCGTGCAGCCGCAGCGACAGCGCCGCGGCAACCGCGCAGACCACGACCAGCACAATGCTGACGGCACGGACAGCGGTCTCCGGAAGCCGCGAGGCGGACATGCCCCGTGACAGCAACAGCGTCCAAGCCGCCTGGATCGCCAGGATGACCGTCGCGCGAAGCGACAGCTCCGGCGTCGACGACCAGGCCCGCGAGACGACGGACCAGATCACCACGAGCAGCAACAACGTCTGCGCTACGTCGACGAGTCTCAGCCCTCTCAGCACACGAACCGATGTCGGAACCTCGGCTTGGCCACCTATCTCGAACGGCCCGCCCCCCTTCTCGAGTGAGACAGGCGAGTGAAATCCACGGAGGATCATCACGGCAGCGGCGAGGACGGCCACGGCCGCAACGCCGAAGCCAAGCGGAAGCGATTTGATCTCGGTGTTCGTGGGGGTTGGGTACTTGTACCCGACACAGAGGAAGTCGACGATCTTGAGCAGGGCCGGGGACACATGCCCGGAGTGGACGGCATCCGTCAGTGGCCGCGGCGGACTCGGCACGCTGTAAAGCAGGAGGCTCCCTGACAGGACCAACGCCGCAACGGCAACGAAGAGCCAGCGGAATAACCCGTCACCCCAGCCCACGACCGTTTGCCCCGCAGGCTCGCCGTCCGCGCCGGAATCGACTGTCTTCGGGCTGATGGGGTCACTCATGATTCCGAAGGCCCAGCCGAGTTGCTCCACCCGCAAGATGACCGTACGGTCGATCAGGTCTTGCTCGAGAAATCCACCATCGCGTCACCGCCCCCCGTCGTATGGTTTGCCTGCCTGGCCCAGGCGTACAACAGGTCTGACAGGCGGTTGACGTATCTCATCGTCGGCTCGGAAACGGATGCGGACCTGGCTAGCGCCACGAGACGGCGCTCGGCACGGCGACAAACCGTTCGCGCCACGTGCAACCGACTGGCCGTCTCGTCGCCCCCGGGCAGGATGAAGTGGGTCAGCGGAGGCACGGCCGCGGTTGCCTCGTCGATCCACCGCTCGAGCCGACCCACCATGTCCTCAGACACCAGCAGCTCAGGTCGATCCGGACGTGCCTTTGTCGCCAGCCCGACCTCGCAACCCAGAACGAACATCTCACGTTGAAGCTGCTTTATGCGTCCGCACAGGACCTCGTCGCGGCACGCGCTGCGCGCCAGTCCCAGGTGGGCGTTCAACTCGTCCAGCGTGCCCACCGTTTCGGGTCGCGCGTCGTCCTTACCCACGCGCGAGCCGTCGGCCATCGACGTCTCGCCCGCATCACCCGTCTTGGTATACAGCTTCATGAACGACGGCTCCGCTACTCGCCGCGAGCGAAAGGCGGTCCACGCCCGAAGACGCGGACCGCCGAAGTGCACGACGCTTCTGGCCCCGGTACGGGAAAGCCAGGACCTACTTGACCTCGGACATCTTGACGACCCGCCGCTTGGCGGCCGCCACCAGCGCCGCCTCCAAGACGCGCTGCGTCTCGTAGGCGTCCGCGAAGTCAGGGATCGGAACGACCGGCTTCTTCCCAGCGAGCACTCGCATGATGTCCGCGGCCTGGTTCACGAACGTATGCTCGTAGCCGAGGATGTGCGCGTCTGGCCACCACGCCTCCACGTAAGGGTGACCGCCGGCCGCCGAGGTGCACATGATCTTCGTCCACCCTCGGGTCTTGGGGTTGGCGGTATAGTCGAGGTACTCCAGGTAGTTCATGTCCTCGAACCGGAACCGCAAGGAGCCCTTCTCGCCGTGGACCTCGATCCCGTTCTGGTTCTGATAGCCCATGGCCAGGCGCGAGCACTCGAAGCTGGCCACCGCCCCCTTCTTGAACCTGGCCAGGAACAGGACGGCGTCGTCGACGTCGACCTTGCCCTTCTTGCGGCTGCCCTTGGACCCGCCCGCGATGCCACCGGCGGCCCCGACCGAGGGGATGGTCCGCTCCTTGATGAACGTCTCGGCGATCGCCCCGGAGATCTCGGTAATCTCGTCACCCGTGACGAATCGAGCCATGTCGATGATGTGCGCGTTCAGGTCCCCGTGCGCGCCGCTGCCGGCCAGCTTCTTCTGGAACCGCCAGAGGAGCGGGGTATCCGGCCCGCCCCAGTCCTGAAGGTAGATGCACCGCACGTGGAAGATCCGCCCGATCTTGCCGTCCTTGACCAGTTGGTGCGCTAGCGAGACGGCCGGGCAACGACGGTAGTTGTACCAGACGAACGTCTTGGCCTTGGCCTTCTTGGCGGCATCAACCATCTTCTTGGCGTCTTTCAGCGTTCCGGCCAGCGGCTTCTCCGTGCCCACCGGCTTTCCCGCGCGGATCGCCTCCATCGCCACGGGCATGTGCATGAAGTTCGGCGTGACGATATCGACGTAGTCGATATCCCTGCTACGGACAACGGCCTTCCAATCATCCGAGTAGTTCCGCCAGCCCCAGTGCTTGGCGAAGACCTTCGGATTCTCCTGCTTCATCCCGAAGCTCGTGTGCATCACCGGATCGAGCGGCAGACCCTTGAAGAACTTCGAGACCTTGAGGAAGGCGTTACTGTGTGTGCGTCCCATGAAGCCCTGACCGATCAGTGCGACATTGCATGCCTTGGCCATTGGTTCTGTCTCCTTGTCCGAACATGGCTGTACTGTTACGGGTGGCGATATGGTACGACTCGCGGATCGGACGGGCAAGCCCAACCCGCGATTTATCAACATGCTGAACGGCTCAGGACCGCACCTGCGATGCGCCACCGAGCAGGAACTGCCGGACGTACGGCGAGGTCTTCAGCGTTCGCCCCAGCGATTCCGTCAAGTGATAGTCGAGCAGGTCGAACGCCTCGCCCGCGACCTCGATGCCGATGCGATCGCCCCGCAGCCCCAGCAGGATCGACGGATCGACACGCCGTTTCTCCACGAGCGGGGCCTCACACTCGTGACAGATCAGCCCACCCTCCCGCGCCGAGAAGAATGGACTGCTCTTGCCCGACCATGCTCGCCCACAACCCACGCACCGCGACAGGTCCGGCATGAGGCCGATCTCGATGAGCAGAGCACGCTGGAACTCGATCAGCACGGGCGCGTCACGATTCGGAAGTGCAACGAACGATCGCACCAGTTCGTCATAGAGCCGGGGGGCCGCGTCGTTCTCCTCGGTCGTCAGATCGACGGCCTCGGCCATGTACTGCCCGGCGACCATCCATCGGAACTCGCGACGGAGCCCCGAAAACACGTCCTCCTGCCGCCATTCCGTCAGCACGCCGAGTCCCCCGTCGGATTCCTCCTTCCGGCTGAAGACCAGCGATCCCCGCTCCAGCAGATCGATCCCCGTGGCAAATCGCGACTTGGTGCCGCGTTTGATGCCCTTGGCGATCAGTCGCTGCTTGCCGTGCTCGCGCGTGAAGAAGGCGAGCACCTGCGACGTCTCGCTGTAGTCCAGCCGGCGAATCGCGACGGCTTCGTCCTTGATCAGCGCCATGCCGCTCCCTGCTCGTCAGTCCTGGCCATTGCGGGGAGACCGACTCCCCGCAGATTCTAATCGACCGAGGGCGTATGTCTCCCCCAAGGACCTCTGATTTGTCGACGGAGTCAACCGGTCCTCACGAGAAGGCCTCGCACCTTCGGTGGCATGCCCGCGGGTGCCGCGGTAGGATGATTACGTTAGTTACCCGTGGGGCTTGGTAGGGAACGTGATGATGACGGACGAAACGGTCACACGTCGGCGGTTCCTTCACACCTCGTTATGGGGTCTGGCCTGCGCGGCGGAGTGCCCTGGGGCATTGCGATCGACAGCCGGCGGGGGTGAAGACATTGCCATCGGCATGATCGGGCTCGGCCGCTGGGGCACGTGGGCAGCCAGCCGGCTCTCGACGATAGGCGGCAGGGTTGTCGCAACCTGCGAGCTCACGTCCAGCAGGCCGCCGCGGACAGACCATTCCCTCGGACCGGGGCGAGTCCCCATGGCGATTTTGAACGACCATCGGCGACTCCTTGATCGGAGGGACGTCGACGCGGTCGTGATCGCGGCGCCTGTCCCCCAGCGCTTCCCCATGCTCATCCAGGCGATCGAAGCGGGGAAACACGTCTATCTGCAAACCCCCCTCGCGGAGACCCTCGACAAAGCCCTGTTCGCAGAGCAGGCGATGCGTCGATCCCGCTGCGTCGTTCAGGTCGGCATGCCTCACCGCAGCGCGCCACCGTGGCGCCGAGCTCGCGATGTCGTTCGGGGAGGCCGGCTAGGTCAGCTCGAGTGGATCCACATCAGCTTGTGTCGGATCGAATCCCCCCGGATCGCGTCCGCCTGCCATCAGCGCCTTGATATCGTTCGCTGGATGACGGGCCAATCGAGGTGTGAAAGCGTTGTCGCCAGCGGAGAGCTCTGCCCCCTCGACGGCTCGGGAGCGGGCGAGCCGATCCACGCCGTCTTCGATTTCGGCACGTTCGAGACGATTCTCGATATCGGAGGAATGCACGCCCCTGACGGTCCCACCGTCGCGTTTCACGGAGACGCCGCCACGCTTCTGTGCGGGCAAGACTTCCGGCTGACCAGTAGAACGGGGCCCCATGCCGGAGTGCTGTCCCGCTGGCCCGACGATGACGATGGAACGGCTCACCTTCGGGACTGGTTGGACTGCGTCCGCACCGGCCGGACCCCATCCGCCACGGTACAGGCCGCTATCGATGTGATGACGGATGTCGATGCGGCAAACGCCGCCGCTCAGGCCGGCAGACGCATGGCATGGGACGAGGCCCGTGGTCAGGTGTCCGAGACAGATACCGCTTGAAGCATGTCAACAGTTCAAGCCAAGCTGCGTGTACCCGCAACATAGTACATTCCTCTAGCCGATCTTACCGAAGCGGCGGCGGGTCAACCGGGATACCGCTCCGTCAGAAAGGCCCATCATTCACGCCACGGCGAGCCCGTAGACGCGGTCAAGGTACTCGTCGACCTGCTGAGCGTCGCATAGACAGCTATGAACCTGGCAATCAAGCAGGATCGGCAAATCATCCAGGCTGCCATGATCACCATTGTCCGGAACGGCCACGACGAGGTTGTCCCCCCATAGTCGTAGCGGCAGGACGTGGTAGAACCTCGCAACGACGCTGCTAACGCGCTCGACGGCGCGAGTGTCGATTCCTACCTCGTCGACGTCGACGCGCTGCTCGTGCTCGGCGAGCTGCTTGGACCACGCGGTCCAGATCTGTTCGGGCGTGGCGAGTCCCCACGCCAGCGCGATCTGGCCGAATCGTCTGCCTGTCCGCTCCTGCTGCTCCAGGATCTCGGCGACGTCTCCGTCCGTCAGGATTCCCATCTCGCGCAGGATTTGTCCGATCTTGGGAACGTTCTGCATGGCTGCTACCCCCACCTGTGATCGCGCAAGGCCGGTGTGATGCCCTGGCAAGGCACTTCCCCCTTGACGCTGCCCATTAGGTTAGTGAGAGATAAGATTTGGCCCGGGCCGAGTCAAATCGCACCCGGCGAAATACGGAACTCGCCTGAGTCATCTGGCAGTGCCCCGCACACCGCAGCCTCACGTGATTGCCCATCTCCTCCTCCTCTGGCAGATCATGAGACGTGGATAGCTTCGTGTCCGCAGCGCGGCGAAGCTTGCGCGTGACGTGAACAGCCTTCGGCCGATAACCGCCGACCAAAGCGAAAGCGAGCGCAGGCTACGCCAGGCACCCCTTCCAGGGCACGCGGAGCCCGCGGGAGCACTCCGGTACACCCCGCCGGCCCGGTTAGTCCTGGGGGAGATCCTTGCTCCCCACCACGGTGAGGTTCGCGCCGATCTGCACCGTCACCGTGGCGCCCCCTACGTCAACCGTGGCCTTGCTGTTAAGGTACCAGCCGAAGGAGCCCGTGCGGAACTCCTTGACCTCGGCCGTCATCTCAACGCCGTTGACGATGACCTTGATCGGCTGGGCGTTCTGACGAAACTGGTCGCGGGAAACCGGACATGTCGTTGCCATATTCGCGCTCCTTCGTGGTCGGGGTCATCATATTAACGACAATCTCGCGGTACGCAAGACGCCAAATCCTCATTCCCGTGGCGTAGATGGCCAATCCGCCAAGCCAACGGTTGTTCCCGATGCCTCCCTGAAGCATAATAGTGGCTAGGTGATGACACGTCTCGAGTGGCGCCGTCCCGGCGGCGCGGAGTCCTGCAGACAACGGAGTCCATCTATGAGCGGCGAGCTGCTGTTGGCGATAGACGTCGGCGCAACAGTGGTCCGGGCTGGCGTCTACGACATGGACGGGCAGTGCCTGGCCGTTCGAAGCCGCGCCGTGGAAGTCCATCACCCCGAGCCAGGGCAGACCGAGGTCTCCGCCACAGCCTACTACGATGCCGCGGCCATGGCCGGGCGCCGAGCCGTACGGGCCGCCGAGGTCCCTCCGGAGAGCGTGGCCGCCATCGCGGTGGCCTCTCAGATGGGCGGCGTCGTGGGGCTCGACGAGGCCGGAAGACCCGTCACGAGATTCGACCCCTACTTCGACGAGCGTTGTCAGCCCATACGCGAGCAGCTCATGCGCGAGCACGAGGCGACGATCCGCGAACTGACGGGGTGCCTGCCCTACTTGGGCGTGAAGATCAAGTGGTGGCAGGACCACCAGCCCGACGAGGCCGCCAAGGTCCACAAATGGGTCACCATAGGCGGATACCTCGTGGCCCGCCTGGCGGGCATGCGAGCGGAGAGCACGATCATTGACCGAACGAACCTCGGCCTGTCAGGGCTGGCCGACAATGCCGCGGGGACTTGGTCACACGTGCTTCTGGACCTCTACGGCATCTCCGAGAACGTCCTGCCGAGAATCGTTCGCCCCTCTGAGGTCGTCGGCCGGTTATCCGGTCTGGTCGCCGGAGATTTCGCCCTCCCGCCGAACGTCCCAATCGTCGCGGGGCTCGGCGACTACCCCGCCACGTTCCTGGGCGCCGGCCTGACGCGCCCCGGATGCGTCTGCGACCTGTCCGCGAACATCTGCCACTTCGCCGCCACGGCGGACCACTTCGCCGCGGACGCGCGACATCGCGCTCTGTCGACGCTCGCGTCTCCGAGCGAGGCGCTCTGGTACGCGATGGCCTACGTCAACGCGGGTGGTGCGACGTTCCGCTGGCTCATCGAGGACGTCTCGACCCACCCCGGCGAGACCGAGCTGCCCGCGCGAATCCGGGAGCTCGAACAGAAGGCCGCAGCGCTTCCGCCCGGCTGCGAGGGCCTGCTGTTCCTCCCGCACCTCAACGGCCGCCATTGCCCCTGGGATCCCGCCATGCGCGGATCGTGGCTGGGCCTTCGCGATCGTCACACGCAGACCCACCTGCTCCGGTCGATCCTCGAGGCCGTCGGATTCGAATACGCCTACTTTCTCCAGGTCGTGCGAGAGATGTTCCAGCAGGTCGAGTTCGACGAGATTCACGGGATCGGCGGTTCGGCCCGGTCGCACGTCTGGTCCCAGATCAAAGCGGATCTGCTCGGCATCCCGTACGTCATGCCGACGCGCGACGATCACGCCCTGCTGGGCGCCGCGGCCGTGGCGGCAGCGGGCATCAACGCCGTCTCGGGCATCCGGGACGCCATCGACCGCTGGTCCAAGCCGGGAACGCGGCTTACGCCCGATCGTGAGCGACACCGCGAATACGCCGAACTCTTCACGCTCTACGTCCGCGCCTTGAGCGAGCTTCGACCGCTGATGACCGACCTCCGCGCCGCCGCCGGGCGGATCGCACAGCCCCCGCAGTCCTGAGCGCCGCCGCTGAACTCCTGGGCGATCCGCGATGACGATGGTTGCAAACCGCTCCCCGGATCGCCACAATACACCCCTTGTTCTGTCAGACGTACCCTACAACAGGAGAATGGTAGCCATGGCGAAGATGAGCTTCGGCGGCGTCCGAGAGACGGTCATTACCCGGGACGAGTTCCCGCTGAGCAAGGCACGGCAGATCCTCAAGAAGGAGACGGTCGCGATCCTCGGCTACGGCGTGCAAGGCCCCGCACAGGCCCTGAACATGCGCGACAACGGCGTCCGGATCATCATCGGTCAGCGGCCCGAGGAGAAGGACTACTGGAACAAGGCCATCGCCGACGGGTGGGTGCCCGGCAAGACGCTCTTCCCGCTGGAAGAAGCGGCGAGGCGCGGCACGATCATCCAGTTCCTCGTCTCCGACGCGGCCCAGATGATGATCTGGCCGAAGATCAAGCCGCTGCTCAATCCCGGCGACGCGGTGTACTTCTCGCACGGATTCTCGATCGTCTACAGGAAGCAGACGAAGGTCATCCCGCCGAAGAACGTCGACGTGATCATGGTCGCGCCGAAGGGCTCGGGCACGAGCGTGCGGCGGAACTTCCTGGCCGGCAGCGGCATCAACTCGAGTTACGCCGTCGAGCAGGACTACACCGGGCGGGCCCTCGAGCGGACGCTGGCCCTGGGCATCGCGATCGGCTCGGGCTACCTGTTCGAGACAACGTTCAAGAACGAGGTCTACAGCGACCTGACGGGCGAGCGCGGCGTGCTGATGGGCTGCCTGGCCGGGGTGATGGAGGCCCAGTACAACGAGCTTCGCAAGCGGGGCCACAGCCCGAGCGAGGCCTTCAACGAGACCGTCGAGGAGCTGACGCAGAGCCTCATCCGCCTCGTCGACGAGAACGGCATGGACTGGATGTTCGCCAACTGCAGCACGACGGCCCAGCGCGGCGCCTTGGACTGGGCCCCGCGGTTCCGCAAGGCCGTCGAGCCGGTCTTCGCCAAGCTCTACTCCAGCGTCAAGTCGGGCAAGGAAACGGCGATCGTGCTGAAGGCCAACAGCGCGAAGGACTATCGCAAGAAGCTGGGCAAGGAGCTCGGCGTCATCCACAACTCCGAGATGTGGCGCGCCGGTGCCGACGTCCGCTCCCTCAGGCCGGAGAACTGGGCCGAGACCAAGAAGAAGGCTGCCGCGAAGAAGAAGGCCAGAAACACCAAGAAGAAGTAGTAGTATGCGGCGCGCGGCAAGCCGAGGCAATTGCCGTATCGTCCGGCGCGTCGCACGACCAAGACATAGCCGCCAGTGGCACGACTAAGCGAGCCTTGGTCGTGCCACTCACGTGTTCGGGCAGCAGTCGGCCTGGTCGGCAGCACAGGCCGCAGTCATGAGGACAATCGGCATGAGCCAGCACGAAGACGGTGCCAGGATCACCATCTCCTCGGAGACGTGCACCCGTTGCGGGCGGTGCATCGTCACCTGCCCCCGCAAGCTCCTCGTCCGCGAGGGCGACGAGGTCCGGTCCGTGGCCGACCTCTCGCTCTGCATCGAGTGCGGCCACTGCGTGGCCGTCTGCGAACCGGGCGCACTGCGGCATGCGGCCATCGCCGCCGACGCCACGCCGGACATCGGCGACCTTGCCCTCACGGACGTCCAGCTCGAACAGTTCCTCCGCCGACGACGAAGTATCCGCAAGTTTAAGTCGAAGCCCGTCGAGCCCGAGAAGCTAGATCGCCTGTTCGACATCGCCCGATACGCTCCCACCGGCAAGAACCGCCAGGGCGTGCTGCACACCGTCCTGACGGCCGATCGGATCATGACGCTCGAGCGAACGGCGGCCCAGTTCTACCGCAAGCTGATCGGCCGGCTGGAAAGCCCAATCGGCCGATGGCTTGTTGGCCGGGTCGTCGGTCAGAAGAACCTGGGCGAGCTGCTCTGGGGCCTGGGGGATCTGAAGCGCGACGTCGAACAGGTCGAGCGTGGCGAACCGACGTATTGCCACGACGCCCCCGTTGTCGTCATCGTCAGCGGAGAGGCGTCGTCGACGATCCACGAAGACTGCAGCTATGCCGCGTATCACCTCATGCTGGCCGCCGAGACGCTCGAGCTGGGCACGTGCCTGATCGGCTACATCACCGCCGCCGCCGCAAGGCTCAAGGCCGTCCGCGACGTCGCCGAGCTGCCGCCCGATCACCAGGTCTACAGCACCGTCGCCATCGGCTACCCGGCCGAGCGGTTCTACCGGCTCGTGCCTCGGCGGGAGGCGAACGTGCGGCATCTGAGTTGACCCACGCGGCGCCCCAAGACAGTCCAGAAGCTGCAACGAACGCACGTATCGCCTAACAAGGAGTCCGACCGAATGTGCAGGAGCGTCTCTTGGGTCGGTTGGGTAGCGTTCGTGTCATACTGCAGCGCCGCCCCTGCCAATGTGATCTACCTTACCGAACTGGTGGCCTGGCATGACAGCTTCAACGATGTCACCCAGTGGCAAGTCCGGCCTGATTGGCTTCCTCATCCTGACGCCAGCGCCAACGTCACGACGGACGGGAAGGCAGCGCGCTTCGCCGTCAAGACCCCCGACAAGGGGATGAAGTGGTCGCGAGACATCCCGTCGACGCCGATCGCTCAGGCGCCCTTTCTGTATCTCCGGTACTGCGCGACAGACCTCAAGACCGAAGGCGAGGACTACCTCGTCTATGTCAACGACGGCGTGGACGGCACGCAGTGCAGCCCGGTTCGATTGTGCGATGCGATCGCCGACGGCCAATGGCGGATCGTCGCGGTCGACCTGCGAGGAATCTCACGTGGCAAGGCGGTCTCGCAGGTGGCCATTCAGGTACAGGCGGGACCCTCCGGCCAGGCCAAGCTCTGGGTCGACGAGGTGGGTCTGGCCGAGGAGCCGCCCCGAGGCGCCGTGCTTCTGCGAGGCAAGCCCGGAGCCCAGGAACGTCCCGACCTCGCCATCGACGTGTCCAGCGTCACGTGGACCGCACAACCGTCCTGGCTGGCCAATCCGACCGACCGATGTCGCATCCTGAAGAGTCAAGACGGCGGCGTCACGACGTTCCGCGTCGAGCAAGCCGATCACGGGATGAAGTGGCATGCTGCATTCGCCCAGCCACTCGACCTGACCGGGCATCGCTATCTGGCGATGCGCTACCGCGCCGCCAGGCTCGGACCGTATCCCGACTACGCGCTGTGCTTCCTCGGGCGATCGGGCGACGGCTCGGCCTACGAAGAGGTCGTCAAGGGCGTCGATCTGCAGGCCGATGGGCGATTCCGAACCGTCGTCGTGCCGCTCGATCGTGCCGCGGCGAGGATTCCGAAGGCCGACGGCATGGCGGTGCAGGTCCAGGCCGACGGGGCCCCTGCCGAGCTTCAGATCGCCTCGGTCCGCCTGGTCTCCCGGCGTCCGTCGACGGACTTCGCCGACCTGGTGCCGTATCGACCGACCGCCCAGTTCGGCGACCATAAGACCATCGATCTGACGGCGGTGTGCAATCAGTCGCTTGCGCCGCTGCTCGAGGGGCTGAGATTGACCGGCTGGCCGGAGTCAGCGGAGATCACCACGTCTGACGTGCCGTTTCGCCTCCGCCGGGACGTACCCGCCCTGGCCGGGACCGGCATCGATGCCAAGACCGAGCTTGCGATTCCAGTAGGTTGCCGGGCCAGCCAAGTCTTCCTGCTCATGCTGGCGGTCATGCGTGGGGAAGAGGACGCGGTCTACGGTGGCGGGGCGTTCCGCCGGATCGACGACGTCGATCGGTTCCGCCTCCGCCTGACGTACGAGAACGGTACGGTCGATGAATGCCTGCCCGCCAACGTCACGACCGGACGCTTCGAAGTGACCAAGGGCGTCCAGGTCCTGTGCGCCCAGGCCGATCCGTCCATGACACTGCGGACGCTCACGCTCTGCGACGTGACCCCGCACGCCGGTTTCGCAGTGGCCGCGATCACGTGTCGCACGAGCGTCAAGCGGCTCTTGCCGGACCTCAACGAGGCCCGACCGCCGACACCGGTCAAGCGCTGGGACAGACCCCCGACGACGCGACCGGTCACCGTCGAGGAGGGACCCGATCAGAGCCTTCTGTGGCTCTCAAATGGGTTGCTGAAGGTAGGCATCGACCCGCGCGGAGGGCTCGGCGCGTTCGAGCTGTGGGACCAAGCAGCCGGCAGGCAGTTGGTCGCGCCGGATCGAGCTGTTCCGCTCGCCGCCTTGATGCTTGACGGCAAGCCGCTCGCGGCGGGGCAGATGAGACCTGTTCGCGTGACCTCGGTGCAGGGACTCCGCTCGGGGGCGCCGTTGGAAATGGTCGTCGACATCCTGCCCCGGCAAGGCGTGCAGCTTCACGCCTCCCTGGAGTTCACGCCACAAGGCGCCCTTCGGTTCCGGGGAAAGCTGGTCAACGGGAGTAACACGCCCTGCCGCGTCGGCATCACCTGGCCACAGGTCGGCCCGTACGTCCTCGGTGACGACCTCGCGATGAACGAGTACGTCTATCCCTGCCGCGCCGCGAGGATCGGCCGCGACGACGCCTCTCTCTCCACGCGTTACAGCGGGTTGTTCGGCGTGCAGTTCATGGCCACGGTCAACCCTCGCGCCGGACAAGGCCTGTACCTCCGAACAGAGGACACGACCTGCAGTGAGCGCAGCTATGTCCTCGTCAAGGACGCCGTCGGAATGCTCCTGGCCGTGCGATACCCCGAGCGAGCGATCGCCCCGGGCCAGACGCGTCCGCTGGCCGACACGCTCATCGCCGTCAGCGATGGGGACTGGCACGCCGCCCTCGAGGACTACCGTCGTTGGATCAGGACGTGGTACAGGTCCGCTTCACCGCGCAAGCCCTGGTTTCGGGAGGTCTTCAACTTCCGCCAGCGGTTCCTTCACTGGCTCGACCCGCTCTACGACGCCAAGACAGGCAAGATCGACCTGCCGCGCGCCGTCTCCGAGGCCCGCGAGAAATTCGGCGGTATCGATTACCTCCACCTCTTTGATTGGGGCAATTGCGGGCCGCACGGGCGGATCTACGGGCGTGTCGGCGATTATGACCCGTACGACTTCATCAAAGGGGGGCGCCGAAGCCTGCACGACGCCATCGCCGCGATCCGCACGAGCGGCATTCCGGTGGGTCTATACATCGAGGGCTACCTGCTCGACGAGCGCGGCAAGCTCGGCCAGGCCCACGGCAAGGACTGGCAACTCCTGCGTCCGGACGGCACCGGCGCCCGCTGGCCCGGCAGCAGCGAGATCTACGTCTGCCCGGGTGTGACGGCGTGGCGGGAGGTCCAGGCCCAAACCTACGCCGCCAAAGTCCGCGAGCTCGGCGTCGACGGCATGTACATCGACCAGTTCGGCTTCACCGGCACGGACAAGGACTGCTACAGCGACAAACACGGGCATCCGGTCCCGAGCTACCCCGTCCAGACGGAGATCGACACAACCCGGGCGATCCGCCAGGCCGTCGACGCCGTCAAGCCCGGCGTGTCGATCTACGCGGAGGAGTCCCCCACCGACGTGACGAGCCAGTACCAGGACGGCGCTTTCACGTACGAGATGAACCAGATTCACGCCCGGCGGGCGGAGATCCCGATCAACCTGTTCCGCTTCGCCGTGCCGGACCTGAAGACCTTCGAAATCCTCATCTGCGACAAGCCGACGTCATCCTGGGCCACGGGCATACGTTGGACGTTCTTCAACGGCGAGGGAATCTGGCTCGAGGGCCCGGCCGACGAGTGGTTCGCTCCCGAAACGCTCGCGACGATCCGCAAGTGCCACGCGATCCTGCGACAACACCGCGACGCCTTCACGAGCGACGACCCGACACCGCTGGTGCCGACACTGGCGCACGGCGTCTTTGCGAACCGCTTCCCGACAGAGGGCAAGGAGGTCTGGACGCTCTACAACGCCCGGCACCGAACCGTTCGGGGCGAGCTGCTCCGCGTGCCGCATCGCGCAGGTTGGGGGTGGCAAGACGCGTGGCACGATCGACCGCTGTCGGTGGGACGACAAGGCGCGTTTGACGTTCTTAGCGCTGGCATCGGGCCACACGGCGTCGGATGCCTTGTGCGAAGCAAAACAGCACAGATCGGCCCATAGGCGGCGCGACCGTGGAGAAGGGCCTCTGCCGCAGATCATGCCGCCTAGCGCTTGCGATAAGACTCCTTCTCCAAAGCATGAAGTCGCCGAGCCGCACGTCGGGACACACCCTATTGCCGAGTTCGCGCCGCTAGTCGACGGTCACCTCCGCGCCCTTCGGGAGCGTCTTGACCTTGATCTTGCTGATGTCCGCGATGTCGTACGGCGTGTTGATGCCCGGGCCGTAGTGCAGATACGTACTGCCAATCGAGGTCGATCCCGACAGAGGCGTTACGACCAGCTTGACCTTGTCTCCGATTGCGACGGCCCCGAGTTCCATCGGCCAGGCAAGATACCCGCTTGCACCGCCGGTATCGTACGCCTGATAGCCTCGGCGGACGCCGTTGACCAGCACCTCCACGGTCACATCCTGAACCGCGAATCCCAGGTTCAACGGATCGCCGTCGGATCGGGCAAAAGACGAGCCCGACACGTAGGCGTTCATGGTCTCCTTGGAGAAGGACACCGTGCAAGTCGATTCCTTCGAGTCGGCCTCCACGGCCGCCTTTACGGTGGCCGTGCCCTCGTTGCTGCTCTTGACCTTGATGGTCGCCTGCCCGCCCGCGTTCGTCTTGACGGGGTTGCCGCCGACAAGCGTACCCAAGTCGGTCGAGAACGTGACGTCCTTGTCCGCCACCGCATCCCCCGTCGGAACCGCGACGTCGCCGTCCTTCCATCGCTTCAGCGTCGCCGTGATCGTCGACGTCTGGGCCCCATCGGCACGCACGCTGGCGGGGCTCGCCGTCAGAGTGATGTCGTACGTTTTCAGCGTAATGCTCACGGTATTCGCGCCGGTCTTCAGCGTGACCGTCTTCTTGCCCTCGCCAAGCACCTTCCCGCCGCTGTCGAGAGCCTGAGCCTTGAAGACGGCCTCATAGCCGGGAATCAGTCCCTTGAACTCCTTCGGAGCGTGGGGAATGTCCTCTACGGTGTCGGGGTCCGGCAGGGGCACGAACTTCTCGGTGTACGAGATCGTCACGCTGATCGTGTTCGTGCCGGGAATGCTCCCGTAGTTGGAGGCGTTCGCGTTGGCCCACGTCGGCAGGTAGAAGTAATCGCCGGTGTACGATTTCTCTTGGAGCGCGGCCGTGCCGCTCGTCTTGCCCATGGCGGTGTTGGCATACGTCTGCTCCGCCGACTTGCAACCGCCGAGCATCGTCGGGAAGTACAGCAGCATCGGGTCCAGCGCATCCACCGGATCGGGATAACCCTCCCATGCCAGCAGGTACTTGGCGCTCATCGTGTCGAAGATCCATTTCACGTCCCATCCAATCGGCGTGCAAAGGTAGATGTATTGCGCCCCCAGGGTACCGAGCTTCTCGTCCCAGAGATCATCACGGATGTAGAAGTACCAGGTGGGGGTGTCGTGGAAACCGCTTTCGTTCCGCAGGATGATGATCCGCTCGTTCTCCCACTCCTCCTTGATCATTGGCACTTCCGCGGGATGAGCGTTCCAGTACGCCTCCGCAGCCGTTACCTGGAAGTAGACGTGATCCCGCAAGATGGCGCCAGGCTCGAGCGCTCGGAGGCGCAGAAAAGCGTTCGCGCAAATGCAGACGATGCCGTAGTCCTTCAGGCCGTAAAAGTCGCTGAACCCTAACGTCGCGTAACCGTCGCTCTCAGCGTTGTTCTTGACCGTGATGTCCCCGGACGACCAACCGTAGTTGGTCACCATGTCGTTCCGGGTCCAGTTGAACACATTGGTCGCCGCCCCGCCCAATGATTCCGTCGCAGCGCTCAGGAAGAGCGCCTTCCTTTTGCCGGTCGTCTGAATGACGCTGCCCGGCCCCGGTGGCTTGGCCAGCAGCGTTGCCTTGCCCTTTGCCCCCCCTGCCTGACAGAGGCGGCTCTTGGTCATCTGTTTCTGGAGTTGTGCTAGCCTGGTCTCGGCATCATAGGCGCCCTCGATCGCGAAGTCCGTACCAGTGTCAATCACCACCGCCTTGCCGTTAGCAAGCTTGACCCAGACGGTATGATCATCGTCACAGAGATGGGCACCTTGCACGTCGGACTGTCCCTTCAAGCTCTCAACCAAGGCCGCTCTCGCCTCCTCCGGAGACTTCGTGGCCAGCAGAGCCCGATACTCAGCGCACGAGTCCTCGATGGTCTTCTGGCTCGCCTCATCGATAACGAGCTCGGAAGGTGCCGTGGGACCACCCGGGGTCGGCGGGAAGCAGGAGAAACAGAGCAGTGAAACCACCACGGATGACGTGATCATGAACCAAGCAGCGTATCGTCGCGACATAATCATCTCTCCTCCCAGAGACGCGGAACCCCGCGTCCTTGCACCGAAGGCGCTTGGCCCCGCACAGATACCCCGAATGGAATCAGTGCGGCTGAAGCTATTGAAGCCGTGCTGGACCCGTGGGAGCCCCCAGAATGACCGAGCATCTTCCACCGCAACTACGAGTGACTTGGACGAAGACGCTTAGCCCCCACTCAGGGTATCCATCATACAGAAGGGTATCTGGATGGATCAATGGGGGTGCGCGAATTCCCTTGGGGCGAAGCGACGTCTATGCTCTGGTGTTCGCCAGCGACCTGGGATTCGCCCTGCGGAGCGGCAAGGGGAAAGGTCAACATGCCGGCCCCGTCGGCTTAGCCCCATCACGTGCGACGAGAGGGTTCATTCAACCTGAACGCCGCTGCCCTCGGCCCGCAGGGAGTGGGATGTTTCGTCCGGAGCAAGGAGTAGGATAGACTAATCGCTCAACTGAGTCACCGGCATTCATCCGCTCCGGAGCTCCCCCATGAATCGTCGTGCTGTCGCCGTGGTCTGGATAGCGTGCGGCCTCGTGTCTGCAAAAGTCCTCGCGGCATCGGCACCGAGGGTCGCGGTGACGGTTCCCCCCGACGGAGCTACTGACGTCGAACCGGCCACGGACCGGCTCGTGATCCGCTTCGATGCCGAGATGAGGACCGACACCTATAGCCTCGTCCCCGTGGAAGGCGTCGATCTGCCCGAACCCGCGGGCGACGAACCGTTCGCCTTCACCGACGCAAAGACGTTCGTAATGCGAGTGAAGCTCGCACCCGACAAGGCCTACGCCTTCGGGATCAACAGCGCGAGGCGTCAAGGCTTCAAGTCCGCTTCGGGCGAACCGGTCGCCCCTGTCGTCGTTCGATTCCGCACGGGCCGAGGCGGCTCGAAGCCCACGCAGGGCGGTCTAGGTATCGCCGACGACGACAAGGAATCCGAGCAGGGCAGATGGGTCAAGATCGAGAAAGACGAGCCCCGGCCGAAAAAGGATGGGCTGGGTATCCCGGACGACGCGGCGGATGAGTCCGCCGCGCCCACCATATCCCAGCGCGAGGAACCTGTCCCGCCGTCGGACGCTCGCGGCAAATCACCGTCCGCCCCCCAGAAGCTGCCCGAAGGGTGGGTATTGATGGATGACAAGTTCTCTGGCTCGCAGGTTGCGGTACCGCCCGGTTGGACGCCAAGGATTCGCAACAGCGCCGCCCTGTGCATCGAGCCGGACGAGGTGCCCAGAGCGGCGGCCTTCTTCGTACCCTCGCTATTGAGCCAGCAGGCGCAGCCCGACGAATTGGCCGACGGCTTCGACGAGATGCTCCGTCGCGGCATGCCCGACCTGAGCACGCAAGTCAAACGCAACCCCTCGGCCGACTCGGTCGAGAGAGATCTCGCGGCCTCGGTGGGCCAGGTCGCTCTGGTCGGATCGTACCGGGCCGTCATCAGCCGATCCGGGATGGGCTTCGTCATGGGATACCTCTGCCCCGCCGATCGGGTCGATCGGCTTCGCCCGACGTTCCACGAGATCCTGGCGAGCTACCGGTTCACCGGGCCCAAGATGCGACTGAAGCCGTTCAAGTCGGCGGCCATCGAACTACGAATCCCTTCCGGCTGGCAGGTCCAGACGAGTGAGGCCAACGGGACGGCCAATCACGACATCGACTGGGCTGTGTCATGCCCACGGATCCCAGGCGCTAGGGCGTTCACGTTCACGCCGAAGTTCATCTCTTCGAACTGGGTCACCAGCCCGATGAACGGCGCGGTGGACCAGACGGGCCTGGCGATCTGGCGGAACAAGGGGTATCAGGTGGCCGACTTCGCCTCGGCCGAGCAAGTGATGCAGACGGCGCTGGGAACCTTGCTGCCCGGACTCCAGGTCACCCGTCAACAATCCCTCGACGCCCTGCGCAACATGTTCATGCAGCTTCACGCACAAACGATTCAGCGCCTGCGGACGGCCAACAGCGGGATGGATTTCGTGGCGATCGAGCTCATCGGGCGACGCCAGGTTGAGGGCGTGGAGATGCGATCGGTCCTCACACTCAGCCTGACAACCACCGTCACCATCGCCGGCATGAAGGGACGGATGTCGATCTGGGTCCTTCAGGTCCGAGGCTGCGAGGCGCCGGCCACTCAGTTCCCCAGCCTGGCCCCCCTTCTGGATCGCGTCACCGGCAGTTTCACGTACACGCCCTGGTGGACCCGCGAGGTGCAGAAGGCCAACGCCCAGGAGGCCGAGGCCAACCGTAAGCTCTGGGCCTACATCAACAAGGTCCAGGGCGAGATCTGGGACAACCGCATGCGGACCCGCGGCGCGATCAATGAGATGATGTACGACACGCTGATCGCCGGCAACTACGGCTACGTGAACAAAGAGACCGGCACGATCGAGAAGATTCCCGCGGAACACATTGAGGGGTTCAAGGACGAGTACGGGCGGGTCGTCAGCCCGGAGGAGACCATCGAGAAGAAGATCGACCCTCGCTGGGCGACTCGTCTGCGCGAGGCGACCGTCGACGATTACATGAACTTCGACCGGCGGCTACAGGTTTGGCCGTAGCGGACCGTCATGGTCGCGCGGCATCCTCCGGCCACACCGGCTGCATCCACGCCATCGTGTCGTCGCTGGCGTGAACTCGCACGCGAACGTACTTCTCCAACGAGCTGCCACGGAGCCGATAGTCGGCCTGAGTGCCGGCAACCTTCGCCAGCGGCATGCCCCCGTGCCCGAGGAACCAGATCGTGTACGTAACCCCGTCCGCCGGCTTGACGCGGACCCGGATCGTCTTACCCTCGACGGTATACTCGTCGATCTCCGGCCCGGATGACGCGTAGAACTTACCCGCGGCCAGATTCTTCAGGATCTCGTCGCGAGTCAGCTTGGCCACGCGGACCATGACCCACCCCCCGCCGGGATTCAGCCGCTTGGGACCAAACGTCTGATAGTCGTGGGTATCATCAGATGCGACGGCGTACGCCCGTTTGCCCGCCGTCAGAGCCGCTTCATATGCATGCTCGAACAGAGGGTTCTCGATAAGGCTCCACCGGTCCCCCCGCGTGGCGTGGTTGTACACCTCCATCAGGAAAGTGTCGGAGACCTTCGACAGCGCTGTCCGATCGCGGAGGTAGAACGACGGGTGATTGAGTTGGATGACCGCGCCGGCTCGCGCGACCATCTCCATGTTGGCCGTCAAAGCAGGTAGAATCTCCGTCTTGACGATGGGCTCGAGCGGAGCCGTGATCCCCAGCGCGTTGATGTGGACGTTGAAGTCCCCCAGCGCTCGCGTCGCCGAAAGCTCAACGCCGGGGATCGCCACGAAAGAGGCATCCGTATGTCGATCAAAGAATTCCATCGGCGCCACCTTGTCGTGGTCGGTCAGCACAAGGAACTGATACCCATGGTGCTTGTACCACTTGATCACCGCATCCGGTGAAGCGTTTCCATCGCTGATCGTGCTGTGGGCGTGGGTGTTGCCCTTGGCCCAGAAGCCCTCGGCCCCGGATGCACCGATGGCCGCGCACGACAGAACGATCGCGGCGGCCAGCCCCTCTCTCGCACGCGCTCTTGGCATCCGTTACTCCTTCATGTCATCACTGAAGGGCCGTGCCGTCGTGGCATGGGCGCCTCAACGAGACTCAGAGTCCTAGCCCTGGAGCCTGAAGTCTGAGGCCTGAGGTCCTCCGAAGTGCGTCAAGACGAACCCTGCGCCTGCTGCTTGATCCGATGCTTGCCGTGGCAGTCGGTGCACACCTGCCCCGGCTCAGGCGCTTTCCGCAAGACGGCGCCCAGGACCTTCTTCTCTGGATGGTTGTCCGCGACCTTGTGGCACGTCCGGCAGAACTTCGGGACGTCCTCATGCTTGATGACGACGTCGGGTTTCGTGGCGCCGATCTTCTCGTCGTTTGCGTGGCCGATGCTGGGGCCGTGACACTTGGCGCAGGTAATGTCCCTCTTCAAATGCGTCTTGGACAGGGGCTCCTTGGCAAACGGGATGTGGCAGACACAGCAGCCGGCATTGTTGCCCAGCGGGTTCTGCCCCGCTGCGCCGGCATCCGAACCGGCGCTCGGCCTTGCTGCCGAAGCCGTCGGCTCTGGCGATTGGCATGAGGCAACGGCAATCAACGCAACCGGCAAGAGAAGAATCAAAGGATGTCGCATCAGACCGTCTCCCACTGGCGAAGCCACTGATACTCCGGCGTCAGGTGAGCGTAGAAGTTCCGCCTGCACTCCTCCATGGCCTTCTTGTCCTTCGCGCCAGACGGCTTATCGCGCTCGTAGGATCCCTTGACGTTCTCGTCGAGCTGCTCCGGAATATTCACGCCCGGGATGACGGCCGAGAGCCGCGGCTCCTGCAGCATCTCCTTGATCAGCACGTGGGCCCGCTGATCGACCTTGCCCTGGATCTGTTGGGGCTTGAGCCCGAAGGTCGTCCCCGCGCCGAACGGTTTGAGCCCGATCACGCCGACGTCCTTGCTCTTGGCCAGCGCCAGCAGGCTGTCGCCGCCGAACTCCTCGGTCAGGAACAAATACGGAAAGATGATCACCGAGAACTGCGGGTACTCGTTGAGCACACGGCGGAAGACCTTCGGGTTGTGGGCCGAGATCCCCAGCCAGCGAACCTTGCCCTCCTTGTGAACCTTCTCGAAGACGTCGACGACCATATCGAGCGTCCGGTTGCTGACCATCAGCATCGTGGCGATCTGCTTCTGGCCCTCGCCCCATGTGGCGCCCACCGGCCGCCACATGTCGAGCATATCGGTCTTGTAATCCTTGAGCCGGCCTTCGATCTCCCGGACGAACCGCTCCTTGGACAGCTCCTTCTCGTATTCCTCGGTGATCTTCTGAGGCCAGGAGGCAAAGCCGATGTGCCACTTGTCGCGCTTGCCGCGGAGGGCCTCGCCGTACTGTTTGCACTCCTCGACGATGTTGGTGTCGAGATAATTCATGCCGAGCTCTGCCGCTCGCTCCAGCACCTGGACCCGGTTCTCCAGTCCCTGCGTGCCGTGCCCGCCCAGGCTGACCTCGGAGATCACGATCCCCGTCTTGCCCAGACGCCGATAGCCCATCTTGGGATTGTGGTTCTTGATCTTCGTCGCATCGATCGGCTTGGCCTCAACGGACGAATGGCCGGCCAAGGCCGCGCCGGCGACGGCGGCCGATGTCGCCTTGAGAAACTCCCGCCTGGTCTTGTCACAAGCTGACATCCTCGGGCTCCTAACGGATGAGGGGCGTTATTCCAACTGAGCGGCTGGGCGATCCGCAGCAAACGTCGCGGGACGCCGCGCTGCTCTGAGTCTAGCATAGCGAAGCTGGCCAGAGAACCCGTGTCGCCCGAGTTGCCGACGCGAGGTCGCGTCATCTAGAATCGCCGGTCGGGAACATTGTGGAGAGCAAACAGATGCACGCGGTAACTGCTGTCGGCATTCTATGTCTGATCATGGCTAGCTCCGCCGAGAACACGAAGGACAGGCACATGCCGACCGTCGACCAACTTCCGGAACTCGACGACTTGCCGGATCCGTTCCGGATGAACGACGGCTCGCGTGTCGCGTCACGCGAGGACTGGACTCGCCGGCGGCGCGAGATCGCCGAGATGCTCGCCTACTACGAGTATGGCCACGTGCCTCCGCCGCCCGGTAACCTTCAGGCCAAACCCGTGTCCTCGCAGCCGCTCTGGGACGCCAAGGCGACGCTCCGACGCGTCGTTCTGGAAATGGGGCCCGATCATCGCGCCCGAATGAACGTCGGGCTGTTCGTCCCTTCCAAGCCACGGGGCAAGATGCCCGTGCTCATGGCCGTTGAGCCGGTCTGGCAGGAGCACCTGTGGCCCGTCGCCCGGCTCGCCCTGGACCGCGGCTACCTCTTCGCCGGCTACGACCGTCACGACCTTGACAAGGACGACGCCGACCGAAGCGATGGCGTCCATCCGCTCTATCCCGAGTGCGATTGGGCCAGCCTGGCCGTTTGGGCCTGGGGCGCCATGCGACTTGTCGACTACCTCACAACGCAGGATGAGGTCGACCCATCCAAGCTCGCGCTGACAGGGCATTCCCGTGCAGGCAAGACCGCCCTGCTCGCCGGCGCGCTGGACGAACGGATCGCCCTTGCCGCCCCGCACTGCTCAGGCGCGGGCGGGGCCGGCAGCTACCGAGTCTACGGCAGCGGAGCCGAGACGCTCGCGATCATCACGGGCAAGAAGGCGTTCCACTATTGGTTCCAGCCCAGGCTCCGTGACTTCGTCGGCAACGTGGACCGCCTGCCGTTTGACCAACACTTCCTCAAGGCCCTCGTGGCGCCGCGCTGCATCGTCTCGCTTGAAGCGCTGGCCGATCACTGGGCCAATCCGCTCGGCACGCAGCAGATGTGGCGGGCGGTGCAACCGGTCTTCGACTTCCTCGGTGCTGCTGACAAGAACGTCATCTACTTCCGCCCCGGCGGCCACGACATGACGATCGAGGATTGGAGGGTCTTGCTCGACTACTGCGATCACTTCCTGCTCGGCAAGCCACTACGGGTCAGGCAATCGCCCTTGCCGTCACCGAACGCAGAAGAACCGTTTCGCTGGACCCCGCCCACGCTCAGGTAAGTCAGTTTTCCTCGGATCCGGCTAGTGGGCCCGAGATGCCCGCAAGAGTCCGATCACGAGCGCACGTCTGACGGCAAGCCTTGAGCGGCCCAATCGGAGCGCCCTGAACATAAGATCCTCTCATACAACGAAATAGACGATCCCTGGCTCTAGCGACTTTGCGGCCGGGTTATCGGTCGCTCATCCAATAGCAGAGCCTCAGGCGTGTTAATATGGGAAGATTTTTCTCTGTTTCACTTCAACCATAAACTTGCCTATATTACCAAGCTTAAGGTATGCTGTCAGAAGACCCACAGTCCCAAAGGCATCCAATTCAGAGCTTTTTGAGAAAGCCAAGCCAGGCTTACGGTCGGATGCCCCGTTAAAGCACAGCACATCCCGCTCGCCGTAGCGGTGCCCCGGGACTCGGGGATTGGTTTCCTCGAGCAGAATGAGGGCACGGCAGACTGGAGCGGTCGGTGAGAACACGTGTCACACGATCACAGCGAGATCTGGTTTCGACGCTGATTCCCTGTCAAGGTTGACGCGACATCGCCGGGGATCGGTTCGCCGTGACCAGGGCAGGGAGACCCCTGTGAACGAGCGGCCACTTGACATCGTGCTGGTGGGGACACGGGCCCAAGACGTGCAGAGGATGCGAGAGGCGTTCGAGGCGGACGAGAACGTTTCGAGGCTTAGAGTCGTCACCAGTCTGGGCGCGGCGCGGAGCTGCCTGGCTGAGAACCCGCCCGATCTGGTCATCGTCGATCTGCGGTTGCCGGATGGAAGCGCGGCCGAACTGCTCTCGGCCCAGAATCATGCGCGCCCTCTTCCGATACTGATCACCGCCGATCCCGACGCGGAGCAAGAGGCGGCGTCCCTCAAGGACGCCGGCGCGACGGACTACGTCATCAAATCCGAAACGACCCTGGATGCCATGCCGCGTATCGCCAGGCGAGTCCTGGCGCTCTGGAACCATATCGCTCGGCAGCACGAGGTTGAGGCGCTGCTCAGGGAGAGTCAGAAACGTCTGGACAAGCTGTACGATGAGATGCCCGTCGGTTACCTCGAATCGGACGCGGAGGGTCGGATCATCCGCGCGAATCGAACTGAGTTGGAGATGCTCGGGCGCGCGGCCAACGAAGTGGTGGGGCGTCAACTCCGGGACTTCCTCGCCGAACCCCCCGGTGACCCCAACGTGCTTCGAGGTCGACGCCGGGACGTCCCGCTCCCCGAACGAGTCTTCGAATCGACGGTGCGACGCAAGGACGGAACGACCCTGCCCGTGCGCATCGAAGACCGCCCTTTGCGGGATCACGGGGGACGCATCACCGGCCTGCGCTCCTGCATGGTCGATCTCACCGATCGCATGCGGACCGAGTCCGAGCGTCAGTCACTCGAGGCACAGATCCGCCACGCACAGAAACTCGACAGTCTGGGCCTGCTGGCCGGGGGCCTGGCGCATGACTTCAACAACCTCCTGGTGGGCATCCTCGGCAACGCCAGCCTGGCGTTGATGGATCTCCCGCCCGACTCCCCTACCCGGCAGTGCATCGAGCAGATCGAGATCGCCGCCCAGCGCGCTGCGGACCTGACGAACCAGATGCTGGCCTACTCGGGCAGAGGCAAGCTCGTCGTCCAGCCATTGAATCTCTCGATGCTGGTCGAGGAGATGGCCCACCTCGTCGCCTCGGCCATCTCCAAGAAGATCTCCATGAAGTATCAGCTCGAAGACAACCTGGCCATCGTCGAGGCCGACGCCACGCAGATCCGCCAGATCGTCATGAACCTGATCACCAACGCCGCCGATGCCATCGGCACGGTACGCGGCGAGATCACGGTGCGGACCTCCGTCGTCCAGGCGGATCGGGAGTACTTGTCGAGGACGCTACTCGATGATGACCTGCCCGAGGGGTGCTACGTCCGCCTCGATGTATCCGACAATGGCTGCGGCATGGACGAAGAGACGAAGGCCAGGATCTTCGATCCTTTCTTCACGAGCAAGCCGACGGGACGGGGGCTGGGCCTTGCCGCCGTACTCGGCATCGTGCGGTCGCACCAGGGGACGCTCCGAGTGGACAGCCGGCCTGGCGAGGGCACGCGATTCACTCTCCTGCTGCCCTGCTCCGATCTGGATGCCCACGAGTCGGACCATACCGCGGATCTGGTCGCCGGATGGTTGCCCCGGGGGACCGTTCTGGTCATTGACGACGAACCCTTCGTCTGCCGCGTCGCCAGGCAGATCCTCGTCCGCAGCGGATTCCGGGCGCTCATAGCCCATGGCGGCCAAGAGGGCATCGACACATTCCGCGCGAACGCCGACAAGATTGCGGCCATCGTCCTGGATATGACGATGCATGACATGAACGGCGAGGAGGTCTTCCGCGAAATTCGAGCGATCCGCCCCGACGCGATAGTCATCCTTACCAGCGGCTATCACGAAACCGAAATCCGCGAGCGTCTCGGCGACAGCGCCCCGGCCGGCTTCGTCCAGAAGCCCTACCGTGCCAAGACGCTCATGGAGGCGTTGCGGCGATCACTTCAGGGCTGAGGGAAAGCCGTCCGCTCCTAACATCCCCGAGGCACTCCCCTACCCCCCGCTGTTTGCAGTAGCATGCTTTGGGCGCAAGAGAGGTCAATGCAACCCACAGCCGAATGGCTCTGTCGGAAAACGCGCTAGGGAACGCTGTCCGTGATGACTGTCAGGAAGTCTCACATCGTTCTGATGGGCCTCGCCTTCGGGGCATGCGCGTTCTTCCTGCAACTGAGACTTCGTAGAGTTGTTGTCGAGATGATCCAAATGACCAAAGGCAAGAAGACCGTCGCTCAACGGGTGGATGAGTACGGCGATGTCGTTCGGTCTCGGTTACTTCCGCATCTCCGCAAGGTGGGGATCGCCTATCCCCCCAAGTCGGTCGTCCTCGTCGGGCTAAAGCTACAGAAGGTGCTGGAGGTCTGGATCTCGAACGATGCGATGGCGTTCAAACGTCTGAGGACCTATCCAATCCTCGCGGCCAGTGGGACGCTCGGACCGAAGCTGTGCGAGGGCGACCTGCAGGTGCCCGAGGGGCTCTACCGAATCGAGTCGCTCAATCCGAACAGCCTCTTTCATCTGGCGCTCCGCCTGGATTACCCGAACGCCTTCGACCGGGCCAAAGGCCAGCTCGACGGTCGGAACGACCTCGGCGGCGACATCATGATCCACGGCGGCGATTGCTCCGTCGGATGCCTGGCGATAGGTGACGAGGCAGCGGAAGATCTCTTCATCCTCGCCGCCGAAACCGGCATCGAGAACGTCTCGGTCATCCTCAGCCCCGTCGACTTCAGGACTGGCGCTCTACCGGCAGACATCCGGGAGGTGCCTGGCTGGACCAATGAATTGTATGAGGACGTCAGATCGGAACTCGCGAAGCTAGCGGGAGACTGAACTGCGGCCCTGGCGTGCGGACTCATCGCCTGCCGCGGCACCACACGCCTCTCCATTATCGGACACCCGCCATCACGTCAGCAGCGCACCTCAACCCAGATTCCACGAATTCCGCGACATGCTCCTTGGATCTGACGCCCTACACACCTAGACTAGGATGTACGGTCATGGGGGAACGGTGGTTGTGGCCGGTGTGGCCGCAGCGAAGTCGCTCGGCCGGCGACAACGCGATCAAGAGCGATTCCCCAACACGATTGCGAGATCCCGTTCACGCCCCGGTCCCACCGGAGCGAGGACTGCACAGGAGAGCCGATTGACGATTCACGCTTGCCTTCGCCAAACATCACGCACCTGGCACGCGGCGATCCTTGTGTTGGCGCTCAGCGCTCCCGTGGGCGCCGCCACGCTCAACGTCGGCAGCGGCCAAACGTATACCACGATCGCCGACGCGATCGCCGCGGCCGGCGACGCAACGGGCGACGTCATCAACGTCGTCGACGCCGTCCACACCGAACAGGGAATCGTGGTCGACAAGAGCGTGACCATTCGGGGTCAAGGCATCGACGCCACCATCGTCCAAGCGCATGCGGATCCGAACACGGCGAGGGATCGCGTCTTCGCGATCAGCGCCGGCGTAACCGTCACGATCAAGGACATGACGATCCGTCACGGGCATCTGATCGCCTTCATCGTCCAGGGCGGCGGAATCCTCAACGAGGGAACCCTCTCGTTGACGAACGTCGACGTGACGACCAACTACGCCAGAGGAGGGCCCAACCAGAGCGGCCATGGCAGTTCGGAGGGGCACGGCGGGGGCGTCTACAACACCGGCACGATGACGATCACGGGCGGCAGCGTTCGTGACAACATCGCCTGGGGCGGGAGCTACATGGGCGGCTATAGCGCCTATGGCGGCGGCATCTACAACGTCGGAAACCTGACCATCACCGGTGCAGTGATCGGCGGCAATCTGGCCAGAGGCGCGACCGGCGCCTATAGCGGCGCGGACGGATCGGGCGGCGCCATCTACAACGGGGGATCAACCACAGCCATCGACACGACGTTCGAGAACAACACGGCCGAAGGGGGCCGCTGTGGCGTCTCCTATGCCTACGGCGGCGACGGGCGAGGAGGCGCGATCGCCAACAAGGCCAGTTACGCGGTGACATTGCACAAGTGCACGCTCAGTGGCAACGTAGCCCGCGGCGGCGAGGCAACCGTGCCGGAGAATCGGGGAGAGAGTTACGGCGGCGGCGCCGCAACGAGCGAGGACGGCACGGGTGCCGAGCTCCTCCTTGTGAACTGCACCATCAGCGGAAACATCGCCTTTCACGGCGGTGGCGTCTGGGCACACTCGGGCGCGTCGCTCACGCAATGCACCGTAACCGACAACTTGGCCGTATTGGGCGGGGGAGTCTGCTCGAACACGGCGGACGACAACACGGGCCCGGCCCTGGCCGGCACGATTGTTGCGGGCAACATCGCCGTTTCATCTGGAGCTGACGTCTATCAGAACGTCCAGTCGCGAGGCTACAACCTCATCGAGGACGCCGCTTACGCAACGGTCGACGTGGACGGTGGGGGCAGCACCGGCCTGGGCAATATCATCGGGCAGGATCCGCTGCTCGGCCCGTTGGCCGATAACGGTGGGGCGACGCTGACGCATGCCTTGTTGAGCGATAGCCCGGCCATCGATCAGATTCCTGAAGGGATCAACGGCCTGGGCACGGCCCCCCTCGACGTGGATCAGCGAGGGGTCTCGCGTCTGGACCACTGGCTGGGTGACATCGGCGCGTATGAGGCCGACATCAATCCGGGCATCGCCGCCGCGATGACGGCCGCTCTCGAGGTCGATAAGGACAACGACGGCAAAGCCGACCCGGGCGAGAGGCTTCGCTACACCGTCGTCGTCACCAACAGCGGGGACCAACCGGCGGCGGGCGTGATCTTCCGCGCCTGGCCTGGTCAGCATACGAGCCTGAAAGTAGGAACGGTCGTCGCCAATGATGGACTGATTCGCCGAGGCAACGCGGAGGGCAATACGTACGTCCGTGTCGACTTCGAGCAAGTATCCATCGGCGACAGCGTGACAATCACGTTCGATACGAAGATCGACGCGCCGGTTCCGGCAGGTGTCTTCGAGGTCTCGGCCCACGGCACGGTCAGCGGCGACAACTTCAACGACGTCGATAGCGACGATCTCGATACGAAGGCCAAGAACGACCCGACGGTGACGCCGCTGCACACGTGCAAACTGACCGTCACGGGCGGGACCGGCTCGGGGACGTATCTCGACGAGGAAACGGTGGCGATCGAGGCGACCGTTCCCGATGGCGCCCGGTTCGACGGATGGACGGGCGATACCAAGCACATCGCGGACGTCACGGCGCCCTCGACGACGGTCACGCTGAAGTCCGACACGAAGCTGACGGCCACGTCCGTCGATCGCTATTCGCTGACGGTCAACACCGAAGGCCAAGGCGAGGTCACGACCGACCCCAACGACGGCGCCTACGACGACGGCGCCGAGGTCAGCATCACCGCCACGGCCTCGGACGCCTGGCAGTTCGTCCAGTGGACGGGTGACGTGCCCGACGAGCAGGCGGGCGACAACCCGCTCACCCTGACGATGGACCAAGACCGCACGATCACGGCGGTGTTCGGCGAGTTCGATCCGGCGTCGGCGCCGGCCCCGACGGCGTGTTGCGGCAGCGGCGCGATGGCCGGGCTGCCTTTGGTCAGCCTTGGACTGCTGATGTTCGGATCGCGGCGTACCAGGCGCCGCTCATAGGCGACGCTACCGCGCGGCGATAACGTAGACCTTTCCCTCCAACGGCTCCAACGTGTCGCGCGGCGCCATCGGCTCACTGGCCTCAGGCAGATGCCGGCGCCATGTCTTTCCCTTCAGATAAGGTGCGTCGAACATGACGTCCGCCTTTCGCGGCAGATAGTTCGCCGCAACGACGTAGATCTCGTCGCCGACTCGAAAAGCCCGACAGCAGACGTGGGCGCCCAAGGGCGCCGCCACGGGCGACGGAATCGGCTCACCCTTCGTAACAATGTCCGCGAGCTTGGCCCCCTCGGTCACGGCCTCCAGAAACGGCCCGTACCGACGCGGATCCGCCGAAATGTACTGGTGGGTGTAGGAGAACGTCAGCGCCGACGCGCCCTCGATGACCGACTGGTAGACGTAGTTCAGCGCAAGTTCCTTCGATGGGTGCAGGTCCTCCTTCCGATACGGCCCGAAAGCAACGCCGATCTCGCGCCAGTCGAAGCATTGCGGGGCCGCCCACACGGTCCGCCGCCCCCGCGCGGTTTCCACGAGCTTGCCGAGATACTTGGCGAACGTGTCCGAGGCCCAGTACGGCAGCGGGTAGTGGTTCATCGTCTGAATGTCGGTGACGGACATCAGATCGGGATAGTGCGGGTATGAGCCGCTGCCGAGGTAAACGATCATCTGGGGATGATACGGATCCTTGGCCCGGGCTTTCTCATAGACCGTCCGCAGATACTCAGGCGTTCGACTGTGCAGCATCGGCTCGTTGTCCATGTACCACAGCAGCAGATTCCTGTACTTCTCGCCGCGCACCTCGGCCTGGACCTTGTCCGCCGGCCACTCATCGCCGAGCGCCCAGCCCTTCATGGCCCAGCTTGGGCATCGCAGCTTGCCCGTGGCGCCCGGCTCCCCGCCGATCGTGGTGTTGGCGCCGGTGGCTTCGATGCGCGGGCCCATCCCTCCGATGCAGCCGTAGGCGAAGAACGGCTTGCCCGCCACTTCCAAAAGACAATTCCTGTGACGAAGTGTCTTCGCGGCAAACGGGTACGGCAGTTCCTTTCGGACCGTCAGCGACCTGGCGTAGATCGGCTGGCCGTCGTGCAAGAAGGCAACATCGAGTTTGTGGTCGCCCGGCTGCAGCGCGGCGATGGGGATCTCCGCGAACCGGGGTGAGTCGCCGGTGAGCTTCGAGATTGGGTCCCTTCCGTCAAGCTCGAAGCGTACATCGGCCGAACGGAGCGACGCGTCGACGTATCGCAGCCGAAGCAGCACGTTCGGCTCGGTGGTGTAGTAGTTCTTGTCCGGGAGGATCTCGACGCGCTCGTCGTGCAGCAAACGGATGAAACGACGACACAGCAAGCTACCGTCGACGGGGTCGGTGATCGTCACGATGATCCGCCCGGCGCCCTCATCGGCCGCCTGATAGCAGATCGGCACGCGCAAGCCGTCACCGGCTATCGAAACGTCGAATAGCTCATGGGTACTTCGATCCCCGTTCGTGCCGATCACGTCGACCAGGACGTTCACGTTGACGGCGGTCTCCGGGACTTCCGCCACGCCCAAAACGAGATCGTTCGCGCCGAACCGGAGCGGCTTGTCCTCCGGCAAAAGCCCCGTCCGGAAGATCTCGCCCCGAACGCATTGACGGAAATACGCGTTGGCAAGCAGCTCGAACGGAATGAGCGGCCCTGCGGCGGCCAGGAGCGTGCCGCAGCCGACGTCCTGCGCTAGCAGGTAGGCGCGTCCCTCGTCGTCTTTGGCCAAAGCGCGGTATCGCGGCGAGAACGACTTGAAGCGAACCCCCGCCGGCGGGAGCCTGCCGATCAGGATCGGTGACCCGAGCAGCGCGCGCCCCTCGTTGTCAAGCCAAGCCTGCTTACTGCTGAACCTGCGCTCGCCCTCGCAAGCGAACGCCGAATCGTGGTGAGCCAGCCAGTCGATTCCGCCGGTGCTAGCGGCATTGAGGACGATGAGAATCCCGCCGTTCTTGACGTAGCGCTCAAACGCCGGCGCCGCCGCCGCGAGGGCCTCGGGATTCGCCCCTGCAGCGCCGGGCAGAACGACGATGGCCTTGCAGAACGACAACACGTGCGACCACCGCTCTGGATGCCGAGCGTCGAGCCGCAACGTCGGTATCTGATAGGAACCCGCCAGTTGCTCGACGAGCCCGGAAACGATCGCGGACAGTCCGCCCCCGTGCACCAGCCCGACGCGCGGCATGTACTGAAGGATGTGCGTCTCGTTGAACAGGATGGACGGCCCCGTGCGTTCGCCCTCGAGTCCCTCGCGAACGGCGGAGGCAAACGCCGCGGGGGAACCGTTCGGCGGGTAGACGTGGAAATCATCGGTCTTGCGCCGCCAGAGCGCATCCGTGGCCGTCAGCAAGAATCCCACCCGGTCACGATCGACGCCGGCGATCTCGTTCTGGACGTCCGCGGGGCCGTAGTAGTCCAGCGGTAGCCGCGCGACGGGTTGGAGCCGTAGGCCGGCCCTCTCCCAGTCAGGCGTCAGCAGCGGAAGCATCTGTCCGAGACTCGTTCGCTCGAGTTCTGCCATCACGGCAGGCGACGTGTTCTGACGGGCGGTAGTGGCGCCGGCGATGCCGCGATAGAACCACGTGTCCCAGAAGCCATAGACGCCCAGTTCCATGCCGGCAAGCGTGCTCTGGGCAGCGTCGATGGCCTTGGCCATCTCATTTCGGACCAGATCGGTGAGGAAGGCATAGTACGACGCGCCGTTACCGGGGCGGCGCACCCACGAGACCCGGGCACGCGGGTCCATCTTCAGCAACTTGTCGTCGCCGGCGTGCCGGGCCTTGATGAAGGCGTGCCAGCAGAGGTCGCTGAAGCAGTAGGTGTAGTTGTACTCGTTGCCGCTCAGCGTGGCCTGATAGTCGAATAGCGCGCCCGCCAGGCCGTGCTCATTGCCCAGTTCGCCGATGCGCCGAACGCGCGGAACGACGACTTGCTCCCAGTAGTTGCCATCGGCCGGGCAGACGCAAGGCCGCATGAAGGTGATGCCCTCGACCCCGCCGACGAAGTTGCCCTTGGCGCCGGTGTAGTCACTGGGGCCGAAGAGTCTGACGGCTAAGTAGCAGCGTAGCCCGTACCTCTTGGCGAGCTTGCCCCATCGCGCGACGGACTCGACGAAGGAGGACTCGGTGAGGTCCGCTTGACGGCGGAAGTCGATGACAAGGGCGTTGATGCCGCCCTTGGCGAATGTCGCGACGGCCGACTCGGGTGCATCGGGATTCAGCTCGATGCCCCGCAACGGTTCGGCGAGACTCGGCTCCCCTCCGAACAGCACGACCGCCGCCAGCAGGACCGGCAGGCGAGAGTATGTCATCAATCTGTCTCCACCAGCACCGGATGTCGGCGACTGCATGGTATGCCCCAAGTCGAATGAGCGTCTACGGGACGCCCGGCGCAAGCACAAGATCCGACATCGCCTGACAGCGGTAGACGCTCGTCCGCCAGTGGCGAGCCCGGCAGGGTCGACATCCCGCAGGTGATTTCCGCGTCGCGCTAATCTAAACTTGTTTTGTCCGGCTCCCCAGACGATGCTACGAGCCGCGAATCAGCAATGGTGGCGACAGCGGGCTCCGGCCTCCTTCGTAACGTGCCAGGCGCGCGAGCCAGGATACAGACAAGATGGTCCTTGAACTGATGCACAACGTGGCCCTGCTGGTGGCGCTGGCGGTGGGCCTGCAGATTCTGGCACGGCGGATGGAGGACCGTCCCGCACTCTACGGTTTGTCGACGGGGCTTCTGTTCGGCGTGGCGGGCATCGTGGGGATGATGACGCCGATGCATTTCGCGCCGGGCGTGATCTACGACGGCCGCTCCATCGTGTTGAGTCTGGCCGGACTGTTCGGCGGTCCTTTGGCGGCGGCGGTGTCGGCGGTGATGTGTGGCGCGTATCGGCTGCATCTCGGCGGGGCGGGCGCCACAGCGGGCCTGTTGACGGTGATCGAGGCCGCCGCCCTCGGCACAATCCTCCACTACCTGCGGCGCCGCCACGAGGCATGGGTGAGCCCGGCGCCGCTCTGGGCATTCGGGTTGCTCGTACACGTCATCATGCTGGCGCTGCAGTTCCTGATTCCGAACGTGGGTTGGGACGTCTTGCGGCGCATCGGTCCGAGTGTGCTGATCTTCTACCCCCTTGGTTTCCTGCTGATCGCACAGGTGTTCCTGAACGGCGAGGAAAGGAGGAAGGCCGAGCAGGCCCTCCGCCAGAGCGAAGAGCGATACCGCAGGGTCTCGGAGGACATGCCGGTCCTGATTTGCCGCTTCCTGCCTGGCGGCGAGATCACCTATGCCAATGAGGCCTACTGCAAATACTTCGGCAAGACCTCCGAGGCATTGGTTGGATCATCCTTTCTCTCGCGAGTTCACGAAGCGGACCGCGAAACCGTCATGCGCGCCATCTCGTCGCTGACGGCCGATTCGCCGACGGAGTCACACGAGCACCGGGTGATTGCGCCGAACGGCGAGATTCGTTGGCAGCGGTGGACCCATCGGGTGTTGTTTGACGCCCAAGGTCCGGCCGTCGCTTACCAATCCGTCGGCGAAGACATCACGGACCGCATGCGGGCCGAGGCCGAGAAGGAGCGGTTGGAAGCCCAAGTCCGACACGCCCAAAAGCTGGAGAGTCTCGGCGTCCTCGCCGGCGGCATCGCCCACGACTTCAACAACCTGCTGGTCGGCATCCTCGGCAATGCGGATCTGGCGATGATGGATCTGCCCCCGACCTCCCCTGCCCGAGCAAGCATCGAACAGGTCAGAGTCGCGGCCCGACGCGCGGCGGAACTGACCACGCAGATGCTGGCCTATTCGGGAAAGGGAGCCTTCGTGATCATCCCTGTCGATCTCTCCAAGATCATCCGAGAAATGATGGGGCTGCTCCGATCATCGATCTCGAAGAAGGTGACCGTCCAGCACAGGCTTTCAGAAGACCTGCCGTCGGTCCAGGCCGATGTCGCCCAGGTGCGTCAGGTCATCATGAATCTGATCATCAACGCCTCGGAAGCCATCGGTGATAAGGAAGGCGTGATCACGGTCAGTACGGGCGTGATGCACGCGGATCGCCGATTCCTGGCCGAGACCCACATGGGCGAGGATCTGCCAGAGGGGCGGTACGTGTACCTGGAGGTATCGGACACCGGTACCGGCATGGACGCCGAGACGAAGTCCAAAGTCTTCGACCCCTTCTTCAGCACGAAGTTCACCGGGCGCGGTCTCGGCCTGGCGGCCACGTTGGGTGTCATTCGAGGCCATCGCGCCGCCATCAAGGTTGAAAGCGAACTCGGCAGAGGCACCACTTTCACCGTACTGCTGCCCTCCTCCGACGAACCTGCCGTGGATGTTTCAGGGACAATCAGCCCACAAAACGCCGGCGCGCGAGGCAGCGGCACGATCCTCGTCGTCGATGATGAAGAGCAAGTTCTCAGAGTGGCCCAGGCCCTGCTCGAGCGGGCCGGCTACTCGGTCCTCACGGCAGGAGACGGTCGCGCGGCCGTCCGGGTCTTCCGGGAGCACGCGGGCGAAATCGCCGCCGTTCTGCTGGACTTGACCATGCCCGAACTGAACGGCGACGAAACCTTCAACGCGATCCGCCACATCAGACCCGACGCCCGTGTGATCCTGTCGAGCGGCTACAGCCAGCAGGAAGCGACGAAGAAGTTCGCGGGCAAAGACCTGTCCGGTTTCATTCAGAAGCCCTACGTGGGCGATTCGCTTGTCCAGAAGATCTCTGAGGTCTTGTCGACGTCGACCGAGGTCGGAGGTTGAGCAGAGCCGGGCAGGGGCTCCGGCCTCCGGGTTCGGCGTTACCGTCATCGAGCGCTGCGCCGTTGATGCCGCTAGTGCTTCTTGCATGACGCGGCGTAGCGGGATGGGGTGATGCCGACATGGCGGGTGAACATTCGGCTGAAGTAGTGGAGCGAGGCGAAGCCGACCTGCTGGGCCGTCGTCGTTGCCGAAGCGCCCCTGGCCAGGAGCATTCGAGCCATTCGGATCCGGTAGTCGATCAGATACCCGACCGGAGAGGCACGGAAATGGCGCTTGAACAGGGCCGACAGGTAGCTGGGGCTGAGATCGGAATATTCTGCAATGTCCCCAAGCGTGATCCCCTCGGCGTAATGGCGCTCGATGTACTGCCGCGCTCGTAGCAGCCGGGGGTAAGCGGGTGCGAGGCTCTCGGCGGACGGCGTCTCCAGGCGATTGAGCACGGCGCTTAGGATCTGCAGGGCCAAGGCCTTCATCTGCAGGCGGTACCCTCGAGGCTGCGTAGCGTGGATCTCGAAGAGCCGCGCAAAGCAGTCCTTGATGGTCGGGTTGTACTTGAACGATATCGTCCTGGGCCAGCGCTGCGCGAGGTGGAGGTCATCCCGGCTCGGACGCTTCCCGAAGGGCTGGAGGAACACGTAGTAGAGCTCGAACGTCTGGCCGGGAGCGGACCGTTCCTGCTGGTACGCCTCCCCCGGCTTGATGGTCACGAGGTCCCCCGCGGCGAAGGGGTGCCACTTCCCATCGATCCTCACCGCTCCGGCCCCTTTGGGGATGTACCACATATCGAAGTACGTCTTGACGTCATCGCGAGGCGAGTTCTCCCAGTCGGGGATCGCAGGCTGATAGCTGGCGGACAGGACCCATGGATTGAGGGCCCTGTGAAAGTCGTCCATCCCGGGCTGGAGCGGTCCGCGAGGCATGCCCTCAACCTATCCGTTGGAGTAAGATCGTGCAACCTATCAGATCATCGTCCATTTACGCCACCCGGCGCGAGCTCTACCATGACGGCATGAGAGGCGTCCTGCTGAGCCTAGTGCTGGTCGCTGCCTCGGTTGGCGCGAGGGGTCCAGCCGCGGAGAGCTCGTCGGTTGTTCTCGTCGACAAGGGTACGCCACGGGCCGTCCTGCTGTTGCCGCGCGACGCCCATCCGGACGAAGAACTGGCGGCTCGCGAGCTGCAAGTTCACATCAAGAAGATGTCGGGCGCCTCGCTTGGGATTGCCGAGGGTGAGCCGCCGGCAGACCGACTCCCGGTTCGGATCGGAGCGTCTCTGGCCCTTGAGACGGTCGGGCGTCTGCGCGATAGGAGCGAGGATCCGTCGGCGTTCTGCCTATCGGTACGTCCCGAGGGCGTATCACTGGCGGGGAACTCGCCCGAGGGAACGGCGGTCCCCAAGTCGCCGACGTTGGCGCTGCCCGTGGCCAATCGATCGAGCCGACCGGCGCCGTTCGCTTCGGCGAGGTCAACTCCCTGGCCGTCAAGGTCACCAACGCGGAACTGAACGAGATCGGCACGGGAGGCATCACGGCCCCGGTCATGTTCTGGTCACCGAAACAGAAACGGGGCAATCGCCCCCAAGGGCGATGAGGGATCTGTTTGGCGAATCATGGAGAGAATCGAGAGGACACGATGAGCGACAAACTGGCGCTACTGGGCGGAACGAAGATCGTGAGCAAGGACATCGGCCCGGCCTGCAAGTGGCCGACCATCACCCAAGAGGACGAGCAGGCCGTCCTCGATGTGCTCCGAGCGGGCACGATGTCGGGGATAGACATCACCAAGGAGTGGGAGAAGGAGTTCGCCCAGTATCTTGGAGTGGACTACTGCCTGGGTCACTGCAACGGGACGGCCGCCCTGCTCTCAGCCATGTTCGCGTGCGGCATCGGGGTCGGCGACGAGATCATCGCGCCCAGCATGACCTACTGGGCCACGGCCCTGCCGTGCTTCCAACTGGGAGCCACCGTCGTCTTCGCCGACGTCGAGGTGGACACCCTTGGCATCGACCCGGACGACATCGAACGACACATCTCGCCCCGCACAAAGGCAATCGTGCCGGTGCACTACGCCGGGTACCCGGCGGACATGGACCGCATCATGGCCATCGCGGCCAGGCACGGCCTGAAGGTCATCGAGGACGTGTCGCACGCGCACGGCAGTCTCTACAAGGGCAGGATGACCGGGACGATCGGGCACGTGGGGGCCATGTCGTGCATGTCGGGCAAGTCGCTCGTCGCGAGCGAGGCGGGCATGTTGGCCACGTCGGACCGATTCCTGTGGGAACGGGCCGTGGCGTTCGGGCACTACCTGCGGCACGGCGAGGCGATCACCGACCCGAGTCTCGTTCCGTTCAAGGGCTATCCCATGGGCGGCGTGAAGCACCGCGTGAATCAGATCGCCAGCGCGCTGGGGCGCACCCAGCTCAGGCGGTATCCGCAGCGCCTGGCGGAAATCCAGAGGGCCATGAACCGCTTCTGGGACCTGCTCGAGGGGTGTCCCGGGATCAGGGCACACCGACCGCCGAAGGACTCCGGCTCGACGATGGGCGGCTGGTACGCGGCCAAGGGGCTGTATCGCGCCGAAGAGCTGGACGGGCTCGGCGTCGACACGTTCTGCGAGGCGGTCAGGGCCGAGGGATGCCCCACCTACCCCGGGTGCAACCCGCCGATGCACCTGCATCCCGTCCTCAACGACTGCGACATCTACGGGCACGGCAAGCCGACGCGGATCGCCAACAGCGACCGCGACCTGCGCCAACCGCCGGGATCGTTGCCGGTGGCCGAGAAGATCGGCAAGATGTGCTACTCGATCCCGTGGTTCAAGCAGTATGATGAGGAGGCGATCGAGCAGGCCGCCGCGGCGTTCCGGAAGGTTGCCGAGAACGCGGATCAACTGCTCTCGGAGGCGCGCGTCCGGTCGGACTGCCAAGCGACTCGAGCATGAGAGCGACCGACGTTAGGCTTTGGTGAAGGGCGCTGGCGATGCGGAGCGCTTACAGAATTGAAGGCGGGTTGAGCGAAGAGCAGCTCGAGCGGATCCACGAGACGGCGCTGCGGATCCTCGACGAGATTGGGCTGCACGTCCATTCCCGGGAGGTTCCCGACGAGCAGATTCGCGACCGGCTCCTTTCGCGTGACGGCGTAAGACTGACTGACGGTCGGCTCTGCTTCGCGCCCACACTGGTCACCCGCCTGCTGGCCGCCTATCAGCAAGAGGTACGCCGGCGCGATCGAGAACGCGATGGAGAGTTGACGATCCGAACCGTCAGCCACGCGTTCCATGTTCTGGACGCTCAGACCGACACGCTGAGGCCCTGCAGCACGGCGGACCTCGTCGAGTTCACGAGGCTGACGAACACGTACTACGATGAGGGTCTGCGCGGCGCGTGCCCGGGCTTTCCGCAGGACGTACCACCGCCGCTGCAGGGGATCGCTCAGTACATGATTGGCTGCCGATACAGTCGGACCCCGCCCGCGCCCACGATCTCCTCGAACGCGGCGGCCGACTTCGTCTACGAGATGGCCGAGATCATGGGGTATGCCTCGCAGGCTTCGTACGTCGTCGGGGTTCACCCGGTCAGCCCGTTGCGGCTGGAGGGGGACGAGTTCGAGATCGCGCTGCACCTGTGGCGACGACTGGGCGACAAGCTGGCGGTGAGCACGGGGCCCATGCCGATCGTGGGCGTCAGCGCGCCGATCCACCTGCCGGGAGCGATGGCCCAGGCCGTCGCCGAGGCGCTCGGGTGCTTCGTCTTCTTTAAGCTCCTGACCGGCGGCAAGGTCGACTTCTGGTTTAACTTCTATGCGTTCGACATGCGTCACGGCAGCTTCGCCTACGGAGGCCCGGAGGACGCCCTGATCGCGCTGATGCGCAAGCAGATGAGCCAGTGGTACGGGCTGCCGAGCTCGTTCGGCGACAAGGCGCTGAACACGATGTCGCAGGCGGTGGACGCTCAGGCGGCGGCGGAGAAGGCGTCCAAGACCGTGATGGCGCTCCTGGCGGGCGCGGACCTGCTGGCCGGGGCCGGAGGGCTCTCGCTCGATGAGAGCTTCTCCCCGGAACAACTCGTCGTCGACGTCGAGATCGTTCGGTGGGCCAAGCGAGCGGCACGGGGCTTCGAGTTCGACGACGCGGCCCTCGCATTCGACGTGATCCGCGAGGCGGTCGCGCGGGGCGGCGATTTCCTCTCGCACGAGACCACGCTGCTGCACCACTCGGACACGTACTGGATGCCGGAGCTGTTCCTTCACCAGATGAAGCGGCAGTGGGAAGAGTCGGGCGGCAGAACGGTGCGCCAGAGGGCAGGTGACATCGTCAGGCAGCGTCTGGCGTCGGAGGGATTCGAGATTGCTTGCGATAGAACGCGAGAGTTGGAGCGGATCTATCGCGCGGCAGAGGCAGCCCTCGTGCGATAGGCCGCGATCATGGAACGTGGCGTGCCCCCCTACCGCGGCTCGTACCACACCAACTTGTTCGCGCGTCCCGCGATGGCCACGAGGTCCAGGCGGTTGTCGCCGTTGAGGTCGGCCGCGACGAGGCCTTCAACGGGCATCGGTTGATCGATCACCTCTCTCCGGAAGCGCGTTCCGGACGCGTCAAGTGGGTCGTACATCACGAGTCCGCCGCCGTCCCCTCGCCAGCCGGCGACGATCTCGTCCTGACCGTCGCCGTCGAGATCGGCCGCCAACAGGGCGTGCCCCTCGCGCAGCGTCTCGTCGAGGACGTGCCGTGTCCAATTCTCGCTCTTCTCGGTAGGAATGTAGACGACAACCTGGTGGCCGTGCCAGGGCTCGATGGCGGCCAGCACCGTCGGCCCCTTGCCCAGCCGCACGGGGACGGCCTCGCTCGAGCCTCGGGGGGCGCCGGGTTTGTCGGTGGCGGGCGGGGCGCCCGGAGCGATGTGCGTCTTGACCCACTTGCCCGACTGCCCCTCGCCCTGCCAGTCGAACTGGTGGATGCCCTCGTAGCTGGCGGTGAGCAGCTCCGCGCGACCGTCTCCGTCCAGGTCGCCGACGTACAGTCCGTGCAGCACGGTCAGCGATTCATCGATCTTCCACGGCTCCCACTTGCCACCGGCAAGATCGCGCGGGACGCGGAACGCCCAGAGATGCGAGGGTTTCGCCGCGGCGGGACCTTTCGACCCAGGGCCGAAGATGGGGGCGTGAATCAGCTCGGGTCGACCGTCGCCGTCCAGATCGCCCCACCGAAGCCGATGTACAACCGGGTCCACGGCGATCGGATGGATCTGCCACGGCTCGTCGAGATTCGCGCCGCTCTTGAGCCATTGGATCTGACCGCCGCGGTTGCCGTCGGAAAAGTGGAAGCCGCTGGCCAGGGCGATCTCCACCCGGCCGTCGCCGTCGAGATCCATCGGCGCGAGGTCGATGTTGCGGTCGGTACGGGCCACGGGTCGGCGGCGGAACGTCGGGTTCTCGTACCAGTCGACGCGGTTCGCCTCGGTCGACAGCGCGATGACGTCGGGCTTGCCGTTACCGTTCACGTCGGCGACGGCCACCTGGTAGCCGGCCCGGTATTCGTCGATGTCGTGTCGCTGGAATCGCATGGGTGCCTCACATAGAACGAGTGTCGACATGAGCAGCATAGCGTTCATCGCCGAGACTCCTCAACTCGACCGCCGCTAGACGCTCGCCTGAGCGGGAACGACCTCGGCGGCGGGAATGACGTGAAGACTCTCCGGCCGGAATGAAGCAATCAGCCCTTCTCCGGGACCCAGCGCCAGGTCCGCCGCGGCCACATGCGCCACGTGGACAACCAGTGGGAAAGACGCATCCAGCTCGACCCGCAGATACACCCCGCGGTCCACCACGCGCCGGACCTCGGCGGGGAGGTGGATCTCGGACAACTCCTGGGCCGAGTGCGGCGCCGCCAGTCTAATCCGCTCCGGGCGGATGACCAGGCGCACGTCGCCCTGGTAAGCGCCAGGCAGGTTCATCCCGCACTGGCCGACCTCGATCCGGACCCATCCCTCGCGAGCCGCCGGGCCAAGCACGCGCCCCGAGAGGATGTTCTGGCACATCATGAAACCCGCCACGAACGTGCTCACGGGACGGTGGAGCAGCTCAGGCAACGTACCCACCTGCTGAAACCGCCCGTCGCGCAGGATGCCCGCGCGGTCGGCCACCGAAACCGCCTCCTCCAGATGATGGCTCACGTGAATGGTCGTCACGGCCAACTCCCGCTGAACTCGCCGCAGTTCGCCGCAGACCGCCTCGCGCGTGGACTCGTCCAGCGCGCTGACCGGCTCGTCGAGCAGCAGCACCTTCGGACGAATCACCAGTGCCCGCGCCAAGGCCACCCGCTGCCGTTCGCCCCCGCTGAGACCCTCGATACGGCGGCCCAGCAGATGTCGTATGCCGAGTTGATCCGCCGCCTCGTCGACTCGCCGTCCGGCCTCCGCTCGATTCAACCCCTGCGCCTCGAGGCCGAAACCGATGTTCCTGGCCACCGTGCGGTGGACGAAAAGGGCGTAGTCCTGCGGGACGTATCCGATGCCCCGCCGGCGCGGCTCCAAACGCGTGACGTCTTGTCCGTCGATGAAGACCCGGCCCGATGCCAGACGCCGCAGTCCGCAGAGGGCCTCGAGGAAGAGTGTCTTGCCCGATCCCGGCGGACCCAGCAGCACGAAGTACTCGCCCAGCTCCGCGTGGAGGCAGGCCGCCTCAAGCGAGAACTCCCCGACGCGAAACGAGATGTCCTCGGCGCGGATCATAGCCGGACGGATCGCCCTCCCACCAAGCGGATCGTCACCAGACACATCAGCGCCACCGCCACCAGCAGCAGCGCCACCGCGAGCGCCTGCTCGAGGTGCCCCACAGATTGCTCTAGGAAAACGGTCGTGCTGAGCACCTCCGTCCGACCTCGGAACGACCCGACGAAGATCATCAGCGGACCGAACAAGCCGAACGCTCGCGCCCAGGTCAGGATCGCCCCGGCGATGATGCCGTTCTTCGCCAGCGGCAGCGACACGCGGAGGAAGCTGCCCCACTGCGTGCATCCGAGCGTCAGCGCGACGTTCTCCAGGCGGCGGTCGACCTCATCGAAGGTGCTCTTGGCGGCGCGGATCGCGAAGCTCGCCGAAACCACGAACTGGCAGAGGACGATGCCCTTGGGCTGGAAGACGAACTCGACGCCCATCCGCTCGACCCAGCGCCCGATCGGCGTCTGCGTGAAGAAGACCAGCAGCGTCAGCCCGACAACGATAGGCGGAAACACGATCGGCAGGTCCACGAGGCTGTCGACAATGAGGTGGCCCGGGAAACGGTATCGGCTCAGAACGTAGCCCATCGGGATCGCGAACAGCACCGACAGCGCCACCGTGATCGCGCTCGTCCACAGGCTCATCCAGAGCGCATGCCCGATGAAGCCGGAGGTCATGACGGTCAGCACGGCTTGCCAGTTGATGTAGAGGACGTCCGCGGCGATCAGCAGCAGCGCGAACGTGATGAACAGCACGACGAAGAGCGACATCGACGCGGCAAAGACCAGACTTGGCCATCCTCGAACGGGTGTGCTGCCGGCGTCCATGGCCCCCTCTATGGCTTCTTGCCCGTCGGAGGATCGACGCGGTAGTGGTGCTTGCCGAAGATGGCCCGTCCGCGATCCGAGACGGCGAACTCGACAAAGCGATTGGCCAGATCCTTGTGCTCCGAGAAGCGAAGCACCCCAATGGGCACGGTCGAGATGACGTTCTGCTCCGGCGGGATCTCCACCATCTCCCCGTGGTCGAGATACTGCCGGGCGACGGCGTCCCAAACGATGACGGCGTCGAGCGAGCCCGTCTGAATCTGCACCCCCAGCTCATTGACCGTCAGCGACTGGAACACGAGCCTCCTCTCGACGTCGGCCCAGGCGATCCCGTTCTTATCGAAGACCTTCTTGCTCTGCCGGCCCACGGCGCAAGCCTTGGCGTCTCCCAGGCCCAGACGGACTCCCTGCCGCGTCAGGTCCTGTAGTCCCGTGATCTTCTTCGGACTGCCCCTGGCCACCAGGATCGTCGGAACGAAATAGCACGCCGGCGTGCTCGATTCGATCATGCCCGCCGAGGCGGCCATCTCGACGTACGACGCGTCGCCGGGCATGTACAGGTCGCCCTTCTGCTTGAGCTTGATCCGCGAGAGCAAGACCTCGCTGCCGGCATAGTCGGCGTCGATCCGGCAGCCGCTCTCCTTGCTGAACGCCTCGGCCAGCTCGGCCACCGGCAACTGGATCCCCGCGCCGCAGAAGAGCATCAGCGCCGGCTTCGGCTTCGAGGAAGGCGCGGTCTCCCGCCCACGGCCGCAGCCCACGCCGCCGAGCAGCGTCGCCGCCGCCGCCACCGCCGCAAGCCGTCGATAGGC
>JAFGLZ010000040.1 GCA_016927755.1 Phycisphaerae bacterium
CCTGGTCCGTACGAATCCCCGCCCCCGGCTCTTCCACGAGATGTGCGTCAAGGCAAAGCGGTACGTCGATCCCAAGCTGCGCATGATCCTCGCCGAATGCTGGAACGAATTCGGCGAAGGCGCCTACATCGAGCCCACCGCCCGCTTCGGCTTCGGATGGCTCGACGCCATGCGCGACGCCTTCTGCGGCGTGAACCCCCATCACGACGACGTCGTGCCCGCCGCGCTCGGCCTGCCCGTGCCGACCTTCGATCAGATCCCCGAGCCCATGGCCAAGCTGATCGCCCGCGGCGGCAACCTGCTGTTCAACGGCGACGTCGAGAGCCAATGGGGCTGGGTGCTGTTCGACGGAACGCCGGCCCCGAGAGTCACGCCGGCCAAACAAGGCCAGTGGTGCCTGCGAATCCCCGCGGGCCAGGGCGTCAAGACGGAATGGCGGATGCCCGTGCCCAAGGACAGGTCCGTCCAGATCCATCTCCAATACCGCGTGCCCGTCGGCTCGAAGCTCGTCGTCCAGCTCGCCCTCTTCCGCGAGACCGCATGGCTCGGACGATACGCGCCCGCCGCGACCATCGACGGCAAGGCGGATCATTGGGGTAAGTTGCGCGGGCGCGTCCGGATCGACGATGCCGAGGCGACGCACGTCGACATCGAGTTCACCGCCGCCGGCGGAGACGCCTACGTCGACGACGTCGACATCCGAGCGCCCGGGCTATCCGACAAGCCCCACGCGCCCTGAGCAGCGCAGGTACCCGGCCGAGAGCCGCTCTTACCGTTTCAACTCGGAGAGCATCACCTGACGTCCCTCACGATGCGAGAGGTACGCCGCCTCCATCAGCTCGGTGAGTTGCACGCCGTCGTCCAGCCCGAACGGAGTCTCCGTCCCGTCGATCAAGGCGCGGGCCCATAGCTCGATCGGGCGCGGCAGCGCCGCCGGCAGCTCGGCCGGCGTGACCCAGCCGGGTACGCTCGAGGCGATCTTGTTCGAGCGAATCCGCACCTTCTCCTCCGGCCCCCCAACACAGAGCGTGCCCTCCGTGCCGTACAGGTCCAACTGGAACGGGCTGTGCGTCGAGACGAAGCTCGTCTCGGCGATGGCGATGGCCTTGCCGGCGAACTCGATGACGCTGACCGAGTTGTCCTCGACCGCGTGGCCGGTCGTGTAGGCGTTGAACGTCGACGAGACCCGAAGCGGCTCGCCCAGGATCCAGCGGGCCAGGTACATCGGGTGCGCGCCGAGGTCCATCATCGCCCCGCCGCCGCACGTCGTCGGATCGTAGAAATGCTCGGGCAGCCAGCCGGCCGACGCGCCGTTGTGGGCCACGCGCACGCGAAGCAACGTCACGTCGCCGATGAGCTTCTCCTCGGCGACCCGCTTGGCGAAAAGCGCCATCGGCGCCGTTCGGTACGGGAACGAGATGCAGAACGTCACGCCCGCCTTGCGAACCGCCGCGGCGATCTGATTGCACTCCCGCACGGTGAGTGCCATCACCTTCTCGGTGAAGATGTGCTTGCCCGCCTCGGCCGCGGCGATCATCACCTCCGGGTGCATGTTGGTCGGCGCGTCGCAGACGACCGCCGCGACGTCCTCGCGGGCCACCGCCCGCGCCAGGTCCGCCTCGAACGCCGCCCCCAGCTCCTCGGCCCAGGCCTTGCCGCGATCGGGCTGCTCGTCCCAGACGGTCGTGATCCTGACGTCCGGCAGCCTGCTCAGCTCGCCCGCGTAGCCCTTGGCGTGCACGTGCCACCCGCTCAACATCGCAACGTTCAACATCGATACGCTCCTCGAAAGCTTACGCCCCGTCGTCGGGGGCAGTATGATACGCGAGCCCGACACGTGGAACCACCATCAGAGGAAGGATGAGATGCCGGTGGAGATCAAAGACGGCGCCGTCGTCCTGTTCCAGGGCGACAGCATCACCGACGCGGGACGCGGCTACGGCAGCGACGACGAGCTCGGCATGGGCTACGTCACGATGGTCGCGTCGATGTTCTCCGCGATACGGCCGGAGACGCACGTCCGCTGGGTCAACCGCGGCATCAGCGGAAACCGCGTCAAGGACCTGCGCGAAAGATGGGACCGAGACTGCCTCGAGATCAAGCCCGACGTCGTCTCGATCATGATCGGCGTGAACGATACCTGGCGACGGTACGACAGCGACGACGCGACGTCAGCGGGCGATTTCGAGGCCGACTACCATGAGATCCTGCGCCAAGTCCGCGACGAGCTGAACGCCGAGCTGATCCTGCTCGAGCCGTTCGTCCTGCCGACGCCGCCCGATCGCATCGCCTGGCGCGAAGACATCAATCCCAAGATCGACGCCGCCAGGCGCCTGGCGCAAAAATTCTCCGCCACGCTCGTCCCGATGGACGGCATCTTCGCCCGCGCCTGCGCGATCCGAGACCCCGCCTTCTGGGCCCAAGACGGCGTTCACCCGACCCCCGCCGGCCACGCCCTGCTGGCCAAGTCATGGCTGGAAGCGGTAGGCGTCATGTGAGCAGCAAATGGTCCCATTCCCCTACCTCTGGCAACGCTGGATGACGCTCTTCATCGCGATTGCCTTCCTGCTGGCGGGCGTTGCCCTGATGCTGTCACCGCCGCAAGGCATGCCTGCTTGTTGGCTGATGTCGCCGTTCATGCTCTTCGCAGCATTTTCGCTGTGGTCGTACAAGCTGTGGCGCCCGTCACGCCCGTGGTTGTGGGCCGGGCGCTGCCGGAAATGCGGATATGACCTGACCGGCAACACCTCCGGCCGATGTCCGGAATGCGGGCAACCTGCCACCGCCAAGAAGACGCGAGGGTGAGGGCGCACTCTCGCGATCCGCGAACCCCCCCGCCGCACGTGCAACGGCGACTACTTCGGAGCCTCGCTCAAGTATGAGAACTGATAAGCGTACTTGAGCGCCTCGCCCTGCTTGAGCTCGACGGACGGCGTCATCAACTCCAGATTCACCTGCGCGCGCTCAGGATGCCACCAGAGACGAGGTTCCGCATACTGGCCCGGATCGTACGAAACGAGCATCCCGAATCTCGCCTCATGATTGAAGAACGCCAGGCCGCCCCCCTTGGCGTCCTTGAGCAGGTCCGCCTTCGGGCCCTGGTGCTTGTCCCACTCGTCGTTGAACTTCATCCACCGATCCCGCTTCACGTACGCCGTCATGACCTCGCTCTTGTCGCTCTTCGTGCCGGCGTCGAACTCGGGATGCACCTTGATCCCGTACGTCTTGGGCTTGTCTCCGTGATGCGTGATCGTCGTCTCGAAGAACACGCGATTCGGATCCGCCGCGTCGAGCCGGATCTGCCGAACCATCGTCGAGCCCTCGGGAAGCTGCCGCGTCAGCGTCAGACGCTGTCCATCCTGCTTCGCTGCAAAGGCCGTCGCCTTGTCATGGATGTCCTCATGCTCCCACCATTCCTCGTGCGTGCCCGGCCCGGTGCCGGTCGACCTCATCCCCGCGAACAGGCTCCGCCCCGTGGGCTTGTGGATCATCTCGACGATCTTGGCGTTGTCCTCCGGAAGAACCGTCACGCGCCAGATCTCGTTTTCGAGCCGACAGGCCGGGTAGCCCTCGGCTATCCGCTGAATCCGCTCGAGGTACTTGCCGATCGGCGTCTGCTCAGACGCCATGGTCATCCCGTGCCGCTTGCACAGCTCGGCATAGTGATTGACCAGGCCATCGCGCTCGCCGGGAAAGCTCAGCCGGACTCTCCCGTCCACGTACTTCAATTGGCCGCAGACCTCGATCATCGCGCGATACGCGCAGATCGACGCCTTCTCCACGCGCGATCGAATCACGTCGTCGTCGGCTAGCGCCAGGGCCTCCCCGAACAGCCCGAGCGACTTCTGACAGATCTCCGGCGTCAGCCCGACCTGCTCGGGGCCGGGGAAACAGCCGGGGTGACATCCCTTTCGCTCCGCGTTGTCGTGGATCAGCGTCAGATGCTCCATGATCGGCCGGGCCGCCTTGCCGTAGTGCAGCCGGCAGAACTCCCCCGCCAGCGCCCAACTGTCCAGCTCAGGATTCCACATGCAGCGCGAGATGACGTAGTTCCGAAGATCCGAGAACTCGCCCGACCGCCCGTTGCCGTTGGCCTGCATGAACAGGCCCTTGACGTTGCTGTCGCGGAAGAACCGAACGTTCGCCCCGATGCTCCGCAGGTTCGGCAACGGCAGGTCGTACATGCGGAAGTTCGTGTTGTAGTTCCAAACCCAGATGTCCTTGCACACGCCTCGCCAATTCCGCATGTCACGGCAGAACGTCCGGTTCCGGGCACAATTGGGGTCGTCGATCGCGTGCAGCGTGCAACACTCGATGCTGCAGAGCTGGATCTGAACGTTGTCCCGGGGCTTGATCGTCTTGGGACACCTCCGCGTGTACCAGTACGCGAGCGTGCCGATCTTGACCTTCGGGTGTTTCTTCTCCACCCGCTCGGCCACCGCGTTGACGAAGGCAAGATGAGAGCCCATCGGCGTGACTTCCGCCTTGTTGATCGCCTCGCACCGATCGCAATGACAATACGCGTCGTTGTCGTTCTGGCTGACGCTCACGTTCAAACGGCCGGGGTCCTTGTCCAATTCGTCGATGACCGATTGGGCCACGATCCCGGCGACGTCCGGATGCGTCACGCAAAGCTCAGGCCCCCCGCCGCCGACGGTGAGGTCACGCTTTCCGTGCCACAGCGCGAAGTACTCCGGATGCGTCTTGCCGTACTTGCTCACCGGCAATTGGCGATAGAGCGAGTGATTGATCAGGCTCTGACGCGTCACGCCGCCGAGCGAGGCGTCCCGCGTCACCGTGTTGACGCGCAACTTCGCCGCGAACGCCGGTTGCTCCGCGTTCTCCCGGTAGTAGCTCCATCGGAAAGAGAACGGGCTCGTATGGGTATGCGTCTCACACGGCAGTCTCGCGGTCTTCGCCCCGGGCGGAATGGCGGTGTGATCGAAGGTCAGGAAGCGGACCCCCAGATACCGCTCGAGGAATTCATACACCGCATACAGCGTCCCGCGCGGCCGGCCGCCGGCGATCGCGATGTTGTCCTTGGCGATCCGAATGCGAACGCCCTCCTCGCCCAGATCATCCACGCCGAACCCGACCGGACTCGCCGTCATGGCCTTGCCGCAGCCGATGGTGATGTTCTGTAGAGGCTTCGGCGCCTCGGCGGCAATCGCAAGCTTGACACCCGCCGCCTGCTCCAAGAGCGATTGGAACTGCTCGGCCGCGTACCGCTCGCTTGGAATCGCATCGGAAGCGACGACGATCGTCCAACCGCGCAAGTCGCCGACGGCGATCCCGTCAGCCGAAGCGACGAACATCATGGAAATCAACCCGATCACAGCGTGCATGACTACCTCCCTGTCGACTTGTTGACTTGTCGACGTGCCGACTTATCACCGTTCGCCCGTCAAGGCGCAACGGTGTTGTTGTGCATCTCCATCTCGGCCTCCGGCAGATCAAACGCCTTGAACTTGCCGGGCGCCGACTTTGACGTCTCCACGACCGTATTGCCCACGATGACGATCCGCTTGCACTGGCCCTCCGCCCGAATCGCCTCCCGCGCCATGCCCGAGAACACGTTGCCCGTGATCGCGATATCGTTCGTGCCCTTCAGCAGAACCCCCTCCCCCGCATCGTCGTCCTTCCTCCGCTTGATGCCCTTGCCGATGTAGCTGTTGCAGAAGTTGTTGCCCGTGATCGTGATTCGCCCCGCCTCGGGACCCACGACGATACCGCGAACGTAGTTCAACACGAACGTGTTGGCCGAAACCGCGCAGCCGTGCGCGTCTCGAAGGTCCACGCCCCCGCCCTCGTTGTGCGCGATGACGTTGGCGCTGATCGTATTCCCGTAGCAGTCGCGATCCATGATCACCGCGATCCCCCGGCACTCCTCGATCATGTTGCCCGAGAGCACCGAGCCGTACGTGTTCTCGATCACCACCCCGTCGCGAAGGTGGTCGTCGATGTTGTTGCCGTTCATGCACAAGTTGTAGCAGTCGATGCAGCGAACCGCGTCCTGGTTCTCCTCGAACTGATTCGCATTCACGACGATGTCGTGCCCGCCGATGATGTTCAGCCCCGCCTTGACGTTGTAAGTGATGATCGAGTCGCTGATCCGCGGGTCCTCGTAGCAGTCGATCAGGTTGATCCCGTGTCCGCCGTTGTGGTCCACGCTCAGCCCGCTGACGTAAACCTCATTGATGCCCTCGGCCAACACGCCGTCGCCGCTCTTGGGATTGCCGCTGACGCGGAAATCCGCGAGCTGCACGCGCCACGCGTGGGCCTTCTTGTCCTTGGCCCGATCCTTGTGCCGCAAGATCAGGGCCGGCTCGCCCTTCTCGCTCTTGTTGATCAGGTGCGTCGCCGCCCCGCAGCCCTCCACGCGCGTGTCCTCGCGCTCCAGCAGCAGCGGCTTCGTCAGCTCGAACCGACCCGGAGGCAGCTTCACCAGTCCCCCGCCCTCCGGCACGGCGTTCAGAGCCGCCTGCAGATCGGGGAACTTCCCTGCGTCGATGACGGCGGCCGGGGCCTTGGGCTTGGCGACCTCGGCGGCTCCGGCAACGCTCCCAAAACCGCCCACGAGTAGAACCGCGAGGATCTGACGTACAAGAATCCTCGTCCAAAACGATCCTGATAGACGGCAAGTCGATTGCATGTCTTGTTCCCTCGTCTCCTGTGACAGTGCCAGCGTGATGCGCTCGCTCTCTGGCGCGGATGATCGTGTCAGTGTATGCCCTGCCAAGTCACACCCGCAAGCCGACAAGATTGCACGAGAAGCCTTTGAGCCTGTCCGCAAGGCCCGATACAATCCACCGTTCTACGCCACCGGCCGATCGGCGAATCGCCGAGAAAGGGGCGAGCGTTCATGCGAGGCACATCGGCTAGCGGATGGTTCAGACTCGTCAGTCTCGTCTCGGCAATGGCCGGCTGCGCGCTGGCCGCAGAGGCGCCCAAGCCCATGACCGCGGGCCAGGGAAAGGACGGCCCCTGGTGGATGCGGCAAACCGCCCTCACCAAGGACGGCAAGCTTTCCCTCAAGGACAAACCCTGGTGGCCCAGGGCCGCCAAGCTAAAGGTCGGCGAGCAGTTCATCATCGACGCGCCCGGAGAGCTCGAGAATCGAATGCTCGTCCGGCGCGAAAAGTTCCGAAACCGCTCGGCCCAGGTCGAGGCCATCGTCTGGATCATCGACGACGACGCCGACGGCAGCCTCGCCACCGGCGGCGACGCCGACAGCGACTGCTACGTCGTCGACTATGGCTGCGACGGAACGCCCGACCGCATGCTCGATTGGATCGACAACGACGGCGACAACGACCCCGACGAGATGGACGTCCGCTACTTCGTCGGCGGCGAGCTGCGACAGGTCTGGGCCAGCTTCGACTACGACGACGACAACCTCATGTGGAACCTGGCGGGCTACGAGTACGCCGGCAACTTCTTCAACGCCGACGCCTACGGCGACGCCATGATCTTCATGAACAAGCTCAACCCCGAGCGCGGCGAGTGGTGGCCCGTCTCCGAGTGCCCCTTCGCCTTCTACGACACCGACGCCGACGGCTTCAGCGAGGTCGTTGTTCGCGTCAGCGCCGTCCCGCTCGGGTACAACCTCGGCTCCGACGCCGACTACGCCAACGACGCGCGGCGCTATCGTGGCCCCTGGACGCCCGACATGCGAACCATGGGCAACGTCAACGTCCGCTACGGCTTCGATATCGACAACCTCTCCGGCAAGGAGATGCCCCTGCACTACGAGATGGGCTTCAACCTCGTCGGAGCCCAGCCCTACCAGTACCCCGGCATGGAGCACTTCAACGCCAAACGCCGCCCGCCCCAGGTCCTCCGCGTCACGCCCTTCAAGGACCTCCGCAAGATCAGCGACGCCTACCCCGCCGACGAGACCGGCTTCAGTTGGTACGAGCAGGAAGACGACACCACCACCATCGGCCACAAGTGGGACTCGCGCAAGGACCGCCGCTGGGAAGGAATCTTCTGGATCTGGGAGCGCCGCTTCATGGGCAACACCGGCGGGCCGTGCCAGCGGTGGAACATGCGACGCGAGTGGTGCGGCAAGAAGACCGACGCGCGCGAGCTGTACTACAGCGGCGTCGATCGGCGCATCCACCTCTTCGGCGCAAGCGAAGGCTGGCTCCAGATCGGACACTTCGCCGGACAGAAATCCCTCGGCGAGATCCGAATGTTCGACACCGACGGCAACGGCTTCTTCGATCGATGGGAGGTCTACTGGGGCGATAGCCCCGTGCCCGTCCGCGTCAGCCAGGTCCGCGACGAAAAGGCCAAGCGAATCCCGTTCGACTACGCCGAGCTCGTCAAGTTCCACAACGACGTCGTGGCCCCACAGGCAATCGCCGCCAACAAGAAGCTCATGACGGCGATGGCCAAGCTCCGGAAGTTCGACGTCCCGCCCGGACCCAAGACGGCCATGGAGACCGGCTCGCCCAACGAGCAACGCTACGCCCAGGACGTCGTCCGCGAGATGCAATACCAGGACCTTCGCCAACACTTCACCGCCAAGGCCGGCGCGGTGATCGCCAAGGCCAAGCAGGACGACCTGCGGCGCCTTGGCCCGACCAAGATCCCCGAGACCTGGAACACCGGAAGCGCCTGGCAACTGATCCTCGCGCTGAAAGACCTGGACGTCGCCTACGGACAGGGCGACTTCGACGCCGCCCGCGCGGCGCTGGACAAGATCGGAAAGATCGAGGCATCGGTGAAACCATGATCCTGGCGGCGACGAATCTCGCGAAGCCCGACTACTTCGTCCTCATCGGCTACTTCGTACTCATGCTCGGCATCGGTGCGTACTTCTACCGCTTCATGAAGGGGATGAAGGATTACTTCAGCGGCGGCAACAACATCCCCTGGTGGCTCAGCGGCGTGTCGTTCTACATGTCCAGCTTCAGCGTCTTCGCCTTCGTGTACTACTCCGCGCTGGCGTACAAGTACGGCTGGGTCGCCGTCACGCTCTTCTGGGTGACGATCCCCGCGACCATCGTCGGCGTCCTGTTCTTCGCCTCTCGATGGCGCCGCGCCCGAATCGACAGCCCCGTCGAATACCTCGAAACCCGCTACGGCATCGGCGTGCGTCAACTGTTCGCCTGGCAAGGCATCCCCGTTCGCATCATCGACGACGCCTTCAAGCTGGTCGCCATCGGCACGTTCATCTCCGTCGGACTGGGACTCCCCTTGGGTCAGAGCATGTTCTGGTCGGGGGTCATCATGCTGGCCTACACCTTCATGGGCGGCTTGTGGGCCGTCGCGGTGACCGACTTCATCCAGTTCGTCGTCATGGCCGCGGCCATCGTCGTCCTCCTGCCGCTCTCGCTCGCCAAGGTCGGCGGCGTCGGCGGCTTCGTGAGCGGCTCGCCGGAGGGCTTCTTCAAGCTGATACAGCAGGAACAGTTCAGTTGGATCTATGTCGGCTCACATATCATCCTGTTCACGCTGGCCTACAGCAGCATCAACTGGTCCCTCATTCAGCGATACTACTGCGTGCCCAAGGAGAAGGACGCCCGGAAGGTCGGCTGGCTGGTCGTCGTGCTGAATATCATCACCCCGCCGCTCATGTTCATCCCCGCGATGGCGGCCCGACAGTTCCTCCCGGATATCGAGGCCAAAGGCGTCTATCCCGAGCTGTGCGTCGCGCTGCTGCCCGCCGGCATGTTGGGGCTGGTCATCGCCGCGATGTTCTCCGCCACGATGTCGATGCTCAGCAGCGACTACAACGTCTGCGCCAGCGTGCTGACCAATGACGTCTACCGCCGCCTGTTCAACCCGGGAGCCAGGCAGAAGACCCTCGTGTTCGTCGGGCGTCTGATGACGCTGGTCATCGGCGTCGTCGCGCTGGGACTGGCTTTCACCTTCTCCCGCGGCAGCGGCGAAGAGATGTTCCGCAATATGGTCAAGCTGTTCAGCATCGCCACGGCCCCCGTCGCCATCCCGATGCTGCTTGGGCTGCTGTCGAAGCGCATGACGAACGCCGGCGCATTAGCCGGATTCCTGTGCGGCGTCTCGGTCGGCCTGCTGCTGTTCTTCCTCGGACCGGAAGAGGGCAAACTCCTGGGCCAGACGTGGAAGCTCGAGAACCTGCTGCTCCTCGGCACCGCCGGAACGACCGCGCTCGTCATGGTCGTCGTGAGTTTCGCGCTTCCCGCCGGCCACGATCAGCGCCGGCGGGCCGAAGACTTCCTGCATCGGCTCACCGTTCCAATCGGCGAACTGCCTGGCGACGTCGTTCCGGGCACGGGAAAGGCCGGCGTCTCCCCGTTCCGAGTCGTCGGCATCTCGATCGTCTTCATCGGTGTCATGATGCTGGCGGTGGCCCCATGGGTCAGAGAGACCCTGGCGCTCGCGATGGATCTGGCGATCGGCGCCGGCCTGGCCGTCATCGGGCTCATCATGGCAGTGCGAAGCCGACCCTCCGAGGCGCCGCCCGAACCGCCGGAAACAGTGCCGCCAGGAGCAACCGGGTTCGAAGTCGTCGTTGACGAGGATCGGCAAGAACGTTCAGAGGAGGACTCACGGTGAGCGGGCTAGGCATCGGCATCATCGGATCCGGCTTCATGGGCCGGACGTTTTCGGAAACGATCTCGAAGCGCTGCACCGGCGCCCGCCTCGTCGCCGTGACCGGCGGCTCCAGGGCCGGCGACCTCGCCAAGGATTACGGCATCGCGCTGGAGCCCTCCGTCGACGCGCTCGTCGCGCGAAACGACGTCGATGCCGTCTTCGTCGCCACGCCCCACCACGTCCACGCCGAACAGTCGATCGCCGCCGCCAGGGCCGGAAAGCACGTCCTCATCGAAAAGCCGATGGCCTGCTCCGTCGCCGACTGCGACGCGATGCTGGCCGCCTGTGAGGCCGCCGGCGTCCGAAGCAGCATCTCGTTCTCGCAGCGGACCCGAAAATGCTGCCGAAAGGCCAAGGAGCTGATCGACGCCGGAACCATCGGAAGGATCCGGCAGTTCCAGTCGTTCGCCCTCTGCCCCACGAGCCTCGACGGACTGCCCCCCTGGCAGAGCAACCCCGAGAACCTCGGCACCCTCTTCGGCCACGCCATCCACAACTTCGACCAGATCCGATGGTACACCGGCGCCGAGATCAAGACCGTTTACGCCAAGTGCACCAGCATCGAGGGCGCCTCGATCGAGGGCTCCTCCATGGTGCTCATGTCGCTCGGCGACGGAACCACCGCCAGCCTCTGGAGCTCCTTCGAACTCGCCAAGCCGTCCTTCCCGAGAACGCAAATGGGCGCCTGGATCATGGGCGACAAGGGCCTGATCGACATGGACGCCTACGGCGAGCTCCGAGTGGCGACGGACGGTGAGTGGAAGGTCGTCGAGGTGCAGGAACCCATCGACTGGGCCGGCAAGGGCTACCTCGACCCGGTGCGACTGGAATCATACACGCTGCAATGTCAGCGGTTCATCGACGCGATTACCGAGGGACGCGAGCCCCCCGTGACCGGATGGGACGGGCGGCAGGCCGTCGCCGCCGCCCTGGCCGCCTATGAGTCCTCCAAGACCGGCAAGGAGATCGTACTGTCATCATGAAGGTCGACAGATCAAGAGCGCTCTACGAGCGCGCGTGCAAGACGTGCCCCGGCGGAATCCACAGCAACGTCCGAAAGAACTGGCAGCCCCTGCCCCTGTTCTACGAGCGAGGCCAGGGCTCCCACGTCTGGGACGTCGACGGTAACGAGCATATCGACTACGTGCTCGCGCGCGGCCCGTTGCTCCTGGGCCACTCGCCCAAGCCCGTCCTCGACGCCGTCAGGAAACAGTTGGACGTCGGCCTGATGTACGCCGGGCAGAGCCCGATCGAGGTCGACGCCGCCGAGAAGGTCGTCGAGCTCGTGCCCTGCGCCGAAATGGTCCGATTCAGCAACTCCGGAAGCGAGGCCGTCCACGGCGCCCTGCGACTCGCACGAGGCGTCACCGGACGCATGAAAGTCGTTCGCTTCGAAGGCCAGTACCACGGCTGGTTCGACAGCGCCTTTTGGAACTACGCCCCGCCGCTCGACAAGGCCGGCCCCCGAGACGACCCCACGCCGATCCCCGTTAGCCGAGGCCAGGTCGCCACCGACAGCGAAAACCTCGTCATCCGACCGTGGAACGACCTGTCCCTCGTTGAGCAGGCCTTCCAGCGCTATCCCGGCCAGATCGCCGCCGTCAAGACCGAGCCCATCATGTGCAACATGGGCGGCATCCTGCCCAAACCCGGCTTCCTCGAGGGCCTCCGTGAGCTCTGCACCAAGCACGGGGCGCTGCTCATCTTCGACGAGGTCATCACCGGATTCCGCGTCAGCATCGGCGGCGCGCAGCAGCACTTCGGCGTCACGCCCGACCTGGCCACTTTCGCAAAGGCCATGGCCGGCGGGTTCCCCGTCAGCGCCATCGCGGGCAAGGCCGAGTACATGAACGCCTTCGGCGAGCTGACCATCACGCACGCCGGAACGTACAACTCGAACGCCCCCTGTATGGCCGCCACCGTCGCGGCCCTGACCGCCCTGTCCGAGAACGACGCCGCCCTGCTCCGCCACGCACACGCCATGGGTAAGCAGCTCATGGACGGTATCGCCAAGCTCGCAAAGGACGCCGGCAAACAAGCCCACGTCCGCGGCGTGCCGCCGGCCTTCCACGTCTCCTTCAACGAGACCGAGGAGGTCGTCGACTACCGCACGTTCCAGTCGCGGGACAAGGACGCCTACGCGCGCTTCTGGGCCGCCCTGCAAGAGAACGGCGTCCGAACCATCCCCGACGGACTCTGGTTCGTCTCGACCGCCCACACACAACAAGACGTGGACAAGACGCTCGAGGCCGTCGCCAAGGCCCTAAAGGAGGTCTAGATCGATGTTCCAGTCGCTCAAACGTCTCGCCGCAGCCACGCTCTGTGCACTGATGGCCAGCGTTGCGCCGGCCCTCGCCCAGGACGCCAAACAGCAACTCTTCGAGAAGGTCTTCGGCGACGCCGTCAAGCTCGACCCCGCCATGGTCGCTAAGGTGAGGGCCGGCAAGCCAGGCCAGCGGTTCTACGTCGATCGCAACGGCGACGGAAAGAACGACGAGGTCTGGTACATCGACACCGCCGTCCGCCACATGCCGAACACCCGGCCGGTCCTCGTCCGCGTCATCGACGAAGACGGCGATCTCGACAAGACGGGGGGCGGCGACCTCGACAGCGACCTCTACGTCGCCGACTGGAAGGCCGACGGAACCGTCGACTGCGTCCTCGACTACCAGGACACCGACGGCGACAACGACCTCGACGAAATGGGGCTCTACTACTTCGCCCCGCGCTACGGCTACATCGGCGGGCCGGCCCTGCTCGTCTGGTGGGGACGAGACGACGGCGACGACAACCTGCTCTGGTACGACGTCAGCTATACCTACAACCAAAGCCTCTGCCAGTACCGAAGCCACTTCAGCGGCGACGAGGTCCTCGTCGAGTTCGGCATCAAGCAGGACCTCGACAAGTGGGTCCCCATCTTCGAAGACCCGTTCCTGTTCTACGACCCCGACGGCGACCGCTGCTCCGAGGTCGTCCTGCGAATCTCCGGGCAGGAAGACCTCGTCGAGTCGATCCGCTACAGCTTCGACGTCGACGACGACGCCCACGGCCGGCGAACCCATGACTACGACTTCTCCATCACCGCGCTCGCCCCAGGGTCCCGCTGGTTCACGAAAGCCCCCAAGGGCGTCTCCGAGCTGAAGGTTCCCAAGGAAATGCTCGAGACGGCCAAGGTCCGCGGCATCCCCACCGGCCCGTGGATGAAGCGCGATTGCGCCCTCAAGTGGGTCAACGAGACCGCCTTCCCCCGTGCCGTCCTGACGTGGGACGAGATGAACGCCAACACCGACAAGAACGTCAAGGGCGATCCCCACGAACGATGGGAAGGCATCATCGCGCACCCGAGCGAGCACTTCCCGCAGATCGGCGGCCCGCCGTGCAGCCCGCTCAACAAGCGAAACGAGATCGCCGTCGAGGGCGTCAAGAACCTCCGACTCTACTACGACCCGACCGACCGACGGCTCCACCTGATCGGCGCCACCGAGGGCTGGCTCCACGTCGACTACGACCTCGACGGCAAGGCCGACGCCAAGACGACCTACCTCGACGACGACAAGGACGGCCTCTTCGATCGCAGGCAGCTCGACGTCGACGCCGATGGCACCGTCGACTTCGACTGGAAGATGAAGGGCAAGGACGTCCAGGTATTCGAGCTGACCTGGCAGCCCCTCAAGGACTTCTACCGCCCGTTGCTCGTCCAAGTCCTGATCGAGAGCCAGACCTTCATCGACGTCGCCAAGGCCGCCCTGGCCAAGAAGACGGGTTCGCTCGCCCAAAGCGACCTGGAGACCTACTGGCTGACGAAACTCGAATCGTGGCAGCCGCTCACGCATCTGGGACGCTGGATGCGCAAGACGCCCGCCGGCGCCAGACTCTACGTCGACCTGCTCCGCGACCGGCTTCTGTGCGAGCTGAAAAAGCACTTCGCCGACAGCCCCGCCTGGAACAAGCTCGAACAGGCCTACGCCGCCGGCGACTACGCCGAAGCCGCGAAAGTCGTCAAGAACGAGCTGGAGCCCGGCGCCGTCGTGGCCGACCCCCGCGCCTTCGGCTCGTTCGCCAAGCGCATCGCCCTCACGTTCGACAACGCCGCTAGACCCCAACGCGACGAGTGGGCCGTCGCGATCCCCGTTAAGCGGATCCGGGCAATCGCCGCCGACTTCAACCCCGGCAACTGCGCCGTCGTCGCCTCCGAGCGCTGCATCGGCTGGCGCGAGGTCCCGCATCAGGTCGACGAGATCGATCCGACCGTCGGCAAGGAGCTCAGCTTCATCATCGACGTCCGGGCCGATACCAAGGCGACGTACTACCTCTACTATTCGCCGACCGGCAAGCGCGACGCGACTTTCGCCAAGAAGACCTCGACGGCCGAGGACTGGGTGCCCCCCAACATCGGCTGGGAGTCGAACCGCTGCGCCTATCGCGCCTACTGGGGCCAGTTCGATTTCTTCGGCAAGAAGACCGAGGACCTCATCTACCCGACCATCGGCAACAAGAGCTACCACAGCGAGGTCGCCTGGGGTATCGACGCCCTCCACGTCGGCGACACCAGCGGGCTGGGCGGCCTGACGCTCTACCAGGGCGACAAGGCCTACCGCGTGTTCAACCCCTCGGGCAAGGGCGACGTCAAGTTCGTCAAGCGGCAGCTAATCAGCGGGCCGGTGCGGGCCGCCATCGACCTGACCGCCTCGAACATCGTGCCGGACAAGCCCGACCTCACCGTTCACATGCTCTGCATCATCTACGCCGAACGGCAGGAGACCGAGATGCGAGTCACCGTCAGCGGCGCGGTCGGCGAGGTCGTGCTGGCCTCAGGCCGATGCAAACTGCCGCGCGAGGAGGCCTTCGCCGACCTGGCCAAGGGGTACGCCGGCGTGTGGGGCTATCAGGAGGCCGTCATCGACGAGATCGGCATGGGTCTGGTCGTCTCGCCGAAGTCCATCGTCGGCCGCGTCGATCTGCCGGACGAGAAACGCCTGAAGATCCGTACCGCCGACGGCGGAAAGATGCGCTGCTGGCTCATCGGAGATTGGCGCCGCGGACGCCAGCACCCCGTCGCCGTGAACGCCCGCGTCTGGCAGGAGAACATGGAGGCCCTCGCCGGCCTGCTCCTCAACGACGCGACCCTGACGATCGGACAGGTCGAGGAGCTGAAGTAGCGTCGGACCCCATAGTCACATGATCATCGACGGACACGTCCATATCGGAACCGGAAGCTTCTTCCACATGTCGGCCGACGGCGAGTTCCTCGTCCGACAGGCCGACGCCGCCGGCTTCGACAGGCTGTTCGTCACCCACCTGGCCGCCCTCTTCTACGACATGCGCGAGGGAAACGACGCGCTCGGCAAGGAGCTCGCCCGATTCCCCGACCGCCTCATCGGCATGGCCACCATCCCCACGCCGCGATTCGGCGACCAGGCCGTCGACGAGGTCCGCCGCTGTCACGAGACCTACGGCATGCGGGGCGTCAAGACCTACTCCTATCCCGAGGCCTCCATCGCCGAGCCCGCCAGCCTGCCGCTCATGGAGCTGGCCGCCGAACTCGCCATGCCCGTGCTCGTCCACATCACTCCGGACGAGTGCGACTACCTCATGACCCGCGTGCCCGACGTCCCCCTCGTCATGGCCCACATGGGCGGGCACCCCTGGGCAAACGGCGATTGGCAGCGGGCCATCGCCGTCGCCGCCAAGCACCCGAACCTCCTCCTCGACACCGCCAGCTCGCAGATCGACAACGGCATGCTCGAACGGGCCGTCGCGGAGATCGGCCCCGAGCGGATCGTCTTCGGCACCGATATGCCTCTGCTCGATCCCTACACGCAGCTCGCCAAGGTCACCGGCGCTATCGTCACAGACGAGGCCAAGGCCCTGATCCTTGGCGGAAACTATCAGCGGATTCTGGGGTTGTCATGAAGCGCTTCGACGTCAACGCATGCTTTGGCCACTGGCCCTACTGGGACCTCCCCGACAAGACGCCCGAGGACCTCGTCCGACTCATGGACCGAAACGGCATCGACCGCGCGGCCTGCATGAGCCTCCGCGGCCTCTTCGTCGACTGGGCCAGCGGTAACGCCGAGACGATCGCCGCCGCCAAGGCCTTCCCGGATCGACTCGTGCCCACCGCCACGATCAGCCCCTTCCCCCAAGATCCGGATGGTAACGCCGGCGCGCTGCGGAGAACCCTCGACGCCGGCGCCCGAGCCGTCCGCCTGTACCCGGCGTTCCACAGCTTCCGCCTCGACGACGAGCTCGTCGACGAGGTCTGCGCGATCGCGGCCAAACGCCGCGTGCCCGTCATGATCCCCACTCGACCCATGATGAACTGGCGGTTCCAGGCCCTTGCCGTTGACGCCATCGCGCCCGTCATCGAGCGACATCCGAACACCGAGTTCATCCTCTCCGGCCCCAACTACCTCGTCGAGTACCAGGCCCTGGTCCGCGTCATGCGCCGATGTTCGAACGTCGCATACGAGATCTCGTGCCTCCAAGGCTTCGGCGCCGTCAAGGCCCTCGTCGCCGAGGCCGGCGCCGACCGCGTCCTCTTCGGCACGGGAGCCGTGCTCAACTACCCGGCCTGCAACGTCGCCAAGTTCGATCACGCCGAGCTCACCGATGCGCAGCGCCACGCGATCGCCTGGGAAAACGCTCTCCAGCGGCTCCAAGCGTAGGGTCTTCTCCGCGCGGCGACGCAAGGGCGGACGGCGTACCTGCCGGCGACGCTACGACGTGCCCTCCTTCGATCCGGCCTCGAACGCCGGCCAGTTGAAGACGAACGCCGTCCCGATGCCCGCTTCGTACACACCATCCATGACGCAGCGGCAGCATCGACCCGCAATATGCCCCGTGCGGCTCCAACAGCGTCCGAGTAGCCCCATCAAGGCGTTCTCCAGTCTCTCCGTACTACAAAGTTGAGGCATGCGTCGTACCCCCCGGGCCGACGCACCGACTTGCCGTCGTGGCCGCCCAACGGCAAAATGCGTCTGTCCAGCGAGGGTTGACGATCGTTCGGCCCAGTCGACCAACGTGTCTCCGCATCCTGTGCCCGGACGCCCGGCCTCTGGACCGTCAGAAGGAACGCCCAAAGGGGTACCCAACGGAGCTCGCTTCATGAGGAAGGTCGCTGTCCGAGGACTCGTCAAACTCGCCGGCAACGTCCGTCGCGAGCTCGCCCGCCCCATAACCCCCGAGCAACTCCAATCGCTCCGCCGCCGCGTCCGGGGTTCCCTGGCGACCATCGAGCGGATGTTGGACAAGGCCGGCGCCGACAAGAGCGCCCTGTCTCCGCAATCGCGAAAGGCCTACCTCTACCTCGCCGGCCTGGACCTCGACTCGGTAGAGCCCGACGCCACTGCCCGAAACGAGCAGTATCGACTGGAGAGCGTACGGTTCATTGGTTTGCGCGCCTACTTCGACGGGCTCCTCGATCACATCGCCCAACAGGCCGACGCCGACGACCTCAGCGCCACGCACGCGGACGTCTGCCGGACGAGCGACCGCCTTGACCAATACATGCAAGAACGCGCGATCTTGCCCGAACACCTCACGTCCGAGACCCGAAACACCGTGGCATGGTTTCGCTACTTCAGCCGGCCGGAGCATTTTGACACCTACGTATCCGCCTTGCGGACCGCCAAGTCCCCGATGGGCCAATTCGCGACCGCGTCCGATCGGTTCAAGCCGCCGGTGATCATCCATTTCCGCCCGACCGGCAAACTGTACCGCCTTCGCGGATCCGCCAACGGCACGCTGCTTCATTGCCCCACGGCGATGGTCACCCTTGATGCACGAGGCTTCACCGCCCTCGCCTCCCTCGCCATCGGGCGCAACGGTGCTAAGCACGAGGTCGTGGCCCTGACCGGAACCTCCGCCTATCGCGACGTCCACGAGGCCTTACGCCGACTCGCCGGTGCCGAGAACCTCTCGAAAGGCGTGTTCCACGACCTCGCCGAAAGCTTCGCCCGAGTCAACGCCGACTACTTCAACGGCGCCATGCGACCGCCTCGCCTCTCGTGGAGCCGGCATATCACCGGCAACAGGTTCGGCCACTACAATCACGCCGACGACGCGGTGATGGTCAGCTCAACGCTCGACGCCGCCGATGTCCCTCCCCTCGTCGTCGACTTCATCGTCTATCACGAACTACTGCACAAGAAGATGGGAGCTCGACCGCGGAACGCCACAATGGCGGTCCACACGCCCGAGTTCCGCCGCCAGGAGCGGCAATTCAAGCAGTTCGCCGACGCCGCCGCTCGGCTCGGTAAGCTCGCCAGACACTACGCCTAACCCGACCCGCGCGGTACCATCACACGGACGACTGACGCGGGCGTCGGCCCGACCCTCCAAGCGTCTCGACGCGATGAGGAGCCCTCAGACCATGAGACCATGTAACAGACGGACGTTCCTCAAGCATGCGGCCGCGACAACGACCGGGCTCGCGCTGTCATCGCGGACGCAATCGTCGTCCGCCGCCGAAGCGAGCCGGCGCCCGCCGAATGTGCTGTTTATCCTCGCGGACCAGTGGCGATTCAGCGCCTTCAGCCACGGCGGCGATCCGCTCGTCAAGACGCCCTGCTTCGACCGCCTCGCCGAACAGGGCGCGCGATGGACGCGCGCCTATTCGGCCAACCCGGTCTGCACGCCGAACCGAGCCGCCATCGTCACGGGCCGCTTCCCCCACCAGACCGGCATGATCCACAACAGCCTGATGCTCCCGCCGACGGAACGCTCCATCGCCGACGTCTTCCGCCAGGCCGGCTACGCCACCCACTACATCGGCAAGTGGCACATGGACGGCCAAGACAAGCCCGGCTTCGTGCCCAAGGGCTGGCGTCGACGCGGCTTCGAAACCTTCATCGGCTTCAACCGAGGACACTCCTACTACAAGTCGGACATGTTCGACGACGACGGAAAGCCCATGAAGCCCCGCGGCTATGAGCCGACCTTCCAGACCGACCTCGCGATCCAGTTCATGAAACAGCATCAAGACCGCCCCTTCTTCTGCTACCTGTCCTGGGGCCCGCCGCACATGCCCTACAAGCCGCCGCCTCAGTTCGACCGGTTCAAACCCGACCAGCTCGAATGGCGCCCCAACGTCCCGCCGGACATGCGAGCCAACCCCAAGACGCGCCGAGAGCTGGCCGGCTACTATGGCCTCTGCGAGTCGCTCGACCACGAAATGGGACGGCTGATGGCGGCACTCGACGACATGAGCCTGACCGACGATACACTGATCGTCTTCACATCCGACCACGGAGACATGCACGGCTCCCATGGCAAGCGGTACAAAGGCGACCCGCGGGAGGAATCGCTGCACATCCCCCTGCTCATGCGCCTGCCCAGTCGAATCAAACCGAGCCAGAAACCCGAGACCCTCGTCAGCTCGATCGACCTGATGCCGACGATCCTCAGCCTCTGCGGCCGGAAGGCGCCGAAGTCCTGCACCGGACGCGACCTGTCCTCGGCGGTGCTCGGGGGGAGCGCGCCGGACGTCAAATCCGTCTACGCCGAAGGCCGAATGCAGCTCGCCACCGCATGGCGAACGATCGTCACGCCAAAACACAAGCTCGTCATAGACACCGCGCTCAAGGTGACACAGTTGTCTGATCTCGAGAATGACCCGTACGAAATGACGAACCTGGCCGGCCAGCGACAGCACGCGGCCCTGCAAAGGAAGCTGCTCGACGAACTTCGCGACTGGAGCATGCGAACCGGCGATACGTTCCCCAAGACGCCGACGTCTGCGAGGAAGGAATACGGCAGCTAGTGCCCCTTTCGGTAAGTAAGTGAGTTTCGCACTGTGTTCAGGGTGGCATGGGTCAGCGTCAGATGGGTCTTCTGACATGGAACGAAGCACGGGTCCGCCGAACACCGCGCTGATTCAGAACGGCGCGTCCCGCTGACCCGTGGCTAGTTCGGTCGGAATGGTTCTCCTGTGCGGACCCATGCCATCCGATCCCGCCAGACGGATCCCTTCATCCCCCGGGCTGACCGAGCGGCGAAACGCCCTTCACGTGCCGCACGAACGCCTCCCCATACTTGCACCGACACTCCAAACCTCGGAAGCGATTCATCGCGTCGTGATGTGCGTAGAAACCCTCCGGATGCTGGCTGGCGTGAGCCATGCACGCCGCGCGCTTTCGCGCCTCCGTTTCAGTGATGTCGACGTAGTCCGTCGGCCCGAAGAGCTGCGACTGATGCCCCGTCATCACCTCGTAGTAGTACAACGCGAACTTCCTGTCGCATCGCTCCCACGCGTCATACGTCAGCAGCGACGCCACGCGATGATCGCGATGCCCGTCGACCGGCCAGTGCGTCAATACGATATCGGGCCTCTCCCCCGCCAAGACCTTCGCGAATGCCTCATAACGCCCGGCGTTCACCTCCGTCGCGCCGTCGATCTGTCCCGCGAAAACCGGTCGCGCCTTCAAAATGCCGCACGCCGCCTCCGCCTCGGCCGTGCGAATCTTCGCGGCCTGCTCGTGCGTCTTGCCGTGGATGCCCGCCTCCCCCCTCGTCAGATACAGACAGACCACCTCGTGCCCAAGATCCGAATACCGCGCGATCGTCCCCCCGCACCCGCTCTCCGGATCGTCCGGATGCCCCCCGACAACCACGATCCTCGCCTTGCCGCCGGCCGAACCCGATGCCTCCGCCCCAACCGCACCCGCCAGAGGCAACCCCACGCCCGCCGCCAACGTCCCGCCAAGCACATCTCGACGTGTCGGTCCCGTCATGCGTCATCTCCGATCTGGTTCCTTGGCGACCTGCAGGGCATTAGCATTGAAGCGGCAACAAGCTACCCCCGAGTCTCATGCCCAAGTCGCTCCCTCCTCCGCCGCCAGTGTGGATTCTACAAGACCCCGCTATCACGCTCCAGGCGTGCGAACCACGTAGGGATGGATCGATCCGTCGTCGATGCCGGCGCGTGGAACTCAGCTTCCTCTCTTGGGGTCGTTTCCCTCCGCGCCGGGCGCTTGCAGCGCACGGCGCGGAGACCCTAAGATGCCCGCCAAGCTTCTCACCGCGTGGTAACATGGCGACAGGATCGCTACTCCCGATGGGACGAGTGGCGCCCGAGAACGCATGGACGCACACCACGCAATAGGCGGAAGCAGTTTGCAGTACGGACGAGTCATCCCGTAATCTGAGAAGGAGCCGATCGATGAGAGCGAGACAGGTGCTGGGGTTTGGGTTGCTTCTGACCTTGGGGTCATGCAGCGAGCAGGAGTGTAAGCCGTGCAAGGAGGCCCACAAGCCAACCGAACCGAAAAGAGTGCTCTATTGGACGTACGGCACCGATCACAAGCACGACTGCCTGGCCCGTACCGAGGAAGTCGTCACGAAGCTCGGAAAGGACTCGGGGGTCTTCGTTGCCACAACGAACAAGGGGTATCTCAAGAACTCCCAAGCCGAGATCGATCTGTCCCATGTGACGCCTGAATACCTGAACCAGTTCGACGCCGTCATCTTCTATGTAATGGCCCAACTGCCCAATAGCGACGCCCTCTACAAGATGTTGATCGACTACGTCAAGAGCGGAAAGGCCTTCATCGGAATTCACAACGCCGCGGATCAGTTCTACAGGCCCGCCGAGTACAACGAAATGGTCGGAGGAAGCTACGCGGGCCGACCCTGGATGGCCGACGGCCCGCCGGTCGTGATCACCATCGAGGACAAGAACCATCCGGCAACCAAGATGCTCCCCGCCGAGTGGAAGATCCAGGAAGAAATCTACCAGATCGGACCGCCCTACTCGCGCAACAACCAGCGCGTCCTGATGAGCCTCAATACCGCCAAGACGGACATGAACAAACCGGATCTCCTCTACGGCAAGAACGGCGACTACGCCGTCTCCTGGTGCAAGATGGTCGGCAAGGGCCGCCTCTTCTATACCTCGCTTGGCCACAGCGAAAGGACATGGAACGACCCGCTCTTCCAGAAACACCTCCTGGGCGGGATCAAATGGGCACTAGGGATCGAGCCCGGCGACGCCACGCCGAATCCGAAGTAGCTGGCGCCGGGGTCAGGGCCCAGCAAGAGCTGTAGGACGCGCTTCATCCGCCGCTGAGTGCCGTTCTCGGCCAGAGACGTTCGTGCGCCGCAGGCATTCCTGTCTGCTTGTCGGGCGGGCTGGATGCCTGCGGTGCAACGGTGCTCGCCTCGCCTGTCGGGAAGCGGTACGGGCGTCCCGCTACAGCTAGAATGACGAATGGGTCCGTGCCAGCCAGAGCCCGTCTGTCCTCTGGCGGGCCCGACCGGGCTGGAAGCAGCTCGGCCCGGCGAGCGACGAATGGTTCCACCGATCCTCTCTCACGGAACATGAACTTGCGGTGCGCCCAGCGGCGAGACATGACTCGGTGAGGAAGTCCGCCAATCCCTTGCTCATCTACAGCATCGTCAGCGGATGCCGCCTGTTCTTCAGCGGAAGATCGACCGGCCCGCCCACCCGGTGCGATTCGTACGTCGCCAGAATCATCTCCAACGCCGCTCGCCCGTCATAGGCGCTCCCCTTCGGCTGCATGTCGGTCTCGATCGCACGGATCAAATCAAGCACGATCAGCTTGTTGCCCAGCCGCGCATGCGTCCCGCTGGCCAGCGGCTCCGCCTTGCCCGCCCCAGCGCTCGTCACCTGCATCCACGCCGCCTTGCTCTGCCCGGGCTGCCACGACGCGTCATCGAGCCACCATACCGACGGCAGGCTGCCCGTGTTCATCGTGATGATGCCCTTCGTGCCGTGGATCTGCAGCCCAAACCGTGACCCCGCCCCGTGCTTGGCCCGTTCCGTCGAGAAGAAGCCCATCACCCGCTTCGGAAAGCGATACGTCGCGTGGATCTCGTCCCCGGCCAGCGGACCGATCCCCTCGTTGCCCTCGCGAACCTGCGCCTTCGTCACCGGCTTGCCCCCCTCCCACACCCGCGCGAAGCACCACTGCGGATCCCCTCCGAACAGCCGCATCAGATCCATGACGTGCGTGCCCAGAACCATCAGATCCTCACCACCGCCGCGAGCGTCCTCCTTGCCCCGACCCCGAAGCTCCAGCACCTCCCCCAGCCTGCCCGAACCGATGAGCTCCGCAATCCGCCCCATGATCGGGCTGTAACGCGTCTGATGCGCGATCGCTAGCTTCAGCTTCTTGGCCGCCAGCGCCGCGATCATCTCATCCGCCTCGACAAGCGTCCGGCACATCGGCTTCTCGAGAAAGACGTGGCTGCCCACCTCGGCGCAGGCCAGCACCATGTCCCGATGACAGTCGAGCCACCGCGGACCGACGGCCACGATCGCCGGCCGCTCCTTCTCCAGCATCTCCCGATAGTCAGCGTAACTCTTGGGCGCCTTCAGCAGCTTCGCCACGCGCTCCCGGCCCTGCGCGTTCTCGTCCGCAACCGCCACCACCTCGACGCCGTCGACGTCGTTCCACACCGTATCGAGCCCGTGCCCGTAGTTGCCGCGCCCCGTCCGACCGATCACCCCGACCCGATATCTGCCTCGCCCGCCCTCGGCCGGCGCCTGCCGCGCGCCAATCAGCGCGGCGAGTCCGGTCACCGTCGCCGACTTCACGAACTCTCGACGCTTCATCCTCTGACTCCCCATCAAGCCAAACCCGACCGCACCACCCGGTGCCAAGCGAATCGTCCTTGCATGCGCTCATCATCCATCGGACGGGCCATCCACCCGAAACTCCTCCTTGTGGCCGAACCCCCGCGCGTTGTCGATCAACCGAAACCGCGCCGGCCGCAAGACGTGAAACCGACTCTCTGCCAACGGGCCCCGCAAGGCGACAGGCACCTCGCCGACCCCGTCGTCCAAGAGCCCTTGCAGGAAGTCGAATCGCCGCGCAAAGAGACGAGCCGCCCGGACCGTCTCGCTCGCCCCGGCGACCAGATGCGCCGTCCCTTCGATCTGCAGACCGCATATCTCCCGCCAGTCCTGCCCGTCGGCCTGAATCGTTGCCGCAACGCGCGGATCCCGTTGCAGGTCCAGACTGTGCCGGCTGTCCGGGCTCGAAAGGAAATAGAGGTTGAGCTCATCGTCGACCGCATAGAACACCGCCGCCGCCCGCGCCTCGCCGCTTGGGCCTACCGTCGCCAGCGTCATCGTGTCGTGCCGGTCCAGGAACTCCCGAACCCGCCTTCGCGAATCACTCATGGTCACGTGTCGACCGCCTCGCGCCGATGATCACCACGATCAGCTCGACGACGAATCGTCCTCCGAACGCCTCGCCTCAGGCGACCCCACGGGCGGATAATCCAGCGTGTCCTCGATCTCCTGCCGATGATCCGCCGGGACATCCGGAAACGGCAGAGCCCCTGCGACCCGCCACGCCCGAACCTGCGACTCCGCCGCCTCCGTGCGATCCGCCGGCAAACCGTCGTCTCTCGCGTGATAGGTCGTCTGCGACGGAAACGCAAAGCCCGTCCCCGCCTCGCTGACGATGTTCATGATCCGCAGGAACACGTCCTCCTGAATCGCCAGGAACGCCGCCCGATCCGGCGTGTTCGCGTACGCGAAAATCTCCACGTTCAGCGAGAAGTCCCCGAAGCCCACGAACCGGACCCGCGCGGGCTCGTCCATGATCCGAGGATGCGCCAGCAGCAGCTCGCGGAGCTTGCCCAGCACGAAACGCAGTTGCTCAGGCGTCGTCTCGTACCGCAGACCCAACGTCGTCTGCAGCAGCATCCGATCTCGCCGCGTGAAGTTCGTGATCTGGATCTTCGCGAAGTCCTCGTTCGGAATCGTCGTTACCGTCCGATCCAGCCCCCGAATCTTCGTCGACCGAAGACCGATCTCCTCAACCGTGCCCATGCGATCCCCGTACTGACAGAAATCGCCCACCGCCACCGGCCGGTCCGCATACAGCGAAAAGCTCCCGATCAGGTTCTCGATCGTCGGACGCGCCGCAAGACCGACCGCCAGGCCGCCCACCCCAAGGCTCGCGAACACCGCCGTCAGCGGCGCGCCGAGCTCGCGAGCGCCGTACCCGATCAGAAACATCGCCAAGATCGCCGCGATGACCCTAAAGAGAAGCCGAATCAGGCTCGCGTCCAGCCCCTCCGGATGAATCCGCGGCGACGCGATGATCCAGTCCGCGATCCCCGTCCCCGCGATAAACAGAGCCCACGCGCCCATCACGTACGTCACCAACGTCTCGACCATCTTCACGAGAGTCAGAACGCTGCCCGTAATGTTCAACTGCTCGTCGATGAAGAAGCCCGCGACCATCGCCGAGACCGCCGCCGCCACCGGCGTCAGAAGGTGCCGCAGCATCCGCCGCCCGGGCGCGATCGGCTCGACCTGACGAGAGCGACGATGAATCACGATCACCACCGCAAAGGCAAGCAATACCGTCAGGCAGAGACCCACCCACTGCCACAACGTCTGGTCCGCGTAAGGCGTCTTGGCCCACCGCGGCAGATGCTCCACCCACGTCAGCCATCGCGGCGGAACGATCCGACCCGCCGTGCTGATATAGAACCTGTAAAAGCCCTCCGACGAGCCCGGCTGATACGGCAAGGCCCGCACCTTCTCGTGATCCGAAACGACGCGCTCGACCGTCTGCGGGCTAAACAGAAACTCCCCCGCGCGAGGCCCCTCCGTCACGCGAGCGATGTCGAGCTCCGTCCCCGGGATCCGCCAGCGGTAAGACTCGTGCCGTCCCAGATCCAGAGCGGCGATCTTCGCCGCGTCCGGAACAGTGTCCATCGGGGGCGGCTCGATTCGATCCAGTATCTCCTTGAGCAGAAGCGTCGACTCCAACCCCACGCTGTCCCGCAGCCCGGGCGGCACCTTGCTCAGGTCAAGACACCGAACGGCATGGTCGAAATACCGCTCCGCCGGCGCCGCCTTCTTCAGCGCGGCGTCAGAGGCCAGAAGCCCACCCTCCGCCTGGAACGTGTCGCGAAGCGCCATCACCAGCCGATACGACGCGTCAACGTTCTCCCGAAAGCTCGTCAACGTCGCGCGCGGACTCGATGTGTCCGGCGGCCTCAAGGGATTGACGCCCTCCGACGCCAGGCACGACCCCGCCGCCACCCCAATGGCAACGGCGATCAGCCGCCCGGAATACCGCACGGTGTGGTTCCTCGTAGCGAGCATGGGAAACGACTCTCCGCCTGTGCCGACTCACGACCGCGGGCGCACGCGAACCCGAACCGGCGTCTTGGATTCCACTGGCAGCCAGATCACCAGATCCGTCCCCTCCGGCCTGTGACGATGCCCGAGCCGGGCCTCCGGAGCACTGCGAGCCTGCGGATCCGCCCACGCCACCACCGCGCCGTTCTCGCCCCAATCCGAAACGAGAACCGCAAGGTTGACGATCGGGCTGCCAGGGCTCGCCTCCACCGAGAACTCTAGCGCCCCCGACGCATCCGCATCGACTCGACGCACGTGGTACGCGCGATCCCCCCGATCGTACTCGCCCCCCGCAAAGCCCTTCGAGTGAATCGTCATCGGTGCGGGTCGCAGCCAAGATCGCGCCAGCGGCGCTAGCTCCGCCGCGCTCCGGCTCGTCAGCCCGTTGAGCAACAGCTTCGTGGCCGACTGTTCGGTCCGCTCATGTGCCTTCCAGTCGCGCGGCAGAGACTTCCTCGGGTTGGCGATCCACGACAGCGACGTGTGCGACGGCCTGGCTCGACCTGTCGTTACACGAGTCCACGACTTGTCCTGCGAGACCGGCCAATGATCCCACCAGTTGAATCGCGAATTGGGCGCATGCCCGTTGAACGTCGAGATGCTCGCCTCCTCCGGGGCGATCATCACGAACGGCCGACGCGGCGCCTTCAGGTTGACCACCTCGATGCACGCTCCCGGCACCGGCTTCGTAAGATGCGGCGCCCCCGGCGAATCCCACACGAAGTCTCCGCTCTCACCCTCCAGATTCGCGATCGAAACCGCCGCCGTCTCGATGTTGTCCTCAGGCGCCGTCCCCGGTGGGTTGATGACGATCGCCTCCTGAAACTCGTGCCAGACGTCCGGACGCGACGTCCACAACACGATCTTTCGAACCCCCGTCGCGTCCGGGTAGATCGTGTAGGTCTCGTCCGCCCAGTCGCCCCACCCGGTCTTCTCGTCCGGATACGCGATCCGGTAGTGAACGTCCGCCAGCGCATACCGCCAGTGAACCACCACCCGAGCCCCGCCCGCCTCCAGGATGCGCACGCTCGCGTACCGCGCCTGCTTGTCCGACATCGGCTCGGCGCACCCCTCCGTGCCCCCGCCCGACGTCTCGCAAAACTCGTTCGTGTACCAGATGCCGTTGGCCGTAACCCAGCACGGAATGTAGCTCGCCCCGCGCCAGAAGAAGAACCTGTGCCCCCCGTCGTCAAACCGCACCAGAACGTCCGCCGCCTCGCCCACCCGCCACGGACGCTCCCACTCGTCCGTGTACCGCAAACGCGTGTAGTACGCCCCGAACCGCCCGGCCCCCTCCGGACCCGACGGCAACCGCGCCGGCCTCGCCTCCGCCCCCTGATTGGAAGGCCGCGACGTGCCCTCCTCCGCGCCGACAACGCGAGCCGCGGCGAGCATCAACGAGGCGACCAACACGCTCGTCCTCACCATCGCGAATCGCTCAACCACCGCCGACACCTCGGTCATGGGACGCCTCGCTTCTCAGTGTCGTGACCAGCCTACCCCGCTAGCCGCTCGAAGTAACGATAGTTCGCCCGAGCGATCTCGATCGGCGCGCCCTCATAGCCGTGGCCCATCTCGAGCGTCAGCGGACCGTCGTAG
>JAFGLZ010000041.1 GCA_016927755.1 Phycisphaerae bacterium
CCACGCCCCCGCTCCCCCCGCTGTTCGCTCGTCCCCGGTGGTCCCGCCGCCGCCGCCTCGCAAGCTCCTGCCATTCGTCAGGGCTGAAGCGTTGGAGGCAACCTTGACACGATCGTCATGCTGCTGTTAGGCTAATGTGGTTTGGTATGTCGTTGCCACACCCGGGGCCCGGTCAGGTGCCCCGTTTTTATGTGGAGCGTACGCTTATCTCGTGCTGAGCAGGGGCGGACGGACATGGACATCCGGCAGTTGGGACACACCCTGGTGGTCGGTCTTCAGTGGGGTGATGAGGGCAAGGGCCAGATCGTTGATCACCTGAGCGGCGCGTTCGATCTGATCGTTCGCTACGCGGGCGGCGCCAACGCGGGGCACTCGGTTGTCGTCGGCGAGACGAAGCTCGGGCTACATCTCGTTCCCTCCGGCATCCTCCGCGAGCACGTCTTATGCGTCATCGGCAACGGCGTGGCACTGGACCCAGAGGTCCTCTTCGAGGAGATCGATGCGCTGGCCAAGCTGGGCGTTGACGTCGAGTCCCGGCTCAAGGTGAGCGATCGAGCGCACGTCGTCATGCCGTATCACAAGCTGGAGGACCGGCTCAGCGAGGCAGCGCTCAGCGAGGGGACCAAGCTTGGCACGACCGCTCGCGGGATCGGCCCGCTGTACGCGGACAAGGCGACGCGGACGAACGCGATTCGCGTGCACCATCTGTTGACTCCGGACGTCTTCCGGCAGCGACTCGTCGAGATCGTCGATCGCAAGAACCGCATCTTCGGAGCACTCTATGGCGCGGACCCGATCGACATTGATGCGATCCTCGAGAGATTCACGGCCTACGCCGAACGACTTAGACCGATGGTGTGTGACACGGCCGACCTTCTTCACCGCAGCATGGAGCAAGGCAAGCGGCTGTTGTTCGAGGGCGCTCAGGGCAGCCTGCTCGACCTCGACCACGGGACGTTCCCGTTCGTGACGAGCAGCAACTCGAGCGCTTGCGGGATGTCGGCCGGCTCAGGCGTTCCTCCGCGGAAGCTCACGACCGTACTGGGCGTGGCCAAGGCTTACACGTCGCGGGTGGGCACCGGTCCGATGCCGACCGAACTGAAGGACGGGGTCGGGCAGGCAATCCGGGACGTGGGCAAGGAGTACGGCACGACCACGGGACGTCCGCGGCGGTGCGGATGGTTCGACGGCGTTGCGACGGCCTATTCGGTCCGTTTGGGCGGGATGACCGCGATCGGCATCATCGGGCTGAACGTGCTCAGCCAGTTTGACGAGGTCAACATCTGCGTGGGCTACGAGGTGGACGGTCGCGCCCTGGACCACTTCCCGTGCGACGTGGATCTTCTGGACCGGGTCCGGCCGATCCTGGAGACCCATGAGGGGTGGAAGCAGGATCTGGCCCGTTGCGGCGGATGGGACGAATTGCCCGCGAAGGCCCGAGCGTACCTTGGTCGACTGGAGTCGTTGTTGAATTGCCCGATCGCGGCGGTTGCGGTCGGGCCCGAGCGTGATCAACTCCTGGTCCGTCCGTCTTAGTGGTGCTTGTCCGATCGTGATGCCATAGCCAGGAGGACCCTCTGATGTCCGCTGAGCCCTACGACGTCCGCGAGATGCTCGGCCTCGAGCGAGAGCAGTTGCCACGGCACATCGCCGTGATCATGGACGGCAATGGCCGGTGGGCGCAGGCCCGGGGGCTGCCTCGTATCCACGGTCACCGGCAGGGGGCCAAGTCGGTCCGCGAGATCGTGCAGGCATGCTCCCGCTTGGGACTCGAAGCGCTCACGCTCTACAGCTTCAGTATCGAGAACTGGAAGCGTCCCAAGGACGAGGTCTCGTCGCTGATGCAACTGTACGCGGAGTACCTCGTCAAGGAGCGCGACGAGCTCATGGAGACCGATACCCGTTTGGTCCAGATCGGACGTCGAGACAATCTGCCGCAGAACGTGATCGACGAGCTTGATCGGACGATGGCGCTGTCGGCCGGCAACAGCGGCCTGACGCTCTGCCTCGCGTTGAACTACGGCTCGCGCTACGAGATGGTCGAGGCCGCTCGCCGCCTGGCGGCGCGCGTCGCGGCCGGAGAACTGACGGTCGATCAGATCGACGAAGAGCGGTTTTCCGACTCTCTCTATACGGCCGGGCTGCCCGATCCCGACCTGCTGATTCGAACCGCGGGCGAGTACCGGCTCAGCAACTTCCTCCTGTGGCAGATCAGCTATGCCGAGTTTTACGTCACGGACGTCTACTGGCCGGACTTCCGCACCGAGCACCTGCTCAAGGCGATTCGCGAGTACGCGCACCGTGAGCGACGGTTCGGCGAGGTTCCCCAGTTCGGCGGTCAGAGCGACGAACGATGATTGACATCGACATCCCCTCTTTCGGTCGAGTGCAAGTCCACCACGTGGTCAGCGATTTCACGGGGACGCTGTCGGTCGACGGCACGTTGGTTCCGGGGGTCGCGGGGGCGATCCATGAGCTAGCGCGGCAGGTGACGTTTCACGTCCTGACGGCCGACACCTTCGGAACGGCGGCCCAGGCCACGCAAGGCCTTCCGATCGTCTTCAACAAGCTCAGCGGTCCGGACGAGGATCGGCAGAAGGCCGACTACGTGGGCGAGCTCGGCGCCGAGCATGTCGTCGCGCTGGGCAACGGGAACAACGACCGCGCGATGCTGCGTCTGGCCCGGGTGGGGGTTGCCGTTATCGAGGCCGAGGGCGCCTCGACCGAAGCGGTTCAGGCCGCCAATCTCGTCGTCGTGGGAGCCGCGGCCGCCTTCGGGCTGCTCTTGGAGCCGAGGCGACTTCGCGCGGCACTGAGATGGTGAGACTGGTCCCCGACGCTCCTGCCGCCCTGCCGACATCGTGAAATCGTCCTGGTTGTCGGTTACTCTTGACGTCCATGGCCGTATGGGCGTTACAACCCGTGCTGGCGGTCTTGAGCCTCGGTCCGATCACCTTCGCCGCGCCGGCGATGCTGTGGGGGGCGTTGGCGGCGACGGGCCCGATCGTGGTGCATCTGATGCTTCGGGCCAAGGCGCGTCCCACGCCGCTTCCGACGGTTTGCTTCGTCATGAAGATGCAGCGGCAGACGCAGTCGAGACAGCGGCTCAAGCACCTGCTGCTGCTTCTGCTGCGGATGCTGGGGATTCTGCTTCTGGTCGCGGCGTTGGCCAGACCGACGCTCGAGACGGCGGCGTTTTCGACCCCCGCCCGGGAGCCCGTGGAGGCGGTGTTCTGCATCGACGACTCGGCCAGCATGGGTTACCGCAGCCGGAACCAGACGCGGTTCGAAGCGGCGCGTGACCTGGCCGTCCGACTGCTTCGAGATCGAGACCGCTTCCCCAGCGGGTCGAGGCTCGCCTTGCTGACCGGCTCGAGACCGAGGTCGGCCACGCGTCTGAGCCTTGATGTCAACTCGCTGCGGCAGGAGGCAGAGCAGCTCCAGCTCGCCGAGCACGACCAGGGCCTGGCGGCCATGCTGTCGCACGCTTACGCGCTGTTGGCCGAGGGCGTTCTTCCGGCGCGCGAGATCTACCTTTTCAGCGACATGAACAAACAGGCATGGCGGGACGTGGCGGTCGAGGCGCATCGGTCTCGTGAAGAGGTCCGCGTCTATTGCATCGACGTCGGGCTCGACAGCGACACGAACTGTTCGCTGCTCGATCTCGTCGTGCCTGACCGCAGCGTGTCCCAGGACGTTCCCGTCAAGATACGCTTCGGCCTCCGCGCGGGTCAGATCGCCGCGGAGCGGTCGATCGACGTCGTTTTGGACGGCAGGCCGCGATGGCGAAGCGGCTCGGTTCGGTTGGACGCGGGGCAGACGCGCCAGCAGGTCGTCGAGCTTGGCAGGCTGGAGGTCGGCCTGCACCAGGGCGAGGCGCGGATTCGTCCGGATGATCCACTCGCTATCGATGACGTGCGGTATTTCACGGTCGTCGTCGGGCCGCTTCCGGAGGTTGTCGTGGTCGGTCCGACGGACAGCCAGACGGCGGAGCTCGTCTCGGCCATGATCTCTCCCGTCGGGGTGGCGCCGGAGCGACGCCTCTTCTCACTGCGGCGCGCCAGCGCGGACGAGTTGAAGGCGGGCGAGGGCTTGCGCGGCGCTCGAGCGATCATCCTGGCGGACGTTGCCTCGATCCCGAAGGCGACGTTCGAGGCGTTGCGCGCTTACGTCATGGCCGGTGGCTGTCTCATTCTCGTTCCGGGCCCGTCCGTGGAGGTGGGGGGGTATGGCGAGGGGGGCGGGGTTCTTCCGGCGATTCCGGCGGACGTCGTGTCGCCGCCGTCGCCCGTGGGCGTTGCCCCGTCGGAAAGCGTTCACCCGTTCTTGCGCGCCTTTCAGGACGGTTCCGGATTGTCGCTCTCGACCGCGAAGGTCTTCCGCTATCTGCGGTTCGACCGGCTGGCGGCTGACGCCCGGGTCATCGCACATCTGGACGACGGCGGGGCTGCTATTGTCATTCGCCCGATCGGGAAGGGCACGTCGGTGGCGCTGGCCTTCTCGCCGGTTCGCCAGTGGAGCGAGTTCGCCATCGACGCCGGGCCGATGCTCGTCCTGCTCAGCACGATCATCGAGCAGGCCAGCTCGTCGGATGCCCCGTCGCGGAATCTCCGCGTCGGGCAGAGGGTCTCCATGGGGGTCCCCGGCGGCGGCGCTGCAGGATCGGGGGAGGGACGGACCGTTGTAATCACGTCGCCGACTCTTCGTGCCACCTTCCCGCGGATCGCGGACCCCAACTCCGGGACGGTCGAGGCGGTGACGCGGCAGTGCGGACAGTACCTCGTCGGCTCCGGCGGCGCGGCGGAGAAGCCTCAGAGCGGATACTCGGTGAACACTCCCGCGGGTGAGTCGGACTTGTCTCGGTCGTCGTTCTCGGCCATCTCCGCGCGGTTTCCGCCTGGGATGTCCGGTCGCGTGACGGAGGTGGAAGCGCTGGACGCATCGCGCGGCTCGCGTCCGCGCGCCCACGCGCTGACGGCGTGGCTGGCGATCGTGCTTCTGGGCGTGCTTCTGGGCGAGAGCTTTCTGAGCAACCGCTTCCACCGCCGTCCGGAAGCCGAGGTGGGGCCGATGAGCGGGTCTGCCGAAGGCGATCGTTCGGATTCGCAAACATCAGATATGCGGGCACAAACGTGACGGAATTGGGTATGGCAATTTGTGGCATCGTCTGATATGGTCTGGCGGAACAGAGACCGCATCCGGAAGGCTCCTAACGCGCCCGCGGTCCGAAGGGCAATCCAGGAGAGGCGATCATGGAAGAGTACGAGCACCTGAAGAAGCTGGTCGAGCAAAGTGCTGAAGACGTGGCCAAGGCGGAGGGCGGGAACAAGGCCGCCGGCACTCGCGTCAGGAAATCCATGCAGGACATCAAGGCCGCCGCGCAAGACGTCCGCAAGAAGATCCTCGAGGTCCGCTCGACCGGGGACTAGCCGTCGGTTCTGGGGCGCGCTGGGGCATTCGGGCGGGCGATGCTCCGTGGCCTGCCGTGTGAGTCACCTGCGCGTGGCGCTAGCGCGGTCGTTTCCTGGGGAAGCGGCCGCGTGTGGGCGGCACGCCTCCTACGGGGGTTCGACGCGACGTTTTTGGATACCGAGTTTCGGGATGCCACCGCCACTGCTGTTTGATCTCGACGACTGCGACCTGACTCGGGTCGTCCTGACGCGCGAACAGATCTACGACGTTCTGCCGCACCGCTACGAGTTCATGCTGCTCGACGGAATCACCCTGATCGACACCGCGACGAATCGGATGATCGCGTACGCGGACATCACCGAGGACGCGTGGTGGGCGCGGGGTCACGTGCCCGGCAATCCGGTCCTGCCTGGGGTCGTGATGATCGAGATGGCCGCGCAGGCCGCCAGCTACTGCACGCAGGAGGTGCTCGGCTATCGGGGCTTCTGGGCGTTTGCCGCGCTGGATGCGTGCAAGTTTCGCGGGGTCGTCGCGCCGAACTGCCGCCTCTACCTACTCGGCCAGAGCGTGGACATCCGCCCTCGCAGGAGTACGTGCGCCTTCCAGGCCGTGGTGAACGGCAAGCTCGTCTTCGAGGCCAGGATCACCGGTTTGCCACTCGAGATCGACACGTCCACAATAGACGAGTGACACGTCGACACGGGAAGACGTCGACACGTCCGCAGATCGACAAATCGACAAGTCCACAAGTTGACACGGTTCGGGGCAGGAGCTTTGGTTGTCCTCCGTCCGGATGGTCACGGGGCAGGTCATGAACTTGCGTGCTGTCCTCGCTACCGGCAAGGACGCCTGACAGATCACGTTGATTCGCCGGTTTGTGGACGTGTCGAGGTGTGCTTCTTGGCGATCTCGACCAGGGCGCGGACGTGATCGGGGGTCGTACCGCAGCAGCCGCCGATGTAGTTCACGCCGAGATTGAGCAGCTTGGCCGCCTCCGCGGCGAAGTCGTCGGCGGTTTCCTTGTACACCACGGCGCCCGCCACGAGCTCGGGCAGGCCGGCGTTCGGTTTGACCCAGACCGGCATATCGGCGCAGGCGCGGATCTTGGCCGCGGGGCGCAAGGCCTCGGTGATGCCCACGCCGCAGTTGAGGCCGATGACGTCCGCTCCGGCGTCGGCGAGAGCGGCCACGACCTTCTCCACGCCGTCTCCCATCGACGTGAAGCACCGGTCGGGCCCCGAGTCGAAGACCATGCTAGCCACGACGGGCAGGCCGGTGGTCTCCTTGGCCGCTCGCACGGCGATGAGGGCCTCGATCAGCTCGGTCATCGACTCGCAGAGGCAGGCGTCGACGCCGCCGACGGCCAGGGCGGCGGACTGCTCGGCGAAGGCGTCGTGCAGCTCCTCCGGCTCGATTTCGTCGATCATGACGATCTTTCCTGAGGGGCCGATCGATCCGAATACCAGCACGTCGTTTCCGGCCGCCCGACGGCTGATGGCCGCGCCCGCGCGGTTCAACTCCTCGGCGCGATCGGAGGCGGCATGCCTATCCAGTGCGATCCGATTCGCCGTGAAGGTATTGGTCAGGATGACTTGAGCGCCGGCGGCGACGTAGCTTTCGGCCACCCGCAGGACGACGTCCGGGCGCTCGACGTTCCATCGCTCGCGGCAGAAGCCCGGTTCGCAACCGAGGGCGTCCAGGGCCGTGCCCCATGCGCCGTCAGTTACGGTTGCGCCGCGTCGCGGCAGTTCCGAGGGCATCGCCAAGGCCTCCCCTTGGAATTCACCGTAGCGTCGATCCGCCCATTCGACAACACAACTCGTATGAATGAGAGACAGCGATCGCCAAAAGGACAAACAAGAAGACCCATGCCCCGAAGAAGGCACGCGGGGGAATGTCCGGCAAGACGAGAAAAAGTGGAGTTGACAGCGGCCCCGAGCCCGCAGGCCAGTGACATAAGGGTCACATTAGAAATCGCTTCGCCCGGAACACCGGCCTCCCTGCACTCGCTGCCGAACTCCTTCCTCCGTGATTGGGCGCTTAGACCGCCGAGTTACCGGAACCGGACGGTCTAGCCGTGGCGCACTGTATTAAGGACCGTGCTCGACGAGTCTCCGTACCGATCGAACGTCATCGTTCAACGCATGTGTCCGTCATTCAAACAGGGTCCGCTGCCCGGGCGTCTCCGCGCGGGACAGATCGCGGACCTCCTGCACCTCGTCGATGAATTCGTGAACGTCCTTGAAATCGTGGTAGACGCTGGCGAATCGAACGTAGGCCACTTGATCGATCTGCCGAAGCTTGCGCATGACCCGTTCGCCGATGAACTGGCTCTTGACCTCTCGGTCGAAGTTCTGGAAGACCTCTTCCTCGACCTCCTCGACCATACGTTCGAGGACGTCCGCGGAAATCGGACGCTTGTAGCAGGCCCGCTGCAGGCCTTCGGCGATCTTGTTTCGGTCGAACGGGGCGCGACTGCCATCTTTTTTGATTACCTGAAGTTTAATCGTGTCGTCGACTCGCTCGCGAGTCGTGAATCGCCTGGTACAGGCCAAGCACTCTCGACGCCGACGAATCACCCGGCCGCCCTCGCTGGCCCGTGAATCGATCACCTTGTCCTTGTCTTCTTTGCAAAAGGGGCACCGCATGTGCTCACACGTTCGCGGAAGACCTCACGACCCGGCACCCGGCGCGACTTTGGGTCATGCGTTGTACCCTACATCTTGAACTGGCTGGAAAATATCTAACTACATCTAGTGTGTCAAGGGGAAAAGCGATGATCTTGCCGACATGTCGTCCGCGACGCGCCGGCGGCCAAGGAAGGCTGGACGATTTGCACTCAAGCTCTACGGCGGATCCTGCCGACCTTGAGAGCGGGTGGCGCTGTTATCGGACGATTCCGCGCCTCCTGCCCATTGAGCGAGGGTTGGACAACTTACGATGCGTGCGTTCCGCTTACCGCTGGGCCTACGCGCGGCCTACGGCTTGGTCGTCGTGCTTTCGCCTTGCGCGGCGCATGGCGAGACGGCGCGGCCACCGGCGCTCTCGAGCGTTACGCTCACTCCGCGATCCTCGAGCAAGGGGCCCGCCGCTGACACTCGATCCGCCGGCCCGGTTGTCGAGGTCGATGAGCCTGCCGGAACTCACCCGTGGGTCGTCAAGATCACGCCTGTCTATGGCGGGCAGCTCGATCGCGTGACGATCCGCTACCGGCATCGCGTCGAGCCGTTCGTTGTTCGCGGCGGGTCAACGCAGGAGGTCATGATCCGTCCCACCGTCCGGATCGCTCGTGGGGGCGCGGAGGCGTGGATCGGACTGGACGGCGATCTGGTCTGGGAAGGACGTTGTTCCGTGACGGGGCAGTGGCTGGCGATCGATGCCGATCGATCCGGCCCGGGCCTCGGCACGCCCAATCTGCGATACAACCTTCGCGCGAGGCGGCTGATCGTTACTTCCGGCGCCGAGCAGGTTCTCGTTGATCTGGCGAGCGGGGACATCAGCGGCCCCGTCTCGCTCATCGGACGTATGACGAATCTTCGAGACTACTTCCTGGCTCGCGGGCAGCGGGCGTTCCGCGTCAAGGTCAGCGATCGTCCCGGATGGACCGGCACGGTATGGATCTTCGACGACCTTGCGAGCGTCGCGGTCGGTCCGGCGGACGATCCGTGGTTCAGCCCGGAGCGGTTCGAGCCTGACCTGGAGGCCTTCCCCTGCCTGGCGAGCGAGCCGTCGTTGCCGCTCAGATCGGTCGCGCAGCCGGCGTTGCCGCTGCTTGCCCCGCCGAAGGAGCCGGGGCATGCGGTGGCGGACCTCGACCGCAAGACGTGGACGTTTGGGTCGGAGGGATGTCGGCCGATTCAGTTCGGACCGGCGTCGGCGGCGCGACCCAAGCCACTCTCTGCCTGGCCGGGCAAGGCTCTGCCGCCGGTGCGCCCCCGGGCGATGACGGTGGAGCAGTCGGCCCGTGTCGCTCAGGCCCTCGAGAACCTCAGCCGGGAATGGTTGGGGCGTCTGGACCGCGTTCGTCAGGCCCTGCAGGCAACGCAGCAGGTGGGCAGGGCCTTGGGGCTGGGACCGATCGATGACGAGCGCGTCAAGCAGTGCATCGCCGCCGTCGCCGAGCGATGTGAGTTCGTGGACGAACTGAGCGCGGCAACCACGCGACCCGCCCAGGGCCAGCGTCCGAGTGACGTGGCCGATCTCACGCGCGGACTCAGCGGGTTGGCGGTCGAGATCGAGAAGCTGCTGAGCGACTCCCGCGGCTGCATCGAGGCCTCTCGGGGCGTGACGCCGCGCGCTTCCGGCCTGGCCCAGGCCGAGCAGCACTGTCAGGCCCTGGCGATCGGCTCGGAGGTGGAGGACGAAGTCATCTGTCTGATGATCGACCTTGCGTCCGAGGGCGGGGCGCCGGCCGACCGATCGAAGATCGCCGAACTCCTGGCGGATCGGATCCTCACTCGGGTCCGCGACGACGTCGTCGCGAGCATGTGGGACCAGATCGATCTCTTGACGGTGATCCCCGGTTTCGACCCGGAGCGCCCGCTGTCTCCCATCGCGGAGATTCTGGATGCCCAGCCGATCGACGGCATTCGCCTCGACGCCGCGGCCGACCGGGCCTTGGCGGTGCTCGCCTCGACGATCTATGCCGATCCGCCCGCGGCCCGGCACTTCCAGCGCCACCTGATACGGCGTTTTCCGGACAGATTGGCCGTTGCGCCCGCGGGCGTGGCTCGACTCGTCGAAGACCTGGCCCAAGGCAATGTCATCTCTCCGGACGGGCTCGCGCAGTTCATGACCATGTCGCGCGGTGCGATCGAGGAGCGTCACGCCCTGATCGCCGATGCCTGGACGAAGACCCGTTCGGCCTGCCGGCTGGCGGAACAGGCACAGATGGCCGTCGATCGGCGTCTGGCCCGCCTGTCGACGGACGTGACCGGCAATCGGTCCGCGGAGAAGGCTTACCGCCAAGCCTATGTTCGGCAGCAGGAGGACGTGCTGGCGCTGCTGACGTGGGTGTGCACCACGTACGCCGACCAGATCTTCATACGGATCGATCTGTCCGACGAGCAGCGCAAGCGGCTGATCCGGTCGGCCGCCGCCTGGTGGGTTCGGCAGTGGGGGATGGATCTGTGCTGGGTGGACTTGGGGTTCGAGTTGGAGGTCAAGCGTCAGGACGGCCGGTATGCGTGGCGAGTCCACGACGTTCGTATCCGCCTTCTGGACGAGCCCGACCCGGAAGCCGTCGTGGAAGAGCGAATGGCCCGCACCGCGCCGCCGCAGGCGTTTCCGATCGGTCCGATCGGGCTGGCTGGGGGGCGCGAGATCGTTCCGCGGACGCTCGCGGATCTCGATGCCGCCGGACCGCCGCCCGCGCTGGCGCAGGCCGCGCCGACGCCGACGTCGCCACCGGAGCATTCCCCGGGTTCGTCTGATTCGATCGAGAGTACCGCGCGTCGAATGATCCTGCCCCAGCCGCCGACATTGGCGGTGGCAGCCGAAAACGGGCGATCCACGACGCCGCGGGCCGAGGAGCCTCCGGCCGACAGACCGAAGCCCGCAGTGGGCCCGCCAATTCCGTCGATAGCCGTGGCATCGGGGGATCCATCGGCGAGTCCGCAGCGGGAGTTAGCGGTAGGAACGGCCGCAACATCGGGGCAGCGACGGGCTGTTCCGCTGTCGACGGGGCCCGAGCTCGCTCGGTTCGAGCCGCCGGGGCCCGCCCAGCCGGTGGAAGTCGTCAAGCCGGAACCCGCGGCGCCGGGACCGGAGGTGAGTATTCCCGTCATGCTTCGTCCGCGTGGTAACGCTCAGACGCGGCACATCGCGATTCTCTCCGGTCAACGGGTCTGCATGATGGGGATGGTGAGTTTGGCTCGCCGGTCCGAGGGGCCCGTTCGGGTCTATGTCGACCTCTACGCCGACGACCTGGCGGCCGAGGCCCTCTTGCCGGTCATCTCTCCTTCTCCGCTCGAGAGGGCGGGGGCCGTGCCCGTCGTCTTGCCGTCCGGTCGATGGCTGCGTCGGAGCGTGCGGTGGCCCGCCGTGAAGGGGGGCACCGAGTCCTTCGTGGTCAAGTTTCGGGCCCCCGTGCCGACCCACGATGCCGAGACGCTGACGATGGTCTTGTCCCTGGCGGAACGGGACACCGACCGCTCGGAATGCCTGGAGCAGGCCACGTATGTCTTCCATCTCCTACCCGAGTCGGAACGTCCCCGACTTGTCGCGGCGGCGCCTTAGACAGAAGCGAGAAGCGGAGAGTGGGGGCCAGCGCGGTACTCTCGGCGCGGGGTGAGCGCCGCGGCTCGGGCAATCATTTCGCCTTGCCCGCGAGGATAATGACAGAGGGGGCCGTCGGTGATGACGACTCCCTCTGGTTTCGTCTTGGATCGCGGGGCTATTGCTTCGTCAAGTTTCCCGTTAGCACGGCGGTTAACGCGCCTGTCTGGGGTGCTTGGCCGGTCTCGGTGGCGGTCTGGTCCACGTCGAGGTTGTCGCTCCAGGCCAGCGTGCCGTCTTGATTGAGCGTCGCCACGTAGGTCTCGGTTCCCTTGAGGTTCACGCTGCCGTTGCTGGTGCTGATCGTGTAGTCGATCTCGTAAGCGACCCGGAAGCTGGTTCCCTGGAACGTGGCTTCCTTGACGTTGATCGTGATCGTCGCGTCGGCCGTGGCCCCCTGGTCACCAATGGGAACCTTCCCGGATTGGGTGTAGGGTCCGCCGACCTGGAACAGCGTCACCTCCACGCCGGTCGGCCTGGCGAACAGCGGGAGCCCCGTGGGCAGGCCGTTCGGGTCGATCGTCAGCGTGAAATCGATTTCCTCCGTCGTCGTGTTCGGCTCCTGGCCGGGTGAGGTGGCCGTCGTGACGATCGTTACCTTCCCCTTCCAGGTCCCGACCAGCCCGGTCGACCCGGTCAGGCCGGTCGACCCGGTCGGCCCGGTCGGCCCGGTGATTGCCGGCGTGCAGCCTGTCGCTTCCAGCAGCAGACCGCCAAGGGCCAGCATTCCCAGACCGAGCACGGCAAGTTGCCTCCTGCGCATACGTCCACTCCTTACTCGAGAAGCGCCATGAGCCCGTGTCCCATAACCAATCGCAAGAGCTTAGCAGATCGCCCCGGGGCTCCGCCACCTTGCCGGAGGGGACGGGACGCGGTTACATGGCCGCGGCCATCACACGTTCCTGCGTGGCTTGCCCTTGGGTCATCTCGGCCGTGATCCGCCCTCGCGACATGACGAGGATACGGTCGCTCATCGCCAGGAGCTCGGGCAGCTCGCTCGTGATCAGGACGATGCCGATCCCTGCCTCGGCCAACTGGTTCATCTGCTCATAGATGTCCTGCTTGGCCCCGACGTCGATGCCCCGCGTCGGCTCGTCGAGGAGGAGGACCTTGGGCTCGGTCATCAGCCACTTGGCGAGCACGACTTTCTGCTGGTTGCCGCCGCTGAGCGTGCCGACCTCGTCGCCGAGGGTTCGGAGACGGATGCTCAGGCGATCCACGAAGGGCTCGGCCATATCTCGCTCGAGTCGCCTGCGGAGGAACCCTCCGGGGGACGCGCGTCGCAGGGCGGGCAGGGTCAGGTTGTGGAGGATCGACATGGACATCACGAGTCCGGTGAGCTTGCGATCGTTGGTCAGGAGGGCCATTCCGGCCCGGATCGCCGCCGAGGACGAGCCCAGGGGCATGGGCCGACCGTCGACTCGGACCGCGCCGGTGGGACGAGGGCCGTACCGACCGAAGACGGCTCCGAGCACCTCGCTGTGGCCGCAGCCCATCAGCCCGGCCAGCCCGAGGATCTCTCCGCGGCGGACGGTGAACGATACGTCGTCGACGAGTTTCTTGCCGGTCTCCGGCTCCAGGAGGCTCAACCGGGAGACGCTGAGGACTTCGCCGTCCACCTCGGCCGGTCGCTTCGGATAGAACTGGTCGATTTCGCGCCCGACCATCCACGAGATCATCTCCTCCTGGGGCAGGTCGCGGGTGGGGGAGGATCCGATCAGGTTGCCGTCGCGCAGGACCGTGATGCGGTCGGCCAGCCGGTAGATCTCTTCCATCTTGTGTGAGATGTAGATGATGCCGACGCCGTCGGCCTTGAGTTGGGCGATGATCTCGAAGAGCCGCTCGGCCTCGGCGTCGGCCAGCGCGCTCGTCGGCTCGTCCATGATGAGGATGCGGGCGTGCCGCGAGAGCGCCTTGGCCACCTCCACCAACTGCTGGACGCTGATGGACAACTCGCCCACCGGCTGGTCGACGTCGATCGACAGGCCGAGGCGTTGTTCCAGAATGGCGGCGGCTTCGCGTCGCATCCGGGCGTGGTCGACCGTTCCAAACATCGTCGTCGGCTCGTCGCCCAGGAAGATGTTCTCGGCGACGGTCATGTACGGCACGAGCGACAGTTCCTGGTGGATGATCGCCACGCCGGCCCGCTCGGCCTCACGGGGTGAGCCGAATCGAACGGGACGATCGTCGATCTCGATCCGACCGTCGTAGTCCGCGTGGACGCCGCAGAGGATCTTCATCAGCGTGCTCTTGCCTGCCCCGTTCTCGCCGACGAGGGCGTGGACCTCCCCGGCGAGGAGATCGAGGTCCACGCCATGGAGCACCTCGACGCCGCCGAAGGCCTTGCGCATGCCCCGCATGCGAAGCAGGGCACGCTCGACGGGGTGTGACGTGTCAGTCGTCACGGCGGGCTCCTCCAGCAACCGGTCTTGACATATGGCGCTCACACTTTGGCCAGATCGATCAGCCTGAGCACCCCTTTTCCGCCCGACCCATCCACATGGAGCAGCCATCGTCCGGTCCGTGACAGGCACGGGTGGGCGTGCAGGGGGCCCTGCGGGATCATCTTGCCCTTGGGCATCCAGCGTGGCGTGACGGTCTTGAACTCGCCGGTATCGCGCTGCACGAGGCGGACCTCGCCGTCGTAGAGGTCCGCGGCGATGACGCTCGCGTCGGCGGAGGGGCAGGCATGCCAGTAGATACCGGCGGCGACCTGGCGTGCCTCGCTGCCGTCGGATCGGACGGCGTGCAGGCCCTTGACGGGCTGGGCGACGGTGAACGTGACCCAGTTGCCGTCGCGGCTGAAGCATTCGTGCGTGACCCACTCTCCGGGCCTCTGGCGGTAGAAGGGGAAGTGCTCTCGCCCGCTGGTCAGCACCGTGTACATCCGCTGGAAGTTCTCGGGGTCGTGCTGGTCGGCGAACATGATCAGGTCTTGCCGCGCGGGGTTCATCTGCAGGTGTCCGAGGCGGCGGTGGCCTTCGAAGCACGTCCTGCGTTCGCGGCGCGCCAGATCGAGATAGCACACTCGGCGGAAGAGGTTCCGGACCTCGACCATGATCGCCAGTCCGCTGTCGTCGGCGTTGGGGCTGATCTCGATCGGGGCGAGCGTGGGGTCGGTTTCGTGGAGCACCTCGATCTCACCGGGCAGCCCGGTCTCGGGCGTCAGGGGCATCGAGCAGACTTGACGACCTCGGACGAAGAACAGGATGTGTCCGTCGCGCGAAACGTGCAGCGCGCCGATTGGGCCCCCCGCCCGTTGCGACAGCGGAGAGACCTCACGGGAGGCGAGATCGAGGTACCAGACCTCGCCGTCCGTGTGGAACACGAAGCCTTTGTCGTCGGCCGACCAGGACTCACGATGGAAATACGGATGCCAGACGTTGCCGCCGGCGTGTGCGATGCGGAGGTAGTCCACACCGGTGGCGTTCTCGCGGGCCTGGGAAATCGTGATCGGCGATGCCATCGGACGTCTCCATGCCGAGGTGCTTGCGATGGCCGAGTCGGCAGTCTACCAGGTTTTTGACAGCCGTGCCCGTGAACATTGACACCACCGCCGCCGTGCTCGATAATCGACCACGACGTTAACGGCCCTTCTGGCGGACTTTACTGAACGTCTCAGCGGAAGCAGCGACTATGAACAATACCGTGCGAGTGGCGTTGATTACGATTGGCGTGGGGATTGCGTTCGCCGTGGGCGGCTTCCTCGTGGGCCGGCGGGCGCCGGAACGACGGTGGGAGATGTGGAAGGCGGCGCGCGAGGCCGAGATGGGCGATATGAAGACCGAGATCGCACAGCTGGAGGAGAAGGTTCGCACCGATCGCGTGGCCGCTCGAGACCTGCGCAACAAGAACCTGTGGAAGACGTTGGACAAGTACCGCAGGGAGGGCAGGACGCACTTTCGCCAGGATCCCATCGTTCCCTATCGTCGCGGCTACGGTCTCAAGGAAACGGCGCCGATGCCTCGCGGCCCCGGCGGCATGGGCGGTCGCGGTGGTCCCGGCGGGCCCAAAGGCATGCGCAGGCCGCCGGCCAAGCCCATGCAGATGCCGAAGGCCCCGGCGAAGCCGGCTTCCCAGCCTAAGTAGGACGGCGGCAGATGTTCTCTAGGCGGGGTGTGCGCGGGTGGCCTTCCCGATTCAGGGACGCCCCCCTCCATGCATCGCGGACGGTGTTCCTTGCTGGAGAACGGGATTACTTTTCGGCGACCTCCGCCCGCAGGCGTAGGATACTGATGCCTCCGGGGCCCTCCTTGCCTTCATCTCCCGTAATCACGATGAGGTCGTGGGCGTGCGGCACGACGACGATGCCTTCGGGGCGCTTGGCGGTCTTGCATTTGGCGAGCAAGACCGGCTTGGATAGCTCGGTCACATCCAGGCAAAGGACGCAGTGACCACGCTCGACGACCACCAGGGACAACAGGCGTTCACCCAGTCGCGCCAGGACAACGCCCTCCGGGTCGAAGCGCCGCTTTGGCCTGGCCGGATCCGCCAAGGGGCAGACGTCCACGCGTGAGAGCATCCTAGCGCTACCGGCCAGGTCGTCTGTCGACAGCCACCAGAAACATGTTGCGTTTCCGGTGCGACCCTTCTTGCCTTCCTCGGCAATCCCGATCAGGCATCCCCCGTGTCCGTCCGGGCCGGGCACGTTGTCCAGTATGCTGACGCCATCCGGTTCGGCGCCCTTCGGCAATCGGATGATCCCCGCCAGGGACGGGCGATCCTTTCGCAGGTCTATCAACACCACGGCGTCATTCTCCTGGCAACTGACGGCCGCAAAGCGGGATTGCGGATCGATGGCCACGAATTCCGGCTCGATCTCACCGATCGGAGCGCGAACCATCGCGCCGAGGCCCTCGATCTCGACAACGGGAAGTCGGGCGTCGTCCTTTTTCCGATCGGGGGACAGACCAGCGAGATCAAGTGCCCAGATGGAGCCGGGGGTCGTCGGGTCGTCTTCCGCTTCATTGGCGACGAGGGCCCACTTGCCGTTTGGGGAGATCGCGATGGAGTCGGGATGATTCCCTGCGGGCTGATCCAGGAGGATTCGGCCACGGGTCTTTGGGCGCAGGTCGACGCCCACGACGCGGCCGGCACCTTCGCCCAGGACCGCAAGCATCGCGATCGGCAGCGCCGGATGGACCGCCACACTCGTGACCTCACCGCCCACGTTCAGCCCTTGTGCGCCGGGCTTTCCGGCATCAAGGTTCAGGAACGAGACGCGGACTGGGTCGAGCGAATCGACGCTGAAGACATCGAGGGTGCCTTCGACGGGATTGGTGGCCAACAGGAGCTTCTGAGCCCCGCAGTACTGCACGATCTCTGCGGACTCCCCTGGGGCCTTGATCGTCTGGAGGTGCGTGAGGCTTATCGACGGCGGGGACTGACCGCCCACGAGGGTTACCCCGACCCACCATGACATCAGGATCGCGCCCGCCACGCTCATGTTCGTTCCTTTCGTTCTCATGCACATTCGGGGCGTTCGGCACGGGTTGCCCGGGCGGTCCCGCTACTCCTCGGTTGTCGCGCCCAGCGGATTCCAGATGAGGTCGCCCTTATTCCAGGTCTGGACCTCCTCCTCGAACGTGCTGTTGCTGGGATTGGTGTCCTTTTCCATGTAGTCGCTTGGCGTCGTGGCATACGCGTAGTCAACGTGGGCCACATGCCCGTCACAGAACAGGATGTGGGTGCCGTTCTTGTACCGCTTGGCCAGATACTTGAAGTCCCCTCGGCAGCGCTTCAGGCCGATCTCGTCGCCCGTCGAGGGGTTAATGCCGTCGTGGTATCTGTCGTCGGGCGAGAGCTCCTCGTTGGTGGCCCGGAGCTCGATCATCATGACCGTCGCGCCGGTCCTGGAGATCCGTCCCAGCGGCATCCGTTCCTTCTGATAGCCGGGGGGGCCGTACTTCTGGGTGATGCTGTTGTCCAACTCGGAGTTCACGACATAGCTGAAATAGAACTTGAACCGATTCGATGAGGTCCCGCCGGTGTAGGGCGCGTCGCGCGCCGGCTTGGCCGCCGGGTCGACGAATACGCTCTTGTCCGGGGGGATGGGCACCTTGTCGCCCAGCATGTCGACCATCTGCTGATAGGACTTGGCCCCCATGTACGGCGGGACGGCGTTGGCCCACCACGCGGGGTTGCCCAATCCGCCGCTGCCGGCCATGTCGACGGGCTGTTTCTTTCCCTCGAAGGGCAGGACGTCTCCGTTTTCGAACGTCCAAGAGAGCGTTCCCTTGCCCCAGCCGTTGAGCGTGGCCATGCTCGCCATCGCCCGTGCTTGCTTGCGCGCGTGGTTCAGGCTGGGCAGCAGGATGCTCATGAGTAGGGAGATGATCGCCACGACGACAAGCAACTCGATGAGCGTGAACGCGCGGGGTTTGGACATTGGCGGTTCCTCGAGAGGGAGATCGTTGCGCCGGGGAGCGTCCGGCGGTCGCGTCGTTGGACGCCTGATTCTCCAAAGGTTCCATTAGCCGCTGATTAGGGCACCACGAAATTCCGGCAAACGCGGGGCAGAACGGGTTTCCTTCCGTGTTGGCAGAGGCAGCGCCGGGGCCGGGACGGCCGGTCCTCAGAAGGGCGAGCCTCCGATGCGGCGGTCGGAGGCTCGGGGTTGCAGAGACGGGTTCGACGAACCGGCGGATCAGCACCACCGGCCAGTGCGAGCCCGAAAGGCGGCCAGGCCGCAAAGCGTTCCCAGGACGACGACGAGGGGCAGCAGGGGCTCCAGACCGCTGCCGCACTTGAAGGCCGCTTGTACCTGTCGGTCGGAGTCGATCGAGATATTCGTCGAGGCGTTCGTGTCCGAGGCGGCGTAGTTGGCGTCGCCGGGGTGGTTCGGATCGAACAGCGTCCACTCCCTGAACGACTTGCCCTCAATGGGCGTGGCCGTGAGGGTCACTTCGGTGCCGATCAGATACCGAGGCTGATTCGGATCGTTCGGCTCGGGGTTGAGCTCGACGGTCCCATAGGTTTCGTTGACCTTCGTCACGGTGAGGTCGTACAGGGCGAGATTCCGGCCGCCGATCGTGTTCGTCATCACGGTTCCGTAGGGCAGGTCTTTGCTGCACTGCACGGGACCCTCGTGCGAGTCACCCGAGGCGGAGAGCATGAGGTTGCCCGTGGTGTAGGTGTAGCCCGGGCGATCGGGGTCGTTCGTGAGATTGGCGGCCACCCAGTCATCGACGGTGCCGCCCGTCGAGTTGCCCCAGCGGGCGAGGTACTCGATCTCATCCTCGGTGGTGTCGTTGACGCCGCCGATACCCCAGTTGACGTCCATGAAGGACGACCCGGCGGGTCGGTGCGGCAAGTTCTCGCAACCGAAGTTGACGGCGCCGTAGACGGTGCCGTCCGACTCGCCCAGCTCCAGCTCGACGCCGATGCTGTCGACGACGGTCCAGCCGGAGGGCAGGTTCAGCTCGCCGTCACCGTACCGGATGCCCCCGAGCCCGTCGGGGATTTCTTCCGTGTCCAGATCGTCTCCGATCTGAGGCACGGGCCCGGCGCCGCGGTCGATCAGGAGGGCCGTGAGGATGCCGTTCTCGATGTCCCTCCGCTCCGGATCGCCCTCTCCCTGATGCCCTACGGTGCTGTATCCGCTGAGACCGCGTCCAAAACCGCGGTAGTTGGAATCGCCATAGCTTCCGCCCTGGATCAGGTTGGCGCCATTGGGGTCGAGGTTCTCGCTAGGGTAGATGCTGCTGTTCATCCGGATCGAGAGGAATCCGTTGCCGCCCAGGCTCCGGCCGGTCAAATCGAACAGATTCTGAATCGCGCCCATGCTCGGCGTGTTCTCGCCTTCGAGGAAGACGAGGTAGTGCCCCGTCAGGGGCATGTTCGGCGTGCCGCGGAGCTCGACATATTCCATCTTACCCGTGACGTCGTCGCTTGGCGGATCGACATACAATTCGTTGATGAGAACCTCCGCCTGGGCGCCTGCCAGGGAGAGGGTTCCCGTTACCAGAACCCCCGCGGTCAGGCAAAGGAGCCGCCGTTTCATGGGAGTGGGTCGTTTCATGGACAGTCCTCCTTAAGCAGAATTGCCGCGCGGACACGGGTAGACGCGTCCGCGCGGTGTCGGGGCCTAGCCGTTCCTTCGACGACGCAGTCCGGCGAGCGCCAGCCCGGCCGACAGCAGGGCCACGGTCGTCGGCTCGGGCACGACCGTGCCCGGAGTTCCGACGTCGCCATTTGTCGACGCCCAGGAGCCGTAGACGTCGCCCACGTAAGCTCCTGCCCAACCCTCGGCGATCGTGCGGACGGTCGTGAAGCCGTAGTCCGCCGCAGCGATATTGCAGCTCTTGTTCTCGGTCCTGATGCTGCCGGGGTAGTCCTGATCGCCGTAGACCAACGTGTCCATGAGGAGGCCGTCAGCGTCGTAGAGACTGATTGCGTCGTTACGACCGAGATTGGAGTTTTCGTTGCCGCCGAAGATCTTGACATTCGTGGCGAGCCCCCAGGCCTGGCGGAAGACCTCGGCGTCGGTCTCGGTCAGGATCACCGACTCGCCGGGCTGAACCACGCCGAACACATCCTCGAACCCCAGATCGCCCGGCTGGTTGTCGCTGTCGCTGTACGACCAGTCGGTCAAGTCCACCGGGCTCAAGCCGGTGTTCGTGAACTCGACGAACTCGCCGTCGGTTCCCTTGTACATCCACTCGGTAATCTGCATCGGCCCCGCGATCGCGGCTTGCCCGATCACTAGACAGCCAACGGCTGCCATGATCCGTACACGTGCTCTCATTTCAGAACCTCCTTCTCCTCTGATGACTCCCTTGGATCTCTCTCACGCCGCCGGACGCCGGCGACGAGTGTTCGCGCGGATTTGCGACAGCACGGCGACGACGCACGCGAATGCTCCCGCGCTGCGGTGCCGTGCGTACCCTGCCCCGGGGTTGGCGCTCGTTGCGTCTTGCCACCGGTGTCTTCTCAGTCGTTAGGCCCAATTAGGGGCGCCGGCTCGGAGCACCGACGCCGACGGGCGCTGCCCGTTTACGTCAAGAGGCCGGTAGCTTGACGTGCTCGGGTCAAGGTGTGGTGAGACCTGTGCTAGGTTTCAGTGAAATCCGTTGCATTGGGGCGAGAACGTCTCTCCGCCGGGGCGAACGGAGAGAACCTTCCCGTGTGGAGGGCGGCGGCTCGACGCCGTTTGTCCCAGCCCTACCTCGTGATCTCGGCCGTTATCTCGACGGACGCGCCGGCGGGCAGGCGGATTTGCCAGCGGCCGTCTTTCTCTTCGGCCTGGCCGCCGACGACGGTTACCGAACGGTAGTCGCCGGGCTTGCCGGGCAGCTCGATGACGCCGGCCACGCCGTCGGGCAGCGCCACTTCCGCCGTGAACTTGCCCGCCTTCTTCTCCCACGCCACGTCGACGGGGCCCTTGGGCGTGGACCATCGACCTCGCGCCCAGGTCAGGTCCACCGGCTGCGGCGCGATGCGGACCGTGGCGCATCCGGGAGCGTCCCACCAGACGCCGAGTTGATATCGCGTGAGGAAGTACGTTGGCGCGGCCGACCAGGCGTGGCAGTAGCTCCGCGTCCACCAGTCCTTGCTCCGCCCGGGGAAGGTCTCCCAGAACGTCGTAGCGCCCTTGCCGACCATGAACCCCCAGCGGTCGCGGATGACCTCGAGCAGCTCGGCGTGGCGGTCGCGCTTGGCCAGGGCCTCGAGGATGTAGAACAATGCGAAGGGGCTGCCGACCTTGACCATGCCCTTGGCCGGCTTGAACGGTACGTCCTTGATCCGCTCCAGCCGTTCGGGCGGGGCGACGTCGTAGGCGATGGCCAGCGAGTTCGTCTGCTGGCTGATCGTCGTGCTCGGCTTGCCGTCGTTGTGGATCGAGTCGATGTAGGCTCCGCGTCTATCGTCCCAGAGGTGCTTGTTGATCGCGTCGATCAGCTCCCGGCGATACTGCTCGAAGAACGCGGCGTCCTTGTCCTGGCCGAGGGCCTTTGCCATGGACGTCGCGCGTCGTAGCGCCTCGACCAGGAACATCTGGTTGTGCGTCACGACGTCGTGACCCGAGTCCTGGCCGGCCCAGTCGAACATGTTCCACGCGCTGATCTTGAGCAGGCCCTTGTCGTCGCGCAGGTTGGCATGGATGTTCCTCAGCGTCTTGCCGACGTCCGCGAACGCTTTCTTCAGATACTCCTTGTCTCCGCTGAATTCGTAATGCTCCTCGACCATCTGCACCCACAGCAGCGCCCAGGCGGTCAAGAGGTTGTCCCACGCGCTGGGCACCTGGCTCTCGGGGATGAGCTGGCGGAAGAGGGACTGTCCGGGCAACTCCGCGCACCGTCGCGTCAGGGCGACGTCGCCGAAGGCCGCGTAGTCGACCATCGCCTCGTTTCGCCCGTCGCCGACCCAGTAGGTCTGCTCGTACGTGGGGCAGTCGGTGAACGTGTCCTCGGCGCAGCACCGCAGCGTGTGCCGGCCCACCTCCCAGATCTTGTTGAGCAGCGGGTCGCTGCAGGCGAAGCTGCCGCGCTGGACCGGCGGGCTCGAGGAGAAGACGGTGTGGATCGACCGGATCCGCACCGGTCCGGTCATGTTTCGTAGCGTCACCTGGCAGTAGCGATAGCCGCGGCGGAGGAACGACGTGTACTGCTGCCGGCCCTCTCGCGTGATGTACCGCAGGGCGGACAGGTTGCCCTCGGAATAGTGGAACCGCTTGCCGTCCTCGATCTCCTCGAAGCAGTTGAAGTCCAGCACGACTCCCGCCGGTGCGACGAGATCGAAGGTGAGCTGTCCGACGACCTCTTTGCCGAAGTCCAGCAGGATTTCGGGATGGCCCTTCTCCGACGGGTGGATCACGGTGGTCTCGGGGCTGGCGCAGCAGAGCGCCTCGAGATTGTCGACGGTTGGGCTTGCCTCGACGGCGTCGGCGAACGTCGTTTCGGTCCAAGGGCTGCCGGCGGTGAGGACGTGCTCGGGGCTGACGATCCGTGCCTTGTCCTTGTAGGGGGTCAGATCCTCGAGCGTCTTGGCGCGGGCGGCTTTGCCGTGGACGGCCTTGTAGTCGTCGAACGGGCCGAAGACGGTCCAGGCCGTCTTGTCGTTGAATACGCCCTTCATCTTGACGCCCTCGGCGACGAAGGCGGCGTAGCAGCGATCGAACTCGTGGGCCGTGCCCGTTTTGCAGACGATCGTGCACAGGTTGTCGCCCTTCTCGAGCTTCACTGGCTCGCCGTTTTTCGTCAGCTTGCCGTTGATGGTGACGTTTTCGAACCGTCCCATGGGGCTGAAGAAGCGGGCCTCCTGCTCGATCGGGCTCTGGAGGATGGTCGCCGCGAATCCGTTCAGGTGCTGGTGGTTCTGCATGAAGTAGCCCTTCAGCAGATAGGGCCGAAGCGTCAGCCCGAAGAACAGGTTCGGCGTCTTGACCAGGCGCGTCCTGAAGACGCGGACGGGGGGTACGAGTTCGCGCGTGAACATCGGGACGCTCCGCGGGACCAACCGCTTCCACGGCCCCTCGCCGACGGCGGCGACGATCTTGGCCGGGGTGAATCCCTCGGTGGCGCCGGGCTCGACGCAGTTGGGCGGCAGCGCCCGGGCGTCGTAGATTTCCTCGAACGGCATCTGGCAACTGATTCGGGGGGTCGGTCGGATGAAGCCGTCGTGGTGCCGGACGCGCCAGGTGTCGTCCGAGACGGCGGCGACTTTCCAACCGTCGCCTTCCTGCCGCTCGAGCTGGACCAGCGCGCCGGCCTGTCCGGTGGGGTTGTACTGGAACGTGCCCTCGCCGTAGTGGCTCACCAGGATCGCCAGGCGGTTCTTGCCCTTGGCCAGGACGCCGGTCAGGTCGTAGGTGTCGAACTCTTGGTTGAAGGGAAAGCACCGTGCCGGGCCGTCGCCCATCCATTCGCCGTTGACGTAGAATCGGTATCGCGAGTCGCCGGAGACGTGGGCGCGCCAGACGCCGCCGGCGTCGGCCACGTCGAGGTCCTTTACCGCGAGAAGGTAGAAGTTCCGCGGCGACGCCGCGCCGCCGTCCCAGATCCACTTCGCCTGCCAGCTCACGTTCGTCGCCACGCGATAGTCTCCGGGGCCGTCCGCCTGTCCGGCCGGCGCCGTTTGCGCCGCCGCCGTTGCGATCGTTCCGATGGTCACCAAACACTCGAACCTTCGCCGCATTGCACCGTACTCCATGTCAGAGGGGTCCGCCCGCGATGCGGGCCGCTTCCAGGGCGGACCACTGTAACATGTCGGCATCGCGGACGCGACCGGGGCGAGCGCACCGCAAGGACATCCCTGGCAGCGACGATCCGGCAGGTCGTGGCACTGTGCGTCTCGCACCAGGGCAGGGACCGGAAGCAGAGGGCTGAGGGAATCCCTCTCTTTTGGCACACGCCACCTTCCTGGTAGAATGACCATATGAAGTCGACTGGTGACACCACACCAGCTCCGGCCGTTGGAGTCGTAGAGATGGGCGGCGACAGTCCGATCGTGGATGAGGTCCGGCAGCGCAGAATGGAGCTTAGCGCTCAGTTTGGCCATGACCTGAAGCGATACGGAGAGCACATCAGAGCCCTTCAGGAACAGTACCGCGATCGGCTGGTCAGTCAGATTACGGTGATCGCGGCCAAGCCGGCGCGGAAGTCATCGAAGAAGACGTGAACGCTCACCGCCTGAAGGCGGCGGCTTTGGATGGGACTGGAGTCCGCCGCAGCTCGTTCGAACGTTTGTTGAGACTTCAGCCGTCCCTACGGGACTGATTCACGGGCAGGGGGCTCGGTTCCCAGGACTGAAGATCCTGGGCCATTCTCAGACGATCCCTCCGGGACCAACGATGTTCGACGGGGGCTGGCCTGCAAGCCGCGTGGTCTAGCGATTGAATCGGCCTCGCCTGGCTCCCTGGCGTCCGGCCATGGCGAATCCCGCAATGACGATCATCAGGCCGGTGGCCATTACGGGGGCGAAGCAGGCGGCGGCGGGCGGCGTCTGGTCGATCTCCCCGGCCACTTGGGTGACGTTGACGGTGACGGAGGCATTGGCGGTTTGGCCCAGGCTGTCTCTGGCGGTGACGGAGTACGTCGTGGGCACGGCGGGGCTCGCCTGGACGCTGGACCAGGTCGCGCCCGTGTTCCACACGTAGGTGTACGGACCGACCCCTCCCGCGGCGGCCGCGGAGAGGGTCGTGCTCTGTCCGGCTTGGACCGACGACGGAGACGCCTCGGCCGTGACGGCGAGGGTCGAGGCCACCTGGACCTGTACCGAGGCGGTTGCCTCCTGGCCGAGGGTGTCCGTTACCGTGACGGTGTACGTCGTCGTCTTGGAGGGCACGACGAAGACGACCTCGAAGATCCGCCCGTCGTTCCATCGGTAGAAGTAGGGCCCTTGTCCGCCGGAGGCGCTGGCCGTCAGGAGGCTGGCGTCACCCGGCAGGAGGAAATCGGGCTCCGCCGTTACCGACGCGGTCAAGCTCGGAACCACTTGCACCTGGACCGATGCTTGATCCTCCTGGCCTAGCGCATCGGTCACGGTGACCGTATACGTCGTCGTCTTGGTGGGCGCGACGGTGATCTCGTCGCCCGTCTTTCCGTTGCTCCAACGATAGGAGTATGGCGCGACGCCGCCGGACGCCCCGGCGATCAGTCCGCACGAGTCGCCGGCGGCGATGGACCCGCAGTCCGCCATCGCCGTTGCGCTGACGGGCGTGGCGACGATGACCTGGACGGTCGCCTGGGCCTCTTGTCCCAGGCTGTCGGTGACCGTGGCCGTGTAGGCGGTCGTGGCGCTCGGCGCGACGGTGATCGTGGCGGTCGTCTGGCCCGTATTCCAGGCGTAGTCGTAGCCGGGCACGCCCCCGACGCCGGTGACGGTCAGTTCGGCGGTCTCGCCCGGTAGGATGACGTCGGGTTCGGCCGAGGCCTCGGCGCCTAGCACGGGCAGGTAGGTTCCGATCACGTTCGTCGTCTGGCTTTCCAGAACCGCGACGGACTGGTCATCCGGCGTGACATAGCCGGCGACGGGGCCGAACTGTACGGTATGATCGCCCACCCAGACCGTGTCCGACCACGAGCCCGTCGCCTTCGTCTGTCCGTTGACGATGATCGCGCCGCTCACGGGATCGCCGTTGTGGTCTTGCGCGGCGACCGAGAGCGTGCCAGTTCCGATCGTGATCTCGAAGTCCTGATTTGCCTGGTTCTCCGTGACGTTGACGTAGTTGCGGCTCACCGGGACGAACGTCCCGCCGGTGCGCGAGGGCGTGACCGACCCGGACCATCCCGCGGTCACGTAGAGCTGATAGAAGCCGTCCGCGTCCGTGGCGTCGGATCCGCCGCCGTTGTCGGCATCGACGTCGACGCCTTGGACGGGATCGCCGCCGGCGGTCTTGACGTAGCCCGCGATGGCGACCGTCGAACCGTCCGGATCGACCACGCTGAACGACATCGTCGCGCCGGTGGCACTGACGCTCACGATATTCAGGCCCAGCGGCGTGCCGCCGTAGCCGACGTTGCTCGGGGTGGTTTCGTCGGTGAAGGTCGTGGCGTTACCGTTTCGGAAGTAGTCGAGGTCGTTGCCGTAGTTCTGGTCGAGCTGCAGGTGCTGAGGTCCGCTGGCCTCCTCGACGTCGACCTTGTAGTGGTTCTCGTCGGTGTTGCCGGCCCGGTTCTCGTCGACGTGCCAGATCATCAGGCCGCGAAGCGCCCCGGGCAGCGCGGCGTCGAAGCCCACCCCCTGGCGGTTCTCGACGAGGAAGTACTCGTTGGCCGGCAGATCGCCCTGGATCTTGTAGATCTGGTCGTTGGTGGCTACCTGGGCGACGTTGTAGCTGCCGGGTCCGGAAATCACGGTCGGCGCGACCCAGCCGAGCTCTACCTTGCACCAGGCGCTCATATGGGCGGGGCAACTCCCCGAATCGCCGTTCCAGCTCCCCCCGGCCATCAGGCAGAAGTCACCCACGCCCATGCTCGAGTAATCGGTGTCGTACAGGTCGGGCAGGCCGAGGATGTGGCCCATCTCGTGACAGACCACGCCGATTCTCAGCAGGCCCCACGTCGCCGGCGAGCTGTCCCAGCCGCGCTGGGCCGGCACGGTGTGATAGGCGTAGAGCTTGACGCCGTCGTACGTGGTGACCGAGTGGATGCCCCACTTGTGCGACCAAATGTAGTCGGGATCGTTTCCGCTGCAGGCCTCGTCGCGTCCGGCGTGGACGACGGTCAGGCAGTCGACCCAGCCGTCGCCGTCACCGTCCACCGTGCTGAAGTCGAAGCCGCGGGCATCGAGCTTGGCCAGCGCCTCCTCGACCATCTCGCGGGGTCGAAGGTCCCAGCCCCAGGCATCGTTCTGCCCGTAGTAGGCGTAGCCGTTGTTCAGCGTGACCGGCTCGACCACGGTGGTGACGACGGTCAGCGCGCCGTAGGAGACTTCATCGTAGTAGTCCCGCACGGAGCCGGTCGCGCCGTCGGCCGTGTACCCCACGACGTTGAACAGATCGTCGTACTGGCCAGCCGTGTAGGCCACGTTCACGTCGGAGAAGTTGACGAGCAGGACCAGGTTCTTCATCGTGCCCGAGGTGGAGGCGCGTTGCGTCGGCTGCCTGACCGAGGACCTGGAGGGGGAGCTTGACGGCGCCGCATCGTCGGCGGGCGCGCTAGGAAGGCGTCCGGCCGTCATTTGAATTCCCGCTTGCCGAGGATCGGACCGCCCGACGACGTGTTGCGTCGGAGCGAGCGCTCCGTCCCGCTCGACGGCGTAGACCCACTGTCGCGTCGCAGCGGACCGAGTGACCGGATACCCCCGCGCGTCCTCGTGCCAGTGGACCCGCTCGTCGCCTCGCAGCCGCACGACGACCTTCGTGCCGTCCGGCTGTTCGACGACGGCCGGCGCGGGGTGCGCCGGGACCGCCAGCGCCGAGGGCGCCGGCCACAGCATGGCTACGGCGGCGATCAGGGCGATGGTCAAACGTCCGAGAATCGTACCGGGAATCGGTACGCCCTGGCTGCATCGTGCGCGGACTGGCATGCTCAAATCTACAATACGTTTCACGGACATCGGCCCAACCACATCAACAGAATCGTGCCGTAGCGCGGATTCCCGACGTCTCTCATTTCGACTGGACTCTTTCCGGGGTGTAGCACGGACACGTGGCGGAGACTGGTGCGGTGTCTCAGTTCATCGAGAGGCGGCCTTAGCGGACCCGCGCGAAGCTCCTGCCCGATAAAGCCGTCCGACTTCTCGGACCATCTTGCCGGTTTGCATTATTGGCGCCGGCGATTCCGGCCCGATAAGCGCGCGAGGTATGATGTGTCCTTGACGACACACGCCGCAGGCCTTGACGCCCGTGTGGGGCTGGACACAAATGGAGCGATCCAAGACCTTCTGCGAGGGCTAGCTGAGTGATCCCGCACCCGACAGACTACGCGCTGTTGTTGAGCCAAGACGGCGTCGAGACCGTCATCACGGGGGCGTTCCGCATCCTCGACGAGGCGGGGCTGGTCATTCAGTCTGAGGAGGCGTGTGAGCGGTTCGCCGAGGTCGGGGCGAGGTGGGACCGCGAGTCGATGCGGGTCCGGATCGCGCCCGAGCTGGCTCGCGAGCACGTCCGAAATGCGCCGTCCAAGTGGGTCTTGCATGCGCGCAATCCTGAACGAAACGTCACCGTCGGCGCCCGCTCGCTGGCGTTGGCGCCGGGGTATGGCAGCGCTTTCGTCGCCGATGCGCGGGGTGATCGTCGGACCGCGACGCTCGAGGACTTCCGTCGCTTCGCCCGGCTGGCGGGGCGTTCGGATGCGATCGACATCACGGGCGGACTGCTCGTCGAGCCGGCGGACGTGGCCCCGGAAGATCGTCCCGCCGTCCTGACGCGTACGCTGTTGGAATGCTCCGACAAGCCGCTGTTCGGGTCGGTCGCCGGCGCCGACGGCGCGGGCCGGAGCCTCGACGTGGCCAGGGAAGTGTTGGGCGACATCGAGGCGAGGCCCTCTGTCCTCGGGCTGATCAATATCAACAGCCCTCTCCGTCTCGACGCCCGCATGGCCGAGGCGATGCTGATCTACGTGCGGGCCGGTCAGCCGATCGTTCTGACGCCCGGGATCCTCATGGGGATCACGGCGCCGGTCACGTTGGCGGGGGCGATGGCTCAGGCCTGGGCGGAGCTGCTCGGGTGCGTGACGCTCGCGCAGGTGATCAGACCGGGCGCGCCGGTCATCGTCGGGACGGGCGGCTTCGCGGCGGACCTCCGCGCCGGCGGCAGCGGTTTCGGCCGTCCGGAGCAGGCCGTCAGCACACTGGTAGCGGCGCAGATCGCGCGGCATTTCTCCCTGCCGTATCGCTGCTCTCCCGGCGTGACAGGGGCGATGGGTGTAGACGTTCGGGCGGGCTATGAGAGCATGATGACGGCCCTGGCGGGCTGGCAGGCGGGCGCGCATCTCGGTCTTCAGGCGGCCGGGACGCTCGACTGCATCAACACGATGAGCCTCGCGAAGTTCCGCGTTGATCTCGAGATCTGGGGCTACGTGAAGCACATGGCGCGCGGCGTTCGGATGGACACGGACGCGCTCGCGCTGGACGACGTTCTCGCAGGTCCCGCCGACCACCTGAGCCTTCCGCACACGGTCGAGCACTTCCGCGAGGCGTGCTTCATGCCCACGCTTGCCCCGGCGATGTCGCACGACTCCTGGCTGGAGGCCGGTTGCCCGGACGCCGTCGACCGCGCCATGGAGATAGTTGAGGAATGGCTGTCCGAAACGGATGCGCCCGGGCAGTGAGGGGTTTCGACGAGAAGGAGGGACGAGATTCCTTGTTCCGCGCGAGGTCTGGCTTTCGGGGGCCGCTTCTCGGATCGCGGCGCCGAAGTGACATCCAGTCCACACCGACTAGATGTCAGCACAGTCTTCTGACGGCGTAGAACCCGACGACGTAGATTGGAATCGCCGATAGCAGCACGAAGTTGAACCCGAGGTTCATCGAGAGGATCACGGTGAGGATACTGCCGATCACGGTCAGGCAGCCGTTCACCGCCCAGGCCAGCGGGATGAGCGTCGGGTTGAACCGGTTCAGCAGTCGTATGCCGTAGGCGAAGGGAACGCCAAGCGGAAGCCCGATCGGCATCAGAACGGCGACCGTGACCAGGATTCGCTTCCAGGTAGGCCAATGGATCCATGCGACCACCATCCGCGGGGAGAGGACGACGAACGCGACGAGCAGGATCGCGAGCAGGACGGGGACGGCCCATACGCGACGGGTTGGCTCGCGGAACCATCGTTCCGAAATCAGGCTTCCGAACCCGGTGAAGACGAGCATCGCGAATAGGGTGACGGTCACCGAGTAGATGGGGTGACCGAGGAAGAGCACCAGCTTCTGCATCATCGCGATCTCGATGGAGATGAACCCCAGCCCCAGACATACGAAATAGACGATCAGGGGGACAAGGTGCGCCTTCGTAATGCCTTTCCTACGAAAGGCGAGGACGGGGATGAGGATCAACACCAGGCTCAAGACGGTGCTGATGAGGAACTGAATGAAGATGAAGACGGGATTGCCCTGGGAGACATGTGTGGGCTCTTTGGTGAGCTTGGCTGAATCGGAGAACTTGGACCACTTCGTGAAGTTGAAGAAGTACGGACAGTCGTCGTAGGTAGGCGCGATGTTTCTCGGGAACCTGCGGACAAACGTGGCCTTGTCGGGCGTGCGAACGAATCTTTCGACGAGCGTGCCGAGGTCCCGTTTGGGATGGTACACGACCGCGAAGCCTTCCTCGTTGACGGCCCGGTCCAGTGTCGCCAGCTCCGCGTCCGTGAACTCCCCCTTCTTGACGAGTGTGGTCGACATGTAGGCCACGTCGCAGATCAGGCAGACGACGGCATTCTCGAGTCTGCCTCGACGGCGATCGGCAATGGCGTGGTCGATCGTCGAGAGGACCCTCAACGTCTCCATCTCTCTTGCGCTCCGGGTGATCGACAGGATCCCATCGTCCTTGATCCGGTCGTACATCCCCTGGATTGCCTCGGTCGTGTAGAGGTAGTTCTCGGCGAGGACGTAAGCTCCTGACGTCAGGGACGTCCACGTGTCGATACCGGTCATCTGGACGATGTCATACAGCGTCGCCTCGCGCATGATGGCGCTTCGCCCCTCGGCACAGACGAGCTGTATGTTGGGATCCTGCGTGATTCCGCGAGAGAAGTCGGGCAGGACGTTTCGGTGAATGTCGATGATCTGGGAGTTGAGCTCGACGGCTTTGATGGTCTTGGCGCCGGCGACCTTGGCTCCCCAGACGTCGTTGCCGCCGCCGGCGCCGATGATGAAGACGCTGGGGTCCTTCTTCAACAGGCTCGCCAGGCCGTACGCCGTCGTGCGGAGGGACTCGACCATCTCTGGGTGGTCCGACCAGTCGACGATCACGGTCCAGGCGGAGCCGTCCTGCATGATGCCCTTCAGCGTGGGCACGGGATTGCCGGCGCCCTTGTGCCCGCGTCCGAGGATGAGCTGACTGGCGAAGGCCGGGTCCGTGTCGACCATGTCCACGCGGCTGTTGACGCTCCAGCGAGAATAAGGCGGGAATCGCGGGATTTCGATCCTGAAGGATTGGGTCAGGAAGGTGGACTTGCACGGGACAGGACACCATCGGTCGAACCTCGGCAGAATAGCCAGCCCGACTAGGCCCGCGATGCCGCAGACAGACAGGGTTAGGCGCCTGCGGGCCGGCGGCGCGGCCACGGCGATGACGATCAGCCCGAGCAGAGCCAGGAAGACGAGGCAGCCGCCCGCCCCGGCCATCCAGAGACCCAAGGGGCATATGAGGCAGCCAAGTCCGGCGCCGAGCAGGTCGAGGAAGTACAGCTTGTTCACCTGTTCGGCGTTGAACGTGAGGATCAACCCGATGACGGAGCCGGCGAAGAAGAACGGAACGGCCGCCACCCCGTTGAAGACGGTGAATCGGCAAACCTCTCCGAACGAGGCGAGGCGGATACCGGGCGGCGCTTCATAGGTGAGCAGGAAGGCATACGTCAGGGCGAGCGAGATCACGTAGAGGACGGCGAACGCCCAGATCCACCACCGCAGGTGTTGCTTGAAGAAGTCTTGACGGACCGAGATCAAGGATCCACTGGCGCCGATCATCAGGAGGCAGTTACTTACGACCAGGAATCCGAAGTGGAAGTAGAGGCGAAGCGCGCAGACCCGCGTGAGCAGGATCTCGTACATCAGCATGGAGCAGGAAATCAGGCCGATGCATATCAGGGCATACCGCCTGGTGCCGACACCTGTCTGTGACATAATCATCCTCATGTGTCCAGCCGTGCCTTTGATGCGGAGATGAAGGATGGGACCGACATCGATTCGACCCTTCACGCAAGGCGGAAGGCGCGGCGCCAGAATAGCCGCTGCCAATCGACCGCGTCAACAAGCCCCGATTATAGGCGGAGGCCCGGGGTATGCGAGCAATCGAGGAGGTGGTCGCCTGGGGGGATAGGGCGAGAAGACTCACGAAGCATCGAGCGACTCGTTCGGGTCCTGTCCGCGAGTTGCCGATCGCGCTTTGCGATTGGTCAGGAGCAGCGCGAGCCATCCGATCGGGAGCCAGATCCAGAAGCTCACGAGGCGATAGGCGCCTACCGCCAGGGCCAGATGCGCGGTGGGGACGCGGAGCGTCTTGAGGCTGATTCCGAGCAGACCTTCGATGGCTCCGATTCCGCCGGGCAGGCCGGTACCCGCGCCCACACTTGCGGAGAACGGCGCGACGAAGAGCGCCTCAGGCACGCTGACGCCTCCTGGTAGGTCTCTCACGACGAGATAGAGCGCCAGTCCGTTGCACGTCCATGCCCCGACGTGAAGCAGCAGCACGGCGAACGTTTGCCACTGCCGCCAGAACGACGGTGGCAGCGCGACGCGAGTTTCCGAGAGCATCGCCGCCAGCCGGTCTGCCGAGAATAGCAGAACGACCGGCACGACGACGGCGCAGATCGCGCCAAGAAGCGGGTGGAGCCAGCACGCGGCGAGTCCCAGGAAGAGCACTCCCGCGGCGGCCGCGTCGAGGAAGAGCACGGCCATTTCCGCCTTAAGGCATACGCCGAGCGGACCGCGTTCCAGGCGAACGAGGGCGTCCGGGCGCACGAGTCTCCCCAACTGGAGCGGCAGAAGCAGGCCCGCTTGCGCGGCAAGGAACACGCCCATGCCCGTGGCGTCCCACGTTCGAATCCCGAGGCGACGGTAGATCCACACCCATCCCAGGAGGTCAAACACGGTCCCGGCGCACATGCACGCGAACGCCCCCAGCAGCCAGAGACCTTTGCCTCGCCAATAGCCGAGGGCTTCGGTCCAGCCGCCCGAGAAGAGCCCGTACAGGCCCCAGGCCGTTACTCCCGCCAGGAGGACAAACGCCAGTAGTCTCACATGACGCTTCAGTTGCACGCGCTCGCCCCAAGGAAGGCGCACTTGCCAAGGCTCGACGGCGGAATTCAGGCGGCCGCGAGGATCAGGGCGGCCGCAAGACTTGGCGCCGACAATGTGAAGCCGTTCGGTCAGGCCGGTCGATCATAGCAGACCGCCATCCCGAGAAGAACCGTCGATATCCGCGGCGGTGCCTCGCGCGGGACGGGAGCGTTTGGCGCCTCGGATAGCGCACGTCTCAGTCGCTTCAGACCAGGAGGGCAGAATTGGGCGAAACAGCTTGTTGACGAGCGAGTCCGGGTAGGTCATCTATGTCCTCGGTGACGCGTGGAGTGGGTGGTAAGAGGGGCGACCCTTCTGAGGTGAGCCCGCCTTTTTTGGAGGACCTACCAGCCGATGGCCAATCAGATCGTGCGTTGTTCGATACTGGGGATTGTTACGTCATTGTGGGTGAGTGCGACGATGCCGCAGCCGGCTTTGGGCGATGAGCGGAAAGGGGGATCGGACATGAAGGTGTTGGAGTTCACACAGCTTCCGCTCTTGAAACGGGAGGGCGACCGTCTGATTCAGGCCGCGGAGATCGTGATCCGGGATCGCCCCGGAGACGCGGGCCTTGTCGTGGATGTGATCCGTGAGGCCGACAAGCGTAGCACTGAGTTGCGCGAGCCCATCGCGCCGAAGAAGGACGGCCAGGAGCGATTCCTTATCTTCGCCCCGGAGGTCGCCGAGCCGGTGGAACTCGAGTTCGTCGTCAAGGCGGAGGGACGAGTCATCGACCGGCGGAAGCTGACCTGGCGGCCGCAGCGGCACTGGGAGGTCTACCTTGTCCCGATGTCGCATCACGACTTGGGCTATACGGCCACGATCGAGGAGGTCCTTGATACCTGGGACGACTACTACGACAGGATCCTCGGTTTCTGTGAGCAAACCGATGCGTTTCCCGGGGACGCCAAGTTTCGCTACCACATCGAGCAGGCATGGTCGATTGTCCACTTCGTGCGGAACCGGCCTCCCGACGTGCTTGCCAAGCTGGGCAAGTACGTGGCGGAGGGGCGGATCGAGCTGCCCGCGTTCGTCGGCAATCAGATCACGGGCATGCACGGCCACGAGGAGATGGTCCGGCTGCTCTACCCGTCGTTCGCGCTGCAGCGGCGCTTCGGCGGCAGGATTCTCAGCGGCGACATCACGGACGTTCCGGGGATGAGCTGGGCCGTGCCCACGGTGCTGGCCGGCGCCGGGGTGAAGTACCTCTTTGCCGGGCTGCCCACCTACTTCGAGTGGCGAGCCGAGCGTCCCCCCGGCGGGAGCTTCGGGAGCGACGGGCAGCCGTGGGCAGGACGGTGGCCCACGTTCTGGGACGAGAAGGCGGTGCTACGGAACGATCGCCCCGACGCCTTCTGGTGGCAGGGCCCGGACGGGGCCAGGATTCTGGTCTACTACAGTGGGTCTTATGGCGGGTGGCAGCCGTCCGACTACGATCACATCCTTGGCGATCTGCCGCACAAGCTCAAGGGAATGGAGACCGACGGCAGCCCGCTTTCGGTGGTGCGATACACGGGCTGGGGGTGCGGGGACAACAAGCCCCCCTCGGTGGCGCCCAGCCATCTCGCGCGGCAATGGAACGAGACGTGGGCGTATCCTCGATTAATCGTCTCGACGAATACGATGTTCTTCGAATCGCTGGAGAAGCAGTGCGCCGATGCCCGGACGTTTCGCGGCGAGCTGCCTCACACGGACTACGCGGTCGGGGCGCTCTGTTCGGCTCGCGAGACGACGATCAACCGGCTTGCCCACGATCAGATCCCCGCAGGCGAGCGGCTCAGCGCGATCGTCTCGATGCTCGGCGAGCCCCGCTACCCTGCGGATCAGATCCGAGAGGCCTACTACAACATGATGCTGTACGACGAGCATACATGGGGAATGTCGCGTCCCGTCGGTGCGTTCCAGGAGTGGAACTGGGCCGACAAGAGCCGCTTCGCGTATGCCGCCGCCGGTCACGCGGCCAGGATCCTTCCTTCGGCGGTCGACGCCATCGCCGACCGAATCGCCCTGGACAGCGAGGGCCGGCACCTCGTCGTGTTCAACACGCTGTCGTTCGAACGGACCGACGTGGTTGCCGTCACTCGATTTCCGTTGGACGAGCCGTTCGACCTCATCGACGAGCAGACGGGTAAGGCCGTGGCGTATCAGGTGTGCGAGATCGACGACTGGCGGTTGCCCGTGCCCTGGGCGGCCGATCTGTATGCCCGAGGCGGCTTCGACCGACCGGAGCGGCTCGAGCTCCGATTCGTGGCCGAGCACGTTCCCTCGATGGGCTACAAGACGTATCGCTTGCAGGCGAAGGAACGTCCGGCCTCGTTTACGTGTGGCGTGGACGTTGGGGCCGGCACGCTCGAGAACCGCTTCTTCAGGATCAGCGTCGATCCGAAGACGGGCGCGATCGCGAGCCTCCACGACAAGCGGCTCGACCGGGAGTTAGTCGACAAGGACTGCGCGCATCAGGTCAATCAGTTCGTCACTCGCCAGGTTCGAACCGGCGAGACGGCTACGGCCCGCGAGGTCGTCGTTCGGCCCGGCAGGCGTGGGCCGGTCTTGGCCAGCCTCCTGGTCACGAGCGCCGGGCCCGGTTGTCCGCAGATCACGCAGGAGATCATCCTCTATGACGCCCTCGACCGGATCGATCTGGCTAACCGTGTCCTGAAGGACGCCACGCCGCTGCTGGAGGTGTACTTCGCCTTTCCGTTCAAGGTGGACAAGCCGGCGTTCCGCTTCGAGGGGACGGATTCCGTGATCCGTCCGCACGAGGATCAACTCCCCGGGTCGAACACGAACTACTACTCGGTGCAGCATTGGGCCCATGTCGGCGATGGGTCCTTCGGCGTGACGCTGGCGCCCGTGGACGCGCACATCGTGGAGTTCGGCGGCCTCTGGCCGTGTTACGTCTCGCAGGCGCATCACGGCGTGACGCCGGTGGGATTCCGCGGGCCGTTCGTCCGTCGGGATCAGGTCACCCGGGGCCACATGTACTCGTTCGTGATCGACACCAACTTCCGGACCAACTTCAAGATGACGCAGGTGGCCGATCTGCTGTTTCGCTACAGCGTGACCGCTCACAAGGGGGATTGGCTGGCGGGTGGTCCGCGGGACTTCGGCTGGGCCGCGAGCAATCCGCTGGCGGGCGTCTGGCTCGATGGGAAACGAGCGGGGAGCCTGCCGAACCGGACGAGCTTCTGCCGGGTCGAACCGGACAGCGTCTTGGTGTTGGCGCTCAAGCGGGCTGAGGACGGTGAGGGCCTGATCCTGCGGCTCATCGAGACGGAGGGCAAGCCCGTTACCGCCAAGGTCGCTCTGCCGCATTTGAGCATCCGGAAGGCGAGCCGGACGAATCTCGTGGAGAGGGACGAGTCGGAACTGAGCGCCACGGATCACGAGGTCGCGGTGCCGGTGCCGGCTTTCGGGATCGCGACGGTGAGGCTACGGGGGTAGGAGTTGGGCCTTCCTTTCTCGCTCCGGATGCCGATGATGCCGATATCACAGTGAGGGCGTGATATCGGTCTCTCTCGCCGTGGCAGGGGCCTCTTGCCCATGGCTGACGTGCAAGGCTTCAGTGCCGCGGGGGGATTCTGTCGGTAGGGAGACTTCGAGATGAGGAATCTGTCGGTTGTGGCATTGGGGTGCATCTTGGCGCTGGCGGGCTGCAACGTGGCCGAGGGGCTGCTTGGGCTGAGCGGCTTCCTGGGCTCGGCCTCCGACACGCTCGGAAAGGCCGGCACGTGTCTTAGCCCGCTGGGGTTCGTCGACCTCGACGAGGTGTTCGATGAGGCGGTTCCCGTCGAGTGGAACGACGACTCCGCCGATCTCACGGACGAACCGCAGGCCGGCGTGGCCGCGTTTTATGCCGAGCAGCTAGGCGACGTCGTGCTGCCGCTCTGGTACCTGAACGAGCGCTTCCATCAACTCGGGCCGCTGTCGGCGGGACAGGTGCTGGTCGTCGAATGCCTGAGCGACGTGGTGGAGAGCGCCTGGCTCTACGACGCCGAGTTCACGCAGCTCGGCGCGTGGTCGACGCACGACGAAGACGGGAATCTCCGGACCGTCGAGATCCCGATCGCTTACGACATGACCGACTGTCTCCTCCGCATCAATCTGTGGTATCTGTCCGAGACGCACCGGCCGATCGTTCGACTGACCAGGCGCGCGGGAGATGCCACCGTGGCACGGGCCTTACAGACCGTTGTGTTGGACTTCGCCGGCGCGAACGATCTGACGTATCGCTCGGGAGGGCTGCTGCCCACGGACGTAGCTCCGCTGGAGGACGCTGCGGTTCGGGAGATCGTGGTTCGGGCGTTCAGGGAGGCCTTTGCCTTGTGTAGGCTCGAGGTCCTGACGGATCAGGATCCTCCGCCGACGGGTCCTGCCAGCAGGATCTTCATCGGCGTTGCCGATCCGCCTCTTGGCGTCGACTACGCTGGGCTGGCCGAGTGGGTGGACGGGAGGAATCTGGTTCCGGACGACATCGCTGTCGTGGACGTCGGCGCGCAGGCTTTTCAGCTCGCACGGCTCTTGGGCACTGAAGTCTACGGAACGTCCATCGGAAAGGTCGCCGCTCACGAGATGGGACACCTTCTGGGCCTGTGGCACGTCGTCGATGCCGACGCGCTCATGAGCGGGGCGGGGTGCCAGGGGTTGGGGGTGGATGTAGAGCGCGCGCTGCGGAGGGAGTTCAAACGGGCGCCGGTTCAGGCCTTCACCGAACCGTCGCCGGACGCGACGCTCGGCGAGCAAGACGCGCCTGCCTACCTGATGGAGATCCTCGGACCCGCGGACGCCGCGGAGTGATTGGCGTCTCGGCGATCCTACGGTTTGCCGCGCAGATGCTTGTCGGCGAAATCCATGTAGCGCTGCCAGTCGTACTCCGTCAGATCGTGACGCCCGGTACGGATGTGGTATCCGATCGTGCCCATCACCGGCTGGTTCACTTGCGGCATCTGCGTCGTCGGCAGCCCCTCGGTTCCTAGGAGGCGGTAGACGGGGCTGGCGTGCAAGGCGGCCAGGAACTCGCCATGCGGATCGGCCCAGCGGTCCTCCTCGGCGCTGGCGACGTACACGGGTCGGGGCGCGATCAGGGCGATGAGCATGTGTTGGTCCACCGGCAGGTCGCCCTCGCGATCGTTGTACTTCTTGAAGTTGCCGCAGAACCAGTGGGGGAAGTTGGCGTTGATTCGCTCGACGGTCTCGCCGAAGGCCCGTCGGCTCAGGGCGGCCCCGCCGCATCCCGAGTCGTTCGAGATGACGATGGCGAATCGCTCGTCGCACGCCCCGGCCCACAGGCTGGTCTTGCCGAGGCGTGAGTGCCCCAGGACGATCACCCGCTTGGCGTCGACGTCGCGGTCCGTCTCGAAGTAGTCCAGCGCCCGGCTCAATCCCCACGCCCATGCGCCGATCGCGCCCCAGGCATCGGGGGGACGCTCGCCTTGGCGGGGCTTGTCGAGGGCGCCATGGACGCCGTTCTTGAACCCGTCGTGGAAGTCCGGGTCGATGTCGCCGTAGTAGATCGTCGCGAGCCCGTACCCCCGCTCCAGAATCTTCTCCACGGGGAACCGCGACTGGGCCTTCCCGCGACATGCCTCGGTGGCGCGATTGTTGACCACTCCTTCGTAGTTCTTGCTTATCCAGCTCGTCGAGAGCTTGATGCCGGGGTCCGGGTGAATCGAGTGGTTGCCCTGGAAGTTCAGCAGGACGAAGACTGGCACGGGCTTCTTGGCGCGGTTCGGCAGGTACATCAGGATGTCCATGCTGGGCGAGTCCGGCTTGCCGGTGACGCTGACGGTCACCTGCTTCCGGGTGGCCTTTCCGTCAAGGGCTTTGGGTTCGAGATCGAACGTCTTGAACGTCATGCCCTCGGGCTTGCCGGGCGCCCGGCCGTAGACGTGCTTGCGGAACAGCTCGACGATCTCCGAGCGACGTCTCGTCCGCCACGCCTCGGCGTCGGCGACGTTGCCGCCGCCCTTCATCTCGAGCGGGTCCGGCAGAGTGTACGACGGCACCTTGGATTCGTCGTAGTTCGGCCGCCAACTGCTCGCCGAGGCCGAATCCGCCAGGAACGTCACGCCGGCCAGGAAGAGAATCGCAAGTCCTCCCAACGCACCTGCGTCGCCAAGAGAAGTGAGCATGATCGGGCTCCTTGAATGGGGGTGATTGTACGCTTGAGGCGGAAGGGTTGCGAGCAGAGAGCGATCGGACAAGGAGATCGCACGATTACGGCCCGTTGACCGATCTTCTTGCACTTCGGGGTCTGGGCTGCGAAGCGGTCATTGCGGGAAGGAACGTTAGGCAAACGAAGACAGGGGGTTGCCAAGCCGGGGTGCTCCAGCTAGCATCTTGTTAGGAGTTTGGTTGGGTGCCCATATGAGCGACGGCTCAAAGATCGAGTGGACCAATGCGACCTGGAATCCGGTTCGGGGGTGCACCAAGATCAGTCCCGGCTGCGCTCACTGCTACGCTGAAACGTTTGCGGAACGCTTCCGCGGAGTCCCGGACCACCCGTACGAGCAGGGGTTCGACCTGCGCCTGGTTCCCGAGAAACTGACGGAACCGTTGCGTTGGGCAACGCCCCGCAGAATCTTCGTCAACTCGATGAGTGATCTCTTTCACGAAGGTGTTCCTGACGAGTACATCGAGTCCGTCCTCCGGGTTATGCGCATCGCCAATTGGCACACCTATCAGGTGCTCACGAAGCGGTCCCAGCGGATGTTGCGCCTCCTGCAAGGCAAGATGCGTTGGGTAGAGTCCCAGACGCACATTTGGTGGGGTGTCAGTGTGGAGGACAGAACGCACGGCCTCTGTCGCGTTCGCCATCTTCAGGCCACCCCCGCAGCAGTCCGTTTCTTGTCTGTTGAGCCGCTGCTAGAGGAGTTGGGGGCCCTGCCGCTCCGCGACATTCACTGGGTAATTGTGGGTGGGGAGAGCGGTCCCGGCGCGCGTCCGATGCGTCCGGCGTGGGTTCGTGGCATCCAAATGCAGTGCCGCGAGACGGAGACTCCGTTCTTCTTCAAGCAATGGGGCGGCGTCCGGAAAGGGAAGGCCGGGCGCGAGCTGGACGGTCGCACCTACGACGAATACCCCAAGATCAAACCGCGCACGCCGCCGTCGATCGCTGAGCGTCGTGCGGCGATGTCAGTTCTGCAGCCTGCCGTATAGTCACGAGCAATCAGGTGAGCACGAACGAAGCCGATACGAGCAACCCCTACGCGGGGCGAGAGCAGACACTCGTCAAACATCTCATACTCGAGGCTTACCTTGGTCGTTTCGCGCACATCGTCGGGAACAAATGGAAGACCATTACGTACGTCGACTGCTTCTCCGGTCCCTGGAACGTGCAGTCAGACAAGCTGGAGGACAGCTCCTTCAGCATCGCTCTGAGGCAACTGCGGAAGGCGAAGTCCGATCTGGCCGATCACGGCAAGTCGCTGTCCCTGCGATGCTTCTTTCTCGAGAAGGACCCCGACCCGTATCGGCGACTGAGGGAGTTTGTCGATGGCATTTCGGACGCTGAAGTCGCGACGCGCAACGCGGCGCTGGAGGAATCAGTCCAGGATATCTGTGATTTCGTGAAGGGTGGCGGCGCCTCATCGTTCCCGTTCATCTTCATCGATCCAACGGGATGGACGGGGTTCTCAATCGATGTGATTCGGCCCCTTCTCCAGCTCAAGCCGGGTGAGACGTTGATCAACTTCATGACCGGGCATATCTCTCGTTTTGCCGAGACCCCAGACTCCTCCACCCGCGCGACGTTCGATCGGTTGTTCGGATCGATCGACTATCGTAGCCGGATCGGGCATCTGGAGGGGCAGGACCGGGAGGACGAACTCGCTCAATGCTACATGGATGCGGTCCAACGGGCCGGGGGCTTCGAGTATGTCTGCTCAGCGATCGTACTCCACCCTCAGAAGGACCGCACCCATTTCCATCTGATCTACGCCACTCGCCATCCCAAAGGCGTGGAAGTCTTCAAGCAAGCAGAGAAGAAGGCGATGTCGGTCATGGAGGAAGCGCGAGCTGGTGCACAACGACGTCATCGCATCCAGAAGACCAGGCAGAACGAGTTCGTATTCGACAGCAAGTCAATGCGCGATGACGAGTACTATCAGAGCCTTCGTCATCGCTATCTGGCAGCCGCCGAGGGCCACGTGTTAGAGACGCTCGTGCGGGCGAAACGTGTCCTCTATGACGATGTCTGGGGGGTCCTGTCGAGGTACCCGTTGGTGCGGGAACACGATCTGAAGAAGTGGATTCACGAATGGAGGAGCGAAGGGCGGGTTCAACTCGAAGGCCTTTCAGCGAGTGATCGCGTGCCGAAGCGCGGGAAGGGCCACTGGCTTGTGCATGCGAGAGAGAAGTGATCGCAAGGTGATTGCCCTCTTGTGCGCTGGATTCAGCCTGGGACATGAAGGTGTCACACGGACCGAGGATGCACCCGTCGCAGTGGGAGCGGCAGCAGCTCGAGACGGCGAGGCAACGGCAGCTCACGCCTCAGCAACGCGCAATCAGACGTGAGCGTCCTGGGATGTGCTGATGCGGGCGGAGGCGTTCGGCTCGATTACGGCAGAAGGATGAATCAGAACCCATGGCGAACGAAGACCCAACGGGCGGCTCCTTCTCCGTGAAGGACTACGACCGCAAGGCGGAGGCATGTAACTGGCGCGGCCCCGAGGTGGCGTTCGGTCTGGCATATGCGTTCGTCCATACCGGGCAGTCGGTGCTCGATATCGGGATCGGGACGGGGCTCGGCTCGGTTCTGTTCCGCAAGGCAGGTCTGCACGTCTACGGCATGGACGCATCGCCGGAGATGCTGGACGTCTGTCGGGCGAAGGGATTCGCCGCCGATCTGAGGTGTCATGACCTGACGGTCGAGCCCTACCCGTACGAGACGGCGTCGATCGATCATGCGGTCTGTATGGGTGTGCTCCACTTCTTCGGCGATCTGCGGTGCGTCTTTCGGCAGGTCTCGCGGGTGCTACGTGATGACGGGGTGTTCGTCTTCATCGTGGAGGATCGCGGCCCCGGCGAGGCAGCCCAATACGTGCTGGGACCCGAGTACACGGAGTCCGATTCGTTCGTCACCATGTACCGCCACGGCATGGAAGAGATCGGTCGCCTTCTCGACGAGCACGGCTTCGCACCGGCCCGGAGTCTGGAGTTTCCCGTACCGATGAACCCCGAAGGGACGGCGGTGTTCCGAGCCAAGGCCTACGTCGGCGTGAGGGCTGGGCGGGGATAGGATGCGGCTCCAGCCTGCATGAGCGTCCCGAGGTATTGGACCCTCGGCGGCACTCGGGGTAGGATCACGCCTTGTCGGGGCGGCGCGTGGCGTCGCCGTCGTCTTTGGACTCTTCAATCGCGGATCATGTAAGCTGCAAAGGAGGCCTACTCATGGCGGCTTCTACCACTCGTCGACAGTTCCTCAAGACCGCATCGGCAGGGGCCGCGGGGGCCGCCGGGATCGCCGCGACCTTCACGGCGTCGAGCTATGCCCGCATCATCGGCGCCAACGACCGGATTTCGCTTGGCCTGATCGGCTGCGGGCAGCGGGGCTACGACGCCCATATGGTCGGCATCCACCCATACGACAAGGCGCAGAACGTCGAGTTCATCGCCGTCAGCGACCCGTGGCGGCAGAGGCGCGAGCGGGCCGCCGCCCGGTGCAAGGAGTGGTACGGCCGAGAGGCGCGGGCCTTCGTCTCGTATCGCGACATCATGGCCCTCGACGACGTCGACGCCGTGATGATCGCCTCGTGCGACCATCACCACTGCCTCCACCTCGAGGCCGCCGCCAAGGCCAAGAAGCACGCCTACTGCGAGAAGCCTCTCGGCATGGGCATGAAGATGGAATCGCTCAAGCGAACCTGCGACGCGGTCAAGGCCGCCGGCATCGTCGTGCAGTTGGGCACGCAGGTGCGGAGCTGGCCGACCAGCGCCGGGTGCAAGGCGCTCTTCGAGACGGGCGTGATCGGCAAGGTCTCGCGGATCGAGCAGTGTCGCAACGGCGGCAGACCCTACTGGTACAGCCGCCTGGCCGAGGCCAAGGCCGAGGACGTCGTCTGGGACGAGTTCCTCATGGACCGCCCGAAGCGGCCGTTCGACGCCAAGCTGCTCACCGGCTGGTACGGCTACCGGGAGTTCACCGACGGACCGATCGCCAATCTCGGCTGCCATTTCATCGACCTGCTGCACTACATCGTCGGGGCCAAGATCCCCAGCAGCGCGGTGGCCCAGGGCCGGACGTTCACCTGGAAGGATAAGTACGAGTTCACCTGCCCCGACCACTGCGAGGCCACGTGGATCTATCCCGAGGGCTTCCTGGTCAGCTACGCGACGAATTTCGGCAACGGCAGCGGCAGTGTGCTGAAGATCTACGGCGATCAAGGCGTGATCGACCTGGGCAACTGGCAGGCGCCGACGTACTCGTCCGCCGGCGCCATCAAGACCAGCAAGGCGCCCAAGGCGGCCAAGAAGGTCGAGCCGGTTCAGATCCCCGACAACTTCCTCGACTGGCTCCAGTGCCTCCGAAGCGGCAAGACGCCGAACGCCCCGATCGACGCCGGCTACTCGCACTCGGTCGCGGTGATGATGGCCACGCAGGCCATGGACACGGGCAAGCGCCAGATCTACGACGCCGAGAAGCGTGAGATCCGCGAGGGCTGAGCGCGGCGGGGGGGGCGCATTCATTCGACCGTGACGTTCTCGGTCATCGGCCCGATGTCCACGGGACCGTCCGTGCAGTATCCGTCGGGATCGACGACCGTGTTGTCCCGCACGTCGGCGTCGTTGGAGACCGCGACGTAGATGGCCGACCGCAGCGACTTTCCGTAGTACTTCGAGCCGACGTCGAGTCCGAGCGGCCCGCTCCTGTCGTGCGGCCGAACGATTCGGTTTCCGCGAATCTTCGCCCCGCGCGTGTACGTGACGATGATGGGCTGGCGGTCGGGCCGTTCGATGACGTTGTTGGCGATCTCGATATTGGCCAGGGGTTTCGACTTCCGCATCCGGTTGGGCCTGGGGACCATCCCCACGTAGATGGCGGCCTGGACGGGCTGGTCCGCGTCGCCGAGTGCGGGGCCGCCGATGTCGGTCAGCCGGTTGCCGACGACGCGGACGTTCCGCGGGAAGCCGCCCTCCATGTAGAACCACGACTCCATGTAGACGCGAATCCCGCCGTACATCCGCTCGTAGACGTTGTTCTCGACGAGGCCGTCCGAGGCGCCGTTCAGCAGGAGGGCCCTGCCCATCGTGTCGTGGAAGTAGCAGTTGCGAATGACGAAGCCGGGGGCGTTGTAGTTGAAGGTGTCGGCGATGGATCGTTCGGCCGCCGCCACATCTCGATCCAGGGTGATCACATACGGATCGCCCTTATAGGCGAGGATTCGCATCTCCTCGGGCAGACGCTTGGCCTTTTCGGCAAGAGCGGCATCCTCGAGCGGCTCGACGGCGGTGATCGTGGCCTGGCCCTGGGGCTCGACGCTGCTGAAGTCGTAGAACGCGATCTTCCCGCCGACTCGGTATGGGTTGTACCGCATGGGAAAGACGACGAGCTTCCTGGGGCAGTAGCGGTGACAGACCAGCGTGAAGAATCCGTGGAGATTGATCATGTCGTCGGAGTTGAACGAGAATTCGCATTCCTCGATCGTCGGTCCTCTGGCGGTCAAGGCCGAGTGAAACGCGTCGGCCATGCCGGCGTGGAGGCGCCGAGTGCCGGGCTTTCTGATCAGCTTGACGCGACGGTAGGTGCTTCCGCCCTGGCCACCCGTTTCGAGGATGCCCATGCCGGGCGACGCGTAAAGGGTCGCGTCTTCCAGCGTGATCCGCTCGCATCGGTCGACGTGAATCGAGCGTCCTCGCCGGAAGATGATCGCGAGGTAGTCGCCCACGCGCACGAGGTTCTTGCCTTGCCACGCGGCCGCCAGGGCCTTGTCGTGCGATCCCTCGACGACGCGCCTCATGCTTGGGTCGAAGCGGACCTTCAGTCTCCGCGCGGCGATCTTGGTCGTGCCCAGATGCCGCAGGACGGCCTGGGGAATGAACTCGCCGCCAGCGCGATAGGCGGTCATCTGTCCGCCGGGCAGTTCGTCCACCACGGGAAAGCCCTCATCGACGTCGACCTCGAAGGCATTCTCGCCATGATCGACGCGAACGATCATGGCCTGCATGTACAGCGGCGGGTCGAAGTCGATCGAGACGCCCTTGAGCGTTATGTCCTTACACTCGACAAGTTCGAGTCCGGGCGGGTTCGCCGCGACGTCCTTCATGTCGCGCTCGAACCAGAACGTCGCGCCGGTCGCATCGATCGTGAAGTCCTCGAGGCCCTCGAAACGCAGCGACTTCATGTTGGCGAACCGGTATTCGCCCGGCGAAACGCGGAACTGTTTCGCTCCGTCGGCGCGGGCTTGCATGATCGCGGCGTGCAGGTCGGCGCCGGCCCGGCGTTGTTTGGCCTTCTCGCCCTCATCGGCCACCAGCCCGACCGGATCGGTGATCTTGAAGGCGGGCCTCTTCTGTGCTTCCAAGAACGCTCGGTTTTCACCCGTGACAGCCATCGCGCCGAATTGCACCCACGCCAAGACGCCGAGGATCATTCCAGCATTCACTCGCGATGCCCTCCTCGGCGGGGCCGTATCGAGTCTCATTGGCGCGTTCTCCGATTGCGTCAGGCGTTCAGTTTCGAAGCCTGCGAGAAGCATCCTTTACAGGCTCGAACCAGTCTGCATCATATCACCGGGGCGACCTGATCGGGGGAATCCGATCTGACAAGAAAGTGAATCGAACGACCGACCTGCGAGCTAACCATGACGATAACGGCAATCATCACGGCGGCGGCCACCCTCGGGCTTGGGCCTTGGCGAACCTACGAAGTCTACCGACCCACCATCGAGCGATACTTCGTCGCGGACGCCGACGCCCAGCCCCTCAAGTACAACCACGACAGCAGCATCGCGTGGTTCAAGGACCGGTGGTTCTGTGTCTGGAACGCCAACACTGTTCCGTACGAAGGCAAACCGGGCCAGCTCAACGTCGTCAGCACGAGCCGGGACGGGCGGACGTGGTCCGCGCCGGAGGCGGCCTTCTCGAGCGAAACGAAGAGCTCGAACCCGATCCCGTGTCCGCAGGGGACTCAATGGCAGCCGAACCTGATCGTCGTCGACGACGAGCTCTGGGCCGTCTGGGACCAGAACTCCAAGGACGAGCACGCCGGCTGCTACGTCTCCCGACTGAAGGACCCCGACGGCAGGTGGCTCAACCGAAGGTTGCTTTGGGACGGCAAGCCCAAGTGTACCGTGGACGGCAAGGCTTGGCGGCCCTTCCCGACGCAGAATCCGGTGCGGCTGCGATCTGGACGGGTTCTCGCTCCGGTGACGTTGATCGGTCCGAAGGCGGACGATGCCCCTGAGGGTCTCGATGGCTGGTGGGCCTCGGAGAAGCGCAACAGCGTCCTAATGACCGACGACGCCGGCAAGACGTGGCGGGCCTCGCCGGGCGCGATCCAGCCGGGGCGGAGTTGGGCCCAGTGGGAGCCGACCGTCTGGGAGGATCCGAACGGGACGGTATGGATGGTCGCGCGAAACAACGACCACCGTCGGGCGGACAAGGGTGGCCCGAGCCCCAGCGAAATGCTGCTTTGGTCCCGAAGCGCCGACGGCGGAGCGACCTGGAGCCCGCACGAGTACGTGCCGCTGGAAACGGTGGCGTCGCGGATGCACGTGTTGCCGGCCGGTGGCGATCGGTTCGTGATGGTGCACAATGACTGGCCGGCGAGTCGGTTTGTGGCCGATCGGTACAACCTGGCTTTGTTCTTTACGCGCGGTGGCGGGATCGACTTCGTCGCGGGTCCGGGGCTAACGGCCAGGGAGCAGACCGTTGCGTACCCGCAGATGTGGTTCCGGGACAACGCCGCGCTGATCTCCTACAGCCAGGGGAACCAGTACCGGTCGATCAAGGTCGTGCACGTATCGCCCCTGCCGTCCCCCGACCGGTACTACCTGTTTCCGCGAAGCAACGTGCCCCCTCCGCCCAGACCGGCTCGCCTGGGGGACGCCTTCGGGTTCGACGGCGCCCAGCACGTGGCCACGCGCCGCGTGATCGAGCCCGGCGATGACGGGTTCAGCATCGGCGCCTGGGTCAGACCCGAGGCGGGCGGCGTCCTTCTCGACACGCGATCGGGCAATCCCAGCGGCGGCTTCGTCTGTGGACTCGACACTCGGGATCTCCGTCCCTTCGTTCATCTGGCCACGGCCGAGGGGAACATCAAGCCGCCTTTGCCGCTCGATCGTGGGCGTTGGGACTACGTCGGCCTGACCGTCGACAACCGCACCGGCCTGGCCATGTTTCACGTCAACGACAAGGTTCACGGCATTACGTTCAGACCGCCTGCCCCGATACCGCTTCGGGGAACGACCGGCTACATCGGGACCAAGCGTATGCCTTCGAGCACGCTTCCCGCGTTCATTGGTGAGATACGCGTGTTTGAGGTTTACGGGGCCCTGCTCGATGCAGCTCAACACAATGTGTTGCACAACCGATTCGCCGCCATGGCGCGGCGCGAGGCGCTTGCGCCGGCCGAGACGCCGACCGGGGCACCCATCCTCCGCTTGGACCCCGCCGATCGCGGGGGACTCGAGAAGGACTTCGTTCTTCCGGCGGACAGCGCCGACCGCGCGGAGGTCGGCACCGTCGATGGGCGTCAATCGCTGCTCCTGACAGGGAACGCTTCGGCGGGGGTCGACCTCGACGAGAATGATCGTGGCCGCGGCGATGGCGTGGAGTTTGGCTTCAAGTTCGAGCTCCATTCCGGCAAGAATCTTGTTATCTGTACGGTCGGAGACGCCGACCAACCCGCGCGACTCATCATTCGGGACGGCCGGCTCTGGCTGGCGACGAGTCGGGAGCAGCGTCCGTGTGGGACGGTCAGGCAGGGGCAGTGGACTGACGTAAGGATCACCACCGAGGCGAATACGACTACCGCCGCCGTGAACGGCGCGCCGCCCGTCAGCGTGACGCATAAGCCATCCGGCACGTGGATCTACTTGGGGCAGGGGTATCGCAGTGGCGCGGCCTCCCAGCCCGTCGACGGTCAGATCGCGATTGACGTTCAGAGCGTTCGCTCGCGAGTCGAGTAGCGGGCCTGTACTCATGTATTCATCTCGCGCTCTCCACATGCTGGACAACGTGCTCAATGACGACGCGTTTCGCACTCACTCCGCCGGCCAACGGCATTTGACGCGAAGCGCGTTCTAGGCGAGCATGCTTTCTGGTTGGCTGGTCGGTTTGAGAGGAAGCATGAGCTCGGCAGAAGCGAACTCACCGTCGTGTTCCACAGGCGCCACACCCGATCTTGTGGCACGGGCGTTTGGGTGGGGTGAGGTCTTCGTCCTCATTCCGCTGCACGCGTTCTGGGTGCTCTACAAATCCACGCCGTTCGTTGCGGAGAACATGTCGAGCGCCTTCGTTGCCGTTGTTCCGCTCGGGGCGATGGTCGTTGTCGGATTGCTGGCGCGGCTCCGCGTGGTCCGAGCGGCCATCGTCGGCATCGAGTGGGCGCTCCACCTGTCGGCCGCGGCGTGCATGGCGATGGTGCTGCTCTACGTGGCCCTTCGCGACCCGTTCAACCCGGTCGTCCCGATCACCTGGCCGCTGTGCCTCTGGAGCGTCGCGATCGCGTTTGCTCTGCTGGCCGATCTTGCGTTGCATGAACGCACACGCGCCAGCGGGTTCGACGCACCACAACGGAAGAGACGACTCCGCGCCGTCGCCGCGGCAATCGCGCTTTGGGTGGCGCTCGTCTGGCTCGCGGCGGGGATGACGTGGACGCCGTACTTCCTGACCGTATCGGTCGTGTTCCACGCGGTTGTGGCAACGGCTGCCCGTCGCGGACGCGGCCCCGACGAGGTCCACATGGCCACCAGACATCCGCTCTGGCAGAGCGCTGCGACCTTCGTCGAGGCCCTCTTCGCCGTTGCGCTCATGCTGACGGTCCTGCTCCGCTTCGTTTTCGTCTGCCACATGACCGGCACGGCGGAGCTCAAGTACTTCCAGTTCATCGACGTCGCTCTCGCGCCGTGGTTTGTGGCCGGTGCCGCGCTGGCGCTGCTCGCGTCCCGACTCCGAGCCGCCTTTCTGGCCCATGCCGTGATCGTCGCCGTGCTTCTGCTAAGCGATGAACTGGCGGTGTGGCCCGTCGCGTTGATCATGGGCTACGGTCTGTCGACGTTGCTGCTTGCCTCGACGCGAGAGGGCGCGCTGGCGTACTCGGCCTCGGCCGCGGTTACCACGGCGATATGGATACTGGGGCTTCTGGGCTTCATGCTCGCGGGCGTGATCATTGTCTTCGAGGTGGGTCTGGACTTCGTCAAGGGCCTGATGGCGAACATGCGGGTCGTGACACCGGGGCTGTACGCCGCGTGGCTGGTTCTGGTGGGCGTGGGCGTGTGGCACTCGAAGCGTCAGGCGGCGCCGGAACCCGAGGAGTCGATGTTGATCTCTCCTTCGGCCCGCGGATTGGCCTATGCGGCGATCTGTATGGCCATTTTGGCGCCTATCGCGTGCCTGATCCTGACGACCATGTGGCCGGCGGTCTGGCTCGAGCGGCCCCCGCGCGTCGAAGTCGGCGAGCCGGCCGGCATCTGTCACGCCGGCTACTCGCGCTCCGACGAGGAGTACGCGATCCTCGATGAGCTGGGCGTGCGGCTGATGCGCGTGGACTTCCATTGGAGACGTATCCAGCCCACGCCTGATACATGGAGACTCGATCATTTCGATGGGTACTTGGACGCCGCCCATCGTCACAATGTGAAGGTGCTGGCGCTGCTCTGCTTCGACAACAACGCCGTCGAGCAGTCGCCCTCCGGCTCGAAGCGCGGCATGTACATCGCGCCGGAAGACGTTCCTCTCTTCCTCGAGTACGTCCGGCGCACCGTCGGGCGGTGCAAGGACCGCGTCTACGCGTGGGAGATCTGGAACGAGCCCGACATGCCCCGCTTCTGGACCGGCACGGCCGAGGAGTTCTACGAGCTGGCTCGCCGTACCGCCGAGACCGTTCGCCAGGTCTATCCGGAGGCGCGCATCCTCGGCTCGGCGATGACGTCGGGGATCGGCGTTGGTTCGGCCGAGGAGGTGGAAGGGTTGCACACGTCCGGCGCGCTGAAGGACGTCGACCACCCGACCATGCACACGTACCTCTCGGATCCGCGCGCGTACTATGGGGAGTTTCTGAGGGTGCGGAACGCCGCCGCGAAGCACGGCCACCCCGGCTC